>NZ_JBHXIC010000031.1:0-46114 GCF_042723955.1 Cellulosimicrobium cellulans | reverse complement strand
ACCTCATTTGCTCTTGTGTTTTTTTTTCAACACCTCCACATATTTTTCGTCCCCCCCCCGGGAAGGGGGTCAGTCGTCGCGCTTCGACATCTCGGCGAGCATGGCGTTGTACTCCTGGAGCTCGGCGTCGCCGTCGCGGTCGGCCTGGCGGTCGCTCCGCCGGGCCTCGCGCTCGTCGGAGCGTGTCCACATGACCGCGACCACGATGGCGAGGATGAGCGTCGGGAGCTCGCCGATGCCCCAGGCGACGCCGCCGCCGCGCTGCTGGTCGGCGATGGCGCTCGGGCCCCACTCGCGGCCGAGCAGGCCGAACCACTCGGGGACGAGCAGCACCTCGCCCGACGTCAGCGCGACGCCGAAGAACGCGTGGAACGCCATGGTCGCGAAGAGCAGGAGCAGGCGCTGCGGGTAGGGCGGCCGGTGCGGGCCCGGGTCGATCCCGACGAGCGCGTTGGCGAACAGGTACCCCGCGAGCGTGAAGTGCGCGAGCATCGCGAGGTGCCCGGCGTACGTCGTCAGGGCGTACTCGAACGCGGGCGTGTAGTAGAAGACGATCATCGAACCGGCGAAGTTCACCGCGGCGACGATCGGGTTGGCGAAGAACTGGCCCACGCGCGACGTCACGATCGCGAGCACCCACTCGCGCGGGCCGCGGGACCCGTCCTTGCGCGGCGGCACCGCACGCAGGAGCAGCGTCACGGGCGCGGCGAGCACGAGGAAGATCGGCACGACCATGGCCAGGATCATGTGCTGCACCATGTGCGCGCTGAACAGCACGTGGCCGTACATGGCCGGCCCGCCCGAGGTCACCCAGAAGAGGATGAGGATGCCGAGGCACCACGAGACCGTGCGTCCCACCGACCAGGAGTCGCCGCGCTTCGCGAGGCGACGCACCCAGCGCAGGTAGACGACGAGCGCCGCGACGCACGCGAACGCGGGCAGCAGGTCCCAGCGCCACTCGGTGAACCAGCGCGCGAGCGTCGGCTCGGGCGGCAGCGCGTGCCCCGTCACCTGGTACGCGGCGGAGGTGTCGAGCGGCTCCTCCTGCGGCACCGGCGGCGCGGTCGACCCGAGCGCGACGGCGACGCCGGACACCGCGCCCATGATCGCGAGCTCGACCGCGACGAGGCGCCAGAACAGCCAGCGCGTGCCCTCCGCGGCGGCGCCCTTCGCGCCCGTGGACGACGACGTCGCCGCCTTGCTCGACGAGCCGTTCGACGAGGCCTTCGCCGCGGGCTTCGAGGAACCCTTCGACGAGGTGCGGTCGGCGCCCGGCCGCGCGACCGCCGTCGGGCCGGAGAGCCGCCGCACGACGAGCTCGCGGTGCGCGAAGCCCACGGCGCCGAGAACCAGCAGCAGCGCGAGCTTGGTCAGCAGGAGGATGCCGTAGTCGGTGGTGAGGCCCGCGAGCGTGTCGACGCGGATGCTTGCGTTCGCGATCCCCGAGACGGCGACGGCGACGTAGCACCACAGCGCGATCGCGGAGTACCGCGCGACGGACGCCGCGAAGTCCGCGCGGCCCAGCCCGCCGCGGACGCGCACGACGGCGAGCGTGCCCAGGCCACCGACCCACAGCGCGGCGCCGGCCAGGTGGAGGAACATCGAGGAGACCGCGAGCTCGTGGCTGACCGCGCCCGCGGCGTGACCCGTGTTGGCCTGCATCGCGATCGCGACGAGCGCGAGCGCGGCCGTCCACATCGCGCCCGTCGCGCTGCGCACCGCGAGCGCGGCGGCGGACGTCAGGGCCGCGACGACGATGATCGCGAGGTAGTTGCGCCCGAGGCTGACCTGCGAGACGAACAGGCCGAGCTGGTCGCCGAACGTCGGGCCCGTGATGGGCGTGCTCGAGATCGAGGAGTAGCGCAGCACGACCTGCACGACCGACAGCACGGCCCACGTCGCGGCCGACGCGCCCGCGACCCCGAGCGCCTTGCGGACCGGCATCCCGGCGGGCAGCACGCACGCCGCGAGGACGAGCGAGCCGAGCGTCAGCGCGACGGAGAGCTCGGTGAGGACCGTGACGACCGGGGTGCCGAGGCGCGCGAGCGCGCCCGGGTCGGGGAAGCCGGCCGGGACGGTGAACGCGGCCGAGAACGCGCCGGCGGCGAGCACCGCGACGACGGCGACGACGACGGCGAACGGTCCGGCGAGGACGAGCCACCACGGGTTCGCGGGTCGGGCGTCCGACGGCGCGCGGCGCAGGGCAGTCGTGGTCACCGGACCAGGGTATCGAGCGCGCGGACCCCTCCGGTCATCGCGTCACGGCTGCGGGAGCCGGGCCATCCCGTAGACCCGCGTCGCGCGCACGCGCAGCACCTGGCGGCGGTCGGCGACCATCGCGCGCCGGAAATCCTCCCAGTCGGGGTGCTCGCTCCCGGAGGCTGCGCGGAACGTGTCGACGAGCTCGTCGGCGGCGTCGTCGTGCGGGTCCAGCGCGACCGCGCTCAGCTCCGCGTCGCCCTCCACGACGGCGTAGCTCCAGAAGTCCTCGGCGCTCACCTGGAGCGAGACGCGCGGGTCGCGCGCGGCGTTGCGGGTCTTGGCGCGGTCGGCGGTGACGGAGACGCGCGCGACGCCCGCATCGGGGTCCCACGCGTAGAGGACGTTGGAGAGCTGGGGTCGCCCGTCCTTCTTGACCGTCGCGAGCACGCCCTGGTGGCGTGCGGCGACGAGCGCGAGGAGCGCGGGCTCGCCGAGCCCGGCAGCGGCGACGTCAGGGGCGGTGGCGTCGGTCGTGCCGACGGCGTCGGTGCTCATGACGACCCAACCTCCGGGCGCCCGCACGACATTCCCGACATGCGCGCGAGACGCTCCCCAGGGCCGGCCGTGCGGAGAACCGGTGGGGACCTCTCCCCACCCGGACCTGTGGACGACGCCCGGTCCGACGGGGGCCGCGCTGGCATACTGGGCCGGGTTCGCCGGGGGCTCGCGACGCTCCGTCCACCCTTCCGGCCGCGCACGGGACCACACCCGCACGACCCACGCACGACCCGGAGGACGATCGATGGCCGCAGGGCACGGCAGCATCTCGACGCAGGACCTCGACCGCGCGAGCCACCTGCTCAAGCGCGTCGGCCAGGTCTTCGACCAGCGCGTCGTCGGCCAGGACGCGCTGCGCACGGCGCTCGTCAGCTCGCTCCTCGCGGGCGGGCACATCCTGCTCGAGTCCGTGCCGGGGCTCGCCAAGACGACGGCGGCGCAAACGCTCGCCGCGGCGGTCGACGGGTCGTTCCACCGCATCCAGTGCACGCCCGACCTCATGCCGAACGACATCGTCGGCACGCAGATCTTCAACTACGCGACCGGCGAGTTCACGACCCAGCTCGGTCCGGTGCACGCCAACGTCGTCCTGCTCGACGAGATCAACCGCTCGTCCGCCAAGACGCAGTCGGCGATGCTCGAGGCGATGCAGGAGAAGCAGACGTCGATCGGCGGCGAGAACTTCGTGCTGCCGGACCCGTTCATGGTGCTCGCGACGCAGAACCCCATCGAGGAGGAGGGCACGTACGTGCTGCCCGAGGCCCAGATGGACCGCTTCCTCATGAAGGAGGTGCTCACCTACCCGACGCCGCCGCAGGAGCTCGAGATCCTCCAGCGCATCGCGACCGGGCAGATGACGCAGCCCCTCACCGCGCAGCCGATCTCGCTCGACGACGTCCGGTTCCTGCGCGGCCTCGTCGACGACGTGTACGTGGACGACTCGATCAAGCGCTACGTCGTCGACCTCATCAACACGACGCGCCTCTCCGGCCCGCGCCCGATCCCCGGCCTCGACCGCCACGTGCGCGTGGGCGCGTCGCCGCGCGGCGGCATCGCGCTCATGCGCGTGGGCCAGGCGCTCGCGATCCTCGCGGGCCGCGCGTACGTCATCCCGGACGACATCAAGGCCGTCCGCTACTCGGTGCTGCGGCACCGCCTGGTGCGCACGTTCGACGCGCTCGCGAACAACGTGCCGCCGGAGCAGCTCGTGGACGCGGTGTTCGACGCCGTCCCGACGCCCTGAGCGACCCCCTCACCTTCTCGAGAGAGCACCACGTGCCCGACGTCTCCCGTCTCGCCCAGGTCCGGGCCCGGCTCGACCTCCCGGTCGCGCGCCGGGCGTCCGGCCTGCTCGAGGGACGGCACCGGTCGGTCTTCAAGGGGCACGGCCAGGACTTCGACGACCTGCACCTCTACGCGCCGGGCGAGGACGTCGGCGACATCGACTGGAAGTCGTCGGCGCGCGCGGGCCTCCCGATCATCCGCCGGTTCGTGCGCGAGTCGAACCTCAACCTCGTGCTCGTCGTCGACACCGGCCGCACGATGGGCGCGACCGCCCCGAGCGGCGAGACCAAGGCGGAGATCGCGAGCTTCTGCTGCGCGCTCGTCGCGTACCTCGCGCGCGACCGGGGCGACCGGGTCGCGCTCGTCGCGGGCGACGCCCGGCGGCTCGTCCAGCTCCCTCCCCGCGCGAGCACGCAGGACCTCGAGGTGCTGCTGCGCACGGTGGAGGACCTGTGGCGGCCCGACGCGCCCGCGAGCGACCTGGGTCGCCCGCTGGACCGCGCCCGGTCCGCGTTCCGGCGCCGCTCGCTGATCGTGGTCGTGACCGACGAGGCGCGGCCCGCGGCCGAGCACGAGCAGCTCCTGCGATCGCTGCGTGTGCGCCACGAGGTCATGGTCGTCCAGGTCGCGGACCTCTCCCCCGTCGGGGCGGGCGCGGGACCGCACGCCACCGGCGAGGTCGCGGACGTCGACGGGACGCTGCGCCTGCCGGCGTTCCTGCGCGGCCGGGCCGCGCTCGCCGAGTCCGCGGCCCAGGCCCTCGCCACGCGGCGGGCCGAGGTCGCGGACCGGCTGCGCACCCTCCAGATCGAGGGCGTGCTCGTCGAGGGTTCGGACGACGTCGTGCAGCGGTTCGTCGAGCTCCTGGGGAGGCAGAAGCGTGCCCGTCGATGAGCTCGTCGACCCCGTGGGCTACTCGGGGTGGTGGACCGTCCTGGGGATCGTGCTGGTCCTCGCGGCGGCCGCCGTCGTGTTCCTGGTCGTCTGGCTGACGCGCGCGAGCGCGGCGGAGAAGGCCGCGCCGCCCCCCGCGCCCCTGCTCCCCACCGGCCCCTACGACCCGTACGCGTCGCTGCGCGCCGAGTACGAGCAGCGGCTGGACGCCGTCGCGGAGCGGTTCCGCGCGGGCGAGCTCGACGAGCGCGCCCTGCACCTCGCGCTCTCGGCCGAGATGCGGGGCTTCGCCACGGGCCGCCTCGGGCAGGACGCGTCGTCCATGACGCTCTCGGAGATCCAGCAGATCGGCGAGGCCGGACGCCTCACCCAGGTCATCGCGCGGTACTACCGGCCGTCGTTCGCGGACCACGACAACGACCCCGCGGCCCGCTCGACCGACGCCGAGGACTCGATCGACCGCGCGCGATCGGTGGTGCGCGGATGGTGAGGCACGCGCTCGCGGCGAGCACGGCCGTCGTCCCCGGGCCGCAGGGTTCGTCGATCCTGTGGCCGTGGCTGTGGGGCGCGCTCGTCGTCGCCGTCCTCGCCGCGGGCGCGGTCGCCTGGTGGCTCGCCCGGCGGCGCCGGGCGCGCGACGTCGACGCCGACGTGCTCTGGGTCGCGAACTCCGAGTACCTCGCGCGCGTGCCCGCGTTCGCCGCCTGGGTGCGGCGCTACCGCGTGCTCCAGGGGCTCACGGCGGCCGGCCTGCTCGTCGCGGTCGTCGGTGCAGGGGCGGTGGCGGCGCGGCCGGTCGAGACGGACGTCGTCGTCGACCGGCTCGGCACGCGCGACATCGTGCTGTGCCTCGACGTGTCGGGCTCGATGATCGAGTACGACGGCGCGGTGCTCAAGGTGTTCCAGGAGCTCGTGGACAACTTCGAGGGCGAGCGGATCGCGCTGTCGATCTTCAACTCCTCGTCGCGCACGGTCTTCCCGCTCACCGACGACTACACGCTCGTGCAGGAGGAGCTCCAGGCCGGGATCGACGCGCTCGACAAGGACCCGTCCACGTTCGACTACACGGGCGGGTCGGACGACGCCGAGATCCTCGAGTTCGCGCAGTTCACGGCGGGCACGACCGCGAACCTCTCGGGCGCGAGCCTGATCGGCGACGGGCTCGCGAGCTGCGCGCTCCAGTTCGACGCGGAGGAGACCGAGCGCTCGCGCTCGATCATCCTCGCGACCGACAACTACGTCTCCGGTGAGCCCATCTACACGCTGCCCCAGGCGGCCGACCTCGTCGCGTCGCGCGACATCACGCTGCACGGGATCTTCGGCGGCTCGCAGCGCTACGAGGGCACGCCCGAGGAGAGCGAGTACCGCAGCACGGTCGAGGACGGCGGTGGTCTCTACTTCCTCGCCGACGACCCGGCCGCGGTGCAGGGCATGGTCGACGACGTGGTCGCGCAGCAGGCCGTCGAGCTCGACGCGTCGCCCGAGGTGATCGTCACGGACCGGCCCGCGGGCTGGTTCCTCGTCGCGGTCCTCGGCGTCGCGCTGCTGCTCGTGGTCGCGTGGCGGGTGAAGGAGTGACGGGCCGATGAAGCTCGCCGGACTGACGCTCCAGCCGCTCGTGCCCCTGTGGGCGCTCGCGCTGCTCGTGCTGCCGCTGCTCGGCCTCGCCGTGTGGCAGGCGGTCGTGGCCGGGCGCCCCGGGCCCGACGGCGCCCCGCGACCCGGCGCCCCGCGCGCGGCCTGGCTGCGCCGGACCGGCGCGGTGGTGCTGCTCGGCATCATCGGGCTCGCGCCGTCGGTCGCGTCGACGGACCGCGACACGTCGGTCGCGAACGTCGACATGTTCTTCGTCGTCGACCGCACGGGCTCGATGGCGGCCGAGGACTACGGGCCCGAGGGCGGCCAGGAGCGCCTCGACGGCGTGCGGCACGACATCGCGAGCCTCACCGAGGCGATCCCGGGCGCCCGCTACTCGATCATCTCGTTCGACTCCCAGGCCTCGCGCCAGCTCCCCCTGACGACGGACGCGCGCGC
Source organism: Cellulosimicrobium cellulans (assembly GCF_042723955.1). Taxonomy (GTDB): domain Bacteria; phylum Actinomycetota; class Actinomycetes; order Actinomycetales; family Cellulomonadaceae; genus Cellulosimicrobium; species Cellulosimicrobium cellulans_H. Next base: position 39,142 of record NZ_JBHXIC010000031.1, on the reverse strand, counting down.
GATCACGTCGTGGGCGGACACGTTCCACCGCGAGATCACGCGGTACTCGCAGGGATCGCTCACGGACCGGCCCCTCGACGAGCTGCGGTCCGCGCTCCAGGGGTCCGTCGAGCAGCACCCGGCGAACGTGCGCCTCGTCTTCTTCCTCACCGACGGCGAGCAGACGGCGGAGGGCGAGCCGCGCTCGTTCGCCGAGCTGGCCCCGCTGGTCGACGGCGGCGCGGTGCTCGGCTACGGCACGGCCGAGGGCGGGCGCATGAAGGAGTACGACCCCGACGTGGAGCCCGAGGACGCGGAGTACATCATCGACTGGTCGCAGCCGAGCGAGGACGGCGAGCCGGTGGAGGCGTTGTCGATGCTCGACGAGGAGTCGCTCGCCGCGCTCGCGGACCAGCTCGGCGTGCCGTACGTGCACCGGCAGGAGCCGTCCGAGACGGCGTCGCTCGTCGCGGGCGTCGACCCGCAGCAGGTCGCGGCCGACGGGCGACGCGACGTCACGGCGTACCGCCCGGTGGTCTGGCCGTTCGCGCTCGCACTCGTCGCGCTGCTCGGCCTCGAGGCGTGGTTCTGGTCGCGCTCGGCCAGCCGCTCGCTCGTGCGCCCGACGGCGCCCCGGCCGTCGGCGACCGGCGGACCCGTGCCCGACCCGGGCGCAGGAGAGCCGGACGGGCAGGGCGACGGCGACCGACCGCCGTCGGGCACGCCCACGACGGACCGGGTGGAGGTGCGCCGATGACCTGGACCCCGCACCCGACACCGCCGACCGGCACGCGCAAGCCGCGCCCCACCGGCGTCGCCGCGCTGCGCGCCGCGCGCCTGCGCCGCCGCACGTGGTGGCTCGTCGGGACCCTGCCCGTGGTCCTCGCGCTCCTCGTCCTCGGGGTCAAGCTGGCGCTCCTCGCGCCGATCGCCGCGACGGGCAAGGACCGCTACGACGGCGGGGAGGCGACGACCGCGGCGGACTACTACGGGATCCAGCGGGTCCTCAACATCGTCGAGCCGTGGAAGGCGCACTACAACCACGGGACGGCGCTCGCCCGGTCCGAGGACTCGTGGGCGCTGTACGACGCGATCACGTCCCTCGACCGCGCGTACGACCTCGCGGAGCACGAGTCGCCCGAGGAACGCTGCATGATCCAGACGAACCTCTCGCTCGCGTACGAGATCCAGGGCGACGGCGACATGGCGTACGCGGACGACAAGGCGGCGGAGCTCGCGCTCGTCGAGGAGGCGATCGCCGCCCGCGACGCCGGGCTGCCGTACGACGAGGAGATCCTCGACCCGTACGGCGACGGGAGCGAGGAGCCCGACCCGGAGGAGCTGCGCCAGGACGTCCAGGACTGGTACGAGTACGCCGAGCAGGAGTACGCGACGGCCGAGCAGATCCGCGGCTGGCCCGACTGCGGGGAGTCCGAGCAGACCCCCGAGCAGGAGGAGCAGAACGAGGCCGCGCAGCAGCGCCTCCAGGACAAGCAGCAGCAGGCGCAGGACTCCCAGCCCGAGAACCAGGGCGGCGGCGACACGCAGGAGGGAGAGGGCTCCGAGGGCGACGAGCAGTCCGAGGCCTCGGGTGGCGAGGGCTCCGAGGGCGAGGACCAGCAGAGCCAGGCCGAGCGCGAGGAGCAGCAGCGCCAGGAGGAGCTCGAGCAGCAGGGCTCCGAGGCGCGCGACGAGCAGGAGCGCCTCGAGCAGGAGTACCGCGACCTCTACGGCGACCAGCCCGGCACCGGCAGCGACCCGGGCGACGGCAGCGGGAGCGGCACCAAGAACTGGTGACGGCCCGGCCTCGTCCGCGTCCGCGGCGGACGCACCAGCGCGCGGCCCGCGCCGGGCCGCGCGCGGCGATCCCGGACCCCAGGAAGAAGCGCGGGTACGCGCGCGTTCGCCCTGGAGGACACGCACGGCCGGACGACCGTGGCGACGGCACGGCCCCGGGCGACCGGGCGAGGAGGAGCACGATGACCGCGACGAGCACGCAGACCGACGCCACCGGCGTCGACGACGCCGCTCTCGACAACCCGTCGTGGAGCGCCCTCACCGGCGCCCACGCGCACCTCGCCGAGGGCGACGACCTCGTGCGCCGGTATCCGGCCGACGTCTCGCCCATCACGGGCGTGCGCTCGTGGGACGAGCCCGGCGTGTGGGAGGCGATCGCGGCGCTCGTCGGGCCCGGCGGCCACTTCTCGGCGCCGCCCGAGGGCGTCGACCCGCCGGACGGCTGGACGCTCGAGTTCCGCGTCGAGGGCGTCCAGCTCGTCGAGACCGATCGCCTCGTCACCCGGCCCGACCCGGAGGCGGTCGTGCTCGGCGCGGCTGACGTGCCGGACATGCTCGCGCTCGTCGAGCGGAGCCGCCCCGGGCCGTTCGAGGCGCGCACCTACCTGCTCGGGCGCTACGTCGGCTTCCGGGACGACGACGGCCGGCTCGTCGCGATGGCGGGTGAGCGCCTGCAGCCCGCCGGCTGGACGGAGATCAGTGCCGTGACGACCGACCCTGCGCACCGCGGTCGTGGTCTCGCGTCGCGCCTGGTCCGCGACGTCGCGTTCCACGTGCAGGAGCGCGGCGACCGCGCGTTCCTGCACGCCGCGGCCGAGAACACCGGCGCGATCGGCGTGTACGAGCGGCTGGGGTTCGCGCTGCGCCGCCGCCCGAGCTTCGGCTCGGTGCTCGCGCCGGCCTGACGCCCGGCGCTCAGTCCTCGATCCCGTCCACGAGCAGCGTCCGTGGGCCGGGGCCCTCGTCGGCGAGCGCGTCGTGCGGGTTGACGAGCACGCACTTGCGCAGCGACAGGCACCCGCAGCCGATGCAGTCCGTGAGGTGGTCGCGCAGGCGCGTGAGCTGCTCGATGCGCGCGTCGAGGTCGGCGTGCCACCCGGCCGACAGCCGGTGCCAGTCCTTGGCGGTGGGCGTCCGGTCGCCGGGCAGCGTCGCGAGCGCGGCGCGGATGCGCGCGAGCGGGATGCCGACGCGCTGCGACGCGCGCACGAACGCGACCCGGCGCAGCGTCTCGCGCGCGAAGCGCCGCTGGTTGCCGGGGGTGCGGCGGCTCGTGATGAGCCCCTCGCGCTCGTAGAAGTGCAGCGCGGACACCGCGACGCCGCTGCGCGCGGCGAGCTGGCCGACGGTGAGCTCGTCGTTCGGGGACGGGGCGTCGTCGGGCACGCGGTCTCCTCGCCGGACGGCCGCGACGACGACGCGCCGCGGGTGCTTGACCTCAACATTTGTTGAGGTTCGAGACTAGCAGGGCGCGCCCGGACCGGGTCGCGTGCCGTCGCTCCGGCGCGGCCCTCAGCCGACGCCGAACCAGACCCGAGGAGCACCAGTGGACGCCATCCGCCTGCACGCGTTCGGACCGCCCGAGAACCTCGTCCTCGACCAGGTACCCGACCCCGTCCCCGGACCGGGTCAGGTGCGCGTCGCCGTCCGGGCGCACGGCGTGCACCTGCTCGACACGACCCTGCGCCGCGGTGAGGCCACGGGCGGCCCCCTCCCGCTACCCGCCCTGCCCACGATCCCGGGACGCGAGGTGGCGGGGGTCGTGGATGCCGTCGGGCCTGGGGTCGACGCCGTGTGGCGCGGGCGACGGGTCGCGGCGCACCTCGGCGCGACGCCCGACGGCGGCGGGTATGCGCGCCTGGCCGTCGTGCCCGTCGAGGCGTTGCACCGCGTCCCCGACCACGTCACCGCGCCCGACGCGATCGCCATGATCGGGACCGGCCGGACCGCCGTCGGCATCCTCGACCTGGCCGAGCTCGACGCGTCCGACGCCGTGCTCGTCACGGCCGCGGCCGGCGGGCTCGGCACGCTCCTCGTGCAGAGCGCGCTCGCGGCCGGGGCGCGGGTCGTCGCGCTCGCGGGCGGTCCGGAGAAGGTCGCGCTCCTGCGCTCGCTCGCCGGGGAGGCGCACGCCGACCGGCTCGTGGTGATCGACTACCGGGCCGACGGCTGGCTCGACGAGGCGCGGTCCGCCGTCGTGCGGTACGCCCCGGCCGGGGCGACGGTCCTGCTCGACGGCGTCGGCGGCGACGCCGGCACGGACGCCGCCGCGCTCGTCGCACCCGACGGGCGTCTCGTGCTCTTCGGGTGGTCCGCGGGCGCACCGAACCGCGCCGGTGACGTCGACCACGACGCCGGGAGATCCGGGGCCGCGGCGGCGACCCACGACGTACGGTGGGCCGTGGGACCCCGGGCCCGACCCTGGGGAGACCTGTTCGAACTGCAGGAGCGCGCGCTCGCGCTCGCGGCGGACGGGACGTGGCACGTCGTCACGCACCAGGTACCCCTCGCGGAGGCGGCGCGCGCCCACCGCGAGCTCGAAGCGCGCGCCACCACCGGAAAGGTCGTTCTCGTATGACGGCGGACCCTCGCACCGACGCCGACGCGCCGGTGCACGGCACCCCCGACGCCCCCACCGAACCCGCCGCCGTAGCGCTCTCCCCCGGGACGCAGCGCACCGTGCTGTTCGGCATGGTCGCGTTCGTGTTCCTCGGCGCGTTCGAGGCGCTCGCCGTCGCGACCGCCATGCCGACCGTCGCCGTCGAGCTCGACGGCCTCACCCTGTACACGCTCGCGTTCGCCGCGTCGCTCGCCTCGAGCGTCGTCGGGATGGTCGCGTCCGGTCGCTGGAGCGACCGCGCGGGCCCGACGACGCCCCTGTGGACGGGCATCGGGCTCTTCCTCGCCGGCCTGCTGGTGGCCGGGCTCGCGCAGGACATGCTGGTCCTCGTCGCCGGCCGCGTGCTCCAGGGCGTCGGGACGGGCCTGTACATCGTCGCGCTCTACGTGCTCGTCGCGCGCGTGTTCCCCACCGACCGGCGCCCGAAGGTCTTCGCCGCGTTCGCCGCCGCCTGGGTGATCCCGTCGATCGTCGGCCCCGCGATCGCCGGGCTGGTCGTGGAGCACGTCGGGTGGCGCTGGGTCTTCCTCGCGGTCCCGGTCCTCGCCGTCCCGGCGCTGATCCTCATGCGGCCCGGCATGCGCGCCGCCCGCGGCTCCACCCCGGACGACGCGGCTACCGCTGTGCCCGACGACGCCGAGTCGCCGCTCGACCGGACCGCGCGCCAGGCGTCGCTCACGTGGGCGGTCGTGGCCGCCGTCGGGATCGGGGCGCTCAACTACGCGGGCCAGCTCCGCGGGCTCGGGCTCGCGGCTCTCCTCGTCGCGTCGCTCGCCGCCGTCGCGCTCGCCGTCCCGCGGCTCCTGCCCCGGGGCACGACCCGCGCCGTGCGCGGCCTGCCGAGCGTCATCGCGATCCGCGGCCTCGTCGCCGCCGCGTTCACCGGCGCCGAGGTGCTGCTCCCGCTCCTGCTCTCGCACGAGCGCGGTCTCGCGCCGTCGCTCGCGGGCGCCGTGCTCACGTTCGGTGCCGTCGGCTGGTCGACCGGGTCCTGGCTCCGCGGCCGCGCGACCTGGGGGCTCCAGCACGCCGGGTACGTGCGCCTCGGCGGGACGCTCGTCGCGCTCGGCATCGGTGGCGCGGCGCTGCTCACGTGGACCGCCGTCCCGCCCGTCGTCGGCATGGTCGCGTGGACCCTCGCGGGGCTCGGAATGGGCATGACCCACCCGACGCTCTCGGTGCTGACGCTCGAGCTCTCGCCCGTGGCCGAGCAGGGCGCCAACTCGTCCGCGCTCCAGGTGTCCGACGCCGTCGCCGCCGCCACCGCGCTCGCCGTCACCGGCTCGCTCCTGTGGGCCCTGCACCCGACGCTCGGCCTCGCGTCGTACGTCGTCTGCTTCGGCGTCACGGTGCTGCTCGCGGCGGGCGTCGCCCTCCTGGCCCCTCGCACCCGCCCGACCCTCACGAGGTAGCAACCCGATCAGGCGAGAAGGACCCGTGGCCCCGCAAGGGAGAACCCTGGTCGGTCGAAGGAGAACCGTGGTCACGCGACCCGGGTCCTCTCTCGACCGACCAGGGTTCTACCTCGAACGACCAGGGTTCTACCTCGGCGGGGCGAGGGTGGCCGCGGCGGTGGCGTAGCGGTCGAGGACGATCGCGGTGAGGCGGGCGTCGGGGGCGAGCGGGGCGGTGACGACGTCGCCGCCCGCCTCGAGGACGCGGTCGTAGAAGAAGCCCGGCGCGAGGAGGTAGGCCGCGACGACGACGCGCCCGCCCGGGGCAAGGTCGGCGCGGGCGGCGGCGACGGCGTCGGGCACGGAGGGCTTGGCCATGGCGCCGTAGCCGACCGTCACCGGGCCAGGCACGCGCTCGCGCAGGGCCGCGGCGAGCTCCTCGACGTCGCGCGCCGCGCCGGGACGGCTGGACCCGGCAGCGGCGAGCACGACGGCGTCGCCCGGACGCACCCCGACCTCGCCCAGCCGCTCGGCGAGGAGGTCGGCGAGCCGCGGGTCCGGGCCGAGCGGCGAGGCCGCCGCGGCACGACCGGTGCCGGGGCCACGGTCCTCGACCGCCGTAGCGACGTCGACGCTCACGTGGAAGCCGGCGGACAGCAGGAGCGGCACGACGACCGCGTCGCCCGGCTGCGCGCCGTCCGCGACCGAGGCGCCGTCCGGCGCGGAGCCGTCCGGGCCGTCCGTCGCCGCGGACGGGTCGACGACCGACGTCACGACGTCCGCGACCTCGGGCTGCTGCACGTCGACGAACGCCTCGCGGACGTCGAGGTCGGGGCGCGCGGCGCGCACGTCGTCGAGCAGCGCGCGGATCACGTCACGACCCGTGAGGTCGCTCGTGCCGTGCGAGCAGCCGATCAGCACGGGCGCGGCGCCGGGCCTCCCGCCGTCGGCAGCCTCCGGCCCGGGGTCGGACGACGCTCCCGAGGGAAAGGCCAGGATCTCCGCGCTCATGCGAGCTCCAATCGGTATCCGCGCTTGACGACGGTCTTGACGAGGTCGCGTCGGCCGGTCGCCTCGCGCAGGCGGGCCACGGCGACCTCGGCGGCGTGCGGGTCGCGCGAGTCGCCGGGCAGGACGTCGAGCACGTCGTCGCGCGTGACGACCTCGCCGCGGCGCGCGGCGAGGAGGCGCAGCACCTCGAGGCTGCTGGGCGAGAGGGGCAGCACCTCGCCGTCGAGCACGGCGACGCGCGAGCGGATCTGGAGCACGCCGGCGACGGTCGCGAGCGCGACGGTCTCGGCCTGCTCGTAGTGCGCGACGAGCGTGCGCACGAGCGCGCCGAGCCGCCCGCGCTCGGGCTGGAGCGGGGTGACGCCGCGGTGCTCGAGCGGCTTCGCGGTGATCGGCCCGACGGCCGCGGCCACCATGGCCCCGTCCTGGAACCGCGACACGACGAGTCGGCCCACGCCGTGCTCCTCGGCGGCGCTCAGCCACGCCTCGGCGCCGGGTGCGGAGGTGAACACGACGGCGTCGATCTCCCCGACGGCCGCGGCCTCGACGGACGCGCGCAGCGCCTCCGGGTCGGGCGGCGGTCCCCAGCGGTAGACGACGAGGCTCGCGACCTCGGCACCCGCCTCGGCGAACACGACGTCGAGGCCGTCCGCCCCGGCGCCGTGGTGCTGCACGGCGATGCGCAGCCCGGCGACGCCCTCGCCGAGCAGCACGTCGGCGATCTCCGCGGACGTCTCGGACTCGGCGACCCAGTCGGCGGTGAGTCCCGCGGCCTGGATCGCACCGCGCGCCTTGGGCCCGCGCGCGACGATCCGGGCGTCGGCGAGCACCTCGAGCAGGCGGTCCGCGAGGCCGTGCGCGTCCGCGGCCTCGACCCAGGAGCGGAAGCCGATCCCGGTCGTCACCACGACGACGTCCGGCGGGTGCTCGACCAGGTCGCGCGTCCCGGCGAGGAGCTGCTCGTCGTCCGCGTGCGGGATCATGCTCAGCGCAGGCGCGTGGCGCACCTCGGCGCCCCGGCGTTGCAGGGCGGCGGCGAGCTCGCTCTTGCGGCGGTCGGCCGTGACGAGCACCGTGCAGCCGGCCATGACCTGGCCGAGGGCGGGGCGGTCACAGGGCTCGGACGCCAGATCGACCCGGGCGTCCGGGACCGACCCTCCGTGGGTCGACGTCGCGACGGGCGGGTCGATCTCGGTGCTGCCCGTGCCGGTCACGCGACCGTCGCCGGGTCGAGCCGTCCCTCGGCGGCGACGTCGCCCACCACGATGATCGCCGGGGCCCGGACCCCGACCTGGGCGGCGCGCTCCACGACCTCGCCGAGCGCGGCCCGCGTGACGCGCTGGCGCGGCGTCGAGCCGCTCTCCACGATCGCGACGGGCAGGGCGGGGTCGGCCCCGGCGCCGAGGGCCTGGGCCGTGATGCGTGCGAGCTGCGAGACACCCATGAGGACCACCAGCGTAGCCGTGCGGTCGCGCACCCCGGCGAGCGCGGCGGCGTCGAGCCCGTCGTGCCCGCTGATCACGTGGAACGCGGCGACCGTCCCCCGGTGCGTGAGCGGGATGCCCGCGAGCGCCGGCACGCTCAGCGCGCTGGACACGCCCGGCACGACGTCGACGGGCACGCCCGCCTCGCGGCACGCGATGACCTCCTCGCCGCCGCGCCCGTAGACGAACGGGTCGCCGCCCTTGAGCCGCACGACGCGCCGGCCGCGCTGCGCCTGCTCCACGAGGATCGCGTTGATCTCGTGCTGCGGCACGGGGTGGTTCCCGGGCGTCTTGCCGACGTCGATCACCTCGACCCCGGGCGCGAGCTCGTCGAGCACGTCGACCGGCCCGAGCCGGTCCGCGACCACGACGTCCGCCTCCGCGAGCGCTCGGCGACCCCGGACGGTGAGCAGGTCGACGGCGCCCGGTCCGCCGCCCACCAGCGTCACGCTCCCGAGCCCGCCGGACGCCGGGCGGTGACGCCGCTGGTCGGCGCCGCCGGAGCGCAGGTGCTCGGCGATCGCGTCACGGACGGCACGCGCCCGCCGCGGGTCGGCGCCGCGCCGCTCGGCCGGGCCGTCAGCAGCTCGTCGCTCCCGGGCGAGACCTTCCACCGACAGGTGCGTCGCGGGGACGTCCGTGACGACCCCGACGAGCACGTCGCCGCTGTGGGTCGTCGCAGGCGTGCGCGCGGTGCCCTGGTGCGCGGCCCCGGCGTTGACGCACCAGGTGCGGCGTGCTGCCGCCCACGCGGCGACGTCGCGGTTGGTCCCCGAGTCGTCCGTCGCCGCGAGCACGAGCCACGCGTCCTCGACGTCGGACTCGCGGACCTCGCGCGGCGCCCAGGTGACGCGGCCGCCCGGCCCGACGCCGCCGTCGGGCAGCCGCTGAGCCGACGCCGGGGCCGGGCCCGGCCCGAGGAGCGGGGCGCGCAGCGAGGCCGCGACGAGGTCGCGCAGGTCCTCGCAGACCTGGGGCGCGACGACGCGGACGTGCGCGCCGTCGTCGGCCATCGCCCGCGCGCGGCGCGCCGCGACGGGACCGCCACCCGCGACGAGGACCGTGCGCCCGGCGAGGTCGAGGCCCAGGAGCGTGGTCACGGCGCACCGTCCTGGGCCCCGGATCCGGCACCGGCCTCGGCCACGACGCGCGGCCGGGCGCCCACGTGCACGACGCCGTCGCGCACCTCGACGGGCCACGTCGCCAGGTGCGGGGCGAGGCCCTGGACGGGCACGTACCCGGCGGCCTCGAGGCAGCGGCCGGTCGCGAGGTCGAAGACCTGCTTGTACATGGGCCCGGCGACGGTGGGCACGCCGCCGCGCGTGCCGACGATCCCGCGCGACATGACGTTCGCGCCCGAGTACGGATCGCGCTGCTGCACGACGCGGACCGTGTCGTCGGGGAGGCGGAACAGCGCGACCTGCACCCCGCCGACGAGGGCGGCGGCACCGCGCTCGACGAGGAGGTCGCGCAGGAGGCAGACACGCTCCCACTCCGCGGTCGCCGACGCCGCGGGACCGACCTGCTCTGCTGACGCGACGCTCATCGACGGACCTCCAGGGTCGTGCCGGCGATCACCACGGGGCCGGCGGGGACGGTGGCGAGACCCGCGGCGCGGGCCTCCTCGAGTGCGGCGCGCTCGTCCGCCGTGGCGGGCCGGATCTGGCCGCGCTCGGTGACGTACGCGAGGTCGGGGTCCGGCTCGGCCGGTGCGTTGACGAACGAGCCGAAGCGGCGCAGCTTCTCCGGGTCCTCGAGGACCGCGCGCCACTCGTCCTCGTAGTCGCCGACGTGGCGGGCCATCGCGGCGTCGAGGTCGGCGCCGAGGCCGAGCGAGTCCTTGACGATCACCTCGCGGATCGCGTCGAGGCCGCCCTCGTAGTCCTCGACCCACGCGGCCGTGCGCTGGAGGCGGTCGGCCGTGCGGACGTAGTACATGAGGAAGCGGTCGATGGTCCGGACGAGCGCCTCGTCGTCCAGGTCCTCGGCGAGGAGCTGCGCGTGCCGCGGCGTGAACCCGCCGTTGCCCCCGACGTAGACGTTCCAGCCCTTGTCCGTCGCGATGACGCCGACGTCCTTGCCGCGCGCCTCCGCGCACTCACGGGCGCACCCCGAGACGCCGAGCTTGATCTTGTGCGGCGAGCGCAGGCCGCGGTACCGGAGCTCGAGCTCGACGGCCATGCCGACCGAGTCCTGCACCCCGAACCGGCACCACGTGGACCCGACGCACGACTTCACCGTGCGCAGCGACTTGCCGTACGCGTGCCCCGACTCGAACCCGTGCTCGACGAGCCGGCGCCAGATGTGCGGGAGCTGCTCGATCCGCGCCCCGAACATGTCGATGCGCTGGCCGCCGGTGATCTTCGTGTAGAGCCCGAAGTCCTTGGCGACCTGGCCGATGACGAGCAGCCCGTCCGGCGTGATCTCTCCCCCGGGGATGCGCGGGACGACGGAGTACGTGCCGTCCTTCTGCATGTTCGCCATGACGTGGTCGTTCGTGTCCTGCAGCGTCGCCTGCTCGCCGTCGAGGATGTGCCCGTTGCCGAGCGACGCGAGGATCGACGCGATCGTGGGCTTGCAGATGTCGCAGCCGCGGCCGGCGTCGCGCACCAGCACCGCACCCTGCGTGTCGGTGACGGGCTCGGGCACCCGACCGAACCGCCCGACGATCTCGCTGAACGTGTGCAGGTCCGCGACGCGCACCGCGTCGAAGAGCTGTGCGCGCGAGAGGTCGAAGTGCTCGCACAGCGCGTTCGAGACCTCGACCCCGGCCCGGGCGAGCTCGGTCGTCGTGATCTTCTTGACGAGCGGCAGGCACGACCCGCAGCTCGTCCCGGCCCGGGTGCACGCCTTGACGCCTGCGAGGTCGGTGCACCCGTGCTCGGTCACCGCCCCGCGGATGGTGCCCGCGCTGACGTTGTTGCACGAGCAGACCGTGGCGGCGTCGGGGAGCTCGAGGCTCGGCGCCCCGCCCCCGGACCCCTCGGGGAGGAGGAACAGCCCCGGGTCGCCCGGGAGCTCCGTGCCGAGCATCGGCCGCAGCGACGCGTACGGCGCGGCGTCGCCCACGAACACGCCGCCCAGGAGCGTGCGCGCGTCGTCGGAGAGCACGAGCTTCTTGTAGACGCCCGCGACCGGGTCGGCCCAGACGAGCTCCATCGCGCCCTCGGTGCGGCCGAACGCGTCGCCGAAGCTCGCGACGTCGACCCCCTGGAGCTTGAGCTTGGTCGCCGTGTCCGCGCCGGGGAACGTCGCCTCGCCGCCGAGCAGGCGGTCCGCGACGACCTCCGCCATCGCGTAGCCCGGCGCGACGAGGCCGATGCAGCGGCCCTCGATGCACGCGACCTCGCCCACGGCCCACACGTGCTCGTCCTCGGTGCGGCACGCGAGGTCGACGACGGCGCCGCCGCGCTCCCCGATCGCGAGCCCCGCCGCGCGGGCGAGCTCGTCGCGCGGCCGCACGCCCGTCGCGACGACCACGACGTCCACGTCGAGCCGGCCGCCGTCGGCGAAGTCGAGCCGGCCCACGTGGCCGGTCTTGCGGGAGACCTTCATCTCCTTGGTCCCGGTGCTGCAGCGCACGGCGATGCCCATGCCGTTGATGAGGCGCTTGAGCGCCTCGCCGCCGCCGAGGTCGATCTGCGCGTCCATCATGTGCGTGCCGAACTGGATGACGGTGGCCTGCGCACCGAGCGCCTTGAGCGCGCCCGCGGCCTCGAGGCCCAGGAGGCCGCCGCCGATGACCGCACCGCGCACCGGACGCTCCCAGCCGCCTTCGGTCGTCGCGGTCCGGCGCTTCTCCTCGACCCACCCGCGCAGGGCCGCGACGTCGTCGATCGTGCGGTAGACGAACACGCCCGGGAGGTCGTTCCCCGGGATGGGCGGCATCGCGGCGCTCGACCCCGTCGCGAGGACGAGCTCGTCGTACGCGTGCACGCGCCCGAGCCGGTCGGTGACGGTCTGCGCGTCCCGGTCGATCGACGTCACCGCGCAGTCGCGGTGCAGCGTGACCAGCGGGTCGTCCCACAGCGCCGGGTCGCCGAGCGTGAGCTCCTCGGCGTCGCGCGCCGAGAAGTAGCTCGTCAGCGCGACGCGGTCGTACGGCTTGCGCGGCTCCTCGGCGAAGAGCGAGACGCGCCACGCGCCGTCGGTGTCGCGGGCGCGCAACGCCTCGACGAGCCGCTGGGCCACCATGCCGCCACCGACGACGACGAGGTGCCGGGGAGCGCCCGGGGCGGTGACTGCCGGGGTGGCGGGATCGGTCTGAGGTCCGGTCACGGCGGGCTCCTGGGTGGATCGGGGGCGGGAGGCCACCTCCCCGGCCCGCCGACCGGGTGGTCCCCGGGGCCTTCCGGGAAGGCACGATCGACGCTACGGACGGGCGGTTTCGCGACCGTGCCCCGTCCGTTGCCCGTCAGTAACGGTCTTCTCACCCAGGACCGGGTCCCCGTGTGAGAAGGCCGCGCACGGTTCGGCAACCGACACCGGTGATCGGCACCTCGAGCCGCCGACCGGCGCACGAGGTACCGATCCGCTCCGGGGGTGCCGACCTAGCGCGCTGCCTCCACCCGTGCCGCTCCCGCGTCGGTGGGCTGGTCCGGGTCGGCCTTCGCGAGCCAGTCGACCAGGCCGCACACGACGTCCTTGCACCCTCCGCAGCCCGTGGTCGCGCGCGTGGCCCGCGCGACGTCGTCGACGCTCCGGGCGCCGTCGTGCCAGCAGCCCACGACGTCGCCCTTCGTCACGCCGTTGCACGTGCAGACGGTCGTGCGGTCGGGCATGTGCGTCGGGGACGACGCCGGGGCGGGCGCCTGCGCGACCGGGCGCAGCAGCAGGTGGGCCGGGTCGGTGGGCACGGGCACCCGCCGCGTGTAGGTCGCCGTGAGGTCGGCGCCCACCTCGGGGGCACCGACGCACGTCGCGCCCACGAGCAGGCCGTCCGCGACGACCACCTCGACGTGCCGGCCCGACGCCGGGTCGCTCAGCGTCACGGAGCGGTGCGCGGGGTCACGCGTCCGCCGCTCGCCGCACACGCCCATCGTCACGATCTCGAGCCCCGCGGCCTTGACGCGCACGACGTCGGTCCCGGCCCGCGGGCGCTCGTCGACACCGGGACTCCCCGGCCCAGCGGAGCGCGGACGGCCTGTCGACCCGGTACGGGCAGGCCGGGCGGCGGCCTCGGGGAGGTCCTGTGCCGACGGCACGGGCGACTGCCCGATCGGACGGGCGACGACGTTCATGGCGAGGCGCAGCGCCATGCTCGGCCGGTCGGCGTCGACCCCCAGGCGGACGCGCGGGCGGCCCGACGCCGCCCCCTGCGCGGCGCCCGACCTCCCCGCGCCGGGGCCCTCGTCCGCCGCGTGCCGTCCCGCGAGGTGCTCCGCGAGCCGGCGCGACTGGTCCCACCCCTGCGCGACGAGCCCGGTGCCGCCCTCGGGCGGCTGCGCGCAGTCGCCGATCGCGAACACGCGCGGGTCGTCCGGGCTCGCGAGGTCGGGCCCGACGACGACGCCCCGGTCGACCGCGAGGCCGGCCGCGCGCGCGAGCCCGGCCTCGGGCACCGTGCCGCACGCGAGCACGAGCAGGTCGGCCTCGAGGTCGACGAGCCGCGTCGCGCCGTCCTCCGCCCCCGCGGCGCCGCCCGTCGGCGTCGGCGCCGCGCCGGACGTCCTGCCGTCGGGCACGCGGAGCGTCACACCCCGCACGGAGCCAGCCGCCACGAGCACGCGCTCGGTGCGCGCGCCGGTCCAGGTGCGGACCCCGAGGTCCGCGAGGCTGCGCGCGACGACTCCCCCGGCGGCGCCGTCGAGCTGGCGGTCCATGACGCTCGACGCGCCGTGCACGAGGCTCACGGCGACGCCGCGGCGCGCGAGCCCGCACGCGACCTCGAGCCCGAGGACCCCCGCGCCGACGACCACCGCGTGCCGGGCGTTGAGCGACGCCGCGACGATCTCGCGCGCGTCGTCGAGCGTGCGCAGCGCGTGCGCGCCGCGCGGCAGTCCACCGGGCAGGTCGGTGAGGCCGGGCAGGTCGGGGATCCGCGCGGCGGCCCCGGTCGCGAGCACGACGACGTCGTACGGGTGCGCCCCCTCCCCCGTGACGACGCGGCGCGCGGCACGGTCGATCGCGATCGCCTCGGTGCCCCGTCGGACGCTCACGCGGGCGTCGTCCGCGCCGGGCAGCCCGATCGCCGCGACGTCGACCTTGCCCGCGACGACCTCGCTGAGCAGCACCCGGTTGTAGGGCTCGTACTCCTCGGCCCCCAGCACGGTGACCTCGACGGCCGCCGGCCCCGCGGAGGTCCCGCACCGTGCCACGAGGTCGCTCGCGAACCGCGACCCGACCATGCCGTTGCCGACCACGACGACGCGCGTCATGCGCCCACCTCCTGGGTGCCGGGTGCGCGCCGCACGTCCACGGCGCACACCTTGAACTCGGGCATGCCCGAGATCGGGTCGGTCGCGTCCGTCGTGACGCGGTTGACGCTGCCCTCCCCGCTCCAGTGGAAGGGCATGAAGACGGTGTCCGGCCGGATCCGGTCGGTCCACCGCGCGACGGCCTCGATCTCGCCGCGGCGCGTCGTGAGGCGGGCGCGGTCGCCGTCGCCGACCCCGAGGCGCAGGCCGAGGACCGGGTGCAGCTCGACGAACGGCTCCGGCACGAGGCGGTCGAGCTCGGGCACGCGGCGCGTCTGCGCGCCCGACTGGTAGTGCTGGAGCACGCGCCCGGTGACGAGGTAGAGCGGGGCGTCGGGGCGCACGTCGTCGCTCGGCCCGACGTGGTCGACCGCGACCATCCGCGCGCGCCCGTCCGGCGTGGCGAAACGGTCGAGGAACGTCCGCGGCGTGCCGGGGTGCTCGGCGCTCGGGACGGGCCAGTACAGCCCCGGGCCGTCGTCGTCCTCGTCCGCGTCGAGGCGCGCGTGGCTCAGGCCCGAGTAGTCGGCCACGCCGCCCGCGGAGGCGCGCGCGAGCTCGTCGAAGACGACGGCGGGGTCGGTCGGGAACTCGACGTCCGAGCCCAGGCGCCGCGCGAGCTCCGCGAGGATCCACAGCTCCGAGCGAACCTCGCCGGGCGCGTCGACCGCGCGACGGCGGCGGATGACGCGCCCCTCGAGCGACGTCATGGTGCCCTCCTCCTCCGCCCACTGCGTCACGGGCAGCACGACGTCCGCGAGCAGCGCCGTCTCCGAGGGCACCAGGTCGCACACCACGAGCAGGTCGAGGGCGCGCAGGTTCGCGGCGACCTGGTCCGCGTCCGGTGCGCTGACCACGACGTTCGACCCGTGCACGAGCAGCGCACGCGGGCGCACCCGTCCGTCGAGAAGTGACCTTCCGCCCCGTTCTTGCCCGGATCCGGGGCGGATACCCACTTCTCGATCGGCGGCTGTCCGGTGCGGGGCCCCGAGGGAGCGCAGCAGCTCGACGGCAGGCATCCCCGGGCCGGGGATCGTCGCCGGGTCCACGCCCCACACCGCGGCGACGTGCGCGCGCGCCGCCGGGTCGTCGATCTTGCGGTAGCCCGGGAGCTGGTCTGCCTTCTGGCCGTGCTCGCGACCACCCTGCCCGTTCCCCTGGCCGGTGATCGCGCCGTAGCCGGAGCCGACGCGGCCCGGCAGGCCGAGCGCGAGCGCGAGGTTGATCGCGGCCGTCACCGTCGCGGTGCCCTGCGACGACTGCTCGACGCCGCGCCCCGTGAGCACGTACGCGCCCGCGCCGCCGCGGGCGGGCGACGCCGCGGCGAGCAGCCGGGCCACGTACCGCAGCCGGTCGGCCGGGACGCCGCACACGGTCTCGGCCCGCTCTGGCCACCACGCCATGACGGAGCGCCGGACGTCGTCGAACCCCGACGTGCGCGCGGCGAGGTACTCCGCGTCCGCGAGCCCCTCCGTGACCACGACGTGCAGCAGCGCGAGCAGCACCACCAGGTCCGTCCCGGGCACGGGCTGGAGGTGCACGCCCTGGTCGCCCACCGGCCCCGCGCCCGGGGGCGGGACCAGGCGCCCGGGCGAGCGTCCGTCGTCGGGCACGCCGGCACGCTGCCCGACGACGTCCCCGGGCTCGCCCGTGAGCGCCGCCGTCGCACTGCGGCGCGGGTCCACGACGACGAGCCCGCCGCGCGAGCGCACGCCGGCGAGGTGCTGGACCGACGGCGGCATGGTCTCGGCAAGGTTGGACCCGAGCAGGACCACAGCGTCCGCGCCGGCGAGGTCCGCGAGCGGGAACGGCAGCCCGCGGTCCGCGCCGAAGGCCCGGTTGGCGCCCGCCGCCGCTGATGCCATGCAGAAGCGCCCGTTGTAGTCGATGTTCGCGGTGCGCAGCACCGTGCGAGCGAACTTGCCGAGCGCGTACGCCTTCTCGTTCGTCAGGCCGCCGCCGCCGAAGACCGCGACCGCGTCCCGGCCGTGCGCGGCCTGCACGCGCGAGATCCCGGCCGCCACGACGTCCAGCGCCGCGTCCCACGACGCCGGGTGCAGCGCGCCGTCGCTCCCGCGCAGCAGCGGGGTCGTGATCCGGTCAGACGCGCGGAGGACCGTCGCGCTCGTCCAGCCCTTCTGGCACAGACCGCCGCGGTTGGTGGGGAAGTCTCGGGGAGCGACCGTCACCGGGAGCAGGGCCGACGGTGCCGGGTCGTCCGAGGCGTGCCGTGCGCGGTCGGCCGGCGACAGCCGCATGCCGCACTGGAGCGCGCAGTACGGGCAGTGCGTGTCGGCCGCGCGCGGGGTGCCGGCGTGCGTGCCGGCGGCGCGCGCGGCGACGGCCGGCGCCGCGCCGGGGGCCTCGGAGATCCCCGGCGCGGCGGTCGTGGGGGCGGACGGCACTCGTGGCCCCCGCTCAGATCCCGGCCGACGCGAGCGCCGACCCCTTGCGCAGGTACACGGCCCAGGCGACGACCGCCATGACCGCGTACATCCCGATGAACACCCACAGGGCCGGGACGAGCGAGCCGGCGAGGCTCGTCGACGCCGCGAACCCGCGCGGGATGAGGAACCCGCCGAAGGCGCCGATCGCGCCGGCGATCCCGATGCACCCGGCCGCGGCCTTGCGGGCGCGGGCCCGGGCCTCGTCGAGCGCCGCCGCGTCGACCGCCGTCGGCCCGTCGAGCGCGCCGCCCGGGACGGCGCTCGCCTGGAAGACGGCCGGGATCATCCGGTACGTCGAGCCGTTGCCGATGCCCGTCGCGACGAACAGGACGAGGAACGACGCGAAGAACAGGCCGAAGCTGTGCGACTGGAGCGCCTGGATCGCGCCGAACGCCCCGAGCGCCATGACGCCGTACGAGGCGATGGTGACGCGCGTGCCACCCACCCGGTCCGCGATGACGCCGCCGAGCGGCCGCGTGACCGAGCCGACGAGCGCGCCGAGGAACGCGATCGAGAGCGTCACCTCGGGGAACTGGCCCTTGAGCAGCATGGGGAACGCCCCGGCGTACCCGATGAACGACCCGAACGTCCCGATGTAGAGGAACGAGATGATCCACGTGTGCTTGTTCCGCGTCGCGGCGGCGAACGACTTCGGGTCGGCCTTCGCGGTGGACAGGTTGTCCATGAACCGCCACGCGAGGAACGCCGCCAGCAGGATGAACGGGATCATCATGAGACCCGCGCGCTCGAGCGCGACGCCCGCCCCGGCGACGATGACGAGCGGCACCGCGAGCTGCACGACCGCCGTCCCCAGGTTGCCGCCCGCGGCGTTGAGGCCCAGCGCCTTGCCCTTCTCCCGCTCCGGGTAGAAGAACGAGATGTTCGCCATCGACGAGGCGAAGTTGCCACCGCCGAAGCCGGCGAGCGCCGCGACCGCGAGCATCACGCCGAACGGCGTCCCCGGGTCCTGCACCGCGACCGCGAGCGCCGCCGTCGGGAGCAGGAGCAGGAGCGCGGAGACCACGGTCCAGTTGCGGCCGCCGAACAGCGGCACCGCGAACGTGTACGGGATGCGCAGCGTCGCGCCGACGAGGCTCGGCACGGCGATGAGCCAGAACTGCTGGTCGACCGTGAACGTGAACCCGGCGGCGGGGAGCTGCGGGACGACGATCGACCACAGCGCCCAGACCGCGAACCCGAGGAACTCCGCGAACACCGAGATCCACAGGTTGCGCGTCGCGACCTTGCGGCCGCCGTCGCGCCAGAACGTCGGGTCCTCCGGGTCCCAGCGGTCGATCCAGCGACCCGAGCGGTGGGTCGGGGCGGCCGCCGTGCGACCGGCCGTCGAGGCGGTGGTCGCGCCCCCGGGAGCGGGGGCCTCGACGGTCACGGTGGGCGCGGGGCCGGAGGGGTGCTCTGCGGACTGCTCACCCTCGTGGGTGGTGGGGCTCGTGGGCGCGGACATGGCGGCTCCTTCAGCAGGTCCCGGTCAGTACCCAGGACGCTAGGAACGCCGTGTTTCCCCGGCGCGCGACCGCCGTTAAGCCCGTGTGAGGTCTTCCGCACACCCGGTGCGGCACCGCTGTGAGCGCCCCGCGACCTGGGGCGACGGGCCGGCGGGTCGGGACCTTGGTCCCGACCTGCGGCCTTCCGGCACTGCTACCCGGTGACCGGCTGCGTGTTTCCACGCAGACGGGCCGTCGGAGCGCGCCCCGGGGCGCTGCCATGGGACGTCAGCACTCGTCACGCCCCGGAAGGACTCCTCGTGACCTCCCTCCTGCTCACCGGCCCTGGCACGGACCCGACCCCCTGGGCCGACCGCGCCGAGGACGTGCTCGACGGCCTGCGCAGCTGCCACGGCGGGCTGAGCACCGCCGAGGCGGCCGACCGGCTCGAGGCCGTCGGCCCGAACCAGGTCGCCGCGCCGCAGCGCACCGCGCTGTGGCGGCGCGCGCTCGCCCACCTCCGCGACGTCCTCGTCCTGATCCTGCTCGCGGCCGCCGCGCTCAAGGCGGTCCTGGGCGACTGGGTCGACGTCGCGGTGATCCTCGCGGTCGTCGTCGTCAACGTCGGCATCGGCCTGGTCCAGGAGGGCCGCGCGCGGCGTGCCTTGGACGTGATCGCGCTGATGCTCGCCCCGACCGCCGTCGCGCGCCGCGACGGGACGTGGCTCGACGTCGACGCGCGGGACCTCGTCCCGGGCGACCTCGTCCGGGTGCGGCCCGGCGACCGCGTTCCCGCCGACGTGCGGCTCGTCGAGGCCACCACCCTCCAGGTCGAGGAGTCGGCCCTCACGGGCGAGTCGGCCGCGGCCGTGAAGTCCGTCGACCCCGTGCGCGCCGCGGCGGGGCTCGGCGACCGCACGAGCATGCTCTACTCCGGGACGCTGGTCGTCGCGGGCACCGGCGTGGGCGTCGTCGTCGCGACGGGCGCGTCGACGGAGATCGGCCGCATCCAGTCGATGGTCTCCGAGGTCGGCTCCCTCCAGACGCCGCTGGCCCGCACGCTCGCGGTCTTCAGCCGGCGGCTCGCGCTGCTCATCGGCGTGACGACCGTGCTCATGGTCGCCGTCGGGTGGGCCGTCCACGACTTCGCCCCGGCCGAGCTGGCGTCAGCGGCGATCGGCTTCGCGGTCGCGGCCATCCCCGAGGGCCTCCCGGCCGTCGTGACCATCACGCTCGCCCTCGCGGTGCAGCGCATGGCCCGCCGCCGGGCCATCACGCGCCGCCTGCCCGCCGTCGAGACCCTCGGTGCCGTGAGCACCATCTGCTCCGACAAGACGGGCACGCTCACCACGAACGAGATGACCGTGCGCGCGGTCGTCACGCGCGCACACCGGTTCGCGGTCGCGGGCACCGGGTACTTGCCGCGCGGTGCGGTGACGCTCGACGGGAACCCGGTCTCCCCCGGCAGCCACCCGGACCTCGCGCGCCTCGTCGAGGTGCTCGCCCGGTGCAACGACGCCCACCTCGTCGAGCACGACGGGGCGTGGGGCGTCGTCGGCGAGCCGACCGAGGGCGCGCTGACCGTGCTCGCGCGCAAGACGCGCTTCGTCGACGACGGCTGGCGTCGGCTCGCCGAGATCCCGTTCGACTCGGCGGCCAAGTACATGGTGACGCTCGACGAGGACCCGGACGGACTGCGGCACCTCCTGGTCAAGGGAGCGCTCGACAGCCTGATCTCGAGCTGCACCACCCAGACCGGACCTGACGGGTCGCCCGAGCCGCTCGACGCGGTCCTCTGGTCGGCGCGGCTCGAGGAGCTGGGGAGCCAGGGCCTGCGCGTCCTCGCGGCGGCCCGGGCCTGGCCGCGACCGGGCACGACCGGGCTGAGCGCCCGGGACGTCGAGGACGGGCTGGAGCTCGTCGGCCTCGTGGGGATCGCCGACCCGCCGCGGCCGGAGGCGATCGATGCGATCGCCGAGGCACGAGGCGCGGGGGTCCGCGTCACGATGATCACCGGCGACCACGCCGGGACCGCGCTCGCGATCGCCCGGGAGATGGGCATCGCCGACGACACCGCGCGTGCCGTCACCGGCCCCGAGCTCGAGGCGATGGACGACGCCGTGCTGCGCGACCAGGTGACCGACGTCCCCGTGTTCGCCCGCACCACCCCGGAGCACAAGCTGCGCATCGTGCGCGCGCTGCAGTCGCGCGGCGAGGTCGTGGCCATGACGGGCGACGGCGTGAACGACGCCCCGGCCCTGACCCAGGCCGACGTCGGGGTCGCGATGGGCATCAAGGGGACGGAGGCGACCAAGGAGGCTGCCGACGTCGTGCTCGCCGACGACAACTTCGCGACCATCGAGCGCGCGGTCGTCGAGGGCCGGCGCGTCTACGACAACATCCGCAAGGCGGTCCTGTTCCTGCTGCCCACCAACGGCGCGCAGTCGCTCGTGCTGCTCGTCGCGGTGCTGTTCGGCATGGCGCTCCCCCTGCAGCCGACCCAGGTGCTGTGGATCAACATGGTCACGTCGGTGACCCTCTCGCTGCCGCTCGCGCGCGAGCTCGCCGAGGCGGACGTGATGCGTCGCCCGCCGCGACGCCCCGACGCCCCGCTCGTCGACGCGGCCTTCCTGCGGCGGATCGCGCTGGTCTCGGTGCTCATCGGCGGTGCGACGCTCGGCCTGTTCGCGTTCGAGGTCGCGCAGGGCGCCCCGCTCGCGCGAGCCCAGGCCACCGCCGTCACGATGCTCGCGCTCGGCCAGCTGGCCTACCTCTTCAGCTGCCGGTTCCTCGACCGGTCGAGCCTCACCCTCGCCGCGCTGCGGGGGAACCCCGCCGTCTGGTGGTCCGCGGGCGCGCTGCTCGCGCTCCAGGCCGCGTTCCTCTACCTCCCCTTCATGCAGCGCACGTTCGACGTCCAGCCGATCGGCGCCCGGGAGTGGGCGCTCGCGCTCGCCCTCGCCGTCGTGGTCCTCCTCGCCACCGAGGCCGCCAAGGCCCTGGGACGCCGACGGGACCGGCGACGGCCCCGCGCCTGACCGTGCCCGCACCCGCCCCCTCGCACTCACCCCTGGAGACACCGATGCAGTCCACCCGCACCCTCGCTCTCGCCCTCGTCGCCACGGTCGGCGGGATGACCGCGGCCGTCGTCGCGATCGGCCTCGCTCTCGACCACACCCGGTCCGACTCCGCACCCGCACCCGCGCACACCACCGACGACGCGAGCGTCACCGCCCCGACGACCGGGATCGTCGCCCACACCTTCCCCGAGAGCACCGTGATCCACCTGTCCGGGGAGATCGACGCCGCCCGGCTCGACGAGGCGCGCGGCGCCCTCGCCGCGCTCGAGGCCGCAGAACCCGGCCTGCCCGTCCTCCTCGACGCCCGCGACGTCACGTTCATGGACTCCACCGGCGTCGCCCTCGTGGACCAGGTCCGGCGCGCGTGCCTGGCCACGGGCGCCCCCGTCCTCCTCGTCGACCCGCCCGCCACGGTCACCGACGTCCTCGCGCTCGCCGGCGTCGGCGACACCGTCCCGGTCGTCGGCGGGCACGGGGGCTGGGGACCGTGACCCGTCCCCGCACCTCGACGCCGGTCCCGCGCCGTGCGTCCCCCGCACCTGCACGATCACCCCACGACACCACCCCTGGAGGCATGAGATGACTCGCCACGACAGCGTCCTGGTCGGGATCGACGGATCCGACGAAAGCCTGCACGCCCTGGACTGGGCCACCACCTACGCCCGCCACGAAGACCGACCGGTCCACATCGTCAGCAGCTACATGCTGCCCGGCTTCGTCGGCCGCACCCACTACCCCTACGACCTCCCCCTCGTCGACGACCCCTACGTACGCCACCGCGTCGAACAGTTCCTGACCGTCGCCCACCAACGCGCCACCCACGCCGGCGTCACCGCCACCACCGAGATCGCCACCGGCGAACCCACCAGCGTCCTCGTCGAACGCTCCACCGCCCACGCACTCGTCGTCGTCGGCGCCCGCGGCGCCGGCGGACTCACCGAACGCCTGCTCGGCACCGTCTCCTCCAACCTGCCCGCCCACTCCCGCTGCCCCACCGTCGTCGTGCCCTACCACCCCACAGGCCGCGCCGGCGACCGCGCACGCAAGGCCAAGACCACGCACCCCACGAGAAAGGTCGTCGTCGGCTTCGACGGATCACCCGTCGCCCAGACCGCGATCGACCACGCCATCGACCAAGCACACGCCTGGTCAGCCGAGCTCCTCGTCGTCCGCGCCGTACCCATGGCCTCCTGGGCCCACTCCCCCTGGCTCCACCCCGGATTCCGCCACGACCTGCTCACCGCCGCCCGCGCCGACCTCAACGACACCATCGACCACCTCCGCACCACCCACCCCGACCTCACCATCACCGCCCGCGCCGTCGAGGGCACCGCCTCCAGCGTCCTCATCAACGCCTCCAGGTCGGCCGACCTCCTCGTCGTCGGAGCACGCGGCTGCGGCGGCATCAAGGGCCTCCTCCTCGGATCCACCAGCCAGGCCGTCCTGCACCGCTCCGCCTGTCCCGTCCTGGTCACCGGCCAGCACGACACCGCACCCGCCACCGACCCCGTCCCCGTCCCCGTCCAGGCCGCGGTCTGACCCGCGGCGGGACGTCGGCCTCGCCCGCCGACCGAGGGCGGGCGGGGCCGCCCGCAGGCGTGGCCGTCGTCCCCCGCCCTAGGATCGGGGGATGGTGACGCAGGTCACCCGGGTGGGCATCGTCGAGGACGAGGCCCTCATGCGGGGGATGCTCGAGGAGACGCTGTCGGCCCAGGAGTCGGTCCGCGTCGTGCACGCCGTGCCCGGAGCGACCGAGGCGCGCCTGGTCTTCGCCCCCGGCTCGTGCGACGTCGCGCTCCTGGACGTCAACCTCCCCGACGGCAACGGGGTGGCCCTCGGCCTCGCGCTCCAGCGTGCCGACCCCGACCTGGCGGTCATGCTCCTGTCGAGCGAGGACGTCATGGGGCTGTTCACGACCGTGCAGGACCAGGCGACCAGGCCGTGGAGCTACCTGTCGAAGCGGTCGAGCTTCGCCCGCGACGTGCTGGTCCGGGCGGTCGTCGCCGCCGCGCGGGGCGAGGTCGTGCTCGACCCCTACCTCGTCCGGCGCTCGACGCCGCGCGCGGGGTCCGACGTCGCGGGCCTCACCCCGGCTCAGTTCGGGGTGCTGCGCCTGGTCGCCGAGGGTCTGTCGAACCAGGCCGCGGCCGAGCGCCTGGGCATCAACGAGCGCTCGGTCGAGAGCCACCTGAAGTCGATCTACCAGCGCCTCGGGATCGACGGCGCCGGGCACAACCGCCGGGTCGCCGCGGTCCTCGCGTTCCTCGAGCAGACGGGTCGCTCGTGGCGGACCTGACGTCGGACGCCGGCGGCCCCGACGGCGCGCCGGACCCCACCGCGCCGCGCCGCCGCACGCTCGACGGCCTGCGCGTCGCGATCGTCGTCGCCGTCACGAACTTCTCCCTCTACGCCGTCGTGTCCCTGGCCGGCTGGGCCGGCTGGGGCGGCCTGCAGACCGCGGTCTCCCACGAGCGCAGCGTCGTGGGCGTGGTCGGCGACGGGATCGCGGTCGTGCTGGTCAACCTCGCGTACGGCACGGTCGTCCTCGCCGGGTCGCTCTGGTTCCGCGCGCTCTCGCGCGGCTGGCCGGGCCGGGTCCTCGTGGTCACCGCCGTCGCGACCGTCGCCTCGGTGCCCCGGATCCTGGCGCTCTCCGCGCTCACGAGCACGCCCGAGAGCGGGGTGTACGTGGCCGCCGTCGGGCTGCTCGGGCTGTTCTCCGGCGTCGTGGGGATGCTCGCCGCGCTGTTCGCGGCGACCCTCGTCGACCGTGCCCGGACCGAGGAGCAGCGCCGCGAGGAAGAGGCGCGGCGGGCCGCGTGGGCGGTGGAGGAGCTCCAGGAGGAGGAGATCCGCGTGCGCCGCCTCGTCTTCGACCAGCTCCACGGCACGCTCCAGTACCACCTCGTCACGGTCACCGCGGGCCTGGACCGCGTGGCCGAGCAGCTCGACGACGCGGGTGACGCCGAGCACGCGCGGGACCTGCGCCGCTGGGCCGAGACGCTCGAGGAGATCCGGGAGCAGGACGTGCGCTCCCTGAGCCACGCGGTCTTCCCGTCCGGGGCGGACCTCAGCACGGAGGACGCGATCGAGATCCTGCTCCGCCGCCTGCCGCCGCAGGTCGACGCCTCGATCGAGCTCGGCCCCACCTACCGCGACCTGGTCCGCCGCGGCGAGGCCAGGATGCCCATGGCCGAGCGGCTCGTCGTGATCTACACCGTCGAGGAAGCGGTGACCAACGCCCTCAAGCACGGGCGTGCCCGCACCGTCCGCGTCCGCGCGGAGGCGCAGCCCGTCGCCGAGCCCGACCGCTGGGTCTTCGAGACGGTCGTCGACGACGACGGCACGGGGCTCGCCGAGGCAGACCCCGTGCTGCACGGCCTGCGCCGGCACCACGACCGCATCGCGCACCGCGGCGGGTCGCTCACCCTGGGCACCAACCCCGACGGCGGCGGACGGCTCGCGTTCCGCCTGCCGTTCGTCGGGGAGCCGCAGGGCTGACGGCGGCGGCCCTCGCCCGCGTCAGCCCCAGACGAGCCCGCGGGCCGGGTCCTCGAGCACCTTCGCGACGTCGGCGAGCACGCGCGCGCCGAGCTCGCCGTCGACGAGGCGGTGGTCGAAGCTCAGCGCGAGCTGCGTGACCCAGCGCTTCTTGATCTTGCCCTTGTGGACCCACGGCTGCTCGCGGATCGCGCCGAACGCGAGGATCGCGGCCTCGCCCGGGTTGAGGATCGGCGTCCCCGTGTCGATGCCGAACACGCCCACGTTCGTGATCGTGATCGTGCCGTCGGACATGTCGGTGGGCGACGTGCGGCCCGCCCGCGCGGTCGCGGTGAGGTCCGCGATCTCGCCCGCGAGACCGTGCAGGTCGAGGCGGTGCGCGTCCTTGATGTTCGGCACCACGAGCCCTCGCGGCGTCGCGGCCGCGATCCCCAGGTTCACGTAGTGCTTGTAGACGATCTCCTGCGCGGCGTCGTCCCAGCTCGCGTTGATCTCCGGGTGGCGCCGCACGGCGAGGAGCAGCGCCTTGGCGGTGACGAGCAGCGGCGTGACGCGCACGTCGGCGAACTCCCGGTCCTCACGCAGCGTGTGCACGAGCCGCATGGTCCTGGTGACGTCGACCGTGTGGAAGACCGTGACGTGGGGGGCGGTGAACGCGCTCGTGACCATCGCCTCGGCCGTGCGCTTGCGCACCGACTTCACGGGCACGCGCGTCTGGCGGCCGTCCGCGGTGACCGCGCCGGACGCGAGCCACGGCTGGTCGTCGTCGGCGTACGTCGCGAGCGGCTGCGCCTTCGCCTGCTCGTGGTACGCCTGCACGTCCTCGCGCGTGACGATCCCGCCCGGGCCGGTGCCCGCGACGCTCGCCAGGTCGACGCCGAGGTCCTTGGCGAGCTTGCGCACCGGCGGCTTCGCGAGCACGGGCAGGTGCACGTGCCCGACGGCGGCGGGCGTGGGGGTCGGCGCGCTCGCCGCGGGGACGGCGGCGGGTGCCGGGACGGCTGCGGGTGCCGGGGCAGGAGCCGGGACGGCTGCGGTCGGCGCCGGGGCCGGGGCCACCTCCGGAGCGCGGCGGCGGCGGCGGGCCGTGCCCGGCTCGACCGTCCCGTACCCCACGAGCACCGAGCCGGAGCCGCCGGCCGCGGCGATCGCCTCGCCCCCCGTCCCCGTCCCCGTACCCGCGGGCGAGGCGGGCTCCGGGGCCGCGTCCGCGCCGTCGGGCACGACGCCGGCAGGCGCGCTCGGCGCCGGCGCGGCACCGGACGGGTCGGTGTCCACGACGATGATCGGCACGCCGACCTCGACCGTCGTCCCCTCGGGCGCGAGGATCTCCGTGACGACGCCCGTGTACGGGGACGGCAGCTCGACGAGCGACTTCGCCGTCTCGATCTCGACGATCGTCTGGTTGACCGTCACCGCGTCGCCAACGGCGACGTGCCAGTGCACGATCTCGGCCTCGGTGAGGCCCTCGCCCGCGTCGGGGAGGTTGAACTTCTCGAAGGTGGGCACTGCGTGGTCCTCCTGGTGGTCCCGGTCGGCGCTGTCGAGGTCGCTACGGTCGCGTCAGAACGCGAACGCGCGGTCAACGGCGTCGAGCACGCGGTCGAGGCTCGGCAGGTAGTCGTGCTCGATCTTGGCGACGGGGTACGGGGTGTGGAACCCGCCGACGCGCAGCACGGGCGCCTCGAGCGAGTAGAAGCACTCCTCCGTCACGCGCGCGGCGACCTCGGCGCCCGAGCCGAGGTAGGTCGGGGCCTCGTGCACGACGACGCAGCGCCCGGTCCGGCGCACGGACTCCACGACGGTCGCGGTGTCGAGCGGGGAGATGCTGCGCAGATCCACGACCTCGACGCTGCGCCCCTCCTGCTCGGCCGCGGCGGCGGCCCGGAGCGCGGTCGCGACGGTCGGGCCGTAGGCGACGAGCGTGAGGTCGGTCCCGGGGCGGACGACGCGCGCGCGGTCGAGCACGGTCGCGCCCTCGCCACGCCCGGCGGTCTCGACCGGCCCCTTCTCCCAGTAGCGGCCCTTGGGCTCGAAGAACAGGACCGGGTCGGGCGAGGCGATGGCCTCCTGGATCATCGTGTACGCGTCCTGCGGCGTGGACGGCGACACGACGCGCAGGCCCGCGGTGTGGGCGAACAGCGCCTCGGGGCTCTCGCTGTGGTGCTCGACGGCGCCGATCCCGCCGCCGTACGGCACGCGGATCACGACGGGCACCTGGAGCTTTCCGCCCGACCGGTAGCCCATCTTCGCGAGCTGCGTCGTGATCTGGTCGTACGCGGGGAAGATGAAGCCGTCGAACTGGATCTCGCAGACCGGGCGGTAGCCACGCAGCGCGAGGCCGATCGCCGTGCCGAGGATGCCGGACTCCGCGAGCGGGGTGTCGACCACGCGGTCCTCGCCGAAGTCCTTCTGGAGCCCGTCGGTCACGCGGAACACGCCGCCGAGCGCGCCGATGTCCTCGCCCATGAGCAGGACCTTCGGGTCGGTCTCGAGCGACCGGCGCAGGCCCTCGTTGATCGCGCGGGCGAGGGTCAGGGTCTTGTTCTCGCTCATCGGGCCACCTCCGCGGCCGGCTCCTCGAAGGACTGCTGGTAGTCGGCGAACCACGCCTTCTCGCGCTCGACCACGGCGTTCGGGGTGGCGTAGACGTGGTCGAACATGGTGGACGGGTCGGGCGCGGCGAGCGCGCGGACCTCGTCGCGCAGCCGCTCGCCGAGCGCGTCGGCCTCGGCCGCGAGGTCGGCGGCGAACGCGTCGTCCCACGCGTCCTCGGCGCGGAGCAGATTCTCGAGCCGGTCGATCGGGTCGCGACGGCGCCAGTACTCCTCCTGGGCCCGCGAGCGGTACTTGGTCGGGTCGTCCGACGTGGTGTGCGCGCCCATGCGGTAGGTGAACGCCTCGACGAAGGTCGGGCCGCCGCCGGACCGCGCCCGCTCGAGCGCCTCCGCGGTCACGGCGTAGCACGCGAGGACGTCGTTGCCGTCGACCCGGACGCTCGGGACGCCGAACCCGCCGCCGCGGCGGTAGAGCGGCACGCGCGTCTGCTTGGTGGTGGGCTCGGAGATCGCCCACTGGTTGTTCTGGCAGAAGAACACGACGGGCGCGTTGTTCACGGCCGCGAACACGAGCGCCTCGTTGACGTCGCCCTGCGACGTCGCGCCGTCGCCGAAGTACGTGACGACGGCCGCGTCGCGCTCCGGGTCGCCCGAGCCGACGAGGCCGTCGCGCTGGACGCCCATCGCGTACCCGGTCGCGTGCAGCGCGTGCGACCCGATGACGAGCGTGTAGAGGTGCACGTTGTGCGCCGTGGGGTCCCACCCGCCGTGGTCGACGCCGCGGAACAGGCGCAGGCGCGCCGTCGGATCGATGCCACGCACGTGCGAGACGCCGTGCTCGCGGTAGGACGGGAAGACGTAGTCCTGCGGGGCGAGCGCGCGGCCGGAGCCGATCTGCGCCGCCTCCTGGCCCTTGGCCTGCGCGTAGAGGCCGAGCTCGCCCTGGCGCTGGAGCGACGTCGCCTCATCGTCGAAGCGGCGCGTGAGCACCATGTCGCGGTAGAGCCCGCGCAGGGCGGCGGCGTCGAGGTGGGCGACCCGCTCCCGGTAGCCGTCGGTCTCGGGCGTCGTGACGCGGGCACCAGCCGGGGTCACGAGCTGGAGCAGGGGGGCGTCGTCGGGACCGCCCGCGACGTCGGGGAGGTCGGGGGGCGTGCTCGCGCCGTCCCGCGCGCTGGTTCTCGCGTCGTTCTCGGTCACGCGACTCTCCTTCGCTGCGGCCCGGCCGTGCGGCCGGCCCGCTCGGGGGCAGGAGGCGCCCGGTCGGGGCGCCGTCGGAACCTACGTCTCCGTAGCCTACGCAAGCGTAGGCTACGACACCGTAGGTTCGGCTGCCGACGTGTCGCCCAACATCCGCCGCGGCGGGCTGTAGGGATCCTCCAATCCCCACCGGACGACCCCCGCGCCGTCGGGGGCCCGCCCTACCGGGGGTACGCGCCGCCCGCGCGCAGCGCGTCGCGCTCGCGCAGCACGGGCCAGCGCGAGAACGCGAAGACGAGGAACATGACGACGTTGAGGATCGGCACGAGGCCGACGAGGATCCACCAGCCCGAGTAGCCGGCCTTCTGGATGATGCGGACGTAGGCGATGAAGAAGATCACCGCCACCGCGACGTAGACGATCAGCGCGGCGGTGCCGAAGGCCCAGCCGTACTCGTCGACGAGCTGGTCGGTATCGATGGTGTCCATGGACGCGAGTGTTCTCGCGCCACCGGCGCCCGGCAACAGGTACAGGCCCGGTGCCCGTGCCGGCCGGGCGGTCTCAGAGCCAGGTGGCGCTCACGCGAAGGAAGAGGTCCGTCGCCTCCGGCTCGCCGACGCTCACGCGCAGGCCCTCGCCCGCGAACGGGCGCACGATCGCCCCCGCCGCGCGGGCCTCCTCCGCCCGCTGCATGGTGCGCTCGCCCAGGTCGAACCACACGAAGTTCGCCTGCGACTCCGGCAGCACCCAGCCCTGGTCGCGCAGACCCTCGACGAGGCGCGCGCGGTCGGCGACGAGGTGCTCGACCCGCTGGAGCAGCTCGTCGCGCGCGGCGAGCGACGCGATCGCCGCGCGCTGCGCGACGTGGGAGACGCCGAACGGCGTCCACACCGCGCGGATCCCCGCCGCGAGCCGCGGGCGCGCGACGGCGTAGCCCACGCGCAGGCCGGCCAGGCCGTAGGCCTTGGAGAACGTGCGGAGCAGCACGACGTTCGGGTGCTGCGCATGCACGGCGAGGCCGTCGGGGGCCTCGGGGTCGCGCACGAACTCCAGGTACGCCTCGTCGAGCACGACGAGCACGTCCGACGGCACGGCCGCGAGGAACGTCTCGAGCTCATCGCGGTGCACGACCGGACCCGTCGGGTTGTTGGGCGTGCAGACCATCACGACGCGCGTGCGCTCCGTGATCGCCGCGGCCATGGCGGGCAGGTCGAGCCGGCCGACGTCGGCCCCGGTCCGCAGCGGCACCTGGACCGACGTCCCGCCCGCGACGGCGACCGCGATCGGGTACGCCTCGAACGACCGCCACGGGTACACCACCTCGTCGCCCAGCTCGACGACCGCCTGGAGCACGTGCGCGAGCACCGCGACCGAGCCGTTGCCCACGACGACCTGGTCGGCACCGACACCGAGGTCTGCCGCGAGCGCCTCGGTGAGCTCCGTCGCGTACATGTCCGGGTAGCGGTTGACGTCCGCCGCCGCGTCGGCGATCGCCGCGACGACTGACGGCAGCGGCGGGTACGGGTTCTCGTTGGAGGAGAGCTTGAACGCCGCCGCACCCGGGGCGACGCGGGCCCCGGGGACGTAGGCCGGCAGCGCGGCGACGGCGGGACGCAGGGGGACGCGGGGTTCGTGGGCCACGGTCCTCGATCATGCCACCTGCTCGACCCAGCCCGGCGGCGCGCGGCTCGGTGCCGTGCCCCCGCGCGGCCCGGATGACAGGATGGCGGCATGAGCTTCGTCGTCCGCGTCCTCGTCACCGGCCTCGCGATCTGGCTCACGAGCCTGTTCATCGACGAGCACTTCCAGATCGTCGGCTCCGACACCGCCGGCGGGAAGGTCGTCATCATCCTCGTGGTGGCGCTGCTCTACTCGCTCGTGAACGCGGTCATCAAGCCGATCGTCCAGATCCTGTCCATCCCGCTCTACATCCTCACGCTGGGGCTGTTCTCCCTGGTCGTCAACGCGCTGATGCTCATGCTCACCGCGTGGATCACCGAGCAGACGGACTGGGGCATCCGCATCGTCGGCGGGTTCTGGTGGGCCCTGCTCGCGGCGCTGATCATCGGGCTCATCAACTTCGCCGTCTCGGCCGTCGTGCCCAAGGCCCAGGACCGCTGACCTCGGCCGCCCCGGCCCGCGGGTACCGGCGTCGCTACCGCGCGTCACCGTCGCCTCCCCCGCCGTCCGGGCCCGGTGCGGTGAGGTCGCCGGCCCCCGGCCCTCCCATGGCGGGGTACCCCGACACCCCGGGCGACGACGACCCGGGCGCCGGTACCCCGGGGAACGGCACCCCGGGCGCGCCCGGGAACGGCGTGCCCGGGGCCCACGGGGGCGTGAGCGACCGCGGGACCGTCACGTCCCCGATGCAGAACGTGGTGTCCGGGTCGGGCACCAGCCGCGCCTCGTAGACGAGGGGCTCCTCCGCCTCGCCGTCGAGCAGCCGCTCGACGTCGGTCAGGTGCTCCTCGAGCCCCCGGTCGCCCACCTCGACGGCGGCGTCCAGGACCTCCTGGTGGAAGTGCACGCTGTGCGGGACCTCGATCGGGGGGCCGCCGTCCGGTGCCGGCAGGACGCCGGTGACCGTGACCTGGTCGGGTGTCGCGGGGTTCTCCGCTCCGTCGGCGGCCGAGACACCCTCACCCTGCGTCTCGATGTGCGTTGCCTTGATCCCCGGAGGCAGGCCGTGGTTGGACACGGCGGACCCCGCTGTCACGACGTGGCGCACGTTGTACGTGCCGACGGTCGCCGCCGCGACCGTCGTCGCGACCATGCCGCCCTGGCTGTGCCCCACGAGGACGACGTCGTCGCCCGGCTCGATCCCGGCCTGCCGCATCGCCTCGATCGTGGCGCGCGCACTGTCGGCCTGGGCCCGCACCGCGAGGTCGTCGTCCGCGAGGTCGTAGTTGGACGTCATGTTGAAGACGGTACGAAGGTTGGTCGGCCAGATCTGGGTGCCGGGGACGGCGACGAGCCAGGTCGGCGTCCCGTCGTCCTTGACGAACTTCTGGATGCTCAGCGTCGAGTCCGCGTCGAGCGCCGACACCGCGCCGAGGGCGGAGCGCATGTCGGTGGGCGTCGGCAGCGCGCGGCCCGTGTCGACGAGGCGGACCTCGGGATCGGGGAGGAACCGGTCCCGCAACGGCTGCATGATCCCGCGCAGCACGGACGCGGCGTTGCCGACGGTGGGCATCTGGTACCAGGCACGCTCCTTGTCCGCCAGACCGATCACGCGGCTCAGCGCACGGATCGTGGCCGCGTGGAACACCCCTCCGGTGGAGGCGATCGCGCCCCCCGAAGGTCGGCCGAGGAGGAGGGAGCGCAGGAAACCCGCGGATCCCGTGGTCAGGACGAGGCCGAGCCCCGCCGCGGCCGCCCCGGTCGGGCTCATGCCGCCCACGACCAGGAGCGCGAGGTCCTGCCACAGGGCGGCCGCGGCAGCGTCCCCGGCGTCGTACACGCGGACGGCCTGGTGCAGTCGCGCTGCGAGGAACCTCAGGCCTCCCTCCTGCTGCTCCGCGACGCCGATCGCGAGGTCGAAGGCCTCGAGCGCGGCCGCGCGTGCCGCACGCACCTCGGCCGACCAGTACGGCGTGGCGTGGACGTCCCAGCCCGACGTGGCCGGGAACGGCGCCGGCGCCGCGAAGCGTCCCCCGAACGCCGTGGGCGTCGCGGTCGCGACGTCCACGGAGTCCCGCGCGTCCCGGAGCGCGGCCACGGTCCCGGCGACGAGGTCCGCCCGGGCGCCCAGGGCCACGGCCTGCCCGACGACCGCCGCCGTCTCGACCGCGGTCGCTTCCGTGCCCCCGCGGACCACGACCACGGGTGCCGGGCGAGGGCCGCTCACGGCACGCCCGCCGCGGCGAGCTCGGCCCGGATCCGCGCCACCTCGGCCTCGGCGAGGACGGTGAGCGCGTCGAGGCGCAGGAGGCAACTGTCGAGCAGCATGCCGAGCCGGAGCAGACCGCTCCGGCGCTCGGCGGCCGCGTCGTCGTACGACGCGCGGGCGTGACCCGCCCACGGCAGGTCGGGCGCGACGAGCGCGGCACCCGCTCGCGCGACGTCGTCCTGAGCGGTGAGGACCCGGGTCCGGGCGAGCGAGACGCCGAAGGGGGCGGCGGCGCACGGCGAGGGCGGCGGAGGCGACGAGGAGGACATGGCGAGGACCGTACGCAGAGCCGTGCACCGCCCGTCACGGTCGAGGGTGCCCTGTGGACGGACCCCCGGCGGAGCGTCCCTGGGGACGGCGACGACTCCGGCGGCGCCACGGATCGCCCGCCCGCCCGGACCGCGTGCTCGGACTGTGGGAGGCGCGGGCCGCCGTCGGGCACGCGTGGGAGAATCAGGGGCGTGCCCGAGAACCCTGCCGCAGACGCCCCTGCCCGCGTGTCGCTCGCCGAGGTGACCCCGCCGATCGCGCTCGGCCCGCTCGACGGCCGCTACCGTGCCGCGGTCGCCCCCCTCGTCGACCACCTCAGCGAGGCCGCGCTCAACCGCGAGCGCGTCCACGTCGAGGTCGAGTGGCTGATCACGCTGTGCAACGGCGTCCAGGCGGTCGACGAGAACGCGGTGCGCCCGGTCGTGCCCGGCGCTCCTCAGCTCTCCGACGCGGAGGTCGCGTACCTGCGCCAGATCCCCGCGACGTTCGGCGGCGAGGAGATCGCCGAGCTCGCCGCGATCGAGCGCGAGACGGTGCACGACGTCAAGGCCGTCGAGTACTTCGTCAAGCGCCGCCTCGCCGCGGCCCCCGAGTCCCTGGGCGGGGACTCCGTGCTGCCCGGCGTCGGCGAGCTCGTGCACTTCGCGTGCACCAGCGAGGACGTCAACAACCTGTCGTACGCGCTCATGGTGCGCGGCGCCGTCGAGCAGGTGTGGTTGCCCGCCGCGACGGCGCTCGCCGACCAGCTCGCGGACATGGCGCGCGACCTCGCCGACGTGCCGATGCTCTCGCGCACGCACGGCCAGCCCGCGACGCCGACGACGCT
This sequence comes from Cellulosimicrobium cellulans, assembly GCF_042723955.1. GTDB lineage: Bacteria > Actinomycetota > Actinomycetes > Actinomycetales > Cellulomonadaceae > Cellulosimicrobium > Cellulosimicrobium cellulans_H. The sequence goes on along the minus strand of NZ_JBHXIC010000031.1, from coordinate 5,225 downwards.
CGGCAAGGAGCTCGCCGTCCTCGCGCACCGCCTGCGCCGCCAGCTCCGCCGGATCGGCGCGGCCGAGTACCTGGGCAAGCTCAACGGCGCGACGGGCACCTACGGCGCGCACACCGTCGCCGTCCCGGGCGTGGACTGGCCGTCGGTGTCGAAGCACTTCGTCGAGGGCCTGGGGCTCACGTGGAACCCGCTGACGACGCAGATCGAGTCGCACGACTGGCAGGCCGAGCTGTACGCCGACGTCGCGCGCTTCAACCGCATCCTCCACAACCTCGCGACCGACGTGTGGACGTACATCTCGCTCGGGTTCTTCACGCAGATCCCCGTGCCGGGCGCGACCGGGTCGTCGACCATGCCGCACAAGGTCAACCCGATCCGGTTCGAGAACGCCGAGGCCAACCTCGAGATCTCGTCCGCGCTGCTCGACACGCTCGGCGCCACGCTCGTCACCTCGCGCCTCCAGCGCGACCTCACGGACTCGACGACGCAGCGCAACGTCGGCCCCGCGTTCGGCCACTCGCTCCTCGCGATCGACAACGTGCGTCGCGGCCTCAAGGCCCTCGCCGCGAACGCCGACCTCATGGCCGCGGACCTCGACGAGAACTGGGAGGTGCTCGGCGAGCCCATCCAGTCCGCCATGCGCGCGGCGTCCGTCGCGGGCGTGCCCGGCATGGAGAACCCGTACGAGCGCCTCAAGGACCTCACGCGCGGCCAGCGCGTCGACGCGGTGCGCCTGCGCGAGTTCGTCGCGGGCCTCGGCCTGCCCGACGACGTCGCGCAGCGCCTCTCCGACCTCACCCCGGCGACCTACACGGGCCTGGCTACCCGCCTGGTGAAGGACTACCTGGACTGACCCGGCCCAGCGCCGAGCACGACATGAGGGCCGATATCCGGTGGATAACGGCCCTCATGTCGTGCTCGTGAGCGCGCGGCGTCGTGCTCGACGGCGCGGGTGTCAGACGGCGGTCGGCTCGCCCGGGTGCGGCGACCCCGGTCCCGGCGTCCCTCCCGTGGCAGCGAGCAGCGCCCGGTGCGCTGCGCGCGCCTCGGAGAGCTCGTCGAGGCGGTTGACGGCCCAGCGCAGCACCAGGGTCGCCGCGGCGGCCAGCCCGAGCAGGCCGAGGAGGTTCCCGAGGTCTGCCGTCTGGATGCTCACGGTGCCGGACCAGAAGAAGCCCGACCGGCTCAGCAGAACGGCGAGGGCGAGGCCGCCGAGCACCGGGACCGCCTGCCGTGTGCGGCGCCACACCAGCGCGGCGCCGAGCAGCACGACGACCGGCGCCGCGAGCGACTGGAGCGTCCACGTGCTCAGCACGACACCTGACCACCACGGCTCCCCGAAGTACGCGGCGTCGGAGATCGTCGCGACGACGAACGTGCCGAGGGCCAGCGCCATGGCTCCGACGGTCGCTGCCCGGAGCGCGACCGGCTCCGCACCGACCCGGCACGTCCGCCGCGCGGCGAGCACTCCCGCGTACGCGACGAGTCCGACGACCCACGGTGCGTCGAGGTACGCGGCATAGGCGCTGCCCACCGTGACCGACGCGACGAGTGTCGCCACACCCGCCCCGGCGGCGAGCACCGCGACCACGAGTCCGAGGCGTCGCGCGCCGACGAGAGTAAGGGCGACCGCTACGACCCACAGAACCCACATCAGCGCCGTCGGAACGGTCGCCACGAGCGGCGCGCTGCCGTCCGGGTCCCCCATCGCCCGGACGATCGCGGCGGCGAACGCGAGGACGCGCGCCGCCATGATCGCGAGCACGGCCGGGAGCAGCACGAACAGGAGCCCGGTCGCCGCCCGCCGCTGCCGCGGCGTCGAGCCCAGCGGCGCGAGCAGCCACTCCCGGGCAGCGGCGCGCACGAGGTCCCACCGCTCGGCGCGGGTGGGGCGCGACTGCCCCGGCCGCGCGCCGTCGAGCAGGTGACCGAGCATCTCGGCCTCGTGCACCCGCCGGTAGGTGTACGGGAAGAGCCGCAGGAGGCGGCGGTAGTCCCGGACGAGCACAGGTGGGACCAGCGGTGCCGCGACCGGGGTCTCTGCGGCGGTCATGCGACGGCCGCCGTGCCGTCCGTCGACGCCGCCAGGAGCGCGCGGTGCGCAGCCCGCGACGCGGCGAGCTCGTCGAGGCGGTTGACCACCCATCGGGCCACGAGCGTGACGGCGGCCGACAGCGCGACGACCCCGAGCACGTTGCCCAGGTTCACGGCCGTGGTGTCGAGCGCGCCGGACCAGAAGAGGTCCGAACCGCTGAGGAACAGTGCGGTGAAGACCCCGGCCAGCACGGGAGCGGCCTGCCGCACGGGGCGGACCGCCACCAGCAGCACCGCCAGCCCCACGAGGATCGCGACGTCCGCCGCCAGCGTGAAGGGGTAGCCCGGGGCGGCGACCCAGGCGCCCTCCTCCGCGACGACCGTCGCGCTCCGTGGGACGGAGATCGCGAGGGACGCCGCCGTCAGCCAGACCGCGGCCACACCCGCGCGCGCCCCCAGGACGGGACCCGTCTGCCGCACGCGGGCGACGACCGCCCCGAGGGAGGCGACGAGGGCGACGACCCACCCGGTCTCTTGGAACGCGACGAACGCGCGCTCCGCCGCGACGAGCGACCCGACCGCGACGACGCCCGCCGCGGTGGCGAGCGCGGCGAGCACGACCCCGGTCCGCCGCAGGCGCGCGGCCAGGGCCACGACCGACCCGGCCCAGAGCAGCCAGGCCGGGGCGAGGGGCACCGCGACGAGCGCCGTCGCGACGGCCAGCCACGCCGGCGAGGCGGCCGTTCCCACCACCTCCCGCGCCGACTCGTCCCCCAGCGCGAGGCCGACGCGCAGGAGGTCCTGCGACGCGGGGGCGGCGAGCACCGCCGTCAGCGCGACGAGCACGACGACGGCCGCCGCGGCACGCTGCCGCTCGGTCGGGCCCAGCGGCGCGAGGGTCCACTCTCGTGCGGCGGCGCGCAGCAGGTCCCACCGCTCGGCCCGGGTCGGGCGCGACTGGCCCGGCCCCGCGCCGTCGAGCAGGTGGCCGAGCATCTCGGCCTCGTGCGCCCGCCGGTACGTGTACGGGAAGAGCCGCAGGAGGCGGCGGTAGTCCCGCACGAGCACCGGGGTGACGAGCACCGTCGCGCCGGGCTCCGGCGTCGGGCTCCCCGCGCCCCGTGCGTCCGCCGTCCCGCCACCTGCCGCGCGGAGATCGTCCCCGCGGTCCCCGCTCATGCCGGCACCGCCCCGCCGTCGGCCAGGCCACGGGGTACGCCGCGCGCGGGGGCCCCGTCGTGCGCCGCCGCGGACGCGCGGCGTCGGGCACCGAGACGCTCGAGCGCGCGGCGGGCCTGGGCCTCGGCACGCTCAGCCTCGGCGGCGAGGCGCGTCCCGCCCTCCGTGGTGAGCCGGTAGTAGCGGCGCAGGCGCGAGTCGACGACCTCCTCGTGGTCGACCTCGACCAGCCCGGCGGCGACGAGCCGGTCGATCGCGCCGTAGAGCGTCCCGGCACGCAGCGTCACGCGGCCGTCGGAGCTGGACTCGACGTCCTGCGCGATGCCGTACCCGTGCAGCGGACCGGCGGCGAGCGCCGACAGGACGAGGAACGCGGGTTCCTGGAGCGGTTTGGATGACATGGCGACGAACATACCCTCGTGACAAACCTATGAAGCTCGACACGCCGCGGGCGAAACGTTTCGCACCCTCCCCGCCGCTCCGCAACGGTCCCTACCGTGGCGGTGTCCTGTCCCCGAGGCGACGGAGCCCCGAGCATGAGAGCGACCTCCCCCACCCGACGACCCCGTGCGGCGACCCTCGTCGCCGCTGTCGCGACCCTCGCGACGCTGGGCGCCACGGCGACCGCCGGCGCGGCGCTCGCGACGTCCAGCGCGGCCGCGCCCGCCGCGGCCTGCACGGTCGACTACCGCGTCACGAGCTCGTGGTCCGGCGGCTTCCAGGCCGACGTCACCGTCACGAACCTCGGTGCCCCGCGCTCGGGCTGGGAGCTGGCCTGGGACCTGCCGGCGGGCGAAGGCATCAGCCAGCTCTGGAACGGCACGCTGGTGCGCGACGGCGGCCGCGTCACCGTGGGCGACGCCGGCTGGAACGCGTCGCTCGCCACGGGCGGCAGCGCCTCCTTCGGTCTCGTGGGCACGGCCGCGTCCGCTCCGGCCGAGCCCGCGCGCTTCACGCTCGACGGCGTCGCGTGCGGTGGCGACGCCCCGCCCGAGACCCCGGACGACGTGACGTTCCACGTGGACGAGACGAACCAGGCGTGGGAAGCCTGGCAGGCGGCGTCGGGCACGGACCGGGACCTGCTCGCGAAGATCGCGCTCACGCCGCAGTCGTCGTGGGTCACCGACGCGGACGCGCAGGTGTCGCGCGCCAAGGTCGCCGCGTTCACGAGCGCGGCCGCGGCCGCGGCCGAGGGAGCGACGCCGCTCCTGACGATCTACGCGATCCCCGGCCGCGACTGCGGCTCGCACTCGGGCGGCGGCACCGCCGAGGCGGCGTACCGGAGCTGGGTCCAGACGGTCGCGTCGGGCATCGTCGGCGAGCCGTGGGTCGTCCTCGAGCCCGACGCGCTCGCCCAGCTCGGCGACTGCTCCGGCCAGGGCGACCGCGTAGGCATGCTCCGGGACGCGGCGCGCATCCTGACCGACGCCGGTGCGCGCGTCTACGTCGACGCGGGCCACTCCGCGTGGCTGAGCCCGGCGACCGCCGCGGCCCGCCTCCAGCAGGTGGGCCTCGACGACGCCGTCGGGTTCGCGCTCAACACGTCGAACTACCGCACGACGGCCGAGTCGCGCGCGTACGGCGAGCAGGTCGCCGCGCTGCTCGGCGGGGACGTGTCGTTCGTCGTCGACACGTCGCGCAACGGCAACGGGAGCAACGGCGAGTGGTGCAACCCGCGGGGTCGCGCGCTCGGCGACCCGCCGCGCGCGGTCGACGACGGCACGCACCTCGACGCGCTGCTGTGGGTCAAGCTGCCCGGCGAGAGCGACGGGTCGTGCAACGGCGGGCCGCCCGCCGGCCAGTGGTGGCAGGAGGTCGCGCTCGAGCTCGCGCGCAACGCGTCCTGGTGACACGACGCCGTCCAGCATGAGCCTGCTCGCGGCCGGGAGAGTCCGTATCGAGCGCGGTGCGCCGGTCGGTGTGAGGATCGTCGTGGGGGGGGGGGGGGGGCGGCCGGGGCGTCGCGGACCCGCTCAGCGGCGCCGGGGCCCGGGGGGGCGCCGCGGCGGCGC
>NZ_JBHXIC010000030.1:0-46876 GCF_042723955.1 Cellulosimicrobium cellulans | reverse complement strand
AGTGCGGCGGCGCGCCGGTCGTTCGCCGCACGCCGTCGCGCCGCGGCGTCCGCGAGCAGGCCGCGCAGCTCGTCCAGGCCCTGGCCCGTGCGTGCCGAGACCCCGAGGACGCGCGCGTCGCCGAGCCCGTCCTCGGCGGCGAGCCGGCGCAGGTCCGCGAGGCACGCGTCCGCGTCGGCGGGCGAGAGCCGGTCGACCTGGTTGAGCACGAGCACGACGACCGACCCGTGCCCCGCGAGCGGGCGCAGGTACCGCTCGTGCAGCGCGGCGTCCGCGTACTTCTGCGGGTCGACGACCCACACGAGCAGGTCCGCACGCTCGACGAGGCGCTCCGCGCGTACGCGGTGCTCGACCACGACCGAGTCGTGGTCGGGCAGGTCGAGCAGCACGAGGCCGCTCGTGACCTCTGCGGCGCGCCGGCCCTTGAGGAGCCCACGGAGCCCGCCGCCCGCCCGCGCGTCGTCGGGGTCCCCCGACGTGAGCGGCGTCCCCATCTCGTGCCGGCGCCGCACCTCGAGCCAGTCGAGGAGGGCTCCGGCCCCGGCCGCGCCGGGCGTGGTGCCGGACGGCGCGCCGCTCGCCGGGCGCACCACCCCACCGGTGCCCCACACGGCCGCCAGGGGGTGCGACGTCGTCGGGCGCTGGACCCCGACCGTCGCCAGGTCGTCCCCGGCCAGCGCGTTGAAGACCGACGACTTGCCCGAGCCCGTCGCGCCGGCGAGCGCGACGACGGTGTGGTCGGCGGAGAGGCCCGCCCGCTCGCGCGCACGCGCGACGACGGTGCGCGCGTCGGCGAGCAGGTCGGAGTCCACGCGCCCTTCGCCCGCACGGACGGCGGTCTCGAGGGCGGTCGTGCGCGCGGCGAGGTCGATCGTCACGCGCGCTCACCGCCCAGGAGCCGCCGCCAGAACCCGGGGCGCGGCGCAGGCTCCGACCCGTCCTCGCCCGGTGCGGCGACCGGCTCGTCCTCCGGCGCCGCACGCCACCCCGCGCCGCGCAGGAGCCGCGCGGCGTGCCGTCCGACCGCGGGGCGTCCCGCGTCGGGGCCCGCTCCCCGCGCGGAGCGCTCGACGCGCGCCGCCGCCTCGACCGCCCGCGCGGCCTCGCGCACCGAGCGCGCCGTCTCGTCCGCGTCGGCGGTACCGAGCGCGTCGAGCTGGGCCGTGTAGCGCCGCGCCTCGTCGTCGAGGACGGCGTTCACGCGCTCGCCCAGGCGCTCGCGCGCGGTCCGCGTGAGCCGCCGCACCGCGTCGTCGCCGAACACGGCCTCGAGCAGCTTCTGCGCGAGGATCGCCGTGCCGCCGGCGATGCCGACCTCGGCGCCCGTGAGGCCGCCCGTCGACGCGAACACCACGACCATGAGGCTCAGCCCCAGGCCGTTGATCCCGAACGACAGCGCGCGTGCCGCCCCGCGCTTGCCCGCGCCCTGCTCGCGCACCAGGTCGAGGACGTCCGACTGCCAGCCCCGGATCTCCTCGGCGACCCGCGCCCGCACGCCCGCGGACGAGCGCGACAGGTCGAGCCCCTCCAGGAGGGCCGTTCCCGCCGGGTCGGCACGCCACCCGCCGTACGCGCGCTCCGCGGCGGCGTCGGTCGCGTCGAGCACGACGGCCTCCAGCCCGTGCGCGATCGCCTGCTCCACCTGCGGCGCCTGCGCGGGACGCCCGCGGAAGAACGCCGCGACCGCGTCGCGCACACGCCCCACGCCCTGCTCCACGGACCGGAACAGCTCGCTCGTCCCGACGAAGTCCTGCCAGCGCGCGAGCACCTCGCCGCGCAGCAGCGCCCCGTCGCTCGTCGCGGCGTCGACGGTCACCGCCGCCTCGTCGTACGCGCGGCCGACGACGGCCCGCAATCGGGCGTCGGACGTCGCCTGGGCATCGGCCGCGCCCGCCACGAGCACGGCCCGGCGCACGAGGTCGTCCACGACGCCGTCACGCGTCGCGGTCGCGACCCGGTCGCGCGCGTCGTCGTCGGCGCCGAGCGCGGACAGCCACGACGCGACCTCGGCGACCGAGGGCTCCGGGAGGAAGCCGTCCACCGGCTCGGACTCCCCCACGGCGAACAGCGGCGCGGCGTCCAGGCCGTTCTCGTCCATCATGCGGCGCAGGTCGTCGGCCACGGCCTCGGCGCCCGGGTCGACCCGGTCGAGCACGATCGCGACCTGCGCGCGTCGCTCGGCGGCGCGGTGCAAGAGGTCCCACGGGACCGCGTCGGCGTAGCGCGCAGCCGTCGTGACGAAGAGCCACAGGTCCGCGGCCGCGAGGAGCTGGGCGGCGAGCTCGCGGTTCGCCGTCTCGACGGAGTCGACGTCGGGCGCGTCCACGAGCGCGAGGCCCTGCGGCAGCGCGTCGCTCGCCACGAGCCGCAGCGTACGCGTCGGGTCGGGCGGCGCCGCGGGCGCGGTCCCGCCCGTGGTCATGTCGGCGCCCGGGCGCGGTCCGTGCTCGCTCACGCGTGCGAGGCCCGGCAGGACGCGGTCGGTCGAGAACCACCGCTCGTCGAGCGGGTGGTGGACCAGGACGGGCGCGCGCGTCGTCGGGCGGAGCACGCCGGGCGCGGAGACGTGCTCGCCGAGCAGGGAGTTCACGAGCGTCGACTTCCCGGCACCGGTCGACCCACCGACGACGACGAGCAGCGGCGCGGCGTGCGACCGCAGGCGCGGCAGCAGGTAGTCGTCGAGCTGGTGCACCGCCAGGTCGAGGTCCTCGCGCGCGGCGGCCGCGCCCGGCAGGTCCAGCGGGAGCCGCGCGGCCGCGAGCCGGCCACGCAGGATCTCCAGGGACTCGACGAGCCCGGCCGTCGCCGCGGCGCCCGCGGCGACCGACCCGCCCGGGGCGGTGCCGTCCCGTGGCACGGCGTCGCCGGCGGACGCGTCCGTGCGGACCGCGTCGTCTCCGGGGTCACCGCTGGCCGTCATCCCGTCAGTCTGCCGGAACGCCGCTGGTCAGGCCCGGTGTGACACGGACCGCCGCACGAGATCGACCCGCCCGGCACCAGATCGGCCCTCTGAGGGTCGATCTCGAACGCTCGGGTCGATCTCGCGGTGGTGGGTCACTCCCCCAGGCGGCGTCGGAGCCACGCGACCCCGGCCTCGGCCTGCGCCCGCTGGAACGCCCGCACGTGCGGGATGCCCGGGGGCGCCGGGTCGAGCGAGGACGTGAGGAAGTATCCCGTGAGCGCCGCGAGGTAGCAGGTCACGGCGTCGGGGTCGACGTCGCGCGGCAGCGGGTGGCGCCGCAGCACCTCCTCCGGTGGCGGCCCGCCCTCGACCTGCACGGCCGGGAGCATGCCGACGGCGTCGCAGAACGCGGCGCCGCGCGCGGCGTACGGCCAGTCGACGGCGACGGCGACGGGCCTGTCCCCGGCGCCCCCGCCGTGGGCCGCGGTTCCGAGCGTCGCGCGATCTACGAGCAGGGCGTTGTCGCCCCGGAGGTCGCCGTGGACGAGGTGGTCGCCTGCCGTGGCCACGGGCCAGGGCTCGGCGAGCGCCGCGAGGCGGTCGAGCCGGGCCGCGACCCACGGGTCGTAGGTGCCCAGTCCCTGCGGGCGGCGGTCCGCGAGGACCTCCCACTCGCGCCACCCGACGGTCTCGGCGAACCGCGGGAGCGACGTCTCCGCGGGGACCTCGAACTCCGCGACACGGCGCGCGAGGTCGGCCACCGCGGCGAGCTCGTCGTCCCGCCACGGCGTGGCCACGGGCCGGCCGGGGACGGCGTCGAACGCCAGCGCGACCCACTCGCCGGCCCCGTGAAGGTCGTCGTCGAGGACCCACCGGAGCGCGGGCGCCGGGGTCGCCGCGGGCAGCGCCGCAGCGACGCGCGCCTCGAGCCGGTACAGGTCGCGGGTGAACGCGTGCTCGGGCCCGACCGCCTTGACGAACACGTCCCCGTCGCCCGTCCGCAGCGTCGACGCGAGCCCTTGCGAGTAGCCGCCGTCGTGGCTCGTCCACCCCGCGACGTCGGCGCCCAGCCGCGCCTCGACGGCGGTACGCACCGCCTGCGGGAGGTCGGGCCAGGAGGGACGCACGCGCGAGGGAGCGAGGTCGAGGGTCATGCCGCGCGATCCTGCCGAGGGTCCGACGGCGACGTCAACGGGATTCCGTACCCCTGAGCGGCACGGACGCGGCCCCACGGACTCCCGGGCACGTCGACGCCGGGCGGGGACGAACCCCGCCCGGCGTCGTGGTCGACCGGCGTCGCGACGTCAGTCGCGCGTGAGCTTGCGGTACGTCACGCGGTGCGGACGCGCCGCGTCGGCGCCGAGGCGCTCGACCTTGTTCTCCTCGTAGGACGCGAAGTTGCCCTCGAACCAGTACCAGTTCGCCGGGTCCTCCTCCGTGCCCTCGTACGCGAGGATGTGCGTCGCGACCCGGTCGAGGAACCACCGGTCGTGGGACACGACGACGGCGCAGCCGGGGAACTCGAGCAGCGCGTTCTCCAGCGAGCCCAGGGTCTCGACGTCGAGGTCGTTCGTCGGCTCGTCGAGCAGCAGGAGGTTGCCGCCCTGCTTGAGCGTGAGCGCGAGGTTGAGGCGGTTGCGCTCACCGCCGGACAGCACGCCCGCGGGCTTCTGCTGGTCCGGTCCCTTGAACCCGAACGACGCGACGTACGCGCGCGACGGGATCTCGACGTTGCCGACCTTGATGAAGTCGAGCCCGTCGGACACGACCTCCCACAGCGTCTTCTTGGGGTCGATGCCGCCGCGTGACTGGTCGACGTAGGAGATCGAGACCGTCTCGCCGACCTTGAGGTCGCCGCCGTCGAGCGGCTCGAGCCCGACGATCGTCTTGAACAGCGTCGTCTTGCCGACGCCGTTCGGGCCGATGACGCCGACGATGCCGTTGCGCGGCAGCGTGAAGCTCAGGCCGTCGATGAGCTGACGACCGTCGAAGCCCTTCTGCAGGTTCGACGCCTCGAGGACCAGGTTGCCCAGGCGCGGGCCCGGCGGGATCTGGATCTCCTCGAAGTCGAGCTTCCTCGTGCGCTCCGCCTCGGCCGCCATCTCCTCGTACCGGGCGAGGCGGGCCTTCGACTTGGTCTGGCGGCCCTTGGCGTTGGACCGGACCCACTCGAGCTCCTCCTTGAGGCGCTTGGCGAGCTTCGCGTCCTTCTTGCCCTGGACCTGGAGGCGCTCGCCCTTCTTCTCGAGGTAGGTCGAGTAGTTGCCCTCGTAGGGGTACAGGCGGCCGCGGTCGACCTCGCAGATCCACTCCGCGACGTGGTCGAGGAAGTACCGGTCGTGGGTGACGGCGAGGATCGCGCCGGGGTACGTCGCGAGGTGCTGCTCGAGCCACAGCACGGACTCGGCGTCCAGGTGGTTCGTGGGCTCGTCGAGCAGCAGGAGGTCCGGCTTCTCGAGCAGGAGCTTGCACAGCGCGACACGGCGACGCTCACCACCGGAGAGCACCGACACGTCGGCGTCCGGCGGCGGGCAGCGCAGCGCGTCCATCGCCTGCTCGAGCTGGGAGTCGAGGTCCCACGCGTCCGCGGCGTCGATGGCCTCCTGGAGCGTGCCCATCTCGGCGAGGAGCGCGTCGAAGTCGGCGTCGGGCTCCGCCATGAGCGCGGAGATCTCGTCGAAGCGCTGCTTCTTGGCGAGGATGTCCGCGACGGCCTCCTGGACGTTGCCCAGGACCGTCTTCTCCTCGTTGAGCGGCGGCTCCTGGAGCAGGATGCCGACGCTGTAGCCCGGGGAGAGGCGCGCCTCGCCGTTCGACGGCGTGTCCAGGCCGGCCATGATCTTGAGGATCGTGGACTTCCCGGCGCCGTTGGGGCCGACGACGCCGATCTTGGCGCCGGGCAGGAAGTTCAGGGAGACGTCGTCGAGGATGACCTTGTCTCCGTGCGCCTTGCGCGCCTTGTACATGGAGTAGATGAACTCAGCCACAGCCTGTCGTTCCACCGTTTCGGTCGGGAGAGGTACGGGATTCGTCGACCACTCAGCCTACGCGGTCGGGCCGCCGGGGCGCGCCCGACGGCGCCGCGACCCCCCGCGGGCCGCGGCGCCGCCCGCACGGAGCCGCTCAGGCCGACGCCAGCGCGCCGGTCGCGGCGTCGGCCGTCGTCTCGGGGTCGACGTCGGCGTGGGCGTCGGCGTCGGACGGCTCGCCGGACTCGCCCGCGAGCTCCGCACCGGCGTCCTCGAGGGTCCACGGGTCGTCGAGCGCGCGCCCGTCGAGCGGCCCGCCCTCGAACGGGGTGCCGTCGTGCGCCGTGGCGCCCGGTCCGACGGACGACCGGTCCACCCCGCCCTCGCCACCGGCGGTCCCGGACGCGGCGCCGCCGGCTGCCACGCCCCGGCGCACGCCGTCGTCCTCGCGCCGGTGGACCGTGCGCGCGAACCGGGCCTCGCCGAGGGTCAGGTCGGGGCCGAGCGCCGTGGCCTCCACGACGAGACTGGTGCGCGGGCCGTCGGGGCCGTCCCACTCGTCGAGCGAGAGGCGCCCCGTGACCACGACGGGGTCGCCCTTGTGCAGGGACAGCGCCACGTTGCGGGCGACGTGCTTCCACGCCTTGACCGTGAACCACAGCGTGCGGCCGTCGACCCACTCGCCGCGCTCGCGGTCGAGGTAGCGGCGCGTCTGGGCGATGCGGAAGCTCGTGAAGTCGTTGCCGGACTGCGAGCGGAACAGCGTGGGTGTGGTCGCGACGAAGCCGGACAGCGTGACCGTGACGTCACCGGGCATGGTTCCTCCTGAGGTCGGCGGCCGGGCTGGTCCCGGCCATCGCCTCAGGGTGCTGTCGGAGCGGTGGCGCCGTCCGTCGTCGTGCCCTCGCCTGTGGACGGGCCCGTGATCTCCGGGCCTGTGGGTAGCCGTAGCGCCCCGGTGAGCGGTGCCGCCGGCGCCTTGTCCCGGGCGGACTGCGCCAGCTCGCGGACCTGGCGGTGGGTGTCGAGGAGCGCCTGGGTCGGCTTGCCCATGGCGTCCTGCACGACCCGCTCGATCGCTCCCCGGCCCGACGCCAGCACCTGCTGCTCGCGGCGTCGCGCGAGCGTGCGGCGCACCTGGAGCGCGACGAGGAACGCGACCACCGCGCCCAGCACCGCGACCGCCGCGACGATCGCGCACACCGTGACGAGCGTCCGCCCGAGGTCGAGCACGCGCAACGAGCCCAGCACGGCGAGCACGCCCGCGACGACCCCGACCGCGAGCGCGACCCATGCCGCGCGCCGCGTCGGGCGCGACGACGACGGCCCGCGCGTGTCGAGGGGGATCTTCGCGAGCGCCGACCGCGTCGCCTCCGCGACCTTCCCCGACGGCGCGACCGCGTCGTCGAGCGCCTTCTGCCACCCCGGTCGCAGGGACCGCCCGGCGCGTGCGAGCCAGCGCGAGCGCGAGAGAGCGACGGCGTCGGGCTGCGGGGGCGAGAACTCGGGACGGCCGTAGCCGTTGCGCACGGCCGCGCCGACCTGGCCGGCGACCGCGGCGAGGCCCGTCGCGTCGGCGAGCGCGTCGACCTCCTCCTCGACGGCCGTGCTCATGGTCCACGGGACGTCGCCCGGGAGCTGCTCCAGCAGGAGCGCCCCGGCGCGGTCGAGCTCGCCCGCGACGCGGCTCGCGGCGACGCTGCGTCGCGCGACGGCCTGCTCGAGCAGCGAACGCAGTTCGTCGAGCCCCTCGCCCGTGCGCGCGGAGACGGTCGTGACGTAGACGCCGTCGAGCCCGTCCTCCTCGAGCAGGCGCCCCATGTCCTCGACGAGCGACGTGCGGCGCGCCTCGGGGACGGTGTCGATCTGGTTGAGCGCGACGACCATCGAGCCCTCGAGCCCCGTGGACTTCTGGAGGTAGCCGGAGTGCAGCGCGTCGTCGGCGTACTTCTGCGGGTCGACGACCCACACGAGCAGGTCGACGAGCGGGAGCACCCGGTCGACGACGTCGCGGTGCGCGGGCTCGATCGAGTCGTGGTCCGGCAGGTCGAGCAGGACGAGTCCGCCGAGGGCCGCCTCGTCCTCGGCGTCGAGCTCGCCGTCGCGCGTGATGCGGCGCTCCGGGTCCACCTCGAGCCAGTCGAGCAGGGCCGTCGCCGCGCCGCTCCACGAGCATGCCGTGACGCGCGCCGTCGTGGGGCGCTTCACGCCGACGTCCGCGAAGTCGAGCCGGGAGACGCGGTTGAACAGGCTCGACTTGCCCGACCCGGTGCCGCCCGCGAGCGCGACGACCGTGTGGTCGACGCCGAGCGCGAGGCGCTCGCGCACGCCCCCGATCGCGTCGCGCACCTGGGCCGCGACCGCGGGGTCGAGGCGGTCCCCCGCGAGGTCCACCGCGCGCGCGAGGTCGTCGACCCGGGCACGCAGCTGGGCGTCGTGGGACGTCACATGAGCCTCCTCAGCTCGGCGAGTCGTAGGCGCAGCCCGACGGCGGCGTCCGCGGCGAGCGCGGGGTCGGCGAGCGCGGTGAGGACGGGCTCGACCTCGCGCTCGACCATGGTCGCGGCCCGGTCGGCGAGGTCCTCGCGCAGCGCCGCGAGGGCGTCGTCACCGGTGTCAGCGAGGACGGTCCGCACGAGGCCGGCCGCGTCCTCGCTGCCCGCGGCGCCCGCGAGCAGGAGGGCCGCCAGCCCGGTCTCGCCGAACGCCTTGACCGCCGCGCGGGCGGGCTCGCCCGCCGTCGGCGCGGCGAGGTCGGTCACGACCTGCTCCGCTCGCCGGGACCACTGGAGCACCTGGGTCGTGGCCGAGGCCTCGCGACGCGCCGCGGCGTCCTCCTCGGTCGGCAGCACGTCGGAGGCTCCCGGCAGCGGGCGGTCCCCGTCGAGCGCGGCACGCAGCGCGTCGTGGGCCAGGACGCCGTTCGCGGCGAGCGTGCGGTGCGCGGCGTCGCGCGTCTCCTCGAGGAGCGGCGCGAGCACGAGGTCGCGCGCGCGTCCGCGCCGCTTGGACGACCGGACCACGCCGCCGCGCACCTTGACGCGGTCCACGCGCTCGGCACCCGTCACCTGGGCCCACCGCGCCTCGAGCGACCCGTGCGCGACCGCACCGTCCAGCGCGGCCTGCCGCACGGCGTCGCGCACGGACGGGACCGCCCTCTCCGCCGCCGAGCGCAGGTCGGCCGCGGCCTCCACCTGCTGCTCCACCGCGTCCGAGACGCCCGTGACCCACGCGGGCAGCGCGCCGAGCGCTCCCTTGAGCGTGCGCACGACCACCGCGCGCGACCGGTCCGGGCCGGCGAGCATCGTCAGCCAGCGCGCGACCGGCGCCACGACCGAGCGGTCGAGCAGGCCCTCGTGCGGGCCGACGTCGGGCACGACGAACAGCGGGGTCCCGTCCATGCCGTGGTCGCGCAGGCGCTGGAGCAGGTCGCCGCGGATCGTGGTCAGCGTCTCGCGTGGGACGCGGTTGAGCACCATCGCGACGCTCGCACCGCGCTCCTTCGCGCGCGACAGCGCCTGCCACGGCAGCGCGTCGCCGTAGCGCGAGGCGGTCGTGACGAACAACCACAGGTCCGCCGCCTCGAGCAGCAGGCTCGCGGTGTCCCGGTTCTCCGAGAGGAGCGAGTCCAGGTCCGGGGCGTCGAGCAGGCCCGTGCCGCGCGGGACGCCGTCGTGGTCGACGACGCGCGCGACGCGCGTCACCGGGCCCTCGACGATCACGTCCGCGTCCAGCGGGTTGAACGCGAGGACCGGCTCGCGCGTCGTGGGCCGCAGGACGCCCGCCTGCGACACCTCCTCGCCGAGCAGCGAGTTGTACAGCGTCGACTTGCCCGCACCCGTCGAGCCCGCGATCACGACGATCGCCGGCGACGACAGCTCGCGCAGGCGCGGCAGCAGGTGCTCGTCGAGCTGCGTGAGCAGCCGGCGCCGCGAGGCGTCCGACTCCGACGCGCCGTCGATCGCGAGCGGGAGGCGCACGTCCGCCACGTCGCGGCGCAGGTCGCGCGCGACGTCGTAGACGGTGACGCCGAGGTCCTCGGTCGCCTGCGCGGGCCTCCACGAGCCCGGCGACCGGCCGGGCGCGGCAGGGCTCGCGTCGCTCGTGGCGGCGTCTGGGGTTCTCACTGGTTCATAGTGACGGCTGCCGGGGGCCCCGCCAAACGCACGCGCCGCACGACGCGCGACCACCCCACCTGCACGTCCGTCACCACGCCCTCCACCTCCCGAGCACGCCGGACGCCCACTACGATGGGCGCGCGCCTCGATAGCTCAATGGATAGAGCAACGGCCTTCTAATCCGTAGGTTGCAGGTTCGAGTCCTGCTCGGGGCACCACGCGGAACCGTCGGAGTCCCCACGGTCCAGACCTCGAGCACGCGGTCGCCAGGACCCCGCACGGGGCCGGTCGCTCACCATCTGCCACGCCACGGCTGGAAGGCCGGTGATCGTCGCACCTCGGGTGCGGCGCTGCGGAGCGTGTGATGATCGCGGTGGTGACGGTCTCGTCGTTAAGAAAAGGCTTCGGGCCCCTTGCCGGGGCTCAGACGTGGGCCCGTAGGGGCGCCGGGCTAGCTGCAGCTGGCCCGGCGTCACCGCGGAGCGCGGGCAGAAGAGATCGGCCCGGCCGGGAGGGCACGTCGGCAGTCAACCCATGGACACCCTGCAGTGCGGGCAGACCCGGACGGCTTCCTTCGCGTCGAACCCCGAGACCGTGCACAGCCGCGTGCAGACGATGCTCACGTGGTGGGGGGTGACGGAGCCGGGGATCGCGCCCCACGCGATGACGTGCAGGACGCGGGCACGGGCGGGCCCGCCGCAGTCGGGGCACACGACACCGACCCACTTCTCGATGACACTCATACGGAGTCCATCGTTCGACACTACGCCCATGCCGGCGTCGGCGGTTCCGGGTCGTCTAGCGCAGGAGCGCGTCGACGCGTTCCGCGCAGTCGCCGCCGGTCCGCATCGCCTCGTCGACGACGAGGCACGCGAGCTCGCGCAGGCGCACGTTCCTGTCGTTGGAAGCGTGCTTGAGCCGGCAGAACGCCTCGTCCGGGGTCAGGCCGAGCACGGCGACGAGGACGCCCTTGGCCTGCTCGATGGGTCCACGCCCGTCAGCAGCCGCCGCGATGTCGCGCTTCGCGCGCTCCTGCGCGCGCTCGGCGACCGTGGCCGTGACGTCGACGAAGTAACCGAGGAGCTCCACGACCTCGCCGGTGGAATCGCGGCGCCCCTGGCCGACGATGACGAGGTGCCGCTCCTTGCCGTGGGCGTCCATGATGCGGTGCACGCTCGAGAACGCCTCGCCGGTCGCCCGAGCCTGGTCGAGGATCTCGCGCACGTGCTCGCGGTCGTCGGGGTGCTTGTGCGCCAGGACCAGGGCCGTGGTGGGGACGACGTCGCCCGGGTCGAACCCGTGCATCCGGTACGTCTCCTCCGACCACCACCAGGCGCCGGTGCTCAGGTTGAGGCGGTACTGACCGATCTGCTGCTCGACCCCGCGGGCCAGCGCCTGCTCGATCTCGTGGTCGTCCACGGACATCGTGTGCTCCGGCTTCTTCAGAGGGCGAGGAGCCAGGTCAAGACTCGACCCTTCGACCATAGCCCCGAGCGACGGTCGTGCAACAGGTCGCGTGGCGGCCGACCGTTCTCGTGGTGGCTCGGAACGCCCAGCGACGACAGCGCTGCTCGACGTGCTCGCGGCGACGCTCCGACGGGCCGGGGCCGCGAATCCCCCGCGTCCCGCGCGTCGTTGCTCGCGGTGACGCGGAGGCGTCCCGACTTCTGCGTGACCGCCGTCTGGTCGGCCGTCCCCCGTCCGTCTTCAGCCGAACGAGGGCGCCGTCGCGTGGTCGATCTCCACCAGGTAGGCGCGCCGCTCCTCCCCGCGTGGGTACGGGCTGCCCGTGTAGAGGAGCGAGAGCCGGTCGACGACGGCCCAGCCCGCGTCGCCGTCGAGCACCTCGACGACGCGCCCGCGCAGGGTCGCCATGACGTACGGGTTCCCGGTCTCCGTCACGGACACCGCGACGCGCGGGTCGCGCGCGAGGTTGCGGGCCTTGCGCGAGCCGGGGCCGGTGAGGAACGCGAGCCGGTCCCCCTCCCAGCCGACCCAGAGCGGCACGACGTGCGGGCCGCCGTCGGGCAGGACGGTCGCGAGGTGCGCGACGTGCGGTCCGGCGACGAGCGCGCGGGCGGCCTCGGGGACGTGGGCGGGGCCGGGCACGGGGCGGGCGCTCACACGATCGCCCCGCACGACAGGTCGACGACGACCCCCGTCGTGGCGCCCGCGGCGTCGGACGCGAGGTACACCGCCGTGCCCGCGACCTCGGACAGACGGGGCAGGCGGCCGAGCAGCGTGTCCTTGACGAGCACGGGCAGGTCGTCGTCCGACGCGCCGACGGTCTCGGGCGTGAAGTTGGGCCGGAGCCCGACGACGCGCACGCCGTGCCGGCCGACCTCGCCGGCGAGGCTGCGCACGAGCGTCTCGATCGACGCGCACGCGAGGCTGAAGCCGCCCATCTCGTGCCGTGACTCCCGCGCGGCCGACGACGAGAGCATGACGATCGCCCCGGACCCCTGGGCGACCATGTGCCGCGCCGCGGCGGTCGCGGTGAGGAAGTGGGTGGTCGTCGCGGACACGACCGGCGCCACGAAGTCCTCGAGGGACATGTCGACGAGCGGGACGTTCTGGAGCACGTCGTAGGCGACGGCGTTGAACGACGCGTCGAGGCTGCCCGCCTGCGCGACCACGCCGGCCGCGTGCGCGTCGACCGACTCCTTGTCCGTCGCGTCGACGACGGCGGCGTGCGCCTGCCCGCCGCCGGCGCGGATCTCCTCCGCGAGCGCGTCGAGCGTGGCGGCCGTCCGTCCCGCGAGGAAGACGCGCGCGCCCGCGGCGGCGAAGGCGCGGCTCACCGCCGACCCCATCGACCCCGCGGCCCCGTAGACCACCGCGTTCTTCCCGACGAGCTGCATCTGACGTCCCTTCCCCGACGGCGGCGCGCGCGTCCACGGAGGGCGTGCGCAGCGAACTCTCGCAGACGGACGACGGCGCGGACGGGCGGAACTCATCGGCCGCCCGGACGTTGGTCCTGGCATGGGGAGTTCTCACCCTCTCGATCCCCGGAAAGGGTAAAGATCGAGCCACCCGCCGTAGATATACTCGCCCGACCGGCGCAGGCCGGTTCCGCCCGGTTCGCCCGGGTCGAGGGGGAGCTCGCGAGGGCGCCCCACCCGCCACCGACGGCGTCCGACGGCACGCACGAGCGAAGGACAGACATGACCGAGGCAGCACCGCTCCAGCCCCCCGCCCCGACGGAGACGCTCACGCTCAGCGCCCCGGAGCCCGTCAAGCCCGTCGCCACCACGCAGGCGCCGTCGCTCGCGCCACGCGTCGACGAGGCCGCGATCCCGGGCCTCCAGTCGAAGGTCTCCTCCTACCTCGACCAGCTCCTCGCGACGGACACACGCTCGCCCGAGTTCGCGGCGAAGGCCGACGACATCCGCAAGATGGGCGACAAGGACATCCGCGCGGCCTCCGACGTCTCGAACCGCATGCTCGAGATGCCGGTCCGGGAGCTGCGTGAGGGCGGCGTCTCCGAGAGCTCCAAGGTGAGCAAGTCGCTGCTCGAGCTGCGCCGCACGGTCGAGGACCTCGACCCCAGCGAGGCGAGCATGGGCAAGAAGTTCCTGGGTCTCATCCCGTTCGGCGGCAAGCTCCAGGACTACTTCCGCCGCTACGAGAGCTCGCAGAAGCAGCTCAACGCGATCGTCCAGTCCCTCTACAACGGCCAGGACGAGCTCCGCAAGGACAACGCCGCCCTCAACCTCGAGAAGCAGAACCTCTGGGACTCGATGGCGCGCCTCAACCAGTACATCTTCATCGCCGAGCGCCTCGACACCGAGCTCTCCACGAAGATCGCCGAGCTCGAGGCGAGCGACCCGGAGCGCGCCCAGGCGCTGCGCGAGGACGTGCTGTTCTACGTCCGCCAGAAGCACCAGGACCTGCTCACGCAGCTCGCGGTGTCCATCCAGGGCTACCTCGCGATGGACATCATCATGAAGAACAACGTCGAGCTCATCAAGGGCGTCGACCGCGCGACGACGACGACGGTCTCGGCGCTGCGCACGGCCGTGATCGTGGCGCAGGCGCTCGCGAACCAGAAGCTCGTGCTGGACCAGATCACGGCGCTCAACACGACGACGTCGAACATGATCGCCTCGACCTCGAAGATGCTGGCCGACCAGTCGGCGAACATCCAGCAGCAGGCCGCGAGCGCGACGGTCGGGCTCCCGCAGCTCCAGCAGGCGTTCGCCAACATCTACGCGACGCTCGACTCGATCTCGACGTTCAAGACGCAGGCGCTCGACTCGATGGCGCAGACGATCGGGGTGCTCGAGACCGAGACGACCAAGGCGAACGAGTACCTCGACCGGGCGCGCCGCTCGGACCAGTCGCAGGTCGGCAACGGCTCGCTCGACATCGGGCGCCTGTGACCCCTGGCGACGCACGCCCCTCGTCCTCCCGCGGCCTGACCGCCGCTCCCCGCACCACAGATCGGACCCCGAGCTAGATGGGCTGGTTCTCCGACGTGATCGGCCGCCTCGGCGGCCGGTCCCCCGCGCCCGAGCCCGCGCTCGAGCTGCCCGCCCCGCCGACGTCGGCCGAGATCCTCACCTCGGTCGAGCGCGTGGAGCAGCAGATCGAGGGGCGTGTGCCGCCCGCCGTCACGGCGCGCGTGCACCGCATCACCGGCACGGTCGAGGAGATGGTGCCGCGCCTCGACCGCCTCGGCGGCGGGTCGCAGCAGGCGCACACCGTCGTCGCGACGGCCACGAGCTACCTGCCCGAGGCCGTCGGCGCGTACCTGCGCCTGCCGCGCGACTTCGCCGACCGGCGGGTCGTCGCGCAGGGCAAGACGTCGCTCATGCTGCTGTGCGACCAGCTCGACCTGCTCGGCGTCACGCTCGACAAGATCTCCGACGCGGTCTCGCGCGCCGACGCCGCCGCGCTCGTCGCGCACGGCGCGTTCCTCGCGGAGAAGTTCCGCGACTCGTCGATCGCGCTCGGCCCGGGGGCCGGCCAGGGCACGCCCCAGCCGCCGAGCAGCCCGACGTCGGAGCCCGGACGACTGGAGGCACCGTGACCGGCCAAGTGACCCCGACCCTCGCAGCGGCTCTCGACGCGCTCGACGCCGCGGCGCGCGCCGCGGGCGTGGACGAGGAGGCGGCGCGCGACGAGGGCGCCCGGCTCGCGGCGGCGGTCGCCGAGTCCTCCCCCGGAGCCCCCGCGGCGTGGCTCGCGGCGCTCGGCCACGACCCGGCCGCGACGGGCGCCTTCTTCACGGCCGCGTCGAGCGCGCGGCGCTGGCGCACGTCGCCGACGGACGTCCTTGCCGCGCTCGGCACGGCGCGCTCGAAGCACGCCGCCGCGTACGGGCGGGCGCTCGCCGACGTCGCACGCGCAGCCGGGTATCTCGGCTCTCCCGGTCCGCACGTGGCCGGGGCCGCTGCGGCCACCGCCGCGGTGCAGCAGTCGGGCGGCCTCCCAGTGTCCGCCCCGGGTGTCGGCCGGGCCTCGTCGGGCCCGACGGCGCAGCCCGCCGCGGGCGGCCCGGTCGCCGCGCGCTCGGCGACGGGCGGGGCGGACCCGTTCGACCTCGGCGACCTGCTCGCCGCGCAGGGCTCGCTCGACGGCCTGCGCCGCCCCGCGCCCGAGGTCCCGTCCGTCGCGTCGATCCTCGACGCGCTCGGCGCCCGCCCGGCCGCGGCACCGCCCGGCCCGACGCCCGCGTCGTCGAGCACGACGACGTCGGGCACGCAGACCGGCGCGCCCGCGGGAGGCGCCGACGCCACAGCCACGCGGTCCGAGGCGGCGACGACGACCGAGGCCGCGGTCGAGGAGGAGCCACCCCGCTCGATCGAGGAGCTGCTCGACGAGCTCGACGCGCTCACCGGGCTCACCCGCGTGAAGGACGAGATCCACCGCCAGACGGAGCTCCTGCGCGTCGAGAAGCTGCGCACCGAGGCGGGGCTGACCCGCCCCACGCTGACGCGCCACCTCGTGTTCCTCGGCAACCCCGGCACGGGCAAGACGACGGTCGCGCGCCTCGTCGCGGGCATCTACCGCGCGCTCGGGCTGCTCGAGAAGGGCCACCTCGTCGAGGTCGACCGCTCCGAGCTCGTCGCGGGCTACCTGGGCCAGACCGCCGTGAAGACGTCCGAGGTCGTCGCCACCGCGCTCGGTGGCGTGCTGTTCGTCGACGAGGCGTACGGGCTCGCGGAGGACCAGTACGGCGCCGAGGCGATCAACACGCTCGTCAAGGACATGGAGGACCACCGCGACGAGCTCGTCGTCATCGTGGCGGGCTACCCCGGCCCCATGGCGGACTTCCTTGCCACGAACCCCGGCCTCGAGTCGCGGTTCTCCACGACCATCACGTTCGAGGACTACGCCGACGCCGAGCTGCGCGACATCTTCGCGGGCATGGCGGCGAAGTCGGACTTCGAGCCGACGCCCGACGCGCTCGACGTGTTCGCGCGCCTCGCGGCGGCGCAGCCGCGCACCGAGGGCTTCGGCAACGCGCGCTGGGCGCGCAACGTCCTCGACGCCGCGATCGCGCGCCACGCGTGGCGCCTCAAGGACACCGAGGCGCCGACGATCGACGAGCTCCGCCTCCTGCTGCCGGTCGACGTGGTCGACGGCGAGGGCGCCCCCGCGCTCCTCGCCACGCTCGACCCGCCGGAGCCCGGCGACACCCAGGACGACGCCCCGACCGCGGACGTGCCCCTCGACGCGCCACCGTCCCACGACGTCGCGTCCGACGACGTGCCCGAGACCGCCCCCTCCACCGCCGAGGAGAACGCATGACGACCACCCCGGTCCGCCCGGCGGGCCAGCAGATCGTCCCCGCGGGCGGCCCCGCCCCGGGCGGCCCTGCAGCCGCCCCGCACGGGGCTCCCGCCGGCGCGCCGAACGCCACCGTGT
The DNA here is from genome assembly GCF_042723955.1 of Cellulosimicrobium cellulans. Taxonomy (GTDB): domain Bacteria; phylum Actinomycetota; class Actinomycetes; order Actinomycetales; family Cellulomonadaceae; genus Cellulosimicrobium; species Cellulosimicrobium cellulans_H. The sequence goes on along the minus strand of NZ_JBHXIC010000030.1, from coordinate 30,014 downwards.
CCCGCGCCCGGGGCGCGCTGCGCCGCACGCCCGGCAAGCTGCGGCTCGTCATGGCGCTGTGCGTGCTCGCCGCCGTCGCGCTCGGCGTCCTCGGCTTCCAGGCGGGCAGCGTCCAGTCCCGGGCGCTGGGGGCCGCGAGCGAGGACACCGCGCAGCTCGTCGGGGTGCAGGAGGTCCGCAACGCCCTCGTCGCGGCCGACGCGACGGCGACCGGCGCGTTCCTCGTCGGCGGCCTCGAGCCCACCGACCAGCGCGCCCGGTACGACGACCTCGTCGACCAGGCCGCGAGCAGCCTCGCCACCCTCTCGGGCAGCAACGCGGGCGACGCGAAGCTGCTCGGCCAGGTCGCGGCCGACCTCACCGTCTACACCGGTCTCGTCGAGCAGGCGCGCGCCAACAACCGGCAGGGCTTCCCGGTCGGGTCGGCGTACCTCGACCAGGCGTCGACCATCCTTCGCGAGCAGATGCTGCCCGCGCTCGACGAGGTCGTGCTCGACGACGCCGACCGCGTCGCCGCGGACTTCTCGGGCGTCCGCAACGCGCTGTGGGTGCTCGCTGGCGGGCTCGTCGCGCTCGCGGTGCTCGTCGTGAGCCAGGTCTGGCTCGCGCGCCGCACGCACCGCGTGCTCAACGTCGGCCTCGCCGTCGCCACCGCCGTCGTGCTCGTCGTCGGCATCGTGTCCACGGTTCTGCTGGCCCAGGCGAGCTCGCGCGCGCAGGACGTCCGCACCGGCCCGTACGCCGCGACGCTCGCCGCGTCCCAGGCGTACTCGCTCGCCAATGACGCGAAGTCGATGGAGGCGTTCACGCTCATCAAGCGCGGGTCTGGGCAGGCGTACGAGGAGGCGTTCGTCACGGCGACGGACGACGCCACGGCGAGGCTCGACACCGCGGCGTCCGAGGGGATCCTCGACGGGTCGACCGCCCAGGCGCTCGACGCGTGGGTGACCCGGCACGCGGACATCCGCGCGCTCGACGACGCCGGCCAGTGGGACGACGCCGTCGCCCTCGCCACGGCGACGGACCCCGAGAGCCCCAACGCCGCGTTCGACGCGTTCTCCGCGTCCGCGCGCGACGACATCGAGACCAACGCGGCCGCCACGAGCGAGCGGCTCGACGGCGCGGCGACGACCGCGACCGTGGCGGGCTGGCTCCTGCTGGTCGCGGGTCTGGTCGCCGCCCTGCTCGCGTGGCGCGGCGTGACCGCACGACTGGAGGAGTACCGGTGACCACGACGCTCGCCACCCCCGACCGGTCCGCCCGGAGCCACCGCGCCGGTGCCCGTCGGCGCCGCAGCGGCGTCGTCGCCGCAGGGCTCGCCGCGGTGCTCGCGCTCGCCGCGTGCTCGGGGCCCTCCGGCGCGGACGACCTCCGCCTCTCCGAGGCTCCGCAGGACGAGGCCGCGGAGGAGGCTCCGGCGGCGCCCGCCGCCCCCGCGGAGTGCGCCGACCCCCTGGCCTCGTACGCGCCCGAGGGCGCGCTGCCCGGACCCGACGCCCTGCCCGGCGGCAGCACCATGGCCGCGATCCGCGACCGCGGCTCGCTGGTCGTGGGCGTCTCGGCCGACACGCTGCTCATGGGCGCGCGCAACTCGCTCTCCGGCCAGATCGAGGGCTTCGACATCGACGTGCTCCACGAGATCTCGCGCGCGATCTTCGGCGACCCCGACCGGCTCCAGTTCCGCGTGATCACCTCCGGCCAGCGCCTGGAGGTGCTCGAGAACGGCGAGGTCGACCTCGTCGCCCGGGCGTTCACCATCAACTGCGAGCGGTGGGAGTCCATCGCGTTCTCGGCGGAGTACTACCACGCCGGCCAGAAGGTGCTCGTCACGCGCGACTCGTCCGCGAGCGGTATCGCGGACCTCGAGGGCCAGCGCGTGTGCGCGCCCGAGGGCACGACGACGCTCACGCGCCTCGAGCAGTTCTCTGGCATCGAGCCCGTCCCGGCCACGACCCACACGCAGTGCCTCGTGCTGTTCCAGCAGGGCAAGGTCGACGCGATCACGGGTGACGACACGATCCTCGCGGGCTTCGCCGCGCAGGACCCGTACGCGAAGGTGGTCGGCGAGGCGATCAGCGACGAGCCGTACGGCATCGGCGTCCCCGCCCAGAACGTCGACATGGTGCGGTTCGTCAACGGCGTGCTCGAGCAGATGAAGTCCGACGGGCGCTGGGCCGCGATCTACGGCGAGTGGCTCGGCGGGCTGGGCCCGGCCCCGACCCCGCCGACCGCGGTGTACGGCCGCACGCCGTGACCCGCACGACCGCACCCGAGGCGCCGGGACGGCTCGGCGAGGCGATCCCCGCCGCCGACCTCCTGGCGTACCTCGCCGCGCTCGAGACCTGGCTCGACGACCGCCGTACGGAGCTCGACCGGCTCGACGCCGCCGCGCAGGCCGCCGCCACGCCCGACGTCTACACGGCGGACCTCGTGCTCGCGCTCTCGCTGTGGCAGGCGATCCGCACGCGCGCGGACGAGATCCGGCCCGTCTGGGACTCGGGCCGGGCGGACGCCGTCGCGCGCGAGAAGATCTCCCAGCTCGTCTGGGGACGCCTCGACTCCGGGTCGGGCGCCGCGCTCGTCTCGCTCGTCGAGGCGGTGAAGCTGTGCGACGCACTCGTCGTCCAGCTGCGCACCCGCCTGTCGTTCGACCCGCACACGGCCGACCAGGTCGCGCGCCTGCGCGGCGTGCGCGCCGAGCTCGTGCGCTGCGAGGACCTCGCCGGCTCCGACGCGGACGCGCGGGGCCGCGTGGAGACGCTGCGCGGGCGCCTCGACCACCTCGTCGCCCAGGCCGCGCGCGGGGCCGACGTCTCGGGCCCGCTCGCGGAGCTCGAGACCGAGGTCGCGCGGGCCGAGCGCGACCTCATCGTCGCGTCGGCGCAGCGCCGCGAGCTGCGCCGCGACCGCGCGCGGACCGAGGAGCAGCGCGACGCGCTGGAGGCCCGCGAGCCCGCGCTGCGCGAGCTCGTCGCGCGCTGCCGACGCGAGATCGCGCACCCGCCGCGGCTCGCGGTCCCCGACGTCTCGCGGCTCGGGCCCGTCCCCGACTCCCGGTTCGAGCTCGACGCCTACGCGGCGCGCCTGGCGACCGTGGCACGCGCCGTCGAGACCGTCGAGGACGCCTACACCCGGCCCCTGCGCGAGCGCGCGGAGCTGCGCTACAGCCTCGAGCGGCTCGCGGCGAAGGCTCGGGCCAACGGACGCTCGGCGTCGCCCACCGTGCGCTCCGGCCACGTCGAGGCGCGCGACGCCGTCGAGGCCGTGCCGTGCGACGTGACGCTCGCGCGCTTCCTCGTCGAGCAGTACCAGTTCCTCACCCGCGACCTGCCCACCCCGGAAGGAGCGTCGTCGTGACCACCACCGCGACCGTCCCGTGCTCGGAGCCCGGCTGCCCGGGCACCATCGAGGACGGCTACTGCAACGTCTGCGGCGCGCCCGCGGGCGGCTCCGGCGGCACGCCGACGGGGACCTCGACCGGCACCACCGGCGCGCCGGTGCCCGGCTCGGCCGCCGCCGCGTCGCCGTCCGCGATGCTCGGCACGGGCTTCGTCCAGGGCCGCCCCGGGACCGGGTCGGCGGCGGGCGCTGACCCCGACGCCGAGCGCTCGACCCGCACGGGCCGCACGAGCTCCAGCCGCCTCGCCACGGCCGCGCTCGGCTCGGCGCGGACCGCCGCGACCGGCTCGAAGGCGACGCGACGCGTCGGGACGTCCTCGACGCGCCTGCGTGGTCGCGGACTCGGCGCCGGCCTGACGACCGTCCCGTCCGTGCCCGCACGCGACCCGCTCCAGTCCGTCATGGCGGTGCCCGAGGTCGCCGAGCGCAAGCGGTTCTGCCCCGCGTGCGGCGAGAAGGTCGGCCGCGGTCGCGACGGGCAGCCCGGCCGCACCTCCGGCTTCTGCCCGCACTGCGGCAACAAGTTCGACTTCACGCCGCAGCTCAAGCCGGGCGACCTGGTCGGCGGGCAGTACGAGGTCGTCGGCTGCCTCGCGCACGGCGGCCTCGGGTGGATCTACCTGGCCCGCGACCAGAACGTGTCGGGCCGGTGGGTCGTGCTCAAGGGCCTGCTCAACTCGGGCGACCCGGACGCCTACGCGGCCGCGATCTCCGAGCGGCAGTTCCTCGCGGAGGTCGAGCACCCGCTCATCGTCGAGATCTACAACTTCGCGATGCACGACGGCGCGGGCTACACCGTCATGGAGTACGTCGGCGGCGAGTCGCTCAAGGAGATCCTCCAGGAGCGCCGCGAGACCAACAACGGGCTCATCGACCCGATGCCGGTGGACCAGGCCCTCGCCTACGTCCTCGCGATCCTCCCCGCGTTCGCCTACCTGCACGACCACAACCTGCTGTTCTGCGACTTCAAGCCGGAGAACGTCATCCAGCAGGGCGACGGCGTCAAGCTCATCGACCTCGGTGGTGTGCGCCGCAGCGACGACCTCACGTCGGCGATCTTCGGCACGGTCGGCTACCAGGCGCCCGAGGTGGCGGAGGTCGGCCCGTCGATCGCGTCGGACATCTACACGATCGGCCGCACGCTCGCGACGCTCGTCCTCGACTTCCGCGGCAACACGACGACGTACGTCGCGTCGCTCCCTCCGGTCGCCGAGACGCCCGTGTTCCAGCAGTACGACTCGTTCTACCGGCTGCTCGCCAAGGCGTGCGCGCTCGACCCCGCGGACCGCTTCGCGACCGCCGACGAGATGCGCACCCAGCTCCTCGGGGTGCTGCGCGAGGTCGTCGCCGCCGACGCGGGCCCGGGCAACCCCGCGCTGCACTCGGCGGCGTCCGTGCTGTTCGAGGCGCCGGTCGCCGACGTGGCGGCCCGGCCGCTCGCGTGGGACGAGCTCCCCACGCTCCGCCGCGACGACCACGACCCGATGGCGAGCTGGCTCGCCGGCGTCAACGTCGTCGACCCGGACGCGCGGCTCGCCGCGCGCGCCGACGCGCCCGAGGACACGGTCGAGGTGCACCTCGCGCGCGCCCGCGCGGCGATCGAGGCGGGCCGCTTCGACGTGCTGCGCGGCATCATCGGCACGATCCTCGCGGACGACCCGTGGGAGTGGCGCGCCGCCTGGCTCGGGGGCCTCGGCGAGCTCGCGCAGGGCGACCCGGTCGCCGCGCGCGCGTCGTTCAACGCGGTCTACGGCCAGGTGCCCGGCGAGCTCGCACCGAAGCTCGCGCTCGCCGCGGCCTGCGAGCTGAGCGGCGAGCCGGACATCGCGGAGTCGCTCTACGTGATCTGCGCGCGCACCGACGCCAACTACACAGCGCCCGCCGCGTTCGGTCTCATGCGGATCCGGGAGGCGCGCGGCGACCTCGACGGGGCGCTGCACGCGCTCGACCTGGTCGGGCCGACGCGCGGGTCGTACGTCGAGTCCCGCACGCTGCGCGCGCACCTGCTCGCCGAGTCGGGGCGCGGACTGCCCGCGCTCGCGGACGCCATGGCGAGCGTCTCCGCGGTGTCGATCGCGCCCCGCGAGCGCGCCGAGCTGTCCGTCGGCGTGCTGCGCTCCGCGCTCGAGACCGTCACCCGGTCGGGGCCCGAGCCGACGACGCGGATCGCGGGCGTCCCCGCCGACGAGCCCGCGCTCCGCGACGCGCTCGAGGGCGCGTACCGCGAGCTCGCGTCGCTCACGGACTCGCGCGACGAGCGCATCACGCTCGTCGACCGCGCGAACGAGGTGCGACGGTGGACGGTCCGATGAGCGACGCCCCGGCACCCGTGCCCGACCAGGCGGTGCCAGACGAGGCCGTGCCAGACCAGGCCGTCCCGGCACCGCCCGCGCTCCTCGCGTGCCCCGCCTGCGGCGAGCCGTCGCCCGAGAGGGCGCGGTTCTGCGAGGCGTGCGGCACCCCGCTCGCCGCGCTGCCGCAGGCCGGAGACCCGGCGGACGGGGCGTCGGCCGGTCCCGGGGCGGAACGGCCCGTGCCGCCGGACGGCTCGGCCGCGCCCACGGGCGGCTCCCCGGTGAGCGACGGGACCGCGCCGGACGGCGCGACGGACCCCAGCGCACGTCCGTGCGTGCGGTGCGGGGGCCACGTCGCCGAGGACGGCTACTGCACCGAGTGCGGCGAGCCGGCCGCCTCCGAGCGTGACCACTGGGCCGAGCGGCCCGCGACGTGGGTCGCCGGCGTGTGCGACCGCGGCGTGCGGCACTCCCGCAACGAGGACGCGATGGCGCTCGCCGCCGGCCCGTCCGCCGCGGCGGACCGCGCGTTCGCCGCGCTCGTCGTGTGCGACGGCGTGTCCTCCGCGCCCGACTCCGACGTCGCGAGCCTCGCGGCCGCGCGGGCGGCGCGCGACGTGCTCGCGGCGGGAGCCCCGGAGGGGACCTCCCCCGTCGTCGGCGAGCCGACGGCGCGGGTCGCCGCCTGGTCGGCGCTCGTCGGGGACGCCTCGCGCGCCGCGCAGGACGCGATCCTGACGACCGTCGGCGCGATGGCCGACCGCGAGAACCCGCCGTCGTGCACGTTCGTCGCGGCGGTCGTGGACGGCCCGCTCGTCGTCACGGGCTGGGTGGGCGACTCGCGCGCCTACTGGATCCCGGACACGGGCGAGGCGCACCAGCTCAGCGTCGACGACTCGTGGGCGCAGGAGATGATGGCGCAGGGCATCCCCCGCGCCCAGGCGGAGACCTCCCCCCAGGCGCACGCGATCACGCGCTGGCTCGGCCCCGACGCCCCGGACCCCGTCGCCCGGACGGCGGCGACCTTCCCCGACCGCGACGGCTGGGTGCTGGTGTGCTCCGACGGCCTGTGGAACTACTGCTCCCCCGCCGCCGACCTCGCGGCGCTGCTCCACGCCACCCAGGAGCGGGTCGGCCACGACCCGCAGACGGTGGCGGGCGCCCTCGTGGACTGGGCGAACGCCCAGGGCGGCCGCGACAACATCACGGCGACGCTCGCGCGGTTCGACCGGTCCTCGGACCCGGACTCCCCGGAGCTCGACCCGGACCTCGAGACGACGATCCCCACCACCTGACACGAGCCCCGCGCCGCGGTGCGACCTCACCCACGCGCGACCCGCCCACGACCCGATAGCCTGCACGAACACCCGCACCACCGAAGGAGCCCCCATGGCCGAGTTCGCCGCCGAGGTCTACCAGAACGAGTTCCTGTCCGAGGGCGCGACGGACGTCCACGCGATCGTCACCGTGACGTGCACGGGGGCCGGGAGCGCGGGGAGCGTCGGCGGCGCTGGCGGGGTCGCCGAGATCATCATGGTCGACACGTCCGGGTCGATGTCCGGCCGGAACATGGAGGCCGCGAAGCACGCGGCCCAGGTGGCCGTGGACCAGATCCTCGACGGCACGTGGTTCGCGATCGTCGGCGGCAGCCACGTCGCCAACCGCGTCTTCCCCTACCCCAACGCCCGCATGGCGATGGTCCAGATGGAGCCGGGCGCGCGCGCCGAGGCGAAGCGCGCGATCTCGATGCTCACGCCCGGCGGAGGCACGGCGATGAGCACGTGGCTGCGCCTCGCGGACCAGCTCTTCGCGACCGTCCCGCAGGCCGCCCAGCGGCACGCGATCCTCCTCACGGACGGCAAGAACGAGTCGGAGCCGCGCGCGAACCTGTCCGCCGCGGTCCGCGACGTCACCGGGCACTTCCAGTGCGACGCGCGCGGCGTCGGATCGCGCTGGCAGGTCGACGAGCTGCGCGAGATCTCGACCGCGCTGCTCGGCTCGGTCGGCCTCATCGCGGACCCGAACGAGATCGCCGCGGACTTCGAGAAGCTCATGCAGGCGTCCATGGCCCGCGGCGTGGCCTCGGCCGACCTCCGCGTCTGGGCCCCGCAGGGCTCCCAGGTGCTCTTCGTGCGGCAGGTCGCGCCGACCGTCGAGGACCTGACCCATCGCCGCGCCGAGGTCAACCCGCTCACGGGTTCCTACCCGACCGGGTCGTGGGGGGACGAGTCGCGCGACTACCACGTCGCCGTCCGCGTCGCGTCGAAGCCGGTCGGCTCCGAGCAGCTCGCGGCGCGCGTCCAGCTCGCGGTCAACGGCGAGGTCGTCTCCTCCGGCCTGGTCAAGGCCAAGTGGTCCGACGACGAGTCGCTCACCACGCGCATCAACCCCGAGGTCGCGCACTACACGGGCCAGACCGAGCTCGCCGCGGCCATCCAGGAGGGTCTCGCGGCCAAGGCGTCGGGCGACGAGGCGACGGCGACCGTGAAGCTCGGGCGCGCCGTGCAGCTCGCCCAGCAGACCGGCAACGACGAGGCGACGTCGCGGCTGCGCAAGGTCGTCGACATCGACAACGAGGAGCAGGGGACGGTGCGCCTCAAGCGCAACACCTCGACCCTCGACGAGATGGCCCTCGACACCGCCTCGACGAAGACCACCCGGGTCCGCCGGTGAGCGCCGTCGTCTGCCCCAACGGGCACCCGTCCGAGTCGACCGACTACTGCGACGTGTGCGGCGAGCCGATCGGCGCCGCGTCGACGCCCGTCACGTCCGCGCCGAGCGGCTCGACGCCCGCGCCGGGCGGCGCCCCGGCCGCGCCCGCGACGACGTGCCCGAACTGCGGGTCGCCGGCGCCCGGCGGCGCGCTGTTCTGCGAGAACTGCGGCTACGACTTCACGACGGGTGCCCTGCCCGACCCGGTCGACCCGCCGTCCGCGCTCTCGCTCGACCCGCCGTCGCGCCCGACGCCGCCCGCGGCCCCCGTCCCGGGCACGCCCTCGGCGTCCACGCCGCCCCCGCTGCCGGCCTCCGCCGCGACCCCGGCGTCGTCGTCGACCCCGCCCCCGCTGCCCGCCTCGGCCGCGCCCACCGCCCCCGAGGCAGGCACCGCGGCCGAGTCGGGCGCCGCGGGTGAGCCGGCCGCCCCCGGCGAGCCCGCGTCGTCGGGCACCCACCTGCCGACTCCCCCGGTCCCCGGGCCGGACCAGTGGGTCGTGGAGATCTGGATCGACCCCGACTGGTACACGGCGCAGCAGCCCGAGGACCCGATGCCCTCGGCAGGCCTGCCGGGCCTCGTCGTGCTGCGCGAGCGCAGCGTGCTCGTCGGGCGTCCGTCGGTGTCGCGGGGCATCCACCCGCAGGTCGACTGCGGCGCGGACACGGGCGTCTCCCGTCGGCACTGCCAGCTCAGCACGGACGGCCAGCGGTGGTGGGTCGAGGACCTGCAGTCGTCGAACGGGACCTACGTGAGCCCCGCGGGCGAGCCGCTCCCGACCGACCCGATCCCCGCCGGCCAGCGACGCGAGCTGGCCGACGGGGACCGCGTCTACCTCGGCGCCTGGACGCGGCTCGTCGTCCGCAAGGCGCTCCCGGGCGAGGTCTGAGCCGGCTCAGCCGTCAGCCGCGCGGGGCTCGGCCTCGGCCGTGATCTGCGTCGCCGCACCGCTGCTCGCGCGGTGCGCGACCTCGATCCGGCGGGGCCGGGCCTCCTCGGCGACGGGGATGGTCAGCGTCAGCACCCCGTCCTCGTACGACGCCGAGATCGTGTCGAGCGCGAGCCCGCGCCCCACCGTGAGCTGGCGCGCGTAGGTCCCCGAGGGCCGTTCGCGCGCGAGCCACTGGACGTCGGGGTCGGTCCGCGGGCTGCGCTCGGCGCGGATCGTCAGCGTGCGGTCCTCGACGGACACGTCGATCGTCCCCGGGTCGACGCCGGGAAGGTCCATCGTCAGGACGTAGTGGTCCCCCGCGCGGAACAGGTCGAGCGGCATGCCGCCCGACGCGGACGCGGCGGTCGCGCGCGCCCCGGACGCGAGCTGGCCGACCAGGCGGTCCATCGCGTCGAAGGTGGTCGTGAACGGGTCGATCATCGCAGCCACACCTCTCACCTCCTCGTCGGTCGGTCCCGGACCGTCCGGGACCGTTGTGGTGGTCCCGCGAGGTAGGCACCTCGCGGGCGGCTACACGTCTGTTCTAGCACTCTCCCCCGGAGAGTGCCAAGAGCCCGTGACGGGTCTTCTCGCGGGCCCTGCGCAGGTGCCGTTGTCGGCTTCCTCAGCGGGCGTCGCCCGCCCGCGCAGCGGAGTTGGCGGAACCCTCCAACCGCTTGTGCGATCCGTGCACGCGGCAGCGTCGCCGTCGTCCGCGTCACCGACGTCGCGCCCCGTCGCGGGTCGGGAGAGTAGACCTGCCACGACGGGCCGGGCACCGGTCCACCGCACGACGCAGGGAGCACCATGACCGACCTGACGACCGGGACGTCCCGGACCACCGCCGCGGAGGCCGCCGACCTCGGGGCAGGGCGACGCGGACCGCTCGCGCTCGACGCGGGCGACGCCGCGCGCGTCGCGACGTTCGCGGCGCTCATCGCGGCGCTCGGCATGCCCGGGTCGCTCGCGCTGTTCGGGAACACCGTCCCGATCACCCTCCAGACGCTCGGCGTCATGCTCGCCGGCACGATCCTCGGTGCGTGGCGCGGCGCGCTGGCCGTCGCGACGTTCCTCGCGCTCGCGGCGGCAGGGCTCCCGGTCCTCGCGGGCGGGCGCGGCGGCCTCGGGGCGTTCGTCGGCCCGTCCGCGGGCTACCTGGTCGGGTTCCTCGTCGGGGCTGCGGTCGTGGGCTGGCTCGTCGACCGGCTGCGCCGGGTGACGTTCGTCGGCGTGCTCGTCGCGTGCCTCGTCGGCGGGGTCGCGTTGGTCTACGCGTTCGGCGTGCCGGTCCAGTCGATCGTCACGGGGGTGCCGCTCGCGACGACCGCGCAGCTCTCCCTCGCGTTCGTGCCCGGCGACGTCCTCAAGGCGCTGGCCGCCGCGGCGATCACCGTCGGCGTCGTGCGGGCCTACCCGGCCGCGCGGCGGTCGGGCCGCTCCGCAGGCCGCCCCGCGGCCGCCGACCGCGCCTCCTCCTGACACCTGCGAGAGTGTCCGCGTGCCCGTCGCCCACCAGGTCCTGACGCACGCCGCCGACCCGGCGGTGCGCGACCGTCCCGCACTGCGCACCCCCGAGCGGTCGCGCACCTACGCCGCGCTCGCCGCGGACGTGCGCGCGGGCGCGACGCACCTCACCGCGACGGGCACGCGTCCCGGCGACCTCGTCGCCGTGTCCCTGCCCGACCCGCTGGACCTGCTGACGGCGGTCCTCGCCGCCGACCACGCCGGCGCGACGCCACTGGTGTGCGACGCGGCGTGGCCGCGCGCGCACCGCGCGGAGGTCCTGCGCACGCTGGCCCCCCGCACGTTCGTCGAGGTGCCGCTGCCGCGCGGGACCGGCGCCGTCCCCGACCTCGTGCCGGGGCTCGCCCCGCAGGGGGGTGCGAGCCCCGGCACGGGCCACGTGCCCGCACCGGACGACCTCGCGTGGGCGGGCTTCTCGTCGGGCAGCACGGGCCGACCGCGCGCGGTCGTGCGCACCCGCGCGTCGTGGGCGGGGTCGTTCGACGACGTCACGCGGCTCCTGCGCCTCCGCCCCACGGACACCGTGCTCGTCCCGGGACCCCTCGCGTCGTCCCTCTACTGCTTCGCCGCCGTGCACACGCTCGCCGTCGGGGCGTGCGCGTACCTCACGCGCACCCCGGCGGCCACGACCTCCGCGCTCGCGAGCAGCGACGTCGTGCACCTCGTGCCGCAGGTCCTCGACGACGTGCTCGACGCCGTCGCGGCGGGAGCGCCGTCGCGGCTGCGGCACGCGGTCGTCGGCGGCGCGTCCCTCGCCCCGGGGGCGCGGTCGCGCGCGGCGGCTCTGGGCATCGACGTGCTCGCGTACTACGGCGCGGTCGAGCTGTCGTTCGTCGCCTACGACCCGGACGGGTCGGGGCTGCGCGCGTTCCCCGGGGTCGACCTGGCCGTGCGGCCGCTGCCCGCGGCGAGCGTCGGCGAGGTCTGGGTCCGCTCGCCCTGGGTCTCGCGCGGGTACCTCGCGCGCGCCACCGGTCCGCTGCGCCGCGACGGCGCATGGAGCACCGTCGGCGACCTCGCCGACCCCCTGCCCTCGCCCGCGACGGGCACCGCGTCCCCGTCGGCGTCGGCGGCACCCGGTGAGGCAGACCGCGGCGGTCTCGTCCTCCGCGGCCGCGGGGACGGGGCGATCCTCACCGGCGGGTCGACCGTCGTGCCCGAGGACGTCGAGGTCGTGCTGCGCGCCGTGCCGGGCGTCCGGGACGTCGTCGTGCTCGGGACCGCGCACCGTCGCCTCGGCGCGGTCGTGAGCGCCGTCGTCGAGTGCGACGACCGGCCGGGGCTGCGCGCCCACCTGGAGCGCGTCGCGCGCGCGGCGCTCGCCCCGGCGCAGCGGCCGCGGCGCTGGTACGGCACGCGCGCCCTCCCCCGGACCCCGTCGGGCAAGCCCGCGCGCGGGGCCGTGAGCGAGGCCCTGCGCGGGACCGACCCGGCGCGGTCGGGCCTGGAGCCGCTGCGATGAGCCCGGGCCGAGGTGCGCCGGACGACACGCCCGTCGTGGTCGCGGCGCGCCGCACGTGGGTCGGGACGGCCGGGCACGGGCACCGGTCGGTGTCCGAGGTCGGCCTCGCGGCCGCGGCTCTCGGCGCGACGCTCGGCGACGTGCGCGCGCTGGGGGTCGAGGACGACGTCGCAGACGTCGTCCTGGGCTGCTGCACGGGGCCGGGTGGGAACGTCGCCCGCGTCGCGGCGCTCGCCGCGGGCCTGGGCGTCGCCGTCCCCGGCCTCACCGTCGACCGCCAGTGCGCCTCCGGCCTCGCGGCGGTGCTCCTCGCCGCGCAGCAGGTCCGCGCGGGCGAGGCCCGTCTGGTCCTCGCGGGCGGGACCGAGAGCGCGTCGCGCGCCCCGGCACGCGCGCACCGCACGGCGTGGGGCGACGTGCCGTACGCGCGCGCCGCGTTCGCGCCGACGCCGTGGGCCGACCCCGGCATGGGGCCGGCCGCCGACGAGCTCGCGCGCCGCCGCGGCGTGACCCGGGAGCGCCAGGAGGCGTACGCGGTGCGCAGCCACGCGCGCGCCCTGGCGGCGCACGCGGGCGGGCGGTTCGCGGCCGAGACCGTCCGGGTCGGCGCGCCGGGGAGGTCGCTCGCGCGCGACGAGCGGGCACGCCGGCTCGAACCCGCCGTGCTCGCGCGGCTCTCGCCCACGTTCACGCCTGGTGGCACCGTCACGGCCGCCACCGCGAGCCCGGTGAGCGACGGCGCGGCGGCCGTCGCGCTCGTGCCGGAGCGCGTCCGGCGCGGCCTCGGTGCCCCCGGACTGCGCGTGCTCGCGTCGGCGACGCTCGGCTGCGACCCGGCGCTCCCGGGGTGGGGCCCGGTCCCCGCGGTGCGCGCCGCGCTGGACCGTGCGGGCGCGCGGCTCGACGACGTCGCGGCGGTCGAGGTCGTCGAGGCGTTCGCCGCGCAGGTCCTCGCCGTGACCGACGCGCTCGGCCTCGACCCGCTCGGCGACCCGGGCGACGACGCGCGGGTCTGCGTCGACGGCGGCGCGCTCGCGCTCGGGCACCCGTGGGGCGCGAGCGGCGCCGTGTCGGTCGTGCGGCTGTTCTCCCGGCTCGTGCGCGCGGGCGCGACGGCCGGGACGCTCGGCCTCGCGACGGCCGCGGTCGGGGGCGGGCTCGGCGTCGCGGCCGTCCTGGAGGTCGTCCGGTGATCGCGAGGTCTCGCGCCGCACGCCGGCGCCGCACCGCCGTCGAGGCTCCTCCCACCGCGCCGACGCGCTCGTCGGGCGCGTCGGGCGCGTCGGGCTCGTCGGGCTCGTCGGGCTCGTCGGGCTCGTCGGGCTCGACTCTCGCGCCCGGCGGGTCGGGTGCCGCCGACCGGACGGCCCCCGGGACCGGCTGCACCGTCCGGCTCGAGGACGTGCACGTGCGGCTCGGCGAGCGTGACGTGCTGCGCGGGGTCGACCTCGAGCTGCGCGAGCGGCGCGTGGGGATCGTCGGGGCCAACGGCTCCGGCAAGAGCACGCTCGCGCGCCTGCTCAACGGGCTGGTCCTGCCGACGTCGGGCCGCGTCCTCGTCGACGGGCTCGACACCCGCCGCGACGGCGCCGCGGTCCGGCGGCGCGTCGGGTTCGTGTTCACCGACCCGGACGCCCAGATCGTCATGCCGACCGTCGCGGAGGACGTGGCGTACTCGCTGCGGCGCCTCCCCGCGGCCGAGCGGGACGCCCTGGTGCGGGAGGCCCTCGCCGCGCGCGGCCTGGCGGGCCACGCGGACCACCCCGCGCACCTGCTCTCGGGCGGTCAGAAGCAGCTTCTCGCACTCACCTCGGTGCTCGCCGCCGAGCCGCGGCTGGTCGTCGCCGACGAGCCGACGACGCTCCTCGACCTGCGCAACACGCGGCACTTCGCCGCGGAGCTCGCGGGGCTCCCCCACCAGGTCGTGCTCGTCTCGCACGACCTGTCGCTCATGGACGCGATGGACCGCGTGCTCGTGGTCGACGGCGGGCGGGTCGTCGCGGACGACGCTCCGGGGCCTGCCGTCGCGCACTACCTGCGCCTCGTCGACGGGGAGTCACCGTGACCTCGGGGACGTACCGACCGGGGACGTCGGTGCTCCACCGGGTCCCGGCCGGCGCCAAGCTCGTGGGCCTCGCGGTGGCCTCTGCCGTCGCGCTCCTGGTGTCGTCGCCGGCGGGGGTCGGCGCGGTGGTCCTCGCCGTCGGTGTGCTCTACGCGGTCGCGGGCGTGGGTCCGGGCGCGGCGTGGGACCAGGTCCGGCCTCTGCGCATCGTGGTGCCCGTGCTCCTCGCCGTCCAGTGGCTCGCCCTGGGGCCGGAGGCCGCGGTCGTGCTCACCGCCCGGCTCGTCGCGCTCGTCGCGCTCGCGGGGCTCGTGCTGCTCACGACCCGGACGTCCGCCGTGCTCGGCGCGATCCAGCGGGGGCTGCGGCCGCTGCGCCGCCTCGGCGTCGACGCCGACCGCGCGGCCCTCGTCCTCTCGCTCGCCGTGCGCTGCGTCCCCGTCGTCGCCGCCCTGGCGCAGCGCGTGCGGGACGCGTGCCGCGCGCGAGGCCGTGAGCACGACGTCCGCGCCTACGCCGTCCCGCTCGTCGTCGGCGCGCTGCGTCAGGCCGACGCGCTCGGCGACGCCCTGCGCGCCCGCGGCCTCGACGACTGACGACGTCCCCTCGAGGGCGAACCGTGGACCGCCGAAGGAGAACCGTGGTCTGCCGACGTAGAACCCTGGTCTGCCGACGTAGAACCCTGGTCAAGACCAGCGTTCGCTTCGACAGACCACAGTTCTACTTCGACAGACCAGCGTTCTCCTTCGACAGACCAGCGTTCTCCTTCGGCAGACCGGGGTTCTCCTTCGGCGGACCGGGGTTCTCGCTCGGCGGGGTGGTGGCGCCGTGGCCGCGCAGCGAGACGACGGCGGCGACCACGATGCCCACGACCGTCACGACGAGGAGCAGGCGGTAGTCGACCGCTCCGACGAGGGCGGCACCGACCACGGTCAGCACGAGCTGCGGGACGTTGACGAGCAGCAGGCTCGCCGCGGCGACGCGCCCCTGGAGTCCCGCGGGCGTGCGGAGCTGCCGCTCGGTGACGAAGCCGACGATCGACCACGTGGCCCCGAGCCCGACCGCACCCAGCCCGAGCACGATCGCCACCACGTTCGACCCCGTCGCGGGCACGATGCCGAGCGCCAGCACGAGCAGGCCCAGCGCGACGAGCCGCTGCGCGCCCCAGCGCGCGACGAGCCGCGCGGCCGTGAGCCCCGCGACGATCGCGGTGAGCGCCTGGACCGAGGAGATCGGGCCGAGCAGCGCCGCCGGCAGCCCGAGCCCGTCCTCGACGATCGCGAGGCTGACCGCGTTCAGCAGCCCGACCCCCGCGAACGCGACGAGCATGGCCAGGGTGAGCACCCCGAGCGGCGCCGTGCGCACGAGGTGGCGGAAGCCGGCCGTCATCTCCGCGAGGTACGGCTCGCGGTCGGCGGCCGGGGTCGGCGGCGTCTCCACGAGCCAGATCCGGCCGATCACGGTGCCCGCGACCGCGAACGCGACGGACGCCGCGACCACGAGCGGCCACGCACCGGCGAGCGCGTACGCGCCCGCGCCGACGACCGGCATGAGGAGCCGGAACACCTGGTCGATCGTCGTGAGACGACCGTTCGCCGGGGCGATCGCCTCGTCCGGCAGCATGTCGCGCACGAGGCCGGCCTGCGCGGCCGCGGTCGCGAACCCGACGCCCGAGTAGACCACGGTCACCACGAACACGAGCCAGACCTGCTCCGGCCCGCGGACCGCGAGCAGGGCGAGGAGGCTCACCGCACCGACGAGATAGGTGACGACGAGCATCCGCCGTCGCGACACCCGGTCGGCGAGCTGGCCGAGGAGCGGCGACGCGAGCGCCGGCAGGCCGAGCGCCGCGAACACGAGACCGGCCGCGCCGTTGGAGCCGGTGAGGTCCTTCACCCACACGGCGAGGATGATCGCGAGGACCGAGTCGGCGAAGTTCGTGAACCCCCACGCGACCGACAGGAGCCGGAACGGTCGACCGCGCAGCGCCGTGCGCGGGTCGGGCGCGGTCCCGGGGCCCAGGTCAGGCGCGGCCGCCGTCCCGGGGCCCGGGTCGAGCGGGGCAGGGGTGTCGGAGGCGACGGCGGTCGGCTCGGTCGGCGTGCTCATCGGGGGGCCTCCGGAGGGTCGGCGTTGACGACGGAGAAGAGGCGCGCGCGACGCGCGCCCTCGGGACGGAGCGCCGGGTCCTCCCAGCGCCCCCGGAAGCGGTCGGTGAGCGCCTCGACCTCGCGGGCGAGGGCGTCGAGCTCCTCGCGCGTCGCGTAGAAGGACGCGCCGGTCATGGTCGAGGCGAGGAGCCACTGCGGGTCGTCGGTGGCCGCTCCGGCGAGCCACGTCCGCACGCGCGTCGCCTCCTGGTCGAGCATCAGGTTCGCCACCGCGCCCGCCGCGTGCAGGGACTCCGGGACGTGCGGGTCACCCTTCGCCTGTCGGCCGCGCCCCACGGAGCGCCACGGCCGCTCCTTGCCGCGCCGCTCCGCGGGCTCCACGTACCCGTACTTGGCGAGCATGCGCAGGTGGAAGGAGCAGCTCGCGACGGACTCGCCCGTCACCTCGGCGCAGCGCGTCGCGGTGACCTCGCCCTCGTCGTCGAGCAGCGCGAGGATCCGCAGGCGGAGCGGGTGGGCGAGCGCCCGGATGGTCGCCGGGTCGGTCGCGACCACCTGGCCGGGCTCGGGGCGCGGGCCGCGCGGGAGCGGGCCCGAGGTCGCCGCGGGTTCCGGTGCCGGGGTGACCTGCGGGTCCTCCGAGGGGGTGGGGCGAGGGTCGTCGGGCGTGCTCATGCCGCCACGCTAGTTCACGAAAGACTTCTTGCGCAAGACTTCTTTAGGATGAGTCCTCGGCATCACGCGCGTCCTGGGGCCGCGGGCGCCGCAGGTCGTGGACGCGGCTCACCGTGACCACGACACCGAGCACCGCGACGGCGAGCGACAACCCCGCCAGGACGTCGGTGAGGAAGTGATAACCCAGGTAGAGCCGGCTCAGGGCCACGGCCCCGATCACGACCACGGAGGCCACGACCCACACCGCGAGCACCCTCGGATCGTGGTGGCGGTGCCATACCAGGTAGCCGCCGACGAGGACGAGCGTCGCCGCGCCGATCGTGTGCCCCGACGGGAAGGAGAACGACCGCTCCACCCCGGCGACGACCATCGACACGTCGGGCGGCCGCGGCCGGGCGATCACCGCCTTGAGCACGGTCGAGACCAGCGTCGCGAGCACCATCGCCCCCGCGAGCAGGCCCGGTTCCCACCACGTCCCCGTGCGCCTCGCCCACACCACGCAGCCGACCGCGACGAGCACGGGCAGCACGAACGGGCCGGACACGGTCGTCACGACCGTGAGGACGCCCGTCGCGACCGGCGTGCGGTGCGCGACCATCCAGGCGAGCAGCGGGTCGTCGAGCCGCCACAGGTCCTCCTGGTCAAGGACCGCGTCGAGGAGCAGCACGAACCCCGCGACCCCGACGAGCACCAGGAGCGCTCCGGGCCACACGCTCGCGAGGACCGCGCGCGCAGACGCATCGCCGGTCTCGTGCTCGGTCGCGCCCGTTGCCACGCCGTCCGTCACGCGCCCCGCCGCGTCCCCCGCCCCGTCCCCTGTCTCGTCCCCTGCTTCACGGCCCCGGTCACCCATCCCCGGAGGCTACGCACGGCGCGCCGACGGCGCAGCGCGGCCGGACGGCGTCGGGCACCGGGCCGCACCCGACGCTCGTGGCGAAAAAGGGATGCACCGCCCACGACGACCGTGGTCGTATGTACCCACACCGCGGTGACGTCCGTCCGGTCCGTACCGGGCGGTGGAGGGTCCGGCCAGACCCACGAACCCAGCGTCACGAGAGCAGAACATGCATCCCTTGATCACGTACGACGTGGCGGCCCTCAGCCGTCGCGAGCAGCTGCAGGAGCAGACCCTGCGCCGGTCGCAGCTGCGCCGCACCACGACCCGCGTCCCGGCGCACACCCGGCAGGCCCGCCTGCCGCGCCGTACCGCATGACGCGCACCGACCGCTCGCCGGGCCGGGGACCCTCCCCGACAGGCGGCGGCACACCTCGCCGAAGGCCCCGACCGTCCGGACCCCCGTGGACCGGACCGCCGGGGCCTTCGTCGTGCGCGCCGCGGCTAGGCTGTGGCCCGTGAGTCCTGTGAACGCGAACGAACGCATCGTCTGGATCGACTGCGAGATGACCGGGCTGGACCTGGGCGCCGACGCCCTCGTCGAGGTCGCCGCCGTGGTCACCGACTCCGAGCTCAACGTGCTCGGCGACGGGGTCGACGTCCTCGTCCGGCCCCCGGCCGAGGCGCTCGAGCAGATGGGCGACTTCGTCCGCCAGATGCACACGACCTCCGGGCTGCTCGACGAGCTCGACGAGGGCCTGACGCTCGCCGAGGCCGAGCAGCGCGTCCTCGACTACGTCCGCACGTGGGTCCCCGAGCCGGGCAAGGCCCCGCTGGCGGGCAACTCCGTCGGCACCGACAAGGGCTTCCTCGACCGAGACATGCCCGCGCTCATGAGCCACCTGCACTACCGGATCATCGACGTGTCGTCCGTCAAGGAGCTCTCGCGCCGTTGGTACCCCCGCGCGTACTTCTCGTCGCCCGAGAAGCACGGCGGTCACCGCGCGCTCGCGGACATCCTCGAGAGCATCGACGAGCTGCGCTACTACCGCGCCGCCGTGTTCGTCCCCCAGCCCGGTCCCGACTCCGCGACGGCGCGCAAGGTCGCCGAGCAGGTCGTGGCGACGAGCGTCACGCGCGGCCGGACCCGACCCGCCGACGACGACGCCGAGACCGCCGTGGCCACCGTCACAGGGTCCGCAGACTCCTGACCTCGAAAAGCGGTCCGGGAGCCCCTCCCGGACCAGGTACACTTTTCGACGGCCGGTGCTTCACGCGCCGGTCATGGTGGGTATAGCTCAGCTGGTAGAGCACCTGGTTGTGGTCCAGGGGGTCGCGGGTTCAAGTCCCGTTACTCACCCCAGACGGCGAGGGCCGGTCTCCGAGACGGAGACCGGCCCTCGTCGCGTCTCCCCGGGGTCCGGCGCTCGTGTCAGGCGGTCCGGTGGGAGGCGACGGCGAGCACGCCGCCCAGGCCGATCATCATGCCCCCGCCCGTCGCACGGACCGCGCTCAGGCGTCGGGGCGAGGAGGCGAACCACGACCGTGCGGCTCCCGCCGCGAGCGCCCACGCGCTGTCGCAGACGAACGCGATCACCGTGAAGACCAGCCCGAGCACCATCATCTGGGCAGGCACGCGCCCGGCGTGGAAGTCGGTGAACTGCGGCAGCACGGCGACGAAGAACACGATGGTCTTCGGGTTCGTCACCCCGACCACGTAGCCCTGCCGCACGACGCGCCACCACGGCTCGCGCACGGGCGCGACCGCGACGTCGACCGCACCCTCCCGCCGGTGCCGGATCGCCTGGACGCCGAGGTAGACGAGGTAGGCCGCACCGACGAGCTTGACGACCGTGAACACCGCGACCGACGTCGCGACGACGGTCCCGACCCCGAGCGCCACGGCCGCGACGAGAGTCAGCGCCCCGAGCTCGTTGCCGAGGACGCTCAGCACCCCGCCCCGGTGCCCGAGCGCGAGCGACCGGCCGACGACGAAGAGCACGCTCGGGCCGGGGATCACGACGAGCACGAGCGAGGCGAGGGAGAAGGCGAGCAGGGAGTCGAGGTGCGGCACAGCGCCACGATAGGCCTCGACGTGACGAGCGTCACGGGCGAATCCCGGGTGGCCCGCGGCGGGCTCACGGGGCGCGCCACGGCGCGAAGCCGACGTACCGGTGCGAGTGCGACGTGTCGGTGGTTCGACGTACGGTCTGTGGACGCGTGGCAAAGCGCTCGGCTGGCCGGCCACGGTCGTGGTTGGGTGGGAGGCCGGTTCACCGACTGTCGGGAGGCAGCGCCCCATGATCGAGTTCCGATCGGTCACCAAGACGTACCCGGACGGCACGGCGGCGGTCGCGGACTTCGACCTGGTCATCCCGCCCCACCGCACGACGGTGCTCGTCGGGTCGTCCGGGAGCGGCAAGACGACGCTCCTGCGCATGATCAACCGCATGGTGGAGCCCACGTCGGGCACGATCGAGATCGACGGCGCGTCCATCCTCGACCGCGACCCGGTGAAGCTGCGCCGCAGCATCGGCTACGTCCTGCAGAATGGCGGGCTCCTGCCCCACTACAAGGTCGTCGACAACGTGACGACGGTCCTGCGGCTCGAGGGCACGCCCCGGCGGCAGGCGCGCGAGCGGGCCCTCGAGCTGCTCGACACCGTCGGCCTCGACCGGGCGCTCGCGGACCGCTACCCGAGCCAGCTCTCGGGCGGCCAGCAGCAACGCGTCGGCGTGGCGCGAGCGCTCGCCGCGGACCCGAACATCCTGCTCATGGACGAGCCGTTCGGGGCCGTCGACCCGATCGTGCGCGCCGAGCTCCAGACCGAGACCATCCGGTTGCAGCGCGAGCTGGACAAGACGGTCGTCTTCGTCACGCACGACATCGACGAGGCGTTCCTGCTCGGCGACCAGGTCGTGATCCTCGAGAAGGGGGCGCAGGTGGCCCAGATCGGGTCGCCGAGCGAGATCCTGGAGAACCCCGCGAGCGAGTTCGTCGCGAGCTTCATCGGGGCGGAGCGTGGCACCCGCGCGCTGCACACGAAGCGCACCGGGCACGGGACCGTGCTCGTGGACGGCACGGGACGCACGCAGGGCGTCCTGGTCGAGGACCACGCCGAGGGCGGCGCATGACCTGGGTCCTGGACAACCTCGACCTCATCGGCCGCCTCACGGTCGAGCACCTGAGCCAGTGCGTGGTGCCGATCGTGCTCGGGTTCCTCGTCTCGATCCCGCTGGGCTGGCTCGCGTTCCGGTTCCGCCTCACACGGGGACTCGTCCTGACGCTCGTCGGCCTGCTCTACACGATCCCGTCGCTCGCGCTCTTCGCGCTGCTCCCGCCGCTCCTCGGCATCAGCTTCCTGTCCGAGCTGAACCTGGTCGTCGCGCTGACGATCTACGCCGTAGCGATCATGACCCGGTTCGTCGCCGACGCCCTCGCCTCGGTCGACCCGACGGTCCGGCAGGCGGCCCTCGCGGTCGGCTACGGGCCGTGGCGGCGCTTCTGGCAGGTCGACCTCCCGCTCGCCGGACCGGTCGTGCTCGCCGGGCTGCGCGTGACCGCGGTGTCGACCATCTCGCTCGCGACGGTCGGCATCCTCATCGGGATCGACAACCTCGGCTACCTCTTCACCAACGGCTACCAGCGGCAGATCGTCGCCGAGATCCTCGCGGGCGTCGTCGCGGTCGTCGTCATCGCCCTGCTCGTCGACCTGCTGCTCGTGCTCGCCGGGCGAGCGGTCATGCCCTGGTCCCGGAAGGTGCGCGCATGAACCTGTTCTCCGACGCGATCGCCTGGATCTTCTCCCCCGACCGGCTCACGGGCGCGCTCCCCCTCCCGGAGGCGATCTGGACCCACCTCGCGTTCACGTTCGTCTCGGTGCTCGTCGCGGCGGCACTCGCGATCCCCGCAGGCTGGGCCATCGGACACACGGGTCGCGGCCGGGAGCTCGCCGTCGCGCTCTCGGGCGCGGCCCGCGCGGTCCCCTCCTTCGGGCTCGTCCTGCTCCTCGTCCTCGTCCTCGGCGTGACGCACAAGGTCGCGGCGTCCGTCACCGCGTTCGTCCTCCTCGCGATCCCGCCGATCCTCGCGGGCGCCTACGCGGGCGTGGAGGCCGTCGAGCGGCGCGTGGTCGACGGCGCGCGGTCCGTCGGCATGACCGGGTGGCAGGTGCTCTTCAAGGCCGAGGTGCCGCTCGGGCTCCCCCTGCTCATCGGCGGGCTGCGCTCCGCGACGCTGCAGGTCGTCGCGACCGTGACGCTCGCGGGGTACGTCGGCAACTGGGGCCTCGGCTTCTACATCGTGCAGGGCATCCAGATCCGCGACTTCTCCCAGATCCTCGGCGCCGCCCTCCTCATCGTCGTCCTGGCCGTCGTGCTCGACGCGCTGTTCGCGATCCTCCAGCGCGTCGTCGTGCCGCGCGGGGTGACCGCCGGCCGCTCCTCGGACGACGAGCCGGCCCGGAGGCGACGACGTCGGGCCCCCGAACCGACCACCGCCTGACACCCGCACCCCCCGACCGCTCGTCTCGAACCCGAACCTGAACCCGAAACCCTCCCGACGCTCCCCGACCCTCCCGGTCCACGGGACGGCCCTCAGAAAGGCAGACACATGCGCACCACCCGACGCACCGCCGCCCTCGTCGCCGCCGCGGCGACCGCCGTCCTCACGCTCACCGCCTGCGGCGGCGGGTCCGACCCGCTCGATGCGGACACCGCGACGTCCGACGGCGGCGGCTCCTCGTCCGACACCATCGTCGTCGGCTCGCAGGCCTACTACTCGAACGAGATCATCGCCGAGATCTACGCCCAGGCCCTCGAGGCCGAGGGCTTCACGGTCGAGCGGAACTTCTCGATCGGCCAGCGCGACGCCTACATGCCCGCCCTCGAGAGCGGAGAGGTGCAGGTCTTCCCCGAGTACACGGGCAACCTGCTGCAGTTCTTCGACCCGGAGACCACGGCGACGTCGCCCGACGACGTGTACGCAGCGCTCCAGGAGGCCCTCCCGGACGGGCTCGCGGTCCTCGACCAGTCGAGCGCGACGGACCAGGACTCGTACAACGTCACCGAGGCGTTCGCGACAGAGAACGGGCTGACGAGCATCGCCGATCTCGCGGGCCTGGACGTGCCGCTGACGCTCGGCGGTCCCGCGGAGCTCGAGCAGCGCCCGTACGGACCGCAGGGCCTCAAGGACGTGTACGGCGTCGACGTCTCGTTCGTCGCGACCGGCGACACGACCGTGCAGGACCTCGTCGCCGGCACGGTGAACGTCGCGAACGTGTTCAGCGCCGACCCGCGCATCCAGACCGAGAAGCTCGTCACGCTCGAGGATCCCGAGGGCCTGTTCCTCGCCTCGAACGTCGTGCCGCTCGTCAACGCGGACATCGCCGACGAGATCGCGGACGTCGTCAACCCGGTCAGCGAGGCGCTCACGCCCGAGGGCCTCGTGGCCCTGAACGTGGAGTCCACGGAGGACCAGCGCTCGCCCGAGGACATCGCGGCAGACTGGCTCTCGGAGAACGGCCTCGCCTGACCTCCGGCACCGCATGACCGTGGCCCCGTCCCGACGTCGGGGCGGGGCCACGGTCGCGCGCCCGCGGACCGGCGGTCAGCGCGCGACGCGTGCCGCGATCGCGTCGGCGAACCGGTCGAGCGACCCGGGCGAGAGCGCGAGGAACAGCGACGGCTCGGTGAGCTCGAGCTCGATGACGACGACGCCACCGTCGTTGCCCGTGACCACGTCGACGCGCGCGTACAGGAAGCTCGCCGCGTCCCCGCCGCCGACCGCGTCGGCCGCCGCCGCGAGCGCCCGGCGCGCGACGTCGAGCTGTTCCTCGGTCGCGGTGAACGGGCTCATCTCCTCCTGCTGGTACAGGCCGCGGGTCGGGCGGTGCGGGCCGGTGAGGAGCGCGTTCTTGCGCACGGCGTGGGAGAACTCGCCGTCGACGAAGACGAGGCCCGTCTCGCCCGCGGTGTCGACGCTCGTCACGTACGGCTGCACCATGACCTCGCGGCCCGAGACCAGCAGGTTCTTCGCGTGCTGGATCGCGAGCCCGCGCGAGTGCGCCTCGCCGGCCTGGTACCGGCCGGTGTCCTTGGCGCCCGCGCTGACGACCGGCTTGATCACGAAGTCGCCCTGGGCGGGCAGGCGCGTGTGGATCGCGCGCGAGGACAGGTTGCGTGCCGGGTCGAGCCACAGCGTCGGGATGACGGGGATCCCCGCGCCCTCCAGCTCGCGCAGGTAGCCCTTGTCGGTGTTCCAGCGCAGCACGGCCTCCGCGTTGAGGATGCGCGGGACGCGCGTCGCCCACGCGACGAACTCGTCGCGCCGGGCCGAGTAGTCCCACGTCGAGCGCACGACGACGGCGTCGAACGCGCCCCAGTCGACGTCCGGATCGTCCCAGACGGCGGGCTGCGCGGCGACGCCGCGGGCGTCGAGCGCGCGCACGAGCGGCGCGTCGTCCGGGTCGAGGTGCGGCAGGACGGAGCACGTCGCGAGGGCGACGCGCGGGGCGGAGGTCTCGGTCGTCACGCCCCGAGCCTAGGGGACGGGACCGTCGCGCGAGCGCCCGGCCCCTGTGACGTGCCCGGCCCGGGCGGCGTGCCCTCGCGGCCCGCGACGTCGCGCACTACAGGCCGTACTCCTCGAGGAAGCGCAGCCAGACCTCGCTCACCGTCGGGTACGACGGCACCGCGTGCCACAGACGCCGCAGCGGAACCTCGCCCACCACGGCGATCGTCGCGGCGTGCAGCATCTCCGCCGCGTCGGGGCCGACGAACGTGGCGCCGACGACGACCTCGCGCGCGGCGTCGACGACGAGCTGGGCGCTGCCGGCATAGTCCTCGGCGCGCACGGCGGCGCCGGAGACGTTCGCCAGGTCGTACCGCACGACCCGCACGTCGATCCCGGCCTCGCGCGCGGACGCCTCGGTGTGCCCGACGGCCGCGACCTCGGGACGCGTGAACACGACCTGCGGGGACGCGACGGCGTCGGCCGTCGCCGCGAACCGCGACCACGGCTCGGGCGCGGACCCGACGGCGGGCACCCGATCCCCGGCGGTCGGCGCCCCGTCGGCGTCCGGGTCGCCGAAGCGGGCCGCGACGACGTCGCCCACGACCCGGCCCTGGTACTTGCCCTGGTGGGTCGTCGCGACCCGCCCGGTGACGTCGCCCGCGGCGTACAGCCAGCCGCCGGCACCCTCGGCGCCGTCCGGACCCACCCCCTGGACGAGCATCGTGTCGTCGACGTCGAGCGCGCGTCCCGGGACGAGACCGACCGCGTCGACGCCGAGGTCCTGGGTCCGCGCGACGCGACCGGTCGCGACGAGCACCCGCTCCGCGGTCACGGGCGCCACGTCCGGGGCCTCGCCCTCCGCCGCGTGCCCGGTGGCCGACAGCGTGAGGCGCACGCCGCCGTCGGGCAACGCCTCGACCGAGTCGGTGGCGACGCCGAGGCGCACGTCCACCCCCAGCTTCCGCAGGGACGCCGCGACGGCCTCGCCCGCCCACGGCTCGGTGCGCCCGAGCAGGCCGCCGCGCGACAGCACGGTGACGCGCGACCCCAGGTCGGCGAACGCGACCGCCATCTCCGTCGCGACGACTCCCCCGCCGACGATCGCGAGCGACTCCGGGACGTCCTCGACGGCCGTCGCCTCGCGGCTGGTCCACGGGTTGACGTCGGCGAGGCCGGGCACGTCAGGGAGCACCGGGACGCTGCCCGTCGCCACGACCACCGCGTACCGAGCCGCGAGGCGGCGTGCGCGCGGGAGGTCGTCGGGGTCGGCGTCGGACTCCTCCGGGACGACCTCGACGAGGCGCGGCCCGACGATGCGCCCGAGCCCGCGCACGAGCGCGATGCCCGCTCCCTCGACCCAGGAGACCTGGCCCGTGTCGTCCCAGTCCGCGACCATCGCGTCGCGGCGCGCGAGGACCGCCGGGACGTCGAGGTCGTCGTCGACACCGACCCCCGGGACGCCCTGCGCCTCGGCCCGCGCTGCGCCGGGCCGCAGAAGCGTCTTCGAGGGGATGCACGCCCAGTACGAGCACTCGCCCCCCACGAGCTCGGCCTCGACGAGCGCGACGCTCAGTCCTGTGCGCCCGGCGCGGTCGGCGACGTTCTCGCCGACGGGTCCACCGCCGATGACGATCACGTCGTAGGTCTCGTCGGGCACGGTCTCCTGCTGCGGGTCGCTCGTCATGGGCCCATCCTCACGCGGGGTCGCGCTCGCCGCCCAGCGGGACAGGGACAGGGTCACGCGACGCGCGCCTCGTCGAGCCGGTCGAGGACCTGTCGCACGGTCTCGGCGACGGACCACCTGGTCGTGTCGAGGTGCAGGCCGCCGGGAGTCTCGCGCGCCGCGGCCGCGAACTCCCCCGGCGTCCAGTCCCCGTACGCCTGCTTGTGCCGGGCCGCGTCGCGCGCGGCGAGCGTCTCGGCGTCGGGCGCGAGCACGACGGCGTAGCACGGGCGGGTCCGCACGCGTGCCGTGAAGCGCTCCAGGTCGGGACCGAGCAGGATGTCCTGGACGACGGCGACCACACCCGCCGCGGCGTACGTGTCCGCGGCCTGGGCCGCGAGCTCCTGCCGCAGGTCGAGCTGGGCGCGGGCCGCGGCCGACAGGGGCGGCGCCATCGACGCCTGCCCGCTCACGACGAACCGCCGGAACACGTCGCCCCGCAGGTGCGCCGCGAGCGGGAACGTCCGCGCGAGCGCCTCGGCGACGGTCGACTTGCCCGAGGCCATCGCCCCGGTGACCACGAGGACGGGCGCCGAGGTCCCCGCGGGAGCGACCGCGTCGGGCGGGGTCGGAGAGGTCATGGCGCGACCGTACGTCGCGGACCGTGCCCACGGCGACGGGATTGCGGCGCGAGGGGACGTCGGCGCGGCGGGACGGCAGCGCGCGTCGACCGGACCACCGGACGCGCGGACGCCCCCGGTCCGACCGGACCGGGGGCGTCCTCGTGCGGAGCGCAGGAGTGTGCCGCTAGTGCGTGACCGCCTTCTCGGCCCCCGCGCCCGTGAGCGAGCGGACCTCCATCTCGGCGAACTTCTCCGGGTGCGGCTTCTCCTTGCTGAGCAGCGTCCCGAGGATCCCGAGCAGGAAGGCGAGCGGGATGGAGATGATGCCGGGGTTGCTCAGCGGGAAGATCGCGAAGTCGATGTCGGTGTTCTTGATCATCGACAGGCTCGCACCGGTCACCGGGTCCACCTTGCCGGACACGACGGGCGAGAACGCGATGAGCACCACGCACGAGATGAGCCCGCCGTACATGCTCCACAGCGCCCCGGACGTGTTGAACCGCTTCCAGAACAGCGAGTAGAGGATCGTCGGGAGGTTCGCGCTCGCGGCGACCGCGAACGCGAGCGCCACGAGGAACGCCACGTTCTGGCCCTGGGCGAAGATGCCGCCGAGGATCGCGAGGATCCCGATGACGACGACGGTGATGCGCGCGACCTTGACCTCGCCGTCGGGCTTCACCTCGCCCCGCTTGATGACGTTGGCGTAGATGTCGTGCGCGAAGCTCGCCGCCGCGGTGATCGTCAGGCCCGCCACGACGGCGAGGATCGTCGCGAACGCGACGGCGGAGATGAACCCGAGCAGGATCTCCCCACCGAGGGCGAACGCGAGCAGCGGTGCCGCCGAGTTCACGCCGCCTGGTGCCGCGCTGATCGTCTCCGGCCCCACGAGCGCCCCGGCTCCGTACCCGAGCACGAGCGTGAACAGGTAGAAGATGCCGATGAGCCAGATCGCCCACACGACCGAGCGGCGGGCCTCCTTGGCCGAGGGCACGGTGTAGAAGCGCATGAGCACGTGCGGCAGCCCGGCCGTGCCGAGCACGAGGGCCAGTGCGAGAGAGAGGAAGTCGAGCTTCGACGTCTCCGTGGCTCCGTACTGCTTGCCCGGCTCGATGAGCGCCTCGCCGCCCGGGCCGGCCTTGTCGATCGCGCCCTGGAGCAGGTCGGACAGGTTGAAGCCGAACTTCGCGAGGACCCACACCGTCATGACGGCGGCGCCCGCGATGAGCAGCACCGCCTTGATGATCTGCACCCAGGTGGTGCCCTTCATGCCGCCGACCAGCACGTAGAGGATCATCAGCGCGCCGACGACCGCGACGACGACGCTCTGCCCCGCCGTGGAGTCCACGCCGAGCAGGAGGGCTACGAGCCCGCCCGCCCCCGCCATCTGCGCGAGCAGGTAGAAGAACACGACGGCCAGGGTCGCGATCGCCGCCGCCATGCGCACGGGGCGCTGCCTGAGCCGGAACGACAGCACGTCGGCCATCGTGAACTTGCCGGTGTTGCGCAGCAGCTCGGCGACGAGCAGCAGCGCGACGAGCCACGCGACGAGGAACCCGATCGAGTAGAGGAAGCCGTCGTACCCGTTGATCGCGATGGCCCCGCAGATCCCGAGGAAGCTCGCGGCGGAGAGGTAGTCCCCCGCGATGGCCGTGCCGTTCTGCGGCCCGGTGAACGAGCGTCCGCCCGCGTAGTAGTCCGCGGCGGACTTGTTCTGCCGCGACGCGCGCAGCACGATGACGAGCGTCACGGCGACGAAGACGCCGAAGATCGCGACGTTGACGACCGGGTTCCCGACGTCGGTGGCCTCCGCGGCCAGGAGGTGCGCGCTCACAGCTCGTCCTCCTCGATCTCCCGGCGCAGCTCGTCCGCCGCGGCATCGAAGCGCTTGTTGGCCCAGCGCGCGTAGATCATGGTGATCGCGAACGTGGACACGAACTGGCCGAGGCCGAAGAGCAACCCGACCGTGATGTTCCCCCACACCCGAATGCTCATGAAGTCGTGCGCATAGTTCGCCAGCAGGACGTAGACGAAGTACCACACGAGGAACAGCGCGGTCATCGGGAACACGAAGTTCCGGAAGCGTCTGCGCAGGTCCTGGAACTCGGGCGAGCGCTGCACGCGCTGGTAGTCGGTCTCTTCGGCGGGCCCGGTTCCGGGGCCGGCCGTCACGTCGGTCATGACGCCTCCGTTGGCTCATTCCGTGGACTGACAGAGCCCGCACCCGCAGACGGTCACCAGTCGACGCGACCGCACGCGACACTGCGTGCCCGGGGCGACGTTCCATCCCCCGGCACAATGTGCCGTAGATCACTTCTGTCCGCAAGAACCTGGCGCGGCCGGTCGGCCACCGGTCCACGACGCGTCAGACGCGCACGTACTCCAGGTCGGTGATGACGCGGCCGGCGTTCTCGCCCTTGCGCTCGAACCCGGTGAGCACGCGGCCCTCGAAGCGCGGCGCCACGCCGCGCGGGCCGTGGACGTTGCGCAGCCCGGGCGCGGCGTCGAGCACGTCGATCATCTGCTCCGCGTACTCGGCCCAGTCCGTGGCAAGGCGCAGCGTCCCACCGGGCCGCGCGCCGTGCCCCTCGCGCGGGGCCCGCAGCACCCGCTCGGCGAGCGCCGCGAACGACGGCGCCACGAGGCGGCGCTTGTGGTGGCGAGACTTGTGCCACGGGTCGGGGAAGAACACCCACAGCTCGTCGACGCTCCCCGCGGGCAGCGTCGTGGCCAGCAGCTCGGCCGCGTTCGCCTGGACCAGCCGCACGTTCGTCAGGTCGCGCTGCGACGCCCGCAGCACGGTCTGCGCGAGGCCCGGGGCGTACACCTCGACGGCGAGGAAGTCGGTGCCCGGCTCGCGCTCGGCGGCGGCCACCACGGCCTCGCCCTGGCCCGAGCCGATCTCGACGACGAGGCGCGCCTCGCGTCCGAACGTCCCCGCGACGTCGAGCACGTGCGCCGGGTCGACCGACGTCCGCGCGACGTCGCGCGGCACGTCGACGACGTAGCGGTCCCGGTGGGCGTCCCACGCGCGCTGCTGGCGTGGCGCGAGGCGCCCGCTGCGCCGCACGAACGACACGGGCTGCGTGCGGTAGCGCGGGCGGTCGTCGGTCAGGGCGTCGTCGAGCGTCTCGGGGGTCGGTTCGGGCACCGCACCAGGGTACGGGCGCCGCCGCGGGGGGGCGGGCCGCGGGGGGGGCGGGGGGGGG
>NZ_JBHXIC010000029.1:27808-50960 GCF_042723955.1 Cellulosimicrobium cellulans | reverse complement strand
TAAACCACCCCGAACCCTATACACAGTCCGCCCCCCCCCCGGGCGCACCGGCCGCGGGCCCCCCCCCCCCCCCCCCCCCGGGGGGGGGGGGGCCCTTCGCCGTACGCGGCGGGCGCGGACGGTGCCGAACAGGTCGTCCTGGTCCGGCGGTGGCCGCTGACGAGCCGCAACCACCTGCTCGGTGGTCCAGGACTGCCTGCTCGACGATCCAGCGGTCAGGCCGTGGCGGCCGCCGGCTCGGTGGCCGGGTCGGGGGCCGACGGCGCGGGCGAGTCCGCGAACTGCGTCCGGTAGAGCGCGGCGTACCGGCCGTCGCGGGCGAGCAGGTCGGTGTGCGTGCCCGTCTCGACGACGCGGCCCGCGTCGAGGACGACGATGAGGTCCGCCTCGCGCACGGTCGAGAGCCGGTGCGCGATGACGAGCGACGTGCGCCCGCGCAGCGCCTCGGCGAGCGCGGCCTGGACCGCGGCCTCCGAGCCGGAGTCGAGGTGTGCCGTCGCCTCGTCGAGGACGACGAGCCGCGGCGCCTTGAGGAACACGCGCGCGATGGCCAGGCGCTGGCGCTCCCCGCCGGACATCCGGTAGCCGCGGTCGCCGACCACGGTGTCCATCCCCGACGGCAGCGCCGCGACGACGTCCCACACGTGCGCGCGGCGCAGCGCGGCCTCGAGCTCGGCGTCGGTCGCGTCGGGCTTGGCGTACCGGAGGTTCTCGGCGATGGAGTCGTGGAAGAGGTGGGCCTCCTGCGTGACCACGCCGACGGCGTCGTGCAGGCTCTCCTGCGTGACCTCGCGCAGGTCACGCCCCGCGATCCGCACGTGCCCCGAGGTCGGGTCGTACATACGCGTGACGAGCTGCGACACCGTCGTCTTGCCCGCGCCGGACGAGCCGACGAGCGCGACCATCGCCCCCGCGGGGACGGAGAACGAGACGTCGCGCAGGGTGTCGGTCGTGGGGTCGGCCCCCTCGACGGCGACCGACTCGAGCGAGGCGAGGGAGACCTCGGCGGCGCCCGGGTAGCGGAACGTCACGCCGTCGAGCTCGAGGCTCGCGCCGTCCTTCTCGAGGTCGTCTGAGAGGTCGTGGGCGTCGGGCGCGTCCGTGACGGTCGGCTCGAGGTCGAGCACCTCGAGCACGCGCTCGAAGCTCACGAGCGCGGTCATGACGTCGACCTGGACGTTGGACATGGCCGTCAGCGGGCCGTAGAGGCGCCCGAGGTAGGCGGTGAGCGCGACGACGGTGCCGACCGTCAGCGAGCCCGAGATCGCCATGACGCCGCCGAGCCCGTAGACGATCGCGACGGCGACCGAGGCGACGACCGTGAGCCCGACGCGGAAGACCGTGCCGTACATGGCCTGCCTCACGCCGATGTCGCGGACGCGGCCCGCCTGGGCGGAGAACCGGGACGACTCGCGCGCCGGGTCGCCGAAGACCTTGACGAGGTGGGCCCCCGCGACGTTGAAGCGCTCGTTCATGGTCTGTGCCGCCTCGGCGTTGAGCTCGTAGCTCTCGCGCGTGATCGCGGCGAGACGCTTGCCGACCCAGCGGGCCGGGAGCACGAACGCGGGCAGCAGGGTCAGGGCGAGGAGCGTGAGCTGCCAGGACATGGAGAGCATGGCGGCGAGGACGAACACGACGGTGAGAAGGTTCGAGAAGACGTTGGAGAGCGTCGACGTGAACGCCTGCTGCGCACCGAGGACGTCGCCGTTGAGCCGCTGGACGAGCGCGCCGGTGCGGGTCCGGCTGAAGAAGGCGAGCGGCATGCGCTGCACGTGGTCGAAGACGGCGGTGCGCAGGTCGACGATGAGGCCCTCGCCGATGCGCGAGGAGAACCAGCGCTGGGCGACGCCGAGGGCACCGGAGAGGATCGCGAGCCCGGCGGCGACGAGCGAGAGCGCGACGACGACGCCGACTTCCCCCGCGGTGATGCCGTCGTCGATGATCCGCTGGAACAGCAGCGGCGTGGCCGCGCCCGCGGCGGCGTCGATCGAGATGAGCACGAGGAAGGCCGCGAGCTGGCGGCGGTAGGGCCGGGCGAACGTGAGGACGCGTCGGATCGTGCCGCGGTGCAGCCGACGGGACGCGACGGAGGAGTCCTGGCGGAACGAGCGCATGCCGCGCCCGCCGCCGGAGCCGGGGAGAGGTGAGGTGAAAGACATAGGGCCTCCTGGGTGGGGGAGGGGCGCGGTCGTCCGCGGCGGCGTGGCGCCGGCCGGCGGGCGCGGTCGCGTGGACCGCTCGCGCGACAACGATAGTGAGTCTAACTCACAATGAGCGTTCTCAACAAGATCCCGTCCTGCCGGGTACGCTCGGCCTCGTGACGAGCGATGCGAGCGCGCGCCCCGCACCGGGCGTGGTGGGCGACCCGACCTCGACGGACGAGGCCGGGGAGTTCCTCGCGCTCCTGCACGCGGCGCTCCGGAGCGTGCGACGCGAGGCGAGCGAGCGTGCCCAGCCGGCGGGGACCACCCCCGGCCAGTACCGGATGCTGCGGTTCCTCGCCCGCTGCGACGAGCCCTGTCGACTCGGTGCGGTCGCGTCCGCGCTGGACGTCGCCCCTCGCTCGGTGACGTCCAAGGTCGACGACGCCGAGCAGGCCGGTCTCGTCCGGCGCACCCCCGACCCGCAGGACCGGAGAGCGACGCTCGTCGAGCTCACCCCGCGGGGGCGTGAGGTCGTCGCGCAGGTGGGAGCGGAGCGTTCGTCGAGCGCCGGCACGCTCCTCGCGCGCCTCGACGCCGCCGAGCGCGCCGAGCTCCTGCGGCTCCTGCGTGCCGTCGCGGGCGAGCGGCAGGACGACGCGCGCGCCGGCGACCGACCGGCGGACGGCGCGGGCGAGCCGCAAGGTGCGCACGGCTGAGCCCTCCCCCCGGGTCGAGCGTCCCGGCGCGAGGTCGCCCACCGGCTGGCAGGATGGGGCGCATGTTTCGCATCGGCCTGACCGGAGGAATCGCGGCGGGGAAGTCCGTCGCGCTCGCACGCTTCGCCGAGCTCGGCGCCGTCGTCGTGGACTACGACGCGCTCTCCCGCGACGCGGTCGCGCCCGGGACGGTCGGCCTCGACGAGGTCGTCGAGGCGTTCGGTCCGGGCGTCCTCGACGCCGACGGCGCGCTCGACCGCGCCGCGCTCGGTCGCGTCGTGTTCGGCGACGACGCCGCACGCGAACGCCTCAACGCGATCGTCCACCCGGAGGTGCGCCGGCTCGCGGCCGAGCACGAGGCGGCGGCCGGTGCCGCCGACCCGCGGGCCGTCGTCGTGCACGACATCCCGCTCCTCGTCGAGACGGGCGACCCCGCGCGCTTCCACTGCGTCGTGGTCGTGCACACGCCCGCGGACGTGCGGGTGGGACGGCTCGTCGAGGGCCGGGGGCTGAGCGAGGACGAGGCCCGTGCGCGCCTCGCCGCACAGGCGGACGACGCGGCGCGGCTCGCCGCGGCGGACGTGACCCTCGATGGTTCCGGCTCTCCGGAGGCGCTGCGCGAGCAGGTCGACGAGCTCTGGGTGCGGGTCCGCGCCGAGGTCGACGCCGAGGTCCAGGCCGAGATCGAGGAGCACGAGGCGTGACCGTCGTCGTCAGCGGGTTCGAGCCGTTCGACGGCGCCCTCGCGAACCCGTCGTGGGAGACGGCCGCGCGCCTCGCCGAGCGCGGGGAGGAGCTCGTGGGCGATCGCGTGGTCGCCGTCCGGCTCCCCGTGACCTTCGCCGGGGCGTGGCCGGTGCTCGACGCGGCGATCCGTGAGCACGACCCCGACGTCGTCGTGGCGCTCGGCCTGGCGGGTGGTGCGCCGGGCGTGCGCCTCGAACGGGTCGCGGTGAACGTGCGCGACGCGCGCATCCCCGACAACGCGGGCGACCGTCCGGTGGACGTCCCCGTCGCGGAGGGAGGGCCGGTCGGGTACTGGTCGACCCTCCCGCTCAAGGCGTCGCTCGCGGAGGTCCGCGCGGCGGGTGTCCCGGTGGCGGTGTCGAGCACCGCGGGGACCTACGTGTGCAACGACGTCTTCTACGCCCTCATGCATCACTGGGGTGCCGGGCCGGGGCGGCGTGCCGGGTTCGTCCACGTCCCCGGGTCCGACGTCGTCCCGATCGAGGATCAGGTCTCCGCCGTGGCCGCGGTCGTGCGGCACGCGCTCCTCGGCACCCCCGAGCCGGTCCTCGCGGGCGGCACGGAGAGCTGAGCCCGGCGCAGGGACGCCGAGGGCCCGGCAGGTCGTCCTGCCGGGCCCTCGGTGCGTGCTGGGAGCGTCAGCTCGTCGCGCGCCGACGTGCGACGACCAGGATCGTCGCGCCCCCGGCGAGCAGCAGCGCGGCCACCGCGGCCAGCACCGCGACCGAGGCGCCCGTCGTCGCGAGGCCGCTCTCCGGCGTTCCGTCGCCCGGCTCGGCGGCTGCGGGGGGCGCCTCAGGGCTCGGCGTCGCCCAGGTCTCGGCGGCCGACGTCGACTCCGGTGAGGGCCCTCCCGGCTCCTCGGTGACCGGGGTCTCCTCGGGCGTCGGCGGCGTGGTCACGCCCTCGCCCGGGTTCGGGCCCTCCGGCGACGGCTCGGGCTTGGGCTCCTCGACCGACGGCGTCGTCTCGCACGGGCCGGCGAACGGGTAGTTGTGGTGCTCGATCCCGGCACCGCCGGTGTAGGAGACGGCGCCGTTCGACAGGATGCGCCCGTTGGTCGAGGTCGCGACGGTGAGGGTCGCGTCCGTGCGCGGGACGACGATCGTCCCGGGGAACTGGTCGTTCGTGCCGAGCGTCACCTGCGTCGCGTCCGGGAAGCTCCACAGGAAGTGCGCCGACAGGTGCTGGGCGGCCTGGTAGACGCGCACGCCCCCGTACTCGACGTGCTGGAGCCGCGGCACGTCGACGGAGGTGCCGGTGACGGTGAGGAGCACCGGACCGCTCCCGGTGACGTACAGCGTCGTCAGGGTGGAGGCCTGGGCGGCCGTGAGCGTGTACCGCGCGCCCGCCTCGACCGTCAGGACGCCGTCGCGGGGCGTGGCGGCGACGGCACCGTCGGCGGCGTCGGCCGCCATGCCCGTGACGAGCCCGGGGAGCGCCGTGTAGGGGCGCAGCGCGGCCTCGCGGCCGACGCCCTGCGTGACGGTGCCCGGGCGGCCCGGGGCGTTGCGGCTCTCGGTGCTCGGGGTCGCGCCGGTGATCTCGCCGCCGACGACGACGTTGCCGCCGCTCGACGCGTGGAAGCCCACCTGGGTGTTCGTCGCGGTCGCGAGGTCGCCCCCGACGACGAGCATGTCGGTCCCGCCGGCCGGGGTGATGGCCGAGCCGCCGCCCCCCGCGGTCCCGACGTCGAGGCTCCCGGCCCCGGAGAGGTCGGCGTACCCGCCCACGACGACACGGCCCTCGAGCTCGGTCGCCGTCGTGACGGTGAGCCCGCCCCCCGCCCAGATGCCGACGCCCGCGTCCTCCACGGCGGTGAGCTCGTACACGCCGACCGGTCGCGTGGACGGGTCTGCGGTGCAGACGTCGTCGGCGGTGAGCGTCGGCCCGGCAGCCGGCGGTACGGCGGTCGCGGGCGCGGCGAGGCCGACGGTCGTCAGGGCGAGCGCGGTGAGGGCGAGCAGGGGGATTCCGCGGGGGCGCGCGGGGTGAAGGCGCATGGTTCGGCTCCAGGTCGAGGGTTCGCTAGCGGCGCTGACTTACTGCGGACGGACTTCGTCGCCCGTGGTCCGTGCCGTCGGCTGCTCCACGGGCGTCGGGGAGCGCGGCAGGGTCGAGGCGACCCTAGGGGTTCCGAATGACACCTTCCAAATTACGTCGGGGTGATTTCCGTAGAGGGCCTCGCGGTGGTCGTCGACCGTGCGCGGAAGGGTCCGTGTGGGTGGCTGGACGTACCGTGGAGTCATGCGTCCCGTGACCGATCTCCAGCGTGCGACCACCCCGTTCGAGGTCATCTCCGAGTACCAGCCGTCCGGCGACCAGCCGACGGCGATCGCGGACCTCTCGCAGCGCATCCGCGCGGGGGAGAAGGACGTCGTGCTGCTCGGCGCGACCGGGACGGGAAAGTCGGCCACGACGGCGTGGCTCATCGAGGAGCTCCAGCGCCCGACGCTGGTCATGGCGCCCAACAAGACCCTCGCGGCGCAGCTCGCGACGGAGTTCCGGGAGCTGCTGCCCAACAACGCGGTCGAGTACTTCGTCTCGTACTACGACTACTACCAGCCCGAGGCGTACATCGCGCAGACGGACACCTACATCGAGAAGGACTCGTCCATCAACGACGAGGTCGAGCGGCTGCGGCACTCCGCGACCAGCTCGCTGCTCACCCGTCGCGACGTCGTCGTGGTCGCGTCGGTGTCGTGCATCTACGGCCTCGGCACGCCCCAGGAGTACGTCGACCGCATGGTCCGGCTCGACGTCGGCATGCAGGTCGAGCGCGACGACCTGCTGCGGCAGTTCGTGACCATGCAGTACACCCGCAACGACATGGCGTTCACGCGCGGCACGTTCCGCGTGCGCGGGGACACCGTCGAGATCATCCCGGTGTACGAGGAGCTCGCCGTCCGCATCGAGTTCTTCGGCGACGAGATCGAGAGCATCCAGACCCTGCACCCGCTCACGGGGGACGTGATCCGGTCCGAGCCGAGCATCCACGTGTTCCCGGCGACGCACTACGTCGCGGGGCCGGAGCGCATGGAGCGCGCGATCTCCTCGATCGAGGCCGAGCTCGCCGAGCGGCTCGACGAGCTCGAGCGGCAGAACAAGCTGCTCGAGGCGCAGCGGCTGCGCATGCGCACCACGTACGACATCGAGATGATGCGCCAGATCGGCACCGCGTCCGGCATCGAGAACTACTCGCGGCACATCGACGGCCGCGAGGCGGGATCGGCGCCGAACACGCTGCTCGACTACTTCCCGGAGGACTTCCTCCTCGTCATCGACGAGTCGCACGTGACCGTGCCGCAGATCGGCGCGATGTTCGAGGGCGACATGTCGCGCAAGCGCAGCCTCGTCGACCACGGGTTCCGCCTGCCGAGCGCGATGGACAACCGGCCCCTGCGCTGGGAGGAGTTCGTCGAGCGCATCGGCCAGACCGTGTACCTGTCGGCGACCCCCGGCGACTACGAGCTCTCGATGGCGGACGGCGTCGTCGAGCAGATCATCCGCCCGACCGGCCTCGTCGACCCGGAGGTGCTCGTCAAGCCCACCACGGGGCAGATCGACGACCTGCTGCACGAGATCCGCGAGCGCGTCGAGCGGAACGAGCGCGTCCTCGTCACGACGCTCACCAAGAAGATGGCGGAGGACCTCACCGACTACCTGCTCGAGAAGGACGTGCGGGTGCGGTACCTGCACTCCGAGGTCGACACGCTGCGGCGCGTCGAGCTGCTGCGCGAGCTGCGCCTCGGCGAGTACGACGTCCTCGTCGGGATCAACCTCCTGCGCGAGGGCCTCGACCTGCCCGAGGTGTCGCTCGTCGCGATCCTCGACGCGGACAAGGAGGGCTTCCTGCGGTCGCCCAAGTCGCTCATCCAGACGATCGGTCGCGCGGCCCGCAACGTCTCGGGCCAGGTGCACATGTACGCGGACAAGATCACGCCGGCGATGGCCGCGGCGATCGAGGAGACCGAGCGTCGCCGCGAGCGGCAGATCGCGTACAACACGGAGCACGGGGTCGATCCGACCCCGCTGCGCAAGCGGATCTCCGACGTGACGGACATGCTCGCGCGCGAGGACGTCGACACGGCCGAGCTGCTGGCGGGCGGGTACCGGCAGCCGGGCAAGGGCGCGAAGGGCAAGGCGCCGGTGCCGGGCGGGCCCAAGGAGGGTGCGTCGTCGGGCAACCGGCTCGCCGGCGCGGCGGCGAGCGACCTCGCCGAGCTCATCCAGGAGCTGAGCGACCAGATGCACGCGGCCGCGGGCGAGCTGCAGTTCGAGCTGGCCGCCCGGCTGCGCGACGAGATCTCGGGGCTCAAG
Organism: Cellulosimicrobium cellulans; assembly: GCF_042723955.1. GTDB lineage: Bacteria > Actinomycetota > Actinomycetes > Actinomycetales > Cellulomonadaceae > Cellulosimicrobium > Cellulosimicrobium cellulans_H. The sequence continues at coordinate 43,033 of NZ_JBHXIC010000029.1, read as the reverse complement.
AAGGAGCTGCGGCAGATGCAGGCCGCGACCGCCTGAGCGGCGTCCGTCCCGGCCCCCGACGCGCCGCGCACGCGCGTCCGAGGAACAGTCCACGGTGGCGTGGTGTTGTCACGTCAGGAGGAGCGATGGCCTATGCTGGCTCCTCGTTGAAGGGGAGTATTCCTCCGCGGTGATGTCGTCATCACGGCCGGCGCAGTCGTCGGCCCGGTGTCACCGGTCCCGCAACCACCAGCCCGCGTCCCGTGCGGGTGCGCGTGGCGGTGCGTGGCGGAAGAGACCTTCGGTACACAGTGCTCCCCACGTACCGGAGGAATCTTCATGGATGTGCCTGTCTGGGCCTGGCTCGTCACCATCGGCGTGATCCTCGCGATGCTCGCCGTCGACTACGTCGGCCACGTGCGCACCCCGCACGCCCCGAGCCTGCGCGAGGCGACCTGGTGGTCCGCCGGCTACGTCGCGGTCGCGGTGGCCTTCGGCGGGATCGTGTGGGCCGTCTGGGGCTCGACGTACGGCGGCGAGTACTTCGCCGGCTACATCACCGAGAAGAGCCTGTCGGTCGACAACCTCTTCGTGTTCGTCCTCATCATGACGAGCTTCCGCGTCCCGCGGCTCTACCAGCAGAAGGTGCTGCTCATCGGCATCACGATCGCGCTGGTCCTGCGGACGATCTTCATCCTCCTCGGCGCGGCCCTCATCGAGAACTTCAGCTGGATCTTCTACGTCTTCGGCGCGTTCCTGCTCTACACCGCGTGGACGCAGGTCAAGGCGGGCTCGGGGCACGACGAGGAGTTCCACGAGAACGGCGCGCTGAAGCTGACCCGCCGCCTGTTCCCGACGACGGAGACGTACGTCGAGGACAAGATGACCGCGAAGATCGACGGCAAGCGCTACATCACGCCGATGCTCATCGTGATGATCGCGATCGGCAGCGCCGACCTCCTCTTCGCGGTCGACTCGATCCCGGCGATCTTCGGGCTCACGCAGGAGACCTACCTCGTGTTCGCCGCCAACGCGTTCTCGCTGCTCGGCCTGCGCCAGCTCTACTTCCTCATCGACGGCCTCCTCGACCGCCTCGTCTACCTCGCGTACGGCCTCGCGGCGATCCTCGGCTTCATCGGCATCAAGCTGCTCATCCACGCGCTGCACAAGAACGAGGTGCCGTTCATCAACGGCGGTGAGCACATCACCGTCATCCCGGAGATCCCGACCGCGCTGTCCCTCGGGTTCATCGTCGTCGTGCTCACGATCACCACGGTCGCGAGCCTCGCCAAGGACCGCGCCGACCGGCGGCGCTCCGTCGAGAGCTCGGAGGGCTCACGCTGATGGTTCACGAGCTCCCCGTCTGGTTCGAGTGGGCGTCGCTGTCGGCGCTCGCGGTGCTGCTCCTCGTCGACCTGTTCGTCGTGGGGCGCCGCCCGCACGTCCCCTCGATGCGCGAGAGCGCGCTGTGGGTCGGCTTCTACGTCGCGCTCGCCCTCGTGTTCGGGGCGATCGTCGGCGCGGTGGGCGGGGCGGCACCGGCCGGGGAGTTCTACGCGGGGTGGCTCACGGAGTACAGCCTCTCCGTAGACAACCTCTTCGTGTTCGTCATCATCATGGCCAGGTTCGCGGTGCCGCGGGACCAGCAGCAGCGTGTGCTGATGGTCGGCATCATCGTCGCGCTCGTCCTGCGCGGGGCGTTCATCCTCGCGGGCGCCGCGATCATCGCGCAGTTCGTGTGGGTGTTCTACCTGTTCGGTGCGTTCCTCATTTACACGGCGATCAAGCTCGTGGCCGGTGGGGACGAGCCGGAGGAGTACCACGAGAACCGCGCCGTCCGGGCGCTGCGGAAGGTGCTGCCGCTGGGCACGCAGTACGACGGCGGCCGGCTGCGCACCGTCGAGGACGGCAAGCGGGTCTTCACCCCGCTCGTCATCGTGTTCCTCGCGATCGGCAGCACCGACCTGCTCTTCGCGTTCGACTCGATCCCCGCGATCTTCGGGCTCACCCAGGACCCGTTCATCGTCTTCACGACGAACGTCTTCGCGCTCATGGGCCTGCGTCAGCTCTACTTCCTCCTGGGCGGCCTGCTCGAGCGGCTGGTCTACCTGCCGATCGGTCTGGCGGTGATCCTCGGGTTCATCGGTGTCAAGCTCATCCTCGAGGCGCTGCACGAGAACACGCTGCCGTTCATCAACGGCGGCGAGCACCTCGACGCCGTGCCGACGGTCCCGATCTGGCTGTCGCTCGTCGTGATCATCGGAGCGCTCGCCGTCACCACGGTCGCGAGCCTCCTGCGCACGCGGGCGCTGCACGCCCAGGGCGACCCCGCCACGTCGGCCGACGCGAGCGGCGTCGCGGCGCCCGTCGAGGACGCGGTCGAGGCGCCCACGGACGAGAGCGTCGACGAGGTCGCGTCGGCGGGCGAGGCGCCGCCGTGGGGCACGGGACCGCAGGACGGCGCCGGGCGGTAGCGCGTGCCCGGTGGGCCGCGGAGCGCCACGGCGCCGACGCCGCGTGACAGGTCCAGAGCCTCCCGCCTGGCGGCGCACGCAGCGGTCGCGACCTCGCTGTCCCTGTACAGCGACAGCCGGCTCCGCGAGCTCGTCGACGCCGCTCCGCGGGTCGGCGCGGGCATCGGCGGGGAGACGGCCCTGCTGGACGTCGACGGCACGCCGGTCTTCGTCAAGCACGTGCGCCTGACCGACCTCGAGAGACAGCCGGAGCACGTCCGCTCGACAGCGAACCTGTTCGACCTCCCGACCTTCTGCCACTACGGCGTCGGCACCATCGGCGCCCCGGGGTTCGGGGCCTGGCGGGAGCTGGCCGTGCACGTCATGACGACGGGCTGGGTGATCGCGGGAGAGCACGAGGGCTTCCCGCTGACGCACCACTGGCGGGTGCTCCCCGATGCGGGCCGGCCGCTGCCCGACGAGCTGGCCGACGTCGAGCGTGCCGTCGAGTACTGGGGCGGCGGTACGGCGGTGCGTCGCCGGATCGAGGCCCTGCGGGACTCCTCGGCGAGCATCGTGCTGTTCCTGGAGTACGTCCCGCAGACGCTGCACGACTGGCTCGGCGTCCAGGTCGAGGCGGGTGGTGAGACCGCCGAGCGAGCCTGCGCGCTGGTGGAGGACGGGCTGAGCGCCGGGGTCTCGTTCATGAGGTCACGCGGCCTGCTGCACTTCGACACGCACTTCGAGAACGTCCTGACCGACGGCGAACGGCTCTACTTCGCCGACTACGGCCTCGCGATCTCGTCGGACTTCCACCTCTCGCCCGACGAGGTCGACTTCGCCGACGCGCACCAGGCGTACGACGACTGCTACAGCGTCACCCATCTGGTGGGCTGGCTGGCCGTCGCGCTGTACGGGTGCGGGCCCGAGGAGCGCCGCGCGCTCGTACGCTCCTGGGCCCGGGGCGCCACGCCGACGGGTGCCCCGGCTGCGGTCGCGGCAGCACTCGCCCGGCATGCTCCGGTCGCTGCGGTGGTCGGGGACTTCTACCGCGCGTTCCAGCGGGAGAGCCGCTCCACCCCGTACCCGTGGGAGGAGATCCGGCAGCTCGGGAGTCACGACCGCACGCCCGGGCGTGGCCCCGCCCGGTGAGTCACCCTCCGACGCGGACCGTCTCCGGAGCGAGGGCGCGCTCGGTCGGGGCGAGGCGCTGGTCAGACCCGGTCGGCCCAGTCGCCGATGATCGGGGCCCACGGACGGACCGTGCGCTCGGCGACGAGGCCGGCACGGCCGAACGGGTCCTCGTCGAGGACCGCGGCGACGGCGTCGGGCGTCTCCCCGTCGAGGACGAGCAGCGCTCCGGCGGGTGCGCCCTCGTGGGCGGGCAGCGGTCCGGACGCGAGGAGCGTGCCCTGGGCGTGGAGGTCGCCGAGGAACGCGCGGTGCTCGGGGCGCAGGGCGTCGAGCTCGGCGGCGCGGTCGGCGTAGACGTAGGTGACGGCCTGGATCGGCATGCCGTCAGTGAACCAGGCCGTCCCGACGGCCCGCGGCCGGGTCCGCGCCTCGGTATCGGGCGTCGTGCTACCAGCCCCGGTCCCGCCACTCGTCGAGGTGCGGTCGCTCGGTGCCCAGCGTCGTGTCGGAGCCGTGCCCTGGGTAGACCCACGTCGCGTCGTCGAACCGGTCGAACACGCGCGTGGTGACGTCCGACAGCAGGACCTCGAACCGCACCGGGTCGCGGTCGGTGTTCCCGACACCGCCGGGGAACAGCGAGTCCCCGGTGAACAGGTGCACCCGGCCGGGGACGGCCTCGGGCTCGTCGACGTCGTCCGGCTCGCGGTAGGCGAGCGCCACCGAGCCGGGCGTGTGCCCGCGCAGCGCGACGACCTCGAGCGAGACGGCGCCGACCCGCAGCGCGTCGCCGTGCCGCAGGCGACGCGTGACGGCCACACCGGTCGCCGCGGAGACCGCCTCCGCGTCCGGGTCGCCCGCGGCGGACGACGCGCCCGTGGCCGCGACGACGGGCGCGAGGGCGCGCAGGTGGTCGGCGTGCCGGTGCGTCGTGACGACGACGTCGAGGCGGAGGGTCGGCGAGCCCTCGCGGACCAGGGCCAGGACGTCGTCGGGTGCGTCCGCCGCGTCGACGAGGAGCTGGGCGCCCGTGCGTCGGCACGTGAGGAGGTAGACGCCGTTGGCGAGCGGTCCGACAGCGAGCTTGCGGATCTCGATCTCGTCGAGCCGCCGCAGGTCGTGCGGTCCGCCGACGGAGACCTCTCCGGTGTACGTCATGCGCCCAGTGTGCCGGTCGAGCGCCGTGGCCGAGGTGGTCCGGACCGTCGGCCGCCGGGGAGCGCGTGACGGCGATCACCCGGCGCGGGCTCCGCGTGAGGTGCGCGTGAGCGTTCACCGACGGACGTGCGAAGGTGACGTCGAACACCTGTGCGATTGTGGGTGGACGGTCGTACGATGCTGCGGTGAGCAATCGCCTCGTCATCTCCGGTGCCCGCGAGCACAACCTGCGCAACGTCGACCTCGACCTCCCGCGGGACAAGCTCATCGTCTTCACGGGGCTCTCCGGCTCGGGCAAGTCGTCGCTCGCCTTCGACACCATCTTCGCGGAGGGCCAGCGTCGCTACGTCGAGTCGCTGTCCGCGTACGCGCGTCAGTTCCTCGGGCAGATGGACAAGCCCGACGTCGACTTCATCGAAGGGCTCTCGCCCGCGGTGTCGATCGACCAGAAGTCGACCAACCGCAACCCGCGCTCGACGGTCGGCACCATCACCGAGGTGTACGACTACCTGCGCCTGCTGTTCTCGCGCGCCGGCACGCAGCACTGCCCCGTCTGCGGCGAGCGCGTGACCGCGCAGACGCCGCAGCAGATCGTCGACCGGCTCCTCGAGCTGCCGGAGGGCACGCGCTACCAGGTGCTCGCACCGGTGGTCCGGGGGCGCAAGGGCGAGTACTCCGAGCTCTTCAAGGAGCTGCAGACCAAGGGCTTCGCGCGCGCACGCGTCGACGGCGAGGTGCGCACCCTCACCGACGTCCCCGCGCTCGAGAAGAAGCTCAAGCACGACATCGAGGTGGTCGTCGACCGTCTCGTCGCGCGCGAGGGCGTGCAGCGTCGCCTCACCGACTCCGTCGAGACCGCGCTCGGCCTCGCGGGCGGGCTCGTCGTCATCGAGCTCGTCGACGCCGACGCGGACGACCCGGCGCGCGAGCGCCGCTTCTCCGAGAAGCGCGCGTGCCCCAACGACCACGAGCTCGCGCTGGACGAGATCGAGCCGCGCACGTTCTCGTTCAACGCGCCCTACGGCGCGTGCCCCGAGTGCACGGGCATCGGCTTCCGTCTCGAGGTCGACCCCGACCTCGTGGTGCCGGACGTCGAGAAGTCGCTGGGCGAGGGCGCGGTCGCGCCGTGGGCGCAGATCTCCTCGGAGTACTTCGAGCGGGTCCTCACGGCGCTCGCGGACGACCTCGGGTTCTCCATGGACACGCCGTGGCGGGCGCTGCCCGAGCGCGCGAAGAAGGCCGTGCTGCACGGGCAGAACCACCAGGTGCACGTGCGGTACAAGAACCGCTGGGGCCGTGAGCGGCAGTACTCGACCGGGTTCGAGGGCGTCATCACGTTCCTCGAGCGCCGGCACACGGAGACCGAGTCGGACTGGTCCAAGGAGAAGTACGAGGCCTTCATGCGCGAGGTCCCGTGCCCCGTGTGCCAGGGCGCTCGCCTCAAGCCCGAGGTCCTCGCGGTCAAGGTGGGCGGCAAGTCCATCTGGGACGTCTGCCGCCTCCCGCTGCGCGAGGCCGCGGCGTTCCTCGGGGCGCTCGAGCTCGGCGCGCGCGAGCGCGCGATCGCGACGGAGGTGCTCAAGGAGATCGACGCGCGCCTCGGGTTCCTGCTCGACGTCGGTCTCGACTACCTCTCGCTCGAGCGCCCGGCCGCGACGCTGTCCGGCGGCGAGGCGCAGCGCATCCGGCTCGCGACGCAGATCGGCTCCGGCCTCGTCGGCGTCCTCTACGTCCTCGACGAGCCGAGCATCGGCCTGCACCAGCGCGACAACCGCCGCCTCATCGAGACCCTCACGCGCCTGCGCGACCTCGGGAACACGCTCATCGTCGTCGAGCACGACGAGGACACCATCCGCACGGCGGACTGGGTCGTCGACATCGGCCCGGGCGCGGGCGAGCACGGCGGCCGCGTCGTGCACTCCGGGGACTACGCGGGCCTGCTCGAGGCCCCGGAGTCGGTGACCGGCGCGTACCTCTCGGGCCGCCGCAGCATCCCGCTCCCGGCGCAGCGGCGTCCCACGGACCCGGGCCGCCAGATCAAGGTCGTCGGGGCGCGCGAGCACAACCTCACGGGCATCGACGTGAGCTTCCCGCTCGGGACGTTCACCGCGGTGACCGGGGTGTCGGGCTCGGGCAAGTCGACGCTCGTGAACTCGATCCTCTACACGGTCCTCGCCAACGAGCTCAACGGCGCGCGCCAGGTCGCGGGCCGGCACACGCGCGTCACGGGCCTGGACCACCTCGACAAGGTCGTGCACGTGGACCAGGGGCCGATCGGGCGCACGCCGCGGTCGAACCCGGCGACGTACACGGGCGTGTGGGACCACGTGCGCAAGCTCTTCGCGGAGACGACCGAGGCCAAGGTGCGCGGGTACACGCCGGGCCGCTTCTCGTTCAACGTCAAGGGCGGCCGCTGCGAGGCGTGCTCGGGCGACGGGACGCTGAAGATCGAGATGAACTTCCTCCCCGACGTCTACGTGCCGTGCGAGGTGTGCCACGGGGCGCGCTACAACCGCGAGACGCTCGAGGTGCACTTCAAGGGCAAGACCGTCGCGGACGTCCTGGACATGCCCATCGAGGAGGCCGCGGAGTTCTTCGCGGCCGTGCCCGCGATCTCGCGGCACCTCAAGACGCTCGTGGAGGTCGGTCTCGGCTACGTGCGGCTCGGCCAGCCGGCCCCGACGCTCTCGGGCGGGGAGGCGCAGCGCGTGAAGCTCGCGAGCGAGCTGCAGAAGCGCTCGACCGGTCGCACGATCTACGTGCTCGACGAGCCGACGACGGGCCTGCACTTCGAGGACATCCGCAAGCTGCTCGGCGTGCTCCAGTCGCTCGTCGACAAGGGCAACAGCGTCCTCGTGATCGAGCACAACCTCGACGTCATCAAGAGCGCCGACTGGGTCGTCGACATGGGGCCCGAGGGCGGTTCGGGCGGCGGCAAGGTCGTGGCGCAGGGCACGCCCGAGCAGGTCGCACGCGTCGAGGCGAGCCACACCGGCCGCTTCCTCGCGGAGATCCTGGACCAGCACGACCCGGTGCCGGTCGGTCCGGAGCAGGCGAGCCCGGCCGGGGCCCAGGCCCCTGCCGCGAAGGGTGCCAAGGGCCGGTCGGCCAAGGCCCGCCGCGCGACGGACGAGGGTTCGCGCACGGGCACGCGGCGCAAGGCGTCCGCGGCCTGAGAGTCCAGGACGAGCGCGTCTGACGACCGGTCGCGCGGAGGCGCGTCCGGCCGTCAGACGCCCAGCCGGGCGACCGAGCGATCAGCCGGGTGCTCGGACGCTCACGCCGCCGCGCGCCGCGGCGGCGCGGGATCGACCAGCACGCGGAAGTTCACCGAGCGCGCGATGAAGCAGTGGTCGTGCGCGCGGTGGTGCAGCGCGGCGAGCGACGCCTCGTCGGTCCCCGGCCCGTCGTCGACCACCACGCGAGGGTGCAGCGTCACGTCCGTGAACTGCCCCTCGCCGCCGGACTCGACGCGCATCGTGCCGGTGGCGTCGTCCACGTACTCCCGCACGACGACGCCGGCGGCCGCCGCGAGGTGGAGGAACCAGAGCATGTGGCACTGCGAGAGGCTCACGACGAACAGCTCCTCCGGGCTGTAGCGCGTCGGGTCGCCCCGGAACGCCGGGTCCGACGAGCCGGGCAACGGCGGGCGTCCTTCGAGGAGGACGTCGTGGTCGCGGCTGTAGGACGTGTAGGAGGACGTGCCCCTGTCGCCCGCACCGGTCCAGCGGACGGTGGCGGCGTACCCGTGCTGTGCGCTCATGGCCGCCACCCTAACGGGCGGTGACGCGCGTCACATCACGTCCCGTCCGCCGCGGACACGCACCGCGACGCATCCGTCGCACCGCACCGTCGGTGCCCTGACCTAGGCTGGAGAACATGGCTGATCCCGCGACGTACCGCCCGGCGCCGGGGGAGATCCCCACCTCGCCAGGCGTCTACCGGTTCCGCGACGACCACGGGCGCGTGATCTACGTCGGCAAGGCCAAGAACCTGCGCGCGCGCCTGTCGAACTACTTCCAGGACGTCGCGAACCTGCACCACCGCACGCAGACGATGGTGACGACCGCGGCGTCCGTCGAGTGGACCGTCGTCGGCACCGAGGTCGAGGCGCTCGCGCTCGAGTACTCCTGGATCAAGGAGTTCGACCCGCGGTTCAACGTCAAGTACCGCGACGACAAGTCCTACCCGTACCTCGCGGTGACGATGGGGGAGGAGTTCCCCCGCGCCCAGGTGATGCGCGGCGCCAAGCGCCCCGGCACCCGGTACTTCGGCCCCTACGGGCACGCGTGGGCGATCCGCGAGACTCTCGACCTCCTGCTCCGCGTCTTCCCGGTGCGCACGTGCTCGGCGGCCGTCTTCAAGCGAGCCCACCAGACGGGTCGCCCGTGCCTCCTGGGGTACATCGACAAGTGCTCGGCGCCGTGCGTCGGGCGCATCACGCCCGAGGACCACAAGGCTCTCGCCGAGGACTTCTGCGACTTCATGGCGGGCGACACGCAGCGGTTCGTGCGCCGGCTCGAGCGCAAGATGAACGAGGCCGCCGCCGCGATGGAGTACGAGGCCGCGGCGCGCCTGCGCGACGACATCGTCGCCCTCCAGCGCGCGACCGAGAAGAACGCGGTGGTGCTCGGCGACGGCACCGACGCCGACGTGTTCGCGCTCGTCGGCGACGAGCTCGAGGCGGCCGTCCAGGTGTTCCACGTGCGTGGCGGACGGATCCGCGGCCAGCGCGGCTGGATCGTCGAGAAGGTCGAGGACGTGACCGACGCGGAGCTGGTCGAGCACCTGCTCCAGCAGGTCTACGGTGCGGCCGAGGAGGCCGCGGCGGCCGACCCGGGGACCGGTCAGGGCCGGGCCGGCGCGCGCGACGTCGTCCCGCGCGAGGTGCTGGTCCCCGTCCTGCCGCCCGACACCGAGCAGGTCACGACCTGGCTCTCGGGGCTGCGGGGCGCGCGTGTCGACGTCCGCGTGCCGCAGCGCGGCGACAAGAAGGAGCTCGCCGCGACCGTGCGCGCGAACGCGGAGCATGCGCTCGCCCTGCACCGCACGCGCCGCGCGGGCGACCTCACGACCCGCAGCCAGGCGCTGCGCGAGATCCAGGAGGCGCTCGACCTCGACAGCGCCCCGTTGCGGATCGAGTGCTACGACGTCTCGCACAACCAGGGCACGTACCAGGTCGCGTCGATGGTCGTGTTCGAGGACGGCCTCGCGCGCAAGAGCGAGTACCGCCACTTCACCGTGCGCGGGCCCGACGGCGACGGGGCCGCGGACGACACCGCGGCGATGTACGAGGTCATCACGCGCCGGTTCAAGCGCTACCTGTCCGACCGCTCGCGCTCGGGCGAGGTCGAGCTGGACCTGGAGGCCGACGACGTGGCGACCGGGTCCGACGCCACGGGCCGCCGCGCGGAGCGGGCCGCGGAGGCCGCCGGGTACGTGCCGCGCAGCGGTGAGGTCGACGCCGACGCCCCCGCGGACAAGCGAGCGCGGTTCGCGTACCCGCCGAACCTCGTCGTGGTCGACGGCGGCCCCCCGCAGGTCGCCGCCGCCGCCCGGGCGCTGGCCGACCTCGGGATCGACGACGTCGCGCTGTGCGGCCTCGCCAAGCGCCTCGAGGAGGTGTGGGTCCCGGAGGACGACTACCCGGTGATCCTCCAGCGCTCGTCGGAGGGCCTCTACCTGCTCCAGCGCGTGCGCGACGAGGCGCACCGGTTCGCCATCGCCCAGCACCGCAGGCAGCGCAGCAAGGGCATGACGGCGTCCGCCCTCGACGACGTCCCGGGCCTCGGTCCGGCGCGGCGCACCGCGCTCCTCAAGCACTTCGGCTCGCTCAAGCGTCTGCGCGCGGCGAGCGTCGAGGAGATCGCGACCGTGCGGGGCATGGGCGAGCGCACGGCGCGCGCCGTGGTCGCCGCCCTGGGCGGAGCCGCCGAGCCGTCCCCGGGCGCCGCCCCCGCGGGACCGGCGCCCGCCGACAGCGCCGCGCGCCCGGACGACGCGGCCGAGCATACCCGGGACACTCCGGTGGGTGACGGGGCCACGGCCCGGGCGTGAGCGGCTGGCATGCTGGTGCCATGACCTCGGAGCCGACCCCGGACCTCAGCCCGCAGGGGCCCCCCGCCCGCGTGCCGGAGCCCTCCCCGATCACCGTCCCCAGCGGGATCCCCGCGATGGAGGCGGCGACCCACGCTCCGGAGGCGCGCGAGGCCGAGGTGCTCATCATCACCGGCATGTCGGGCGCCGGCCGCACCCGGGCCGCGGCCGTGCTCGAGGACCTCGACTGGTACGTCGTCGACAACCTGCCACCGCGCATGATCGTCCCGCTCGTGGACCTCATGACGCGGTCGGGCTCGGCGCTCGAGCGCATCGCCGCCGTGGTCGACGTGCGCGGCCGCGAGTTCTTCACCGACCTCGTCGAGGTGCTCGACCACCTCCGTCAGAGCGGCGTGTTCTACCGGATCCTGTTCCTCGACGCGTCCGACGAGGTGCTCGTGCGCCGGTACGAGCAGGTGCGCCGCCCGCACCCGCTGCAGGGGGAGGGCCGCATCCTCGACGGGCTGGCGGAGGAGCGGCGGCTCCTCGCGAGCCTCGAGGAGCGCTCCGACGTCGTCATCGACACCTCCGAGCTCACGGTGCACGACCTCGCGCGCGAGGTCCGTGCCGCCGTGGCGGACGGGACGCCCGAGACCCTGCGGATCAACGTCGTCTCGTTCGGGTTCAAGTACGGGCTGCCGCTCGACGCCGACCACGTGGTCGACGTGCGGTTCCTCGCGAACCCGTACTGGATCACCGAGCTGCGGCACCTCACCGGGCGGGACGCCCCGGTGCGGGACTACGTGCTCGGGCGACCCGGCGCGCTCGAGTTCGTCGACCGCTACGTGAACGCGCTCGAGCCGGTCCTGGCCGGCTACCTGGGAGAGGAGAAGCGCTACGTGACGATCGCCGTGGGCTGCACCGGGGGCAAGCACCGTTCCGTCGCGATCAGCGAGGCGATCGCCGCGCGCCTGCGTGCGCAGGGCCAGCGCGTCATCGTCACCGCCCGCGACCTCGGCAAGGAGTGATCGTGGTCGCCCAGCGCAACCCTGCCGTCGTCGCCCTGGGCGGCGGCCACGGCCTGTCCGCGAGCCTGTCCGCGCTGCGCCTCATGTCCGACCGGCTGACAGCCGTCGTGACCGTGGCCGACGACGGCGGTTCGTCCGGGCGCCTGCGCACCGAGCTCGGCGTCCTGCCCCCGGGGGACCTGCGCATGGCGCTCGCGGCCCTGTGCGACGACTCGGAGTGGGGCCGCACGTGGAGCGCGCTCCTCCAGCACCGGTTCACGTCGGAGGGGGACCTCGACAACCACGCGGTGGGCAACCTGCTCATCGTCGCGCTGTGGGAGCTGCTCGACGACCCGGTCGCCGGCCTGGACTGGGTGGGCAAGCTCCTCGGCGCCCGCGGGCGCGTGCTGCCCATGGCGTCGGTGCCCCTCGGGATCGAGGCCGACGTGCGGACCGGGGACCGCCTGGAGACGGTCGTCGGGCAGAGCCACGTGGCCGTCACGCACGGCCGCATCGAGCAGCTCCGGCTCGTGCCTGCAGACCCGCCCGCGTGCGCGGAGGCGGTGCAGGCCGTCGAGGAGGCGGACTGGGTCGTGCTCGGCCCGGGGTCGTGGTTCTCCTCGGTGATGCCCCACCTGCTCGTGCCCGAGCTCGCGCGCGCCCTGCACGAGACCTCCGCGCGCCGCTGCGTGACGCTCAACCTGTCGAGCGAGACGGGGGAGACGTACGGGCTGTCGGCGACGGACCACCTCGAGGCGCTGCACAAGCACGCACCCGGTCTCCGGATCGACGCCGTCGTCGCAGACCCGTCCGCCGTCGAGGACACGGAGCAGCTCGCGGAGGCGTCCGCGCGCATGGGTGCGCGCCTCCTCCTGCGGCAGGTGCGGCGCGGGGACGGCACCCCGCGGCACGACGCGCTGCGCCTGGCGGCGGCGTACCGGGACGTGTTCGACGACTTCCTCGGCGACGTCGGCTCGCCCTCGCGCTGAGCCTGCGGGACGCGGGCCCCCGGCGGCCCACGGGCGCCCGGTCCGCCGCCGCGACGCCACGGCATCGATGGCAGGATGTCCCGCATGGCGCTCACGGCACAGGTGAAGGACGAGCTGGCTCGACTGCGGGTGGACAAGACCTCGTGCCGCAAGGCGGAGGTCTCGGCGATGCTCCGGTTCTCGGGCGGGCTGCACCTCATCTCGGGCCGGGTCGTCATCGAGGCCGAGCTCGACACCGCGATCGCCGCCCGCCGCCTGCGCGAGACGATCGCGGACGTCTACGGGCACACGAGCGAGCTGATCGTGGTGTCGGCCGGGGGTCTGCGCAAGAGCAGCCGGTACGTCGTGCGCGTCGTGCGCGACGGCGAGTCGCTGGCTCGCCAGACGGGCCTCCTGGACCAGCGGGGGCGTCCGGTGCGGGGACTGCCGCCGCAGGTCGTCTCCGGCGGGGTCGAGGAGGCCGAGGCCGCGTGGCGCGGGGCGTTCCTGGCGCACGGGTCGCTCACGGAGCCGGGCCGGTCGTCGGCGCTCGAGATCACCTGCCCCGGGCCGGAGGCGGCGCTCGCCCTGGTCGGCGCGGCCCGCCGCCTGGGCGTCTCGGCCAAGTCGCGCGAGGTGCGGGGCGTCGACCGCGTCGTCATCCGGGACGGGGATGCGATCAGCGCGCTCCTCACGCGACTGGGTGCGACGGAGACCGTCCAGGTCTGGGAGGAGCGTCGCGCGCGGCGCGAGGTGCGCGGCACCGCGAACCGGCTGGCCAACTTCGACGACGCGAACCTGCGCCGCTCCGCGCGCGCCGCGGTCGCGGCCGGGGCACGGGTCGAGCGCGCGTTCGAGATCCTCGGCCCGGACCTGCCCGACCACCTGCGCGAGGCGGGCGAGCTGCGCCTGGCCCACAAGCAGGCGTCGCTGGAGGAGCTCGGGCAGCTCGCGGACCCGCCGCTGACCAAGGACGCGGTCGCGGGCCGCATCCGGCGCCTGCTGTCGACGGCCGACAAGCGCGCGGCCGAGCTCGGCATCCCCGACACCGAGGCGGGCCTGAGCCCGGAGCTGCTCGACCTCTGACCAGCCGGTCTGGGGAGCGCCCGCCACCTGGACGTCATGCACCGACGGGACGATGGTCCCGAACCGTGGGATCCAGGTCACATGCTGGCGTGGTGTTGGTATAGGCTCGGATGCGTCAGGTGACAACGACGTGCTCCTTCGCTGACACCCCTCGTGGGCGTGGGTGGTCCCGGCTGTCGCCGTGACGGTCCACGGGCACGGAGGGTGCTGTGCCGGGATCCCGGGCAGCGGGGCACGGGCGCGATCACCACCTGCGTACGACGGCGTACGTGATCGTTCGGCATCAACCGTGTGCGTCGGGACAACCGGCGCGCCCTGAGGAGGGCATTGTGACCATCCGCGTCGGTATCAACGGCTTCGGTCGTATCGGACGGAACTTCTACCGCGCCATCGTCGAGTCGGGCGCCGACATCGAGATCGTGGGCGTCAACGACCTCACGGACAACAAGACGCTCGCGCACCTGCTCAAGTACGACACGGTCCTCGGCCGTTTCCCGCTGAGCGTGGACTTCGACGACGACAACATCATCGTCGACGGCAAGAAGATCCGTGCTCTCGCCGAGCGCGACCCCGCGAACCTCCCCTGGGGCGAGCTGGGTGCCGACATCGTCATCGAGTCGACCGGCTTCTTCACCGACGCGACCAAGGCGAAGGCGCACATCGACGCCGGCGCCAAGAAGGTCATCATCTCGGCCCCGGCCAAGAACGAGGACGCGACGTTCGTCGTCGGCGTGAACTCGGACCAGTACGACCCGGCCGCGCACCACATCATCTCGAACGCGTCGTGCACCACGAACTGCCTCGCCCCGCTGGCGAAGGCGCTCAACGACTCGATCGGCATCGAGCGTGGTCTCATGACCACGATCCACGCCTACACGGGTGACCAGAACCTGCAGGACGGCCCGCACCGCGACCTGCGTCGCGCCCGCGCCGCCGCGCAGAACATCGTCCCGACCTCCACGGGTGCGGCCAAGGCCGTGTCGCTCGTCCTGCCGGAGCTCAAGGGCAAGCTCGACGGCTTCGCGCTGCGCGTGCCGGTCATCACGGGCTCGGCGACGGACCTCACCTTCACCGCCTCGCGCGAGGTCACGGTGGACGAGGTCAACGCCGCGGTCAAGGCCGCGTCGGAGGGCCCGCTCAAGGGCGTCCTGGCCTACGTCGAGGACGAGATCGTCTCGAGCGACATCGTGACGGACCCGCACCAGAGCATCTTCGACTCGAAGCTCACCAAGGTGATCGGCGACCAGGTCAAGGTCGTCTCCTGGTACGACAACGAGTGGGGCTACTCGAACAGCCTCGTCGCGCTGACGCAGCTCGTCGGCGACAAGCTCTGAGCCACCTGCTGACGCAGCACGACCCTGCGTAGCAACCATGCGTCCGCGTGCGCGTCCCGGCACCGCCCGGTGA
>NZ_JBHXIC010000029.1:0-27798 GCF_042723955.1 Cellulosimicrobium cellulans | reverse complement strand
CCCGACCCCAGGTTGACGCGCACCACCATGGATTAAACCCCCGCGCCCGTCTCCCGCTCCCGGACCCGCACGGGCTGCCCCCGCGCCCACGTCCTCATGTGCGGGCCCGGCCGGTCCTCGGCAGGCGCCCCGTACGACGGCGACCGAACCGTAGGAGACCGCATGAAGACCATCGACTCCCTGGGCGACCTGCGCGGCAAGCGCGTCCTCGTCCGCTCCGACTTCAACGTCCCGCTCGACGGGACGACCATCACGGACGACGGCCGCATCCGCGCCGCGCTCCCGACGCTGAAGAAGCTCACCGACGCGGGCGCGAAGGTGATCGTCACCGCGCACCTCGGCCGCCCCAAGGGCGAGCCGGACGCGAAGTACTCGCTCGCGCCCGTGGCGGCACGCCTCGGCGAGCTGCTCGGCGTGCCGGTCCACCTCGCGCAGGACGTCGTCGGCGACTCGGCGCGCGAGACCGTGGCCGCCCTCGGCGAGGGTGAGGTCGCGCTCCTGGAGAACATCCGCTTCGACGCGCGCGAGACCTCCAAGGACGACGCGGAGCGCCAGTCGCTCGCGCACGACCTCGCGCAGCTCGCGGACGTGTTCGTCTCCGACGGCTTCGGCGTCGTGCACCGCAAGCAGGCGTCGGTCTACGACGTGGCCCAGGTCCTCCCGTCCGCGGTCGGCGAGCTCGTCCTCAAGGAGGTCGACTCCCTGCGCAAGGCTACGGAGGACCCCGCGCGCCCGTACGCGGTCGTGCTCGGCGGCTCGAAGGTCTCGGACAAGCTCGGCGTCATCGCGAACCTGCTCACCAAGGCGGACCGCCTGCTCATCGGCGGCGGCATGGTGTTCACGTTCCTCGCCGCCAAGGGCTACGGCGTCGGCAAGTCCCTCCTCGAGGAGGACCAGATCGACACCGTCAAGGGCTACCTCGCGGACGCCGAGAAGAACGGCGTCGAGATCGTCCTCCCGACCGACATCGTGGTCGCCGACGCGTTCGCCGCGGACTCGCCGCACGAGGTCGTCGCCGCGGACGCGATCCCGGCCGACAAGATCGGCCTCGACATCGGCCCCGAGTCGGCGCAGCTCTTCGCGAGCAAGATCGTCGACGCGAAGACGGTCGTGTGGAACGGCCCTGCGGGCGTGTTCGAGTTCGAGGCGTTCTCGGGTGGCACACGTGCCGTGGCCCAGGCGCTCGTCGACGCGACCGCGAACGGCGCGTTCACGATCGTGGGTGGCGGCGACTCGGCCGCTGCGGTCCGCATCCTCGGCTTCGACGAGGCCGGCTTCAGCCACATCTCGACCGGTGGTGGCGCGAGCCTCGAGTTCCTCGAGGGCAAGGACCTCCCGGGGATCTCCGTCCTCGAGGGCTGAGCGCCCCTCCCGAACCATCCTCACGCACCGCCCGCGGCACGCCGTGCGCGCGGGCGGTGCGACCCCCACAGAGAGAAGAAGGACCGTGGCGAACAGCCGTACCCCGCTCATGGCGGGCAACTGGAAGATGAACCTGGACCACCACCAGGCGACGCACACCGTGCAGAAGCTCGCGTGGACCCTCAAGGACGCGAAGCACGACTACGCGGCCGTCGAGGTCGCCGTGCTGCCGCCCTTCACCGACCTCCGGTCGGTGCAGACGCTCGTCGACGCGGACAAGCTCGAGCTCAAGTACGGCGCGCAGGACGTCTCGGCGCACGCCGAGGGCGCGTACACGGGCGAGATCTCGGCGACGATGCTCGCCAAGCTCGGCGTGAGCTACGTCGCGATCGGCCACTCCGAGCGCCGCCAGTACCACGGTGAGACGGACGCGCAGGCCAACGAGAAGATCGTCGCCGCCGTGGGTCAGGGCGTCGCCCCGATCCTGTGCGTGGGCGAGGGTCTGGACGTCCGCAAGGCCGGCGAGCAGATCTCCTACACCCTGGCCCAGGTCGAGGGCGCCCTCGCGGGCATCCCCGCCGCGCAGCTCGCGACGCTCGTCATCGCGTACGAGCCCGTCTGGGCCATCGGCACGGGCGAGGTCGCGACGCCGGAGGACGCGCAGGAGGTCTGCGGAGCGATCCGCGGCGCCCTGGGCGACCTGTACGACGCGGACCTCGCGAACGCGACGCGGATCCTGTACGGCGGCTCGGTGAAGTCGTCCAACGTCGCCGCGATCATGGCGCAGCCCGACGTCGACGGCGCGCTCGTCGGCGGAGCGAGCCTCGACCCCGAGGAGTTCGCGAAGATCGCGCGCTACCAGTCGCACGCGACCGGGGCCTGAGCTCCGCGAGACCCTCGTGCCGACGGCCCCGGGAGCGGATCCCGGGGCCGTCGGTCCTTGACGTGAGACGACGGCGGCCGGGGTTGGCCGCAGCGGCCTCTCGTCGCCTACTCTTGTCCCCTGTGCGGCAGGTCACGCCTGCGCACGACAACCGTGCGGTCGCGCTCGACATCGGTCGGGACGGCCCTGAGCCTCAAGGACGTACTCGTGGACGTGCTGCGCATCATCCTCCAGATCCTGCTGGTCCTCACCAGCGGCTTCCTCACCCTGCTCGTGCTCATGCACAAGGGCAAGGGCGGCGGCCTCTCCGACATGTTCGGCGGCGGGATCTCGAGCTCGGTGGGCAGCTCCGGCGTCGCCGAGCGCAACCTCAACCGGATCACCGTGTCGTTCGCCCTCGTCTGGGCGGTCGTCATCGTGCTCCTGGGGCTCCTCCAGAAGGTGAGCTGACCCGCAGGCGTCCCGCACGGGGCGTCGCGCGGTCGAGCAGGGCTCGAGGAGTCGGCAGGGGGCAGCCGCGCCGGACGGCGCGGTACGGGCAGGATCGAGTGCCGACGACGGCACGGACGGGGGAGAGCACGTGGCAGGTGGTAACGCGATCCGCGGGTCGCGCGTCGGGGCGGGACCGCTCGGGGAGTCCGAGCGCGGCGAGATCGCGCCGCGCTTCTGGGTGTCCTACTGGTGCGCGAACGGCCACGAGACGCGGCCGAGCTTCTCCTCGGAGGCGGAGATCGATGCGCCCGAGACCTGGGACTGCCCGCGGTGCGGGTTCCCGGCCGGTCAGGACCGGGAGAACCCGCCGACGCCGTCGCGCAACGAGCCCTACAAGACGCACCTCGCGTACGTGAAGGAGCGTCGCAGCGACGAGGACGGCGTCGCGATCCTCGACGAGGCGCTCGCGGCCCTGCGGGCCCGTCGCGGTCGCTGACGTCCGGGTCTGGCGCGGGCGCCGGACCTCGTCCGCGGGTCAGCGCACGCGCGCGAGCACGAACCCGTCGTAGCCCTTGGACCCCACGGTCTGGACGGCCGTGGCGTCGAGCCGCGGGTCCGCGACGACGCGGTCGACCATCTCCCGGACCCCGAGCACGTTCGGGTCGGTGCTCTCCGCGTCGGCGACGGCGCCGCCTCGGACGGTGTTGTCCACGACGACGAGCGTGCCCGGGCGCGCGAGCCGGATCGCCAGGTCGAGGTAGACCGGGTTGGACGGCTTGTCCGCGTCGACGAACACGAGGTCGAACGGCTCGACGCCCTCGTCGACGAGGCGCCGCAGGGTGTCCGCCGCCGGGCCGAGCACGACGTCGACGACACCCGCGAGGCCGGCGTCGGCCAGGGACTCCCGCGCGACCGTGGCGTGGGCCGGGTCGATCTCGCACGTGACGAGCGCGCCGCCGGGCGGCAGCGCACGCGCGAGCCAGATCGTCGAGTAGCCGCCGAGCGTGCCGACCTCCAGCACGCGGCGCGCGCCGGTCGCGAGCGCGAGGAGCTGGAGGAGACGGCCCTGCGCGGGGGAGACCTGGATCTCCGGCAGGCCGGCGGCCCGCGCCCTCGCGCTGGCGGCGGCGAGCACGTCGTCCTCGCCCACGAGCGGGGCGAAGTACGCGTCGACCGCATCCCACGTCACGGCGGGGTCGAGGTGCTCGCCGCCGGGCGTCATCGGTCGGCGTCCCGCGTGCCCGCCGCCGCGGCGTCGACGAGCCACAGCGTGCGCTCGGTGCCGGAGACCGCGGCCGCCGGGGTCTCTGCCGCAGGGGCCCCGCCGAGCGCCGACGCGACGGCGGGAGCCTTCTCGGCGCCCGCGGCGACGACCCACACCTGACGGGCGCGCGCGATGGCCTCGAAGGTCAGCGTCACGCGCTCCGGCGGGGGCTTGGGCGAACCGTGGACCCCGGCGGTCGGGACGCCCGTCACGTCGAGGCCTGGGTGCCCGGGGAAGAGCGACGCGACGTGGCCGTCGGGACCCATCCCGAGCAGGAGCACGTCGAACTCGGGCACCTCGGCGCCGTCCGGGGCGTGCTCGGCGAGCGTCGCCGCGTACGCCGTGGCGGACTCCTCGGGGGTCGCGACGACGTCCGCCGCGGGCGTGGGGTGCACGTTCTCGGCCGGGAGCTGGGGCAGGCGGGCGAGCAGCGCGTCGCGCGCCTGCGTCTCGTTGCGGTCGGCGTCCCCGCCGGGCAGGAAGCGCTCGTCGCCCCACCACACGTGCACGCCCGACCAGTCGACGGCGTCGCGCGCCGGGTGGCGCTCGAGCGCCGCGAGGCTCGCGATGCCGACGGTGCCGCCGGTGAGCACGACGTGCACGGGTCTGCGCACGGACTGCACGTCGAGCAGGCGCGTCACGAGCCGCGACGCGACCGCCTCGGCGAGGACTCCGGCGTCGGGGTGGACGACGACGAGGCGCCCGTGGGACGCGTGCGTGCCCCCGGGCTGGGCGGCGCTCACGCGCCCACCTTCTGCAGCCCCTTGGTGAGCACCTCGCCGTAGATCTCGTCCGGGTCCAGGCGGCGCAGCTCCTCGATGAGGGCCTCGCTCAGCGTCCGGATGGGCAGCGCGACGCGGCGGTCGGGCTTGCCCGGCTGGCTGATCGTCACGATGCGCCCGTCCGGGCGGTCGAGGATGATCGGCCCGCTCTTGCGCTCGAGCGTGACGCGCGTGATCGCCTCGGCCCCGCGACGGCGCACGACCTGCGTGGGGCAGCGCAGGCGGGACCCGAGCCATGCCGCGAGCAGGTCGAGCGAGGTGTGCTTCGCCTGACCCTCGACCAGGACGTTCGTCACGGGCTCGTACGGCGGCTGGTCGAGCGCGGCGGCGATGAGGCCGCGCCAGAGCGTGACGCGCGCCCACGCGAGGTCGGAGTCGCCCGGGCCGTACGTCGTCGCGAGCTGCGCGAGCGTCGCCTCCGGGTCCTTGGACGTGATCGAGTCGGTGATGCGGCGCTGCGCCATCGCCCCGACGGGGTCGTCGTCCGGCGACGCGGGCGGCTGCCCGGGCCACCACACCACGATCGGCGCGTCCGGGAGCAGGAGCGGCATGACGAGCGTGTCGGCGTGCTCGAGCAGGGGCCCCGCGGTGCGCAGGACGACGACCTCGGACGCGCCGGCGTCGCCGCCCACGCGGATCTGGGCGTCGAGGTGCGGCGTCGTGCTGCGGCCTGACGGCGCGACGACGATGACGCGGCAGGGGTGCTCGCGGCTCGCGTCGTTCGCCGCCTCGATCGACGTCTCGACGTCGGACTCGCGCGCGATGACGACGAGCGTGAGGACGCGGCCCAGGGCGATCGCGCCGCCCTCGTCGCGCAGGCGGACGAGGCGCTTGTTCACCGCGTTCGTCGTCGTGTCGGGCAGGTCGATGATCATCGCGGGGTCCTCGCCTGTCGGAGGGTCGTGCCGCCCTGCGGGGCACGACGGGGTCGGGGGTTCTCTGGGCGGGGCGCCGCGCTCCGCGGGGCCGACGCCGGCACGACGGTCGTCACGGGCGCCGCCACGAGCGGCCGTCGCGCGCCAGCATCGCGTCGGCCGACTCCGGGCCCCACGTGCCGGACCGGTACTGGTCGGGCGTGCCCTTGGCGGCCCAGTGCGCGGTGATCGGGTCGAGGATCTTCCACGAGAGCTCGACCTCCTCGCGCGTCGGGAAGAGCGGCGGGTCGCCGAGCAGGACGTCGAGGATGAGGCGCTCGTAGGCCTCGGGGGAGGACTCCGTGAACGCGTGCCCGTACCCGAAGTCCATCGTGACGTCGCGGACCTCCATCGCGGTGCCCGGGACCTTCGCGCCGAAGCGCATCGTCACGCCCTCGTCGGGCTGGACGCGGATGACGAGCGCGTTGTTGCCCAGGTCGGAGGCCTGCGAGGTCTCGAAGGGCAGGTGCGGTGCCTTCTTGAAGACGACGGCGACCTCGGTCACGCGGCGCCCGAGGCGCTTGCCCGTGCGCAGGTAGAACGGGACGCCCGCCCAGCGGCGGTTGTCGATGTCCACGCGGATCGCGGCGTAGGTCTCGGTCGTCGAGTCGGCGGGGATCCCGTCCTCGTCGAGGAAGCCGATGACCTCCTCGCCGCCCTGCCACCCGGCCGCGTACTGGCCGCGTGCGGTGTGCTTGGACAGCTCGCGCGGCAGGCGCACGGCCGACAGCGCCTTGATCTTCTCGGCGCGCAGCGACGGGGCGTCGAACGACACGGGCTCCTCCATCGCGACGAGCGCGAGGAGCTGGAGCAGGTGGTTCTGGATGACGTCGCGTGCGGCGCCGATCCCGTCGTAATAGCCCGCGCGGCCGCCGATGCCGATGTCCTCGGCCATCGTGATCTGCACGTGGTCCACGTAGTTCGCGTTCCAGATCGGCTCGAACATCTGGTTGGCGAACCGCAGGGCGAGGAGGTTCTGGACCGTCTCCTTGCCGAGGTAGTGGTCGATCCGGAACACCGAGTCGGGCGGGAAGACCTCCGACACGACGGCGTCGAGCTCGCGAGCGCTCTCGAGGTCGTGCCCGAACGGCTTCTCGATGACGACGCGGCGCCAGGCGTCTCCTTCGGAGCGGGAGAGCCCGGAGCGGGAGAGCTGCCGGCACACGACC
This sequence comes from Cellulosimicrobium cellulans, assembly GCF_042723955.1. Lineage (GTDB taxonomy): Bacteria > Actinomycetota > Actinomycetes > Actinomycetales > Cellulomonadaceae > Cellulosimicrobium > Cellulosimicrobium cellulans_H. The sequence continues at coordinate 20,992 of NZ_JBHXIC010000029.1, read as the reverse complement.
GGGAACGCGCTCGGCGGCACCGAGAGGTAGAAGGCGTGGTTGCCGCCCGTGCCGCGCTCGGCGTCCAGCGTCTCGACGGTCTCGCGCAGCCGCTCGAAGGCGTCCTCGTCGTCGAACGTGCCCTGGACGAACCGGATCCCCTCGGCGAGCTGCCGCCACGTGGCCTCGCGGAACGGCGTGCGCGCGTGCTCCTTGACGGCGTCGTGGACCACCTGCGCGAAGTCTTGGTCCTCCCAGTCACGGCGCGCGAAGCCCGTGAGCGCGAAGCCCGGGGGGAGCAGGCCGCGGTTGGCCAGGTCGTACACCGCAGGCATGAGCTTCTTGCGGGCGAGGTCGCCCGTGACGCCGAAGATGACGAGCCCGCAGGGGCCCGCGATCCGCGGCAGGCGCAGGTCGAGGGGGTCGCGCAGCGGGTTGTGCTCTGGCGTGATCTTGGCCGGTCTCACCTGGTGGCACCGTTCCGTTTCGAGGAGGGGTCGGGAGAAATGCAGAGGGACTGAGGCGTCTGCGGATGATACGGGCGGCGCGCGTCGTCGCGAGGAGCTCGGTCCAGCTGTCCTCGAACTTGCGCACGCCCTCCTCCTCGAGGCGGTCGGTGACCTCGACGAGGGAGATGCCGAAGGACTCGACGGTCTCGAGCGTGCGGCGGGAGGCGGCCGCCGTGCCGGTGATCGTGTCGCCCGTCACGACACCGTGGTCGGCGAACGCCTGGAGCGTCGCCTCGGGCATGGTGTTGACGATGCCGTCGGTGACGAGCTCGTCGACGTACATCGTGTCGCGGTACTCGGGGTTCTTCACGCCGGTCGACGCCCAGAGCGGGCGCTGCGGGTGCGCGCCGGACGCGGCGAGCGAGCGCCACCGGTCGGTCTGGCGGAACTCCTCGTACGCCTCGAACGCGAGGCGCGCGTTGGCGATCGCGGCCTGGCCGCGCAGGTCGAGCGCCTCCGGGGTGCCGACCTTCTCGAGCGCGGCGTCCACCGCGGTGTCGACGCGCGAGACGAAGAACGACGCGACGGAGCCCACCGGCGCGAGGTCGATGCCGTCCGCGCGTGCCTGCTCGAGCCCGATCGCGAACGCCTCCATGACCGCGCGGTAGCGCGCGAGCGAGAAGATGAGCGTCACGTTGACGCTGATGCCCTGCGCCAGGGTGCGGGAGATCGCGTCGAGGCCCGCGACGGTCGCGGGGATCTTGATGTAGACGTTGGGCCGGTCGATGGTGGCCCAGAGGCGTTCGGCCGTGACGACCGTCTTGTCGGCGTCGTGCGCGAGGCGCGGGTCCACCTCGATCGACACACGCCCGTCGACGCCGTCGGTCGCGTCGTACACGGGACGCAGCAGGTCGGCGGCGGCGCGCACGTCGTCCGTCGTGATCCGCTCGACGGCGGCCTCGACCGCCGGGTCGTCCACGCCGGCGGGCGCGAGCTCGGCGAGCTGCGCGTCGTACGCGTCGCCCTTCGAGAGCGCGGACGCGAAGATCGTGGGGTTCGTCGTGACCCCGACGACGCCGCGCGTCGCGACGAGGTCGGCGAGGTTGCCGGTGCGCAGCCGTTCTCGCGAGAGGTCGTCGAGCCAGATGGACACGCCCGCTCCCGTGAGCTGCTCGATGGGGCCGGGGACGGTGGGGGACTGCGTCATCGGACTTCCTCTCGGTGGTGCTCTCGCTGCGGGCGTGCTCCCGGGACGTCGCGCACGGCGGCCGGTTCCCGGGGCAGTCCCGAGGTGGGGCCGCGCACGGCCCCACCTCGGAATCTACGAAGGGTCAGCGCTGGTCGCCAGTGCCGCCCTCCGAGGGCGTCGGTGCGGCGCCCGGGGTGTCGCCACCGCGCGCGGCCGCGATCGACTCGCGCGCCGCCGAGGCGACGGCCTCGGAGGTGATGCCGAACTCGCGGTACAGCACCTGGTAGTCCGCCGAGGCGCCGTAGTGCTCGAGGCTCACGGTGCGGCCGGCATCGCCGACGAGCTCGCGCCAGCCCTGTGCCACGCCCGCCTCGACCGAGACACGCGCGCGGACGGCGGCAGGCAGGACCGACTCGCGGTAGGCGGCGTCCTGGCCGTCGAACCACTCGCGGCTCGGGAGAGAGACGACGCGCGCCTGGACGCCCTCGCCCGCGAGGATCTCGCGCGCCTCGACGGCGAGCTGCACCTCGGAGCCGGTGCCGATGAGGATGACGTCGGGCGTGCCGTCGGTGTCGAGCAGCACGTAGCCGCCGCGGGCGGTGCCCGACGCGTCGGCGTAGCCCTCGGTGCCGCGCGGGAACGTCGGGACGTTCTGGCGCGTGAGGATGATGCCCGCCGGGCGCTCGGTGTTCTCGAGGATCGTGCGCCACGCCCACGACGTCTCGTTGGCGTCGGCCGGACGGACGACGTCGAGGCCGGGGATGGCGCGCAGCGCGGCGAGGTGCTCGACGGGCTGGTGCGTCGGGCCGTCCTCACCGAGGCCGATCGAGTCGTGCGTCCACACGAACGTCGTCGGGATCTCCATGAGCGCGGCGAGGCGCACCGCGGGGCGCATGTAGTCGCTGAACTGGAGGAACGTGCCGCCGTAGGCGCGCGTGCCGCCGTGCAGGACGATGCCGTTGAGGATCGCGCCCATGGCGTGCTCGCGGATGCCGAAGTGCAGCGTGCGGCCGTACTCGTGGCCCGGGAACTTCTTGGTCGCGTGCTCGACCGGGACGAACGACGGCTCGCCGTCCATGGTCGTGTTGTTCGAGCCGGCGAGGTCGGCGGAGCCGCCCCACAGCTCGGGCAGCACGTCCTTGAGCGCGGTGAGGACCTTGCCGGACGCGGAGCGCGTCGCGACGGCCTTGCCCGCCTCGAACGTCGGCAGCGCGTCCTCCCAGCCGGCGGGAAGCTCACGGTTCGCGAGGCGCCCGAGGAGCTCGGCGCCGGACGGGTTCGCGGTCTTCCACGCCGCGAAGGCCGTCTCCCACGCGCCGCGCCGGTCGCTCTGGCGCTCGCCGACGGCGCGCGTGTACGCGAGCACCTCGTCGTCGATCGCGAAGCTCGCCTCGGGGTCGAGGCCGAGCTCGATCTTCAGGCCCTTGATCTCGTCGGCGCCCATGGCCGAGCCGTGGATGCCGCCGGTGTTCTGCTTGGTCGGCGACGGGTAGCCGATGATCGTGCGCAGCGCGATGATCGACGGCTTGCCGGTCTCGGCCTTGGCGGCCTCGATCGCGGCGTGCAGCGCGTCGACGTCCTCGCCGTAGCCCGTGCCACCGTTGGTCCAGTCGACGCGCTGCGTGTGCCAGCCGTACGCCGCGTAGCGCGCGAGGACGTCCTCGGTGAACGCGATGTCCGTGTCGTCCTCGATGGAGATCTTGTTGTCGTCCCAGATGACGACGAGGTTGCCGAGCTGCTGGTGGCCGGCGAGCGAGGAGGCCTCGCTCGTCACGCCCTCCTGCAGGTCGCCGTCGGACGCGATGACGTAGACGTGGTGGTCGAACGGCGACTCGCCCGGGGCGGTCGACGGGTCGAGCAGGCCGCGCTCGCGGCGCGCCGCGAAGGCCATGCCGACGGAGGAGGCGAGACCCTGGCCGAGCGGGCCGGTCGTGATCTCGACGCCCCGGGTGTGCTTGTACTCGGGGTGGCCGGGGGTCTTGGAGCCCCACGTGCGCAGGGCCTCGATGTCCGCCATCTCCAGGCCGTACCCGGCGAGGAAGAGCTGGAGGTAGATCGTGAGCGACGAGTGGCCCGCCGAGAGCACGAAACGGTCGCGGCCGACCCAGTGGTCGTCCGACGGGTCGTGGCGCATGACCTTCTGGAACAGGAGGTAGGCGGCCGGGGCCAGCGAGATCGCGGTGCCGGGGTGGCCGTTGCCCACCTTCTCCACCGCGTCGGCGGCGAGCGCCTTGATCGTCTTGACGGCCCGGTCGTCCAGGTCCGTCCAGTCCAGGGGCGTGTGAGCAGGGGACAACGCGTTCACCGAACCTCATTCCCGTCCGGAGCGCGCGCCCCGGATCCTCGCGACAACTCGAAACAACCGTTGAACATTTCCCGGCCTCACGCCTCAGGGGGCGGGGCGGCCCGGTGCCGGTCACGTCGTCCGCGGGCCACAGGTCTTGACGGGCGGTCCGACGCGGGACGGTTGCAGACCCAGCCTATACGCGGACGCCGTTCGTGCCCGGGCGGTGCCCACGTGCTGGATTTCGGTCGGATGTCACACAATCGCCCGGCCCGTCCGGTCGGCCCCGGCGCAGGCGGGGACGTACGATGAGCGAGGACGACCGGCGGTCCGTCCCAGCTCGCCCCCCACCTCAGAACGGAACACCGAAGCGCGTGCACACCACGAGCCAGGCACCGATCGACGGGACCGGAAGCCCGTCTGGCGCCGCGTCGACCCAGCAGCCGTCCTCGCCGACGAGCCCCGCGACCCCGGTCGCGCCGACGGCCGAGGCCGCCCGCGCCACCCTCGCGCTGCGCGAGCGCGTCGGCGCCTACATCGCGCTGACCAAGCCGCGCATCATCGAGCTCCTCCTCGTGACCACGGTGCCGACGATGATCCTGGCCCAGGGTGGGCTGCCGGGCATCGGGCTGATCCTCGCGACGCTCGTGGGCGGCACGCTCGCCGCCGCGTCGGCCAACGTCTACAACTGCTACCTCGACCGCGACATCGACGAGGTCATGAACCGCACCAAGCGGCGACCGCTCGTCACGGGCGAGGTGACGCCGCGGGCCGCGCTCGTGTTCGCGACCGTCCTGGGCGTCGTGTCGCTCGTGTGGTTCGCGCTCCTGGTCAACGTCGTCTCGGCGTGGCTGACGTTCGCCGCGATCGCGATCTACGTCGTCGGCTACACGATGATCCTCAAGCGCCGCACCCCGCAGAACATCGTCTGGGGCGGCATCGCGGGGTGCATGCCGGTGCTCATCGGCTGGTCCGCCGTGACGGGCTCGCTGAGCTGGGCCGCGCTCGCGCTGTTCCTCGTCATCTTCTTCTGGACGCCGCCGCACTACTGGCCGCTGTCCATGAAGTTCAAGCGCGACTACGCCAACGCGGGCGTGCCGATGCTCCCGGTCGTCGCGGACGACCGCCGGGTCGCGCGCGAGATGATCGTCTACGGCGTCGCGATGGTCGCCTCGTCGCTCGCGCTGTGGCCGCTCGCCGGCATGACCTGGGTCTACGGTGTCGTCGCCGCCGTGCTCGGGGTCTGGTTCCTGTCCTCGTGCGTGACGATGCTGCGCCGCGCCCGCGACAAGGCCGACGGCAAGGGCGGGAAGGTCGGGGAGATGAAGGTCTTCCACGCCTCGATCACGTACCTCACCCTGCTCTTCGTCGCGGTGGCGGTCGACGTCTTCCTCCCGCTGTGAGCCCGGCCGTGCCGGGAGGGCGGTAGGACGATGGGGTCCGGCGAGGCGCACGTGCCGGAGGCGCTGGACCGCGCCGCGCGCGAGTACCTCGCGCACCTCGCCGTCGAGCGCGGCCTGTCCGCGAACACCGTCTCCGCCTACCGGCGCGACCTCGCGCGCTACGTCGCGTTCCTCGCCGCGCGCGGCAACCACGCCGTGCGCGAGGTCGAGGCGGACGACGTCGCGGCGTACGTCACGGCGCTGCGGACCGGGGCCGACGGTGGGGCGAGCCTCTCGCCGTCGTCCACCGCCCGGTCGGTGGCCGCCGTGCGCGGCTGGCACCGCTTCTGCGCCGCGGAGGGCCTGGCCGACGCCGACGCGTCGGCCGACGTGCGCCCGCCCGCCCAGGGCAAGCGGCTCCCCAAGGCGATCTCGACCGACGAGGTGGCGCGGATCCTCGAGGCCTCCGGCGTCGGCGACGGCGCCGCCCCGCTGCGCGACCGGGCGCTGCTCGAGCTCGTCTACTCGACCGGCGCGCGCATCACCGAGGCCGTGAGCCTCGACGTCGACGACCTCGACCTCGGCACCGGCGCCGTCCGACTGCTCGGCAAGGGCGGCAAGGAGCGCGTGGTGCCCGTCGGGTCGTTCGCGCGGCGCGCGCTCGACGCCTACCTGGTGCGGGGTCGCGCGGCGCTCGCCGCGCACGGGCGCGGCACGCCCGCAGTCTTCCTCAACACACGGGGCGCGCGGCTGTCGCGGCAGAGCGCCTGGGCCGTGCTGCGCACCGCCGCGGAGCGCGCAGGCATCGACCACCCCGAGCGGATCTCGCCGCACACGCTGCGGCACTCGTTCGCGACCCACCTGCTCGCGGGTGGCGCGGACGTGCGCGTCGTCCAGGAGCTCCTGGGGCACGCGTCCGTCACGACGACGCAGATCTACACGCTCGTGACCCCGGACACGCTGCGCGAGGTGTACGCCGCCGCCCATCCCCGCGCGCTGGGCTGACGGGGCCGTTCCCGGAGCGACGGGCGGGAACGCGGCGCGCGGGCGCGTGCGCACGAGCGGGGGCGAGGTCCTGCGATACCGTGGCGAGCGTGAGCAGCCAGGCCGAGACCCAGCCCGAGACGCGCGGCGCGCAGAGCTCGCACGGTGACGCCGTCCGTCCGGCCGCCCCCGTGAACTCCGAGCGCGACGTCGCACCCGTCGTCGACCACGCCACGAACGGCGCGAGCCGCGAGACGACCGAGGCGCCCACCGACGTGGTCGGCCGTCCCCTGCCCGAGTTCCCGGTCCCCGCGCCGCTCGCGTCGCACGGCCCCGGGCGCATCATCGCGATGTGCAACCAGAAGGGCGGCGTCGGCAAGACGACGACCACCATCAACCTCGGTGCGACGCTCGCCGAGTACGGCCGCAAGGTCCTGCTCGTCGACTTCGACCCGCAGGGCGCCGCGTCCGTCGGCCTCGGCGTCAACCCGCACGAGCTCGACCGCACGGTCTACAACCTGCTCATGGAGCGGGGTGCGGACATCCACGACGTGCTCGTCCCGACGGAGGTCGAGAACCTCGACCTCCTGCCCGCCAACATCGACCTCTCCGCCGCCGAGGTCCAGCTCGTCGGCGAGGTGGCGCGCGAGTCCGTCCTGTCGCGCGTGCTGCGGCCCGTGGTCGACGACTACGACGTCATCCTCGTGGACTGCCAGCCCTCGCTCGGCCTGCTCACGGTCAACGCGCTCACCGCCGCGCACGGCGTCCTCATCCCGCTCGAGTGCGAGTTCTTCGCGCTGCGCGGCGTGGCCCTGCTCGTCGAGACGATCGAGAAGGTGCGCGACCGGCTCAACCCGCGCCTCGAGGTCGACGGCATCCTGGCGACGATGTTCGACTCGCGCACGCTGCACTCGCGCGAGGTCGTGGCGCGCGTGCACGAGGCGTTCGGCGACAAGCTGCTCCAGACCGTCATCGGGCGCACCGTGAAGTTCCCCGACGCGTCCGTCGCGGCCGAGCCCATCACCGTCTACGCGCCGACGCACCCCGGCGCCGTCGCCTACCGGCAGCTCGCCCGGGAGCTGGTCGCCCGTGGCGACGCCGCCTGACGCGCCCCCCGAGTCACCGCCCGGCTCGGCCTCGCCGGCACGGACCGGCTTCGAGGTCCGCCTCGACAACTTCAGCGGCCCGTTCGACCTGTTGCTGTCGCTCATCACCAAGCACAAGCTCGACATCACCGAGGTCGCGCTCGCGCGCGTGACGGACGACTTCATCGCGTACATCCGCGAGGCCGAGCGCGCGGCGGCCGCCGCGCACGACGCGGGGGAGGACCACCCCGGGTGGGACCTCGGGACCGCGAGCGAGTTCCTCGTCGTGGCCGCGACGCTGCTCGACCTCAAGGCCGCGCGCCTGCTGCCCACCGGCAGCGTCGAGGACGACGAGGACCTCGCGCTGCTCGAGGCGCGCGACCTGCTGTTCGCGCGCCTCCTCCAGTACCGGGCGTACAAGGACGTCTCCGGGGTCCTCGCGGAGCGGTTCGAGAGCGCGGGGCGCCGCTTCCCGCGCGTCGTGCAGCTCGAGCCTCACCTCGCCGCGCTCCTGCCCGAGCTCGTGTGGACCATGGGCCCCGACCAGCTCGCCGCGCTCGCGGCCCGTGCGCTCGCGCCCAAGGCGCCGCCGCCCGGCGTCTCGCTCGACCACCTGCACGCGCCCGCGGTGAGCGTGCGCGAGCAGGCGGGCATCGTCGTGGACCGCGTCCGCAGCCACGGTACGACGACGTTCCGCGCCCTCGTCGCGGACGCGGGGGAGACCGCCGTGGTCGTCGCCCGGTTCCTCGCCCTGCTCGAGCTGTTCCGCCAGGCGCTCGTCGCGTTCGACCAGATGACGCCGCTCGGCGAGCTCACCGTGCGGTGGTCGGGCGACGACGACGCGCCGGAGCCCGCGCTCGCGGACGTCGGCAGCGAGTTCGACGAGGGAGACGGCTCCGAGCCGGTCGACGCCCTCGCACCCACCGACCAGGAGGTCCCCGCGTGACGCAGCCCGACGGCGCCCCCGCCCTCGGCGAGGTCCTCGCGCCGGAAGTGCACGACCTCCCGGGCGGCCTGCCCGCCGGCCTGGAGGCCGTGCTCATGGTCGCGGACGAGCCGATCCCGGTGGTCGAGCTCGCGGCGGCGCTCGCGGTCCCGGTCGACGACGTGCTGAGCGCGCTGCACGACCTCGCCGCCGAGTACCGCGGCGACGACGGCGGGCGACCCCGCGGGTTCGAGCTGCGCGAGGCGGGCGGCGGCTGGCGCGTCTACTCCGCGCCCGCGCACGCGGAGGTCGTGGGACGGTTCGTGCAGGGCGGCCAGACGGCGCGGCTCACGCAGGCGGCGTTGGAGACTCTGGCCGTGATCGCGTACCGTCAACCGGTCAGCCGCGGCCAGGTGTCGGCGGTGCGAGGGGTCAACGTGGACGGCGTGGTGCGCACTCTCGTGGCGCGCGGGCTCGTGGCCGAGGTCGGTCAGGACCCGCACACCGGCGCCGGTCTGTTCGGCACCACGGGCTACTTCCTCGAGCGCATGGGCTTCACCTCGCTCGACGAGCTGCCCCCGCTCGCGCCGCACCTGCCGGACATGGACGACCTCGAGGGCCTGGACGGGCTCGCCGACCTGCGCGCACCCGCGCGGGCCGCCGCCGTCGAGCCCGCGACGGACCTCTCCGACGGCGCGGCTGACGACGGGGACGACGCACCGGCGTCGGCCCCGACGCCGCACGACGTGGCGCACGACGCCACGCAGGACACGACGGACGAAGGACACGCATGAGCTCGAAGGACGGACGCCAGCCCGGTGACGGGGGGCGCGGGCGCTCCCCGCGCGACGGGGCGGGCGACGCGCGTCGCGGTGGACCCCGCGGCGGGGGAGCCGCACGCTCGGGCGGTGCGCCTGGGCGGGGCGGATCCGGCTCGAAGGGCGCGTCCGCCGGTCGTGGCGCGAGCGCCGGCCGGGGTGGCCAGGGCGCCGGGCGCGGCACCACGGCGTCCCGCGGCGGGCAGCAGCAACCCGGGCGGCCGCGGCGCCCGGTTCGCGGGCAGCCCACGGAGCCGCAGCGGGACGTGCACGTCGAGGACGGCGTGCGCCTCCAGAAGGTGCTCGCGTCGGCGGGGCTCGGCTCGCGCCGCGCGTGCGAGGAGCTCATCTCCCAGGGGCGCGTCGAGGTCGACGGCGTCCGCGTGACCGAGCTGGGCGTGCGGGTCGACCCCGCGCGCGCCGTCGTGCACGTCGACGGGATGCGGCTGCAGCTCGACTCCTCGCGCGTGACGCTCGCGCTGAACAAGCCGCGCGGCGTCGTGTCGACGATGCACGACCCCGACGGCCGTCCCTCGATCGCCGAGCTCGTGGCGGACCGCCCCGAGCGGCTCTTCCACGTGGGGCGCCTCGACGCCGACAGCGAGGGCCTGCTCCTGCTGACCAACGACGGCGAGCTCGCGAACCACCTCGCCCACCCGTCGCACGAGGTCGCCAAGACCTACCTCGTCACGGTGCGCGGCAAGGTGCCGGGCAACGTCGCCAACAAGTTCCTGCACGGCATCGAGCTCGAGGACGGGGTCGTGCGTGCCGACGCGTACCGGGTCGTGGACCAGGTCGCGGACCAGACGATGATCGAGGTCGTGCTGCACTCGGGGCGCAACCGCGTCGTGCGGCGCATGTTCGAGGAGGTCGGCTTCCCCGTGACGCGCCTCGTGCGCACGCGCATCGGCCCCATCGCGCTCGGCAACCTGCGCCCGGGGACGACGCGTGTCCTCGGCCGGACCGAGCTCGGCAGCCTCATGGCAGGTGTCGGGCTCTAGGGCCCGCGTTCCCCACGTCTCTCGCACCACCCTCCCGACGGACCGCCGTGAGGCGGGCCGTCCCGCACTGAAGGAGCACCACCCATGCCGGTCCGGGCGATCCGGGGCGCGACCCAGCTCGACGTCGACGAGCGCGAGCACCTCTTCCAGCGCACGCGCGAGCTCGTCCAGGAGGTGCTCGACGCGAACGCCGTCGACACGGACGCGCTCATCTCGATCCTCTTCACGTGCACGCCCGATCTCGTCGCCGACTTCCCGGCGGCCGCGGCGCGCGAGATGGGGCTCGGCGACGTGCCGCTCATGTGCGCGACGGAGATCGCCGTGCCGCACGCGTTGCCGCGCGTCGTGCGCCTCATGGCGCACGCCGACCTCGACGTGGAGCGGTCCGCCGTCCAGCACGTGTACCTGCACGGTGCCACGTCGCTGCGCAAGGACCTGGCCCAGTGAGCGCGGCGGAGACCGGTGCCGTGGGCGCCGCGCTGACGATCGCGGTCGACGGCCCCTCGGGGTCCGGCAAGTCGAGCGTGTCCAAGGGCGTCGCGCGCCGGCTCGGGCTCGCGTACCTGGACACGGGCGCGATGTACCGCGCGGCGACCTGGTGGTGCCTGCACCGGGGCGAGGACCTCGCCGACCAGGCGGCGGTCGCGCACGCCGTACGGGTCATGCCCCTGGTCATGGGGCTGGACCCGTCCGGGCCGACGGTCCACGTGGACGGCACCGACGTCGGCGAGGCGATCCGCTCCACGGAGATCTCCACGGCCGTGAGCGCGGTCGCGACCAACCTCGACGTGCGTGCGGAGCTGCGCCGCCTCCAGCGTGCGGTGATCGAGGCCGAGCGCACGCCCGAGGGCTTCGCGGGCGGTCGGGGCGTGGTCGCGGAGGGCCGGGACATCACGACGGTCGTGGCGCCCGACGCGGACGCGCGCGTCCTGCTCACCGCGAGCGAGGAGGCGCGCCTGGCGCGCCGCTCCCTCGACGTTCACGGGACGGCGGACGCCGCAGCGGTCGAGGCGACCAAGGACCAGGTGCTGCGCCGGGACCGCGACGACGCGACCGTCTCGCAGTTCCAGGTCGCGGCCGACGGGGTCGTGACCGTGGACTCGTCCGAGCTCGACCTCGAGCAGACGATCGACGCCGTGCTCACCGTCGTCGAGCAGGTCACCGGGCGGGTGGTCGGCCCGCGCCAGGGCTCGTGAGCACGGGCTCGGCGGGCGTGCGGGTGCCGTCGCCCGCGGGGCCGGCCTGGTCGCGCTGGGTCGGCCGCTTCCTCGCGCGCGTCGTCTGGTCGACCCGGGTCCTCGGCGCGGAGAACGTGCCGGCCGAGGGTCCCGTCGTGCTCGCGGCGAACCACACGGGCGTGGTCGACGGGCCGATCGTGCTCGGCGTCGCGCCCCGCCCGCTGCACGTCCTCGTCAAGGAGGAGATGTTCGTCGGGCCGGTCGGGTGGGTCCTGCGCGCCGCGGGCCAGATCCCCGTCGACCGCAGCGGCGGGCGGCGCGCGCTCGCTACCGGGCTGGGCGTGCTGCGCCGGGACGGCGCGGTCGGCGTGTTCCCGGAGGGCAACCGCGGACGCGGCGACGCGACGTCGGCGCGCGCGGGGGTCGCGTGGCTCGCGCTCAACGGGGGAGCGCGCGTCGTCCCCGTGGCCGTGCTCGGCACGCGCCGCACGGGCGAGGGCGTGAACCGGATCCCGGGCCTGCGTCGCCGGCTGGTCGTCCGGTTCGGCGAGCCGTTCGCCGTCGAGCGGGCCCCCGGGGTGAGCGGCAAGCAGGCGCTCGAGGACGCGAACGAGCGCATCCGCACGGCGCTCGCCGAGCTCGTCGCCGACACCGTCGCGACGACGGGCGTGGCGCTGCCCACGGACGACCCGAACCGGGAGCGGCGGGCGACGCCGTGACCGCCTCGCCGGAGGGGAGGCTCGACGGGCCGGCCGGTCCGGCGACGCACGTCGTAGGTGACCGCCCGGGCACGGGCATCCTCGTCGGCCTCGCGTCCGCGCTCGCGTTCGGCGCGAGCGGCCCGTTCGTCAAGCCGCTGCTCGAGGCGGGGTGGACCCCGGGCGCCGCGGTCTTCGCGCGCGCCCTGTGCTCGACGCTCGTCCTCGCCCCGGTCGCGGCGGTGGCGCTGCGGGGCAGCCACCGGATGCTGCGCGAGGAGTGGCGCCTCGTCCTCGGGTTCGGCCTCCTCGCGATCGCCGCGACGCAGCTCTGCTACTTCGCGGCCGTCGCGCGGATGCCGGTCGGCATCGCGCTGCTCGTGGAGTACCTCGCCCCGGTGCTGCTCGTGGGACTCGCGTGGCTGCGCACGCGGCACGTGCCGCCGCGGCTCACGCTCGCGGGCTGCGTGGTCGCGGTCGCCGGGCTCGTTCTCGTCGTGGACCCCGTCGGGGCGCGCCCGGACCTCGTCGGGGTCCTCTTCGCGCTCGGCGCGGCCGTGGGCGTCGGCGCCTACTTCGTGCTGTCCGCACGCCCGACCCGGCTGCCGCCCGTCGCGCTCGCCGCGTCCGGGCTCGGCGTCGGGGCACTCGCGCTGGGCGCCGCGGGGCTCGTGGGCGTGCTTCCCTTCGCCGCGCCCTTCGCGGACGTCGTGCTGCTCGGGTCCTCCGTGCCGTGGTACGTGCCGCTCGCCGTCGTCGTGCTCCTGGCGACGGCGTTCGCCTACGTGTCCGGCGTGGCCGCGACCGTGCGCATGGGCGAGCGCCTCGCGTCGTTCGTCGGCCTGTCCGAGGTGCTGTTCGCCGTCGTCATCGCCTGGCTCCTCCTCGGCGAGGTGCCCACCCTCGTGCAGGCCGCGGGCGGCGTCCTCGTGGTGGCCGGCGTGGTGCTGGTGCGCCTCGCGGGGTCGCCCGCCGCGCGGTAGGTTCGCGCGTAGCCGGCCAGGAGGTCGTGCCGTCGCGAGGTCGTGGACGCCGACCAGCACGTGCGGAGGAGAGAGCGGATGACGGACGCTCCGGGCAAGCCCACGACCGTCGACGAGTACCTCGCGACGCTCGCCCCGGACGCGCGCGAGGTCGTCGCGCACCTGCGCGCCGTCGTGCACGACACGGTGCCGGGCCTCGACGAGCGCATCAGCTACGGGATCCCGACGTTCACGCGCGACGGGCGGTACGTCGTCTACCTCGCGGGCTGGGCGCACCACGTCTCCCTGTACCCCGTCCCGGAGGTTGACGACGAGCTCGCGCGCCGCGTCGCGCGCTACCAGGATGGCAAGGGCACGCTGCGGTTCCCGCTCGCCGAGCCCGTGCCCGACGACGTCGTGCGCGCCGTCGTCGAGCGTCTCGCCGCACGCCGCGACGGCGCGACGGACTGACACGGACTGCTCGCCGAGGGCACGCGCGCCGCGCCGGGACGGCACGGTTCGGAGCCCGGCCCGCGGCCTGGGAGAATGGATGCCATGACCACACCCGACCCCGCCCAGCCCGGCACGCCCGGACAGATCGACGACGCCGGGCAGGCCGAGGAGCCCCTGGCGCCCGCGGACACCGCGGACTCGGCGGACGACGCGGCGCGCGAGCGCGCGCTGCGTGCCGGCCTCGAGGACTACGAGCTCGAGGACACCGACCTCGTCCTCCTCGACGCCGACGGCGAGGTGATCGAGGGCTACGAGCCCGAGGCGCCCTTGCCCGTGCTCGCCGTGGTCGGTCGCCCCAACGTCGGCAAGTCGACGCTCGTGAACCGCATCATCGGGCGCCGCGAGGCCGTCGTCGAGGACAAGCCCGGCGTCACGCGCGACCGCGTCAGCTACCCCGCCGAGTGGGCCGGGCGCCGGTTCACGCTCGTGGACACCGGCGGCTGGGAGGTCGACGTCGCGGGCATCGAGTCGAAGGTCGCCGAGCAGGCGGAGGTCGCGATCTCGCTCGCGGACGCCGTGCTGTTCGTCGTGGACGCGACGGTCGGCGCCACGTCCACGGACGAGCGCGTCGTGCGCCTGCTGCGCGAGTCCGGCAAGCCGGTCGTGCTGTGCGCCAACAAGGTCGACGGGCAGTCGGGCGAGGCGGACGCGGCGTACCTGTGGAGCCTCGGGCTCGGCGAGCCGTACCCGGTGTCCGCGCTGCACGGCCGTGGCACCGGGGACCTGCTCGACGCCGCCATGGCGGCCCTGCCGACCGAGTCCGCGCACGGCGAGGTGCGGCCCACGGGCCCGCGCCGCGTCGCGCTCATCGGGCGGCCCAACGTCGGCAAGTCGTCGCTGCTCAACAAGATCGCCGGCGCCGACCGCGTCGTCGTGGACGAGACCGCCGGCACGACGCGCGACCCCGTCGACGAGCTCGTGACGATCAAGGACGTCCCGTACGTCCTCGTCGACACCGCCGGCATCCGCCGCCGCGTGCACCAGACCAAGGGCGCCGACTTCTACGCGTCGCTGCGCACGCAGGCCGCGATCGAGAAGGCCGAGCTCGCGGTCGTGCTCGTCGACGCGTCGGTCCCGCTCACCGAGCAGGACACGCGCGTCATCTCGCAGGTCGTCGACGCCGGCCGCGCCCTCGTCATCGCCTACAACAAGTGGGACCTCATGGACGAGGACCGCCGGCCGTTCCTCGAGCGCGAGATCGAGAAGGACCTGGTCCAGGTCCAGTGGGCGCCGCGCGTCAACGTCTCCGCGCGCACCGGCTGGCACACCGACCGGCTCGTGCCCGCCATCCAGCGCTCGCTCGAGTCGTGGGACATGCGTATCCCGACCGGGCGCCTCAACGCGTTCCTCGGCGAGCTCGTCGCCGCCCACCCGCACCCGCTGCGCGGCGGCAAGCAGCCGCGCATCCTCTTCGCGACCCAGGCGTCCACGCGGCCGCCGCGGTTCGTCATCTTCGCGACGGGCTTCCTCGAGGCCGGCTACCGCCGGTTCATCGAGCGCCGCCTGCGCGAGACGTTCGGTTTCGAGGGCACGCCCATCGAGATCAGCGTCCGCGTGCGGGAGAAGCGCAAGCGGTGAGCCACGGCGCCGCACGCGTCCCCGCGGGGGTCACCCGGCGGGGACGTGCGCTGCGCCTGGGCGTCGCGCGCGACACCGCCGCGACGCGCCACCTCGTGACGTTCCTCGTCGTGACCGTCGCGACCGTGCTCGTCACGCGGTTCCTCCTCGCGGCCTCCGGCTACCCGCAGGTCGGCGGGGGAGACCTGCACGTCGCGCACGTGCTCTGGGGCGGGCTCGGGATGGCGCTCGCGGTCGTCGTGCTGCTGTCGTTCGTCGGCCCCGCGCTGCGCTCGCTCGGGGCGGTGCTCGGCGGCGTGGGGTTCGGGCTGTTCGTCGACGAGATCGGCAAGTTCGTCACCGCGGACAACGACTACTTCTACCAGCCGACCGCGGCGCTCATCTACGCGACGGTCGTGGTCCTCGTGCTCGTGGTCGAGGCGCTGCACGGGCGGCGCCGGCACCACCCGGCCGAGTACCTCGCGGTCGCCACGGACCGTGCGGTCGCCGGCGTCGCGGGCGGGTTCACCGACGGCGCGCGCGAGGAGGCCCGGGCGCTCGTCGCGCTGGGTCGGGGCGAGCCCGGGGCGGACGAGGTCGCGGCGCTCGTCGAGGCGGTGCCGCGCGACGACGTCGACGTCCCCGACCCCGTGCGTGCCCTCGTGCGCCGCGCGTCGTCCTGGTTCGCGGCGGCGTTCGAACGGCGCTGGGCGGCGGTCGTGGTCGTGGTCCTCGTGCTGGGGACCGCGCTCGGGTCGCTGCTGGCCGGCATCCGCGTGCTCGTTCGCGACATCGACGTGCCGACGTGGGTCGGGACGGGGATCGTCGTGGGCGTCGCGGGCACGGTCGGGTGCGTCGTGGCGGGCGTGGTCGTGGCGCGGGGCGGGCGTCCCGACGCACGGCGCGCGAGTGCCGTCTGGCTCCGGCGCGGCGTGCTCGTCTCCCTGCTCCTCACCCAGCTCTTGGTGTTCCGGGCGCTGCAGTGGGTCGGCGTCGCCGGGCTGGTGGTCGACCTGCTCGTGCTGGCCGCGCTCGGTGCCGCCCTGGGTGGGGACGACGAGCGCCGTCGGACGCCGGGGTCTCGGTCGGGTCCGCGGTCAGGCTTCACGCGACGGCAGTGACCGGTCGTAGGAGGCTCGCGAGCCGGCGGACCTCGTCGAGCGTCCGCGCGGCGGCCCGGGCGAGGGTGCCGTCGTCCTGGAGCCGGCCGTCGTCGTCGAGCCACCGGCGCAGGTGCACGGTGACGGCGCTCGCGACGGGGACCATGCCGAGCGCGACGACGACCGGCGTGATCGCCTCGACCGCACGCATGCCGCCCGACGACATCCCGTAGGAGACGAAGCCCACCGGCTTGTCGCGCCACTCGTCGGCGAGGTAGTCCAGCGCGTTCTTCAGCGGGGCGGTGTACCCGCGGTTGTACTCCGGCATGACGAGGACGACGGCGTCCGCGGCGTCGACGCGCGCGCTCCACGCGAGCGTGTGGGCGTGCACGTACCCGCCGGAGTGCGCGTCGACGGGCTCGTCGAGGAACGGCAGGGCGATCTGGGCGAGGTCGGCGACGTCGACCTCGAGGTCCTGGTCGGCGGGCACCTGGGTGAGGAACCAGTCGGCGACGGCGGGACCGATGCGGGTGGGGCGGGTGCTGGCGACGACGACGAGCAGCTTCACGAGGGGTCTCCTGCGGTGGTGGGGACGGTGTCGGGGCGGACCGCGGGCCGCGGTGCCGTGACGGTGAACAGGGCGAGGAAGGGCTGGACGAGCGGCCCGACGGCGAACGCGTAGAGGACGGTGCCCACGCCGACCGTCCCGCCGAGCGCGAGGCCGATGCCGAGGACGGCGAGCTCGATCCCGAGGCGCGACCAGCGCAGGGACCAGCCGCGCGCCGCGAGCCCGGTCATGAGCCCGTCGCGCGGGCCGGGACCGTACCCCGCCCCGATGTAGAGGCCGGTGGCCACGGCGTTGAGGACGACGCCCGCGACGAGCAGGGCGACGCGCCCGGGGAGCGCCTCGACCGTCGGCAGGACCGCGAGGGTGAGGTCGACGAACGCGCCGACGAGGACCACGTTGGCGACCGTGCCGAGGCCGGGGCGCTGACGCAGCGGGATCCAGAGCGCGAGCACCACGACGCTCGCCAGGATCACGACGACGCCGAGCGGAAGGCCGGTCGCGCGGGCCACGCCCTGGTGCAGCACGTCCCACGGGAACAGCCCGAGGTCCGCGCGGACCAGTAGCGCGATGCTGGCGCCGAAGAGCGCGAGGCCCACGACGAGCTGGACGAGTCGGCGTGTCGTTGACATGTCATCGATGCAACCACGGCACTCGATGACATGTCAACGATGTGGGAGGATGGGCTCATGAGCGACGCGTCCGAGCCCCGCTGGCTCTCGCCCGACGAGGAGCGCGCGTGGCGTGCCTACCGCCGCATGCAGACCGTGCTGCCCGTCGCGCTGGCGCGCGACCTCGCGCGGGACTCGGGGCTCTCCGACCCGGACTACGACGTGCTGTCGACGCTGTCCGAGCAGTCGGGGCACCGGTGGCAGCTCCGCGACCTCGCCGCCCGCATGCTGTGGTCCCGCAGCCGGCTCTCGCACCACCTGGCGCGGATGGAGACGCGCGGGCTCGTGACGCGCGAGCCCGACCCCGACGACGGTCGCAACGCCGTCGTCGTGCTCACCGACCTCGGCTTCGCGACGCTCCAGGCCGCCGCGCCCGCGCACGTCGAGTCCGTCCGCCGCCACCTGGTCGACCTCGCCACGCCCGACGAGCTCACGGCGCTCGCAGCGCTCGCCGAGCGGGTCGTCGCGGAGGTCGGCGACCTCGCGTAGGGGCGTCCTCGTCGCGTCAGCGGGTCCCGCGTGTCATGACGACGGCGCCGTCGCGCAGCTCGAGCGGGCTCTGAGGCTCGCCCGCCGTCGGGGCGAGCCAGGCGCCAAACCGCTCCAGGGCGCCGTCGTCGATCGCCGAGCCGAAGCCCTCGACGAAGGCCGCGACGCGCTCGAACGTGGGCAGCCCCACGTCCATGCCCGGCCGCGCCAGCACCACGTCGAGAAGATGGTCCCAGTCGCGCCTCGGCCGAACATGCCGGTTCGGGACGGGTGCCCGCACCGCGGACCGCTCGCGTAGGGTCGGCGCGTGATCACCCACGACGAGGTCAGGGCTCGCTCGGCCGCGGCCGACGGTGCGTACCCGCTGCTCACGCTCGACGAGTTCTTCGACGGCAACGAGCAGGAGGAGTCCCTCGCGCCGAACCAGTGGGGGTTCGGCCGCCCGCCGCTGGCCGAGATCGTCCGCAGGCTGCGCGAGCTCGAGCTGGACGACGCCGTGGCATGGGTGCGGGTGCAGCTCCACGAGGAGACGTTCGAGGAGTCCGTCGGCGAAGTGCTCGCCGAGGGCATCGCGGTGTGCACCACGCTGGAGGATCGCGTGGTCGACGGGCGGCTGGACGTGGACGAGCTGCAGTACGACGGCGCGTTCGAAGGGCTCGTCTACGACGTGGAGGACTTCGCGGACGTCCCGGTGGTGCCCGACGGCTACCGGGTGCTGTCGCTCGTCTGGGACTGACGACCCTGGGCGCGACGGGACACCTCGGTCAGGACGCCTTCGGTGCCCTAGGGTCGACGACCATGACCGACCTTCCCCTCGCGGCCAGCCAGGATGCCTTTCCGAACCACGTGTTCGACGCTTTCGGCGTCCCGCCGACCCTGCTCGACGAGCGCATCGGCGGCTCCGTCATGGTCGTGGCCAAGCGGCCGACCGACGGTCCTCTCACGCTCCTGACCGCCGGCGTCTCGCGGCTGCCCGTCGACGCCGGGCCTCCTGTCGAGCTGGCGGTCGAGGTGCCGGAGGGTCAGGAGGGCGCCGCGCTCGTCGCCCTGCGGATCGTGTGCGACGACATCGCCGTCAACCGCCGCACCCCGCCGTTCGAGGCGCCGTGGCGCAACCGGGACCCGTTCCTGTCCGGGACGCACATCTCGGCGATCATGGCGACGGGCTCGCGGTGGGGGACCGAGCTGGACGACGTGCTCGATCCGGCAGGAAACGTGGTCGGCCACGTCCGCACCCTGCGGCTGCTCACCGACGAGGAGGCGCAGACCGCCACGCAGGTCGGGTGGTCCGGACTCGTCGAGGAGGTCGGGTCGATCGACGCCCTCCTCGACGTCACGCGCCGCTGACGTCACGAGGGACGCGGACCGGGCGCAGCCGCCGGTGGTGCAACCGCGGCGCACGTCCGTCAGCAGGTGGGCGCGGCGTGCTCGATCCGCTCGACGTGCTCGGCGCCGCCTCCCGCCGTGCGCGCCGTGACCGTCACCACCCCGGCGCTCGGCGTCGTCCGCACGGCGAACGACTGGTACGCGCTCGACCCGGGCACGATGCCGGTGAACGACCTCGACCCGTAGGCGGTCGCGACGTCGACGTCGAGCGCGGCGTCGTCCGTGTTGGCGACACGGACCGCGACGTACGGGGTGCCGGCGAGGCACCGCAGGCGCACGTCCGTGGCGACCGACGGACCGTCGCCGACGAGGAGGTCGAGCGGGATCGAGTCGGCGATGGCCTGCTGCCCGGCGACGTTGGCGTGGACGCCGTCGCCGGTGTCGTAGGGCGGGTAGATCGAGTCCGGGTTCGCCGGGTCGCGGAGGACCGCGTCGAAGTCGAGGACGCCGTCGCACGAGCCGCCGCAGTCGCCGCCCGCACGCACGACGTCGTTGACGGCGCGGCGGTACTGGTTCTGGAGTGCGGTGTACCCGGGGCGCGGGGTGATGGGGGTGACGAAGACCCGGATGCCCTCGGCGCGCAGCCGCTCGAAGATCTGCTCGTAGCTGGCGAGGATCGTCGCGTCCGTGCAGCCGTTCGCCAGGTCGTTGGTGCCGTAGTAGAAGATCACGCCGGTCACCCCGTGCAGGGCGAGCACGTCGCGCTCGAGGCGCGAGACGCCGTCGTTCCCGCCGCCCCCGCACGCGGGCGAGCTCGTGGTCCCGCTGATCCCCTCGTTGACGATCGCGACCTGACGCGTCGCCGGCAGCTCGGCCGCGACGCGGCGCGCGAGGTCGTCGGTCCAGCGGCGGTCCTGGCCGAACGCGTCGCAACCGGGACCGCAGTTCTCGCTGCCCACGCCGTCGACGACGGAGCTCCCGTAGGCGACGATCGTGCCCGCGACGTCCGCGTCGTACACGTCGACCGCGCTGACGAAGTACGTCCACGGCAGGTTCTCGGTGAACGACGCGCCGGAGACCTCGGCGTTGAGGTTGCCCGACCCGATCGGGGCGCCGTAGTTGTTGCGGCCCGCGCGGTCGTGCAGGCTCGCGACGGTCGGCCGGGCGAGGTAGAAGGTCACGGCAACCTCGTCGAGGTCGTCGGTGGCGATGCTCGTCGGGTCGCTCCAGACCTCCCCGCCCACGGGGATCGTGACGCTCTCGGCGCCGCCGAAGGTGAGCACCTGGTCGGTGCCAGCGACGATCGCCGGCCCTCCGGCGCTGAGGGCGAGCGACGTCTGGTCGATGACGACCGGCCCGACGCCGTACTGGTTCTGCAGCCGGATGCGCACGGCGTCCCCGCCCTGGCTCAGGCGGGTGACCATCCGCATCGACTGGTTCGCGAAGTTCTTGGTGGAGACGCGCTGCTGCGACTGCGCCCAGCTCGTGAACCAGCCGGCGTCGTCGGCCCCGGGGGAGTCGGCGGCGGACGCCGCGCCGAGACCGGTCAGGGCGAGCCCGAGCGACGCCAGGGCGGCGAGCAGCGTGCGACGTACGCGCCGCGGGGCGCGCGTGGTGCGGTCGGGTGGCGTGGGTGTGAGCGGCATCCGGGCGTCCCTCGGCGTTGAGGTTGATAGCGGTGTCAGGGGGAACCTAGCACCGTTCGCCCGTGCCCGACACGTCGAGGGGGGGGGGGGGGGCCCCCCAGCGGCGCGCCCCGACTAGGCCGGGGCGCGGGGGGGGGGGGGGGTGGGCCGGGGGTTGGCCGGGCGGCTCGCTCTCGAGGGAGAGATACCGT
>NZ_JBHXIC010000028.1:37320-52237 GCF_042723955.1 Cellulosimicrobium cellulans | reverse complement strand
TCGTCTGGGAGCGGCGCTACCAGCGCCGCACGGGGGAGGCCGTGCTCGACCCCCAGGTCGTCGGGCTCGGGTCGTTCCGCAACGGCGCCCTGCTCGGCCTCGCGTACTTCGCGGGTTTCACGGGCATCTTCCTCGTCGTCACGCTGTACCTCCAGGACGAGCTCGGGTACACGCCGCTCCAGGCGGGGCTCGTCGGGACGCCGTTCGCGGTGGCCTCGGGAGTCTCCGCCTGGTTCTCGGGCCGGTGGGTCGCGCGGTGGGGTCGTCAGCTCGTCGTGGGCGGCGTGCTGCTCGTCCTCGTCGGCGTGGTCGCGGCCGACGCCGTGGTGCGGCTGCTCGGGGACGACCCCGGCGCCGTCGGGCCGGCGCTCGCGGGCGCGCTGCTGGTCGCGGGCGCCGGCAGCGGCACGGTCATCGCGCCGAACCAGACCCTCACGCTGTCCGAGGTCCCCGTGAGCCGCGCGGGCGTCGCGGGGAGCATGCTCCAGCTCGGCCAGCGCATCGGGTCGGCGGTCGGGATCTCGGTCGTGCTGTCCGTGTACTACGGCGGACTGGCGAGCGGCGACTCGGCGGCGCACGCGACGGGGCGCGCGCTGCTCGTGACGATCGTGCTCGTCGCGCTCGCGCTCGTCGTCGGGCTCGTGGACCTGCGTTCGCGACGAGCGGAGGACCGCGGGACGGGCCGCGCGGACGCGTAGGATTGGCACTCGGAGGTCGAGAGTGCCGACGCCCGCGCGCCCGCCCGGGGCGGCGACGGTGCGGCACACGGAGGTGGACGTGAGCGAGGAGCGCCGGCTCGAGGTGCTGCGGGCGATCGTCGAGGACTACGTCCTCACGCGCGAGCCCGTGGGATCGCGCGTGCTCACCGAGCGGCACAGCCTCGGCGTCTCTCCCGCGACGATCCGCAACGACATGGCCGCCCTCGAGGACGCCGGGTTCATCGCGCAGCCGCACACCTCCGCGGGCCGCATCCCGACGGACAAGGGCTACCGTCTCTTCGTCGACCGACTGTCCGGCGTGAAGCCGCTGTCGGCACCGGAGAAGCGCGCGATCGAGACCTTCCTCTCCGAGGGGGTCGACCTCGACGACGTCATCGCGCGCGCCGGGCGCCTGCTCGCGCAGCTGACGGGTCAGGTCGCGGTCGTGCAGTACCCGTCCCTGAGCCGGTCCGGGCTGCGCCACCTCGAGCTCGTGCCGGTCGGGGAGTCGCGCCTGCTCGTCGTCATCATCACGGACACGGGGCGCGTCGAGCAGCGCACGCTCGAGGTCGCGAGCGTGCCCGACGAGGGCACGCTCGTCGAGGTCCGCGCGCGGCTCAACGCCGCCGCGGCCGGCAAGCGCCTCACCGACCTCGCGCCGGGGCTCGCCGCCGTGACGGAGAGCTTCCACCCCGACGACGCCCCGCTCGTGCGCGCCGTGGGCGACCTCGTCGCCCAGACGCTCGCGGAGGAGAGCGAGGAGCGCCTCGTGCTCGCGGGCACGGCGAACCTCGCCCGCGCGGGCATGCGGTTCGAGCACGCGCTGCGCCCGGTCCTCGAGGCGCTCGAGGAGCAGGTGGTCCTCCTCGGCCTGCTCACGGAGATGGCCGCGGAGTCCGGCGTGAGCGTGCGGATCGGGCACGAGACCCAGCTCGAGGGCCTCGTCGAGACCTCCGTCGTGACGACCGGTTACGGTAACGACGGTGACACGGTCGCCCTCGTCGGCTCGATCGGGCCGACCCGCATGGACTACCCCGGGACCATCGCGGCGGTGCGCGCCGTCGCGCGCTACCTGTCACGGGTGCTCGGCACGTGAGCCCCGCCGCGGCCTCCCCGCACGCGGCGGGCACCCTCGACGACCGGCCCCGTACCGGTCTCACGACCCCCACCAGCCCCTTCACGACCGGCCCCGCGCCGGCCTCACGACCCGCACCAGCAGAGAGTGACGTGTGAGCGACTACTACGAGATCCTGGGCGTGGCGCGCGACGCCAGCCAGGACCAGATCAAGAAGGCGTACCGCAAGCTCGCGCGCGAGCTGCACCCGGACGTCGCGGGCGAGGAGGCGGGCGACCGCTTCAAGGACGTCGCGCGCGCGTACGAGGTGCTCTCCAACCCCGAGAAGCGCCAGCAGTACGACCTCGGTGTCGACCCGAGCGCGCCCGGCGGCGGCAGCGGCCCCATGGGCGGCGGCTTCGGCTTCCAGGACATCTTCGAGACGTTCTTCGGCGGCGGGCAGGCGCAGCAGGGCCCGATCCCGCGCGCCCGCCGCGGCCAGGACGCCCTCGTGCGGGTCGACATCGACCTGTCCGAGGCGACGTTCGGTGCACAGCGCGAGCTCCAGGTCGACACCGCGGTCGTGTGCGGGACGTGCGGCGGCTCGTGCTGTCGTCCGGGCACCTCGCCGCGCACGTGCGACGTCTGCCACGGGCGCGGCACGGTCCAGCGCGTGGCGCGCTCGTTCCTCGGCCAGGTCATGACGAGCGCCCCGTGCGCGGCGTGCCAGGGCTTCGGCACCGTCATCCCCGAGCCGTGCGCCGAGTGCTCCGGCGAGGGTCGCGTGCGCAGCCGCCGCAGCATCACCGTCAACGTCCCCGCGGGCGTCGACACCGGCACGCGCATCAAGCTCACCGCGCAGGGCGAGGTCGGCCCGGCCGGCGGCCCGGCGGGTGACCTCTACGTCGAGATCCGCGAGCGCAACCACGACACGTTCGTGCGCCGCGGCGACGACCTGCACTGCACGCTCCAGGTGCCCATGACCGCGGCCGCGCTCGGCACGGTCCTCGAGCTCGAGACGCTCGACGGCGCGCAGGAGATCGACCTGCGCCCGGGCACGCAGCCGGGCCAGATCGTCACACTCAAGAACCTGGGCGTCGGGCACCTGCACGGCAGCGGCCGTGGCGACCTCAACGTGCACATCGAGGTCCAGGTGCCGCGCGAGCTCGACGAGGAGCAGGAGCAGCTCCTGCGCACGCTCGCGACGCTGCGCGGCGAGGAGCGGCCCGAGCCGCGTCTGTCCGCCGCGCACCCGGGCGTGTTCTCGCGCCTGCGCGACAAGCTCTCCGGGCGCTGAGAGGGGCGCGCGTGAGTGCTCCGGTGTTCCTCGCCGAGACCGGGCTCGACGCCGTCGCGCCCGGCGACCGCTACGTCCTCGACGGGGCGGAGGGCCGCCACGCGGGCGTCGTCCAGCGCCGCGCGGCGGGCGAGCGGATCGACGTCGTGGACGGGGACGGGCTGCGCCTGCGCTGCGTCGTCGAGCACGCCGACGCGGGCCGCGTGACCCTGCTCGTGCAGGAGGTCGACCGCGAGCCCGCACCCGCCGTCGTCGTGACGCTCGTGCAGGCCCTGGCCAAGGGCGACCGCGACGAGATGGCGATCGAGGCGGCGACCGAGATCGGGGTCGACGTCGTGGTCCCGTGGCAGGCGGAGCGCTCCGTCGTCGTGTGGCGGGGCGAGCGCGCCGCGAAGTCCCGCGCGCGCTGGCTCGCGACGGTCCGCACCGCGACCAAGCAGGCGCGGCGTGCGCGCCTGCCGCACGTGGAGGTGGCCCTCGACTCGCGCGGCCTCGCCGCCCGGGCGGCCGACGTCGTCGCGCGCGGCGGGTGCGCGATCGTGCTGCACGAGGAGGCGACGACGCCGCTCGCCGACGTCGCGCTGCCCGACGGCGCGACCCCGGACGGCGGGTCGGCGCCCGAGGTGCTGGTCGTCGTCGGCCCGGAGGGCGGGATCTCCGACCGCGAGGTCGCCGACCTCACCGCGGCCGGTGCGGTCGCGGCCCGGCTGGGCCCGCACGTGCTGCGCACGTCGACCGCCGGACCCGTCGCCGTCGCGCTGCTCGCCGAGCGCCTCGGCCGCTGGGACGTGGAGGCCGGGCCTGGACTAGCCTCGGGGTCATGACGAGCACCGACGCACGCACGGACCCGGACTGCCTCTTCTGCCGCATCGTCGCGGGCGAGCTCCCCGCCGACGTCGTGGCGACGAGCGAGCGCTCGATCGCCTTCCGGGACATCGACCCGCAGGCCCCCGTGCACGTGCTCGTCGTGCCGCGCGACCACCACGGCGACATCGCCCAGCTCGCGGCCGCCGACCCGGACCTGCTGAGCGACGTCGTCGCGCTCGCCGACGAGGTCGCGGGCGACCAGGCCGACGGCCAGTTCCGCCTCATCTTCAACTCCGGCCCGCGCGCCGGCCAGAGCGTGTTCCACGTGCACGGGCACGTCATCGCGGGCGCCGAGCTCGGGTGGACGCCCGCCTGAGCCCTGCGCGAAAGGACGTGTGGGGCCCGGGCGCGCTCGGTACGATGGAGGCGATCCGCGGGGCCGTGGCGGCCCCGGCCCTACCGTCCGACCGAAGGAGCGCAGCGGCGCAAGCCGGCTCATGACCTCTCCGTCCCGAGAACCCGACCCCCAGCCGCACCGGGTCGAGCACCGCATCGTCATCCCGAACCACGTACCGATGGTGGCGCTCCTCGGCAGCCGCGACTCCGTGCTCCGGGCCGTCGAGGAGGGGTTCGGCTCGGTCGACGTCCACGTGCGCGGCAACGAGATCGCGGTCTCCGGCCCTCCGGGGGAC
The DNA here is from genome assembly GCF_042723955.1 of Cellulosimicrobium cellulans. Taxonomy (GTDB): domain Bacteria; phylum Actinomycetota; class Actinomycetes; order Actinomycetales; family Cellulomonadaceae; genus Cellulosimicrobium; species Cellulosimicrobium cellulans_H. The sequence goes on along the minus strand of NZ_JBHXIC010000028.1, from coordinate 47,689 downwards.
GTCGCGCTCGCCTCCCGCCTGCTCGACGAGCTCGTCGAGGTCGTCGAGGCCGGCACCCAGCTCACCGCCGACGTCGTCTCGCGCTCGATCGCGATGCTCACGGCCGCGACGGCGTCGCGGCCGGCCGAGGTGCTGACGCTCAACATCCTGTCGAGCCGCGGGCGCACGATCCGGCCCAAGACCGTCGGGCAGAAGCGCTACGTCGAGGCGATCGACGCGAACACCGTCACGTTCGGCATCGGGCCGGCGGGCACGGGCAAGACGTACCTGGCGATGGCCAAGGCCGTGCAGGCGCTCCAGTCCAAGCAGGTCAACCGCATCATCCTCACGCGCCCCGCGGTCGAGGCGGGGGAGCGGCTCGGGTTCCTGCCCGGTTCGTTGAGCGAGAAGATCGACCCGTACCTGCGCCCGCTGTACGACGCGCTGCACGACATGATGGAGCCCGACGCGATCCCGCGGCTCGTCGAGGCCGGGACGATCGAGGTCGCGCCGCTCGCTTATATGAGAGGACGGGCACAGCCGTACGACGCCAAGGTCCTGACACCCGACGGTTTCGTGGAGATCGGTTCTCTGCAGGTCGGCGACCTCGTCATCGGATCGGATGGTCGACCGACGCCCGTGCTGGGGGTCTTCCCCCAAGGACCTCGACAGGTCTACCGCGTGACCGCGTCGGACGGGTCGTCCACCGTGTGCTGCGGCGAACATCTCTGGACCGTGCGGACACCGGAGGACAAGCGTCGCGGCACCCAACGAACCCTCGAGACGCGAGAGATGATCGGCAAGGAGTGGCGGGGCCACGTCCGACGCTTCGAGCTCCCGCTCGTCGCACCGGTAGAGCTCGAGGACGCCGAGGTGCCGCTCGACCCTTATGCGCTCGGGCTGCTCCTCGGAGACGGGTCTTTCTCGTCGCGGGCGACCCCGTCCTTCGCCACCGCGGACCCCGAGCTCGCCGCCGCTCTCGAAGCCGCGCTGCCCGACATCGAGCTCGTCGACAAAGGTGGGTACAACTATGTGCTCCGCCACATCTACGGCCACCGGGGCGGCGTGATCGTCGCGAACCCGGTGAAGGTCGCACTGCGACAGCTCGCGCTCGCTGGACTGAAGTCTGAGGCGAAGTTCGTCCCCGACGTCTACAAGCACAATGGTCGAGCGGTTCGTCTCGCCCTTCTCCAAGGCCTCCTGGACGCGGACGGTGGACCTGTCACCCAGGAGGGCCGCTCCTGTCGTGTCCAGTACACGACGACCTCTCCTCGGCTACGAGACGACGTCGTACACCTCGTCCGATCCCTCGGTGGCGTGGCGACCTGGCGGGTGCGGGAGGCCGACGGAAGACCCCCCGGCCTTGTCAACGGGAGGTCGGTTCCCTACCGGAACGACGCCTACTGCCTCGACATCCGACTCCCGCACGGGGTCGAGCCGTTTCGGCTCGAACGCAAGCGGGAGAAGTACGCAGCAGGCGGGGGGCGCCCGATGCGGTCGATCGACTCGATCCTCCCGGAGGGTGTGCGCGACACGTTGTGCATCCAGGTGGCGGCGGCGGACTCCCTCTACGTGACTGATGACTTCCTCGTCACGCACAACACGCTCAACGATGCGTTCATCGTCCTCGACGAGGCGCAGAACACGACGACCGAGCAGATGAAGATGTTCCTCACGCGCCTCGGGTTCGGGTCGCGCATGGTCATCACGGGCGACGCGACGCAGGTCGACCTGCCCGGCGGCACGCAGTCGGGGCTGCGCGTCATCGAGGACGTCCTCACGGGCGTGGACGACGTCGAGTTCTGCCGTCTCACCTCGTCGGACGTCGTGCGCCACCGGCTGGTGAGCGAGATCATCGACGCGTACGCACGGTGGGACCTCGCGTCCGGCACCGGGGCACGACAGGGGACGGGCGGCGGACCGCGCCGCCGCGACGACGAGCGCCGCGGACGCCCCGCGGGCAGGGACCGACGGACGAGGGACGACGCGTGAGCATCGAGGTCAACAACGAGACCGAGACCGAGGTCGACGAGGCCGAGTTCGCGGCGCTCGCGCGCTACGTGCTCGACGCGATGCGCGTGCACCCGCAGAGCGAGCTGTCGATCCTCTTCGTCGACACCGACGTCATGACCGAGCTGCACGTGCGCTGGATGGACGAGCCCGGCCCGACGGACGTGCTCTCGTTCCCCATGGACGAGCTGCGGCCGGGTCGCGACGGCGAGGTGTCCGGACCGGGCCAGCTCGGCGACGTCGTGCTGTGCCCGGAGGTCGCCGCGCAGCAGGCGGTCACCGCCGGGCACTCGACGGCGGAGGAGATGCTGCTCCTCACGACGCACGGCATCCTGCACCTGCTCGGCTACGACCACGCCGAGCCGGAGGAGGAGAAGGAGATGTTCGCGCTGCAGCGCAAGCTGCTCCTGACCTTCCTCGCCGGCCGGTGAGCGGCGAACCCGTCGCGCTCCTGGCGGTCCTGACCGTCCTCACGGTCGTGCTCGCCGCGGCGCTGAGCGCTGGCGAGGCGGCGGTGCTGCGCGTGACGCGCGCGGCGGTGAGCGAGGCCGCGCTCGGCGACGACCTGACGACGCCGCCGCGACCGTCGGGGCGTCGCGCGCTGGCCCTGCTCGGGGACCCGGCCGCGACCGCCCGATCCGTCGGCTTCGTGCGCGTCGTCGCCGAGGTCGCCGCGATCACGTGCCTCACGCTGCTGGTCGCCGCGTGGCTCGAGCCGTGGTGGCAGGTCCTGCTCGTCGCGCTCGCCGTGAGCGTCGTCGTCGGGCTCCTCGTCGTGCGCGTCAGCCCCCGGTCGCTGGGCCGCCGGCACGCAGTCCGCGTCCTGCTCGCCCTCTCGGGCCTCCTCACCGGGATCGTCGCCGCGACCCGCTGGCTCACGCGCCTCGCGCCCGCGCCCGACTCGGGGGCGCACGAGCGCGAGCTCCAGGACATGGTGGACCGCGTGAACGAGTCCGAGGTCATCGAGGACGAGGAGCGCGAGCTCATCCGCTCGGTGTTCGGGCTCGGGAGCACGCTGACGCGCGAGGTCATGGTCCCGCGCACGGACATGGTCACCACGGGGCGCGACACGCCGCTGCGCAAGACGCTCTCGCTGTTCCTGCGCTCCGGGTTCTCGCGTATCCCCGTGACGGGCACGTCCGCGGACGACCTCGTGGGCGTCGCGTACTTCAAGGACGTCGTGCGCGTGCTCCAGGGCGGGCCGGGGGCGGACGCGCGGCCCGTGGGCGACGTCGCGCGCGCCGCGATCTTCGTGCCCGAGTCCAAGCCCGTGGACGACCTCCTGCGCGAGATGCAGGCGTCGTCGTCGCACATCGCGATGGTCGTCGACGAGTACGGCGGCATCGCCGGGCTCGTGACCATCGAGGACGCGCTCGAGGAGATCGTCGGCGAGCTGACCGACGAGCACGACCGGCCCGAGCCCGAGGTCGAGGACCTCGGCGAGGGCGTGCTGCGCGTCCCCGCGCGCCTCGGCGTCGACGAGCTCGGCGAGCTCTTCGGGCTCGACCTGGACGACGACGACGTGGACACCGTCGGCGGCCTGCTCGCCAAGACCCTCGGCAAGGTCCCGCTGCCCGGATCCGTGGCCGACGTCCACGGCCTGCGGATCGAGGCCGACCGGGTCGAGGGCCGGCGCAAGCAGCTCGCGACCGTCCTCGTCTCCCACGCCGCTCCACCGTCCGCCGTATCGCCCGCGGCGCCCCACGAGCCGGAGACCCCGGCCGACACCCGACCCTCCCTCCCGACCGTGAAGGACACCCCGTGAGCACGACCACCCCCGAGCACCGCTCCGGATTCGCCTGCCTGGTCGGGCGGCCCAACGCGGGCAAGTCGACCCTGACCAACGCCCTCGTGGGCCAGAAGGTCGCCATCACGTCCGGACGGCCGCAGACGACGCGCCACACGATCCGCGGGATCGTGCACCGCCCCGACGCGCAGCTCGTCCTCGTCGACACCCCGGGCCTGCACCGGCCGCGCACGTTGCTCGGCGAACGCCTCAACGACCTCGTGCGGGAGACGCTGACGGAGGTCGACGTCATCGCGTTCTGCCTGCCGGCGGACCAGAAGATCGGGCCGGGCGACCGGTTCATCGCGAACGAGCTCGCCGAGCTCATGCGCGGGCGCCGCGGCACACCCGTGGTCGCGGTGGTGACGAAGGCGGACCTCGTCGACCGCGGCACGCTCGCCGCGCACCTGCTCGCCGTGGACCGCCTGGGCGAGATCGCGGGCGGCTGGGCGGACATCGTGCCGGTCTCGGCGCAGGACGGCTACCAGGTGGACGTCCTCACCGACGTCCTCGTCTCGCACCTCCCCGAGGGGCCGGAGCTGTACCCGGGCGGCGAGCTCACCGACGAGCCCGAGGCCGTGATGGTCGCGGAGCTCGTGCGCGAGGCCGCGCTCGAGGGCGTGCGCGACGAGCTGCCGCACTCGCTCGCCGTCCAGGTCGAGGAGATCGTGCCCCGCGAGGGCAGCGGCGACGAGGCCAGCGGGCGCCCGCCCCTGCTCGACGTGCGGGTCAACCTCTTCGTCGAGCGCGACTCGCAGAAGGCGATCGTCATCGGCCGGGGCGGCTCGCGGCTGCGCGAGGTCGGCACGCGCGCCCGCCACGGCATCGAGGCGCTCCTCGGGACCCGCGTCTACCTCGACCTGCACGTCAAGGTCGCCAAGGACTGGCAGCGCGACCCCAAGCAGCTCCACCGGCTGGGGTTCTGACGCGTCCGACCACCGGGCGGGGGAGAGCCCCCGTCCGGTCGTCGGGGCGGCACCAGGGACCCGCGTCCGGGGCGCGACGTACGATTCCCCGGTGATCTTCCGGACCGCCGCGACCACCGCCGCCCTCGCGATCGTCCTCGCGATCGTCGGTGCGGTCACGGGACCGCAGTGGGACCCGGTGCCCGTGACCGCGCACCTGGAGCCCGCGACGCCCGACACGACGATCGGCGGCCAGCCCTCCGGGGGCGCCGCTCCGGTCGGCACGTACGACGTGCGCGAGACGGACGTGACGATCCGGCTCGACGGCGCGACGGTCGGCGGCATCCTGCGCGAGCCCGTCGACGCGGGGGACGACCTCCCGGGCGTGGTGTTCGTGCACGGCGCGGGCACGGGCCTGGCGACCGAGGCTTTCGTGGAGGTCGCGGCCGACCTCGCGAGCGCCGGCGTCGTCACCCTCGTGCCGGACAAGCGCCTCGACACGTACACGACGCGCCACCGCGACTACGAGGCCATGGCGCGCGACTACGAGCACTCCGTGGACCTGCTCCGGGCGCGGCCGGGGGTCGACCCGGACCAGGTCGGCCTGTACGGGGAGTCGGAGGGCACGTGGATCGTGCCCGTCATGGCGGTCGACGACCCGACGATCGCGTTCTCCGTGCTCGTGTCCGCCCCGGTCGTGCCGCCGCGCCAGCAGGCCGCGTTCGCCGTCGACAGCTACCTGCGCAACACGGACGTCCCGCACGGGGTGTTCCGCGCGATCCCGCGCGCGGTCGGCATGGCGATCCCGGGAGGAGGGTTCGAGTACGCCGACTTCGACGTCGAGCCGTTCCTCGAGCGGCTCACCCAGCCGGTCCTCGTCGTCTACGGCACCGCGGACCCGTCGATGCCGGTCGAGCAGGGCGCGCAGCAGATCCTCGACGCGACCGGACCGTCGTCGGCGTCCGGCGGGGCCGACGTCACCGTCCGGTTCTACGAGGACGCGAACCACGGGATCAAGATCGACGAGGTGCTCGTCCCCGACTTCCCGCGCGACCTGGGGGCCTGGATCACGTCCCTCCCGGACAGCGCGACCGCGCGGCCGCAGGTGGCCGGCGCCGAGCCGAACCAGCAGTACCTCGCCGGGCCTGTCCCGACCCCGCGCTGGCTCGGCAACGGCGACCTCCTCGTCGGGCTCGTGCTCGGCGCGGTGGGCCTCCTCGTGCTCGGGCCGCTCGTCGGGCTCGCCGGGGGGCTCGTGCGGCGCCTGCGCCGCGTCGCCGGGCGCCCGAGCGTGCCCGCCGGTCTCGCGCCCGGCTTCCGGCTGCCGCTCGCCGGGCTCGGGGCGGGTGCCGTCGGGACGACGGTGGCCCTCGTGGTCTACCTCGTCGCCGTCGCGCGGCTCGCGCTCGACTACGAGAAGGACGCGTGGGTCGTGCAGGGCGGCTGGGTCGGGGTGCGGCTCGTCGGTCTCGCCACGCTCGTCGCGGCGGCGCTGCTCATCAACCGGTCGGCCGAGGTTCGGGCCGCGCGCCGCGCGGCGGCGGACCTGGCCGAGGCATCGGGCACGGACGTCGTCGACGAGGGTCGGGCGGGGGCGCTGCGGGTCGCGCGGGGTGTGACTGCGCGCGTCATGCTGTGGTGCGTCCTGGTGGGCTCCGCCCTCTTGCTCGTGATCCTCGCGTACTGGGGTGTGTACCAGCTCGGCATCTGACCGCTCGCCCGGGCGCGGGCGCCGCCGCGTGCGTATCGTGGACAGGTGAGGCGCCGTCGGCTCGCGCAGGACCGGGCGGCTCGTGCCGGGCACGTCACCCACGAGCCGACGACGGACGGTGCCAGCGCACCGGCGAGCTTCGTCAGCTTCGAGCTCCTCCCGCCCGAGCTACGTACGGACGACCGCTTCGACGCCGTGTTCGACGGCGAGCCGGAGGCCGTGCGTGACCACGACGCGGCCGTGCCGGCCACCCCGGTCGCCCGGAGCGACCGACGTCGCGCCCCGCACCCCCAGGGCTCCGCGAACGTGCCGCGTCCCTCGACCGCCGCGGCACGGTCCGCCCCGGTCGGCCGCGAGCACGGGTCGTCCCGGGCGAACGGTGACACGGACGCGCCGCGGCGTGCCTGGTACGCGCACCCCGTGCCGTGGGTCGCCGTCGCGGTCGCCGCCGCGTTCGCGGGCTCGGTCGCCCTCACGGCGTCGATGGAGGACGCGCGGCCCGTCGACGTCACCGCGCTCGCGGGCGGGCTGCGCCCGCTCGAGGAGTCGCCCGAGCCGCGGTGGACCGTCCCGGTCGCGCCGGGCTCCGAGATCGTCCCGGCAGCGGGCGCCGTCGTCACGGTCGACGGTGGGCTCACGGCGTACTCGGTCGAGGACGGCTCGGTGCTCTGGCGCTCCGAACGCCTCGGCGACCGGGCCACGTGCCTGCCGGCCCAGGGCGAGCCCGCCCGCGAGGTGGTCGTGTGCGCCGTGCCGTCGGGGTGGCGCGAGCAGGTCGCCCGGCTCGTCACCGTGCGGTCCGGGACGGGCGAGGTCGTCGGGGACCGGACGGTGGAGACCGCGGGCAGGCTGTCGGTCGTGCCGGTCGGCGCCACCGACGTCGTGCGCGCCTGGTGGCGGGGTGGCGAGGTCGCCGTCGTGCGCGAGGACGCGGCGACCGGAGAGGTCCGCTGGGACCGGTCGCTCGAGCACGACGGGCTCGGGCGCGGGGGCGACGTCGTGCTCGACGTCCGGCGCGGGGTGGTCGACGTGCTGGCGCCGGGCGTCGCCGCGGCGCTCACCGAGGAGGGCCGCTCGCTCGTCGAGGACGACGTGTGGACCATCGTGCGGCTCCAGGACGGGCGCTACGTGGGGAACGAGTACGGTCGCGGCACGGCGACCGTGTTCACGGCCGCGGGCGAGCCGGCCTTCCGGATCAAGGGTCGCGTCCTGGAGACGCCGCTGTCCGACGGCTCCGCCCCCGGGGTGATCGTCACGAACACGTTCGGGAGCATCGTGGGGGTCGACGCGGCGACCGGCTCGGAGCTCTGGTCCCTCCCGGGGACCGGCCTGCGGGCGGTGGCGCGCGTCGACGGGCGCGTCGTCGTGCAGACGGACTCGTCGTACCGCAGCGTCGACGCGCGCACCGGCGAGGAGGCCTGGGCCGTGGACCTCGACGACAGCGGGCCGTGGCCGGTGCTCACGGACGGCCGATCTCTCTTCGTGACCGAGCGCGGCCGGGAGGGCCAGGGGCTCGTCTCGATCGCGCTCGACGACGGGGCCGTCGAGTGGCGCTGGACGCTGCCCGAGGACACCTACCACGTGGTCGCGGTCGAGGGCCGGCTCTTCCTGCTCGGCGTCGACCGGCTGACGGCCGTCTCCTGAGCCGCTTCCCCGGATCGGGGCCCGCGCCGCGTGGGCGCTTGAAGACGCACGTGATGAACCGGTAGAAACGGTCGGGGCCCGTCGGGCCGGCGTGCGTGCGTACGGCACGGCGCGACAGCGTAGGGAGTGCACGATGACCAACCAGACAGAGCCGGCCGAGGACCCGCAGCCCCGTGCTGCGGGCACCGGGCCGACCACGGCGCCCGACGGCGTCGCGGTGGGTGACGGGGACTCCTCGGCCGAGCGCGCGCCGGTCGGGACGCCCGCGGAGCCGGGCGTCGGAGACGGCGGACCTGGCGGCGAGGAGAGGGTCGAGACGCCCGCCGAGCCGGTCGCCCCGTCGGGAACCGCCTCGCCCTTCGCCGGGATCCCCGTGAGCGACTACGTGCGCGACGGCGTCGCCGCGCTCCTGCTGCTCGTGTCCCTCGCGCTGCCGTGGGACGCCGCGAGCCGTGCGTCGGACAAGATCGAGGTCGTCCTGCTGACGATCCTCTCCCTGCTCACCCTCGCGCTGCCGTACCTGGCACGCACCGGGGTGCTCCCCACGACCTGGACCGTGCACACCACGCGGAAGGTCCGCCTGCTCGCCAACGCCCCGTACGTCCTGCTCGTCGGCGTGTACCTCGTCGTCGACGTCGTCGGGGGCGGCGACCTCGGCGACGGGTGGGGCGGCGTGGGCTCCGCGGCCGCGCTCGGGCTCGCGGGCGCGCTCCTCGCGGCGCAGCCGCGCGAGAGCGAGCTCGGTCCGCAGGACCAGGACCGCGCCGTCACGAACCGGTGGCTCCAGGCGCTCCTCGTCGGGGCCGCCGTCCTGGCGGTGACCGTCCTGCTCACGGTCATCCTCACCGTCACGGGGACCCGCCTCGGCGGCGCCCTCCTCGTCCTGCTCGTGCTCGTGTCCGCGCTGTTCGTCCTCGCGCTCGTCGGGCTGCCGACGTACGGCACGTGGCGCCGCTCCGAGGCGGCGCGCCTCACGCTCGTCGGCCTGGGCGTCATCCTCGCGGTGGCGTTCGTGCTCGGCTCGGGCAACAACGGGCTGTTCACGATCGAGAGCACGCACCGCGGGCGGTTCGGGCTCGTGCTCGTGCCGGCACTCGCGGCGATCGCCGCCGCGCCCGCCGTGCACCGGGCGATGGCTGCCGCCGACCCGGTGAAGACCTGGGTGCGCGTCGCCGTGAACGCCCTCGACCTCGCGCTCGTCGTCGCCGGGTACGTCGCCGTGAGCGCCGTGCTCACGCTGGCCGAGGGTGTGCGCGGCGTGCCCGTCGTCCTCGCCGTCGTGGTGGGCGTGCTCGCGGCGGCCGTCGCGTTCGTCGCGCGGCGCTCGCTCGCCCGCGACGCGACGTCGGGTCGCCCGCTCGCCCTCGGCGGTGCCGGGGTCGTCGCCCTGCTGGGCATCGTCCTGCTCGTCGTGACGTCCAACCGGATCATGTTCGGCGGCGGTGTCGAGCATGTGCTGCTCGCGTTCGGTCTCCCGCTGCTCGTCGTCGGCGCCCTGACCGTCCCGCGCGAGGTGCGCGCGTACTTCGCCGAGCACCGCCCGGTGCCCGCCGCGGCCGCCGGGGAGGCGGCACAGGCGTACGTCTGGCAGCCACCCGCGCCCAAGCCGGTCCGCCCGGCGCCCGCCGCGCCGTCCGGACCCGTGGCGGCGCAGCCGCCGTCCGGCTCCTACCCGGCGACGCCGCACGGTGGTGCGGCGTACCCGGGTGCCGCGCAGACCGGTCCGGTCGCCGCGCAGCAGCCCGACCAGGGGCGTTGGGCGCCTGCAGGCGGCGACGCGACGGAGGTCCTCCCGGTCCAGCAGGTCGAGCCCGAGCGCAGCGGGTACGCGGCGCGCCCGGGGCTGGACCCCGACCAGGGCCCCTCGACCGCCGTCATGCCGGCGTACCAGGAGGGGCAGCCGGGCACCGGCCCGCAGCCGACCGCGCAGCCCGGCGCAGGGTCGCCCGCACAGGGCTACCAGGGGTACGGCCAGCAGGGCTACCCCCAGCAGGGCTACCAGCAGCAGGCGCAGCCGCAGCAGGGCTACGGCGCCGGGTACGGGCAGCAGCCCGCGGCGCAGCAGCAGCAGCAGCAGTCGTACTCGCCGCCCGCCCAGGCGCCGGGCTTCACCGCTGCCCAGGCGCTCGACCCGAGCACGCCGCTCGAGGTCCTCGCGCAGATCGTCCAGGACGCGCCGCACCTGCGGCCGCAGGTGGCGGCGAACCCGTCCACCTACCCGGCGCTGCTGGAGTGGGGCGGCCAACACGGCGACCCCCCCCGGCGCCCCCCCCCACCAGCCACCCCCCCCCCGACCCCCCCCCCCCCCCCCCGCCCCCCCCCGCAACACCCCCC
>NZ_JBHXIC010000028.1:36120-37310 GCF_042723955.1 Cellulosimicrobium cellulans | reverse complement strand
CCGGCCTGGCGAACGAGCGAACCCCCCCGCGCGGGGCCCCCCGCGCGTGCGTCGTGCCGTCGCGCGGGGAGGCACGGCCCTGCCGCGGCGGGCCCACGGACGACGTGCCCGAGGAGCGGACGTCCTCGGGGTACGGACCGTGGAGGAGTACAGTGGCGTCGTGCACCTGATGCGGCAGCTCCTCCTTCGTTGCCGCGGCGAGGCTCTCTAGCCGGTCCCTCGTCGCGGTGGTCGGTGTGCCGGCTGACACCCATCAGACGACCCGAAGGACCCACGATGAACGCCTCAGCCCCCTCCTCGACGCCGACCGCCACGGACGCGAACCCGCAGCAGCCGTCGGGCATGCCGATCCACAAGTACCTGCCGTTCCACCGGCAGATCGACGTGTCGGTGCCCGACCGCACGTGGCCCGACAAGCGCATCGAGACCGCCCCCCGCTGGTGCGCGGTCGACCTGCGCGACGGCAACCAGGCCCTCATCGAACCCATGAACGCGGAGCGCAAGCTGCGCATGTTCGAGCTGCTCGTCGAGATGGGCTACAAGGAGATCGAGGTCGGCTTCCCGTCCGCCTCGCAGACCGACTTCGACTTCGTCCGGATGCTCATCGAGGAGGACCGCATCCCCGACGACGTCGTCATCCAGGTCCTGACGCAGTCGCGCGAGCACCTCATCGCCCGCACCTACGAGGCGATCAAGGGCGCCAAGCAGGCGATCGTCCACCTGTACAACTCGACGTCGGTGCTCCAGCGCGAGGTCGTGTTCCGCTCCGACCCCGAGGGCATCATCGCGATCGCCGTCGACGGCGCGCGGCTGTGCAAGAAGTTCGAGGAGACCGTCCCGGAGACGACGGTCTACTACGAGTACTCGCCCGAGTCGTACACCGGGACCGAGCTCGAGTTCGCCGCGCGCATCTGCAACGAGGTGCTCGAGGTCTTCGAGCCCCGCCCGGACCGCAAGGTCATCATCAACCTGCCCGCCACGGTCGAGATGGCGACGCCGAACGTCTACGCCGACTCGATCGAGTGGATGAACCGGCACCTGAACCACCGCGAGAACGTCGTCCTGTCGCTGCACCCGCACAACGACCGCGGCACCGCGGGCGCCGCCGCCGCCCCGGGGTGCCAGGCCGGCGCCCCCCCCATCGACGGCAGGCAGTTGTGCAAACGCCGGCGCACCCGCAACCTCGGGCA
>NZ_JBHXIC010000028.1:34963-36110 GCF_042723955.1 Cellulosimicrobium cellulans | reverse complement strand
GAGACACCCCCCAACCACCCCCCGCGGGCTACGCTGGGCCCGGGGCCGCCCCCCCCCCCGGGCCGCCCCGCGGCGGCCCCCGCCGCCGAGGTGGGGTACCAGGCCGGCGCCGACCGCATCGAGGGCTGCCTGTTCGGCAACGGCGAGCGCACCGGCAACGTGTGCCTCGTGACGCTGGGCATGAACCTGTTCAGCCAGGGCGTCGACCCGCAGATCGACTTCTCCGACATCGACCACGTGCGCCGCACCGTCGAGTACTGCAACCAGCTCGGCGTGCCCGAGCGCCACCCCTACGCCGGCGACCTCGTCTTCACGGCGTTCTCCGGCTCGCACCAGGACGCCATCAAGAAGGGCTTCGACGCGATGGCCGTCCACGCGGAGGCCGAGGGCAAGACGGTCGACGACCTCGTGTGGGCCGTCCCGTACCTGCCGATCGACCCCAAGGACGTCGGCCGCTCCTACGAGGCCGTCATCCGCGTCAACTCGCAGTCCGGCAAGGGCGGCATCTCCTACCTGCTGAAGTCGGAGCGCCACCTCGACCTGCCGCGGCGGCTCCAGATCGAGTTCAGCCAGGCGGTGCAGCACCACACCGACCAGCAGGGCACCGAGGTCACGGGCGAGGACATCTGGCGGATCTTCTCCGACGAGTACCTGCCGGTCGAGCCCGACTCGGGCCTGGAGCCGTGGGGTCGGCTCAAGCTGCGCTCCACGCGTGCGTCGTCGAGCGAGGACGGGCCGGACACGCTGAGCGTCGACGTCGTCGACCGCGGCGAGGAGCTGACGCTCGAGGGCACGGGCAACGGACCCGTCGCCGCCTTCGTCGACGCGATCGCCCAGGTGGGGGTCGACGTCCGCGTCCTGGACTACGCGGAGCACGCGCTCTCGGAGGGCGGTGACGCGACCGCTGCGGCGTACGTGGAGTGCCAGGTGGGCGACGACGTCCTGTGGGGCGTCGGCATCGACCCGTCCATCACGACGGCCTCGCTCAAGGCCATCGTCTCCGCCGTGAACCGCGCGGAGCGCGCGGAGGGCTGACCGCCGCCTCGCCGATCTCCCGACGGCCCCCAGGACCACGGGGTGCCGGCGGGGGGGGGTTTTTGCGCGCCGCGGTGGGTAGATAAGCGCGCACGGGCGGCAACCTGTGATA
>NZ_JBHXIC010000028.1:4772-34953 GCF_042723955.1 Cellulosimicrobium cellulans | reverse complement strand
CCCGGGCGGGGGGGGGGGCGGCGCGCCCCCCCCCCCGCGCTCCCCCCGCGCGGCCCCCGACGGCGGGGGGGGGGGCCCCCTCGGCGTTTTGTCGACGCCGCGTTGGTAAGATACCGACGCACTGTCGACAACATTGGAAGGCTCCTCATGTTCCTCGCGTTGCGCGAGCTCGTCTTCGCGCGAACCCGCTTCCTGCTCATGGGCGGTGTCGTCGCGCTGGTCGCGGTCCTCGTCGTCCTCCTCTCCGGGCTCTCCGCCGGCCTCGTCAACGACGGCGTCTCCGGCCTCAAGCGCACGCCCGTCACCGACTTCGCCTTCGCCGAGGGCACGGGGACCGACGCCGCGTTCACCCGGTCGGTCATCGCGACCGACCAGGTCGGCACCATGGCCGAGCAGCCGGGCGTGCTCGACGCCGCCCCGTACGGCCTCCTGCTGTCGAACGCGCACCAGGAGGACGGCACGCCGCTCGACCTCACCCTCGTGGGCGTCGATCCCGGCTCGTTCGTCGCCCCCACGGCTCTCGCGGACGGCGACCCGGTCGGCGCGGCGGAAGGGATCGTCGTCTCGGCCACCGCCGCCGACGACGGTCTCGCCGTCGGAGACACCGTGACCCTCGCGCGTCCGGACCGCACGCTCACCGTCGTGGGCGTCCTCGAGGACCAGCACACGTTCGGGCACGTCGACGTCGCGTACCTCCCGCTCGGCACGTGGCAGGAGCTGCTCGCCGGCGCGGACGACCCGGGTGCCGACGTCCCGGACGTCGCGACCGCCGTCGCCCTGCGCACCGACGCCGGGTCGTTCGACCGGGAGGCCGCCGACGCGGCGGCGGGCACGGTGACCCGCACGCTCACCGAGTCATTCGGCGCCTCGCCGGGGTACACGGCCGAGACGGCGACGCTCCTGCTCATCCAGGTGTTCCTCTACGCGATCTCCGCCCTCGTCGTCGGCGCGTTCTTCACCGTCTGGGTCATCCAGCGCCGGCACGAGATCGCCGTCGTGCGGGCAATGGGTGCGCGGCGCCGGTTCCTGCTCGCGGACAGCCTGGGGCAGGCCGCCGTGCTCCTGCTCGCCTCGATCGGCGTGGGCTTCGCCCTCGGCGTCGCGGCCGGCGCGGGCCTCGGGGCGTCCCCGATGCCGTTCGCGCTCCAGGCGCCCGACCTCGTCCTGGCCGGCGTCCTGCTCTTCGTCCTCGGGATGGCCGGAGCGGCCGTCGCCGTCGCGCGCATCACCTCCGTCGACCCCTTGACCGCCCTGGGAGGGCAGCGATGAGCACCACCACCCCCGCCACGCCCGTGCTCGAGATCGACCGCGTCACCGTCCGTCACGGCGACGGGGACTCGACCGTCGTCGCGCTCGACGAGGTGAGCCTGAGCGTCGCCGCGGGCGAGCTCGTCGGCGTCGTCGGGCCGTCGGGCTCCGGCAAGTCGAGCCTCCTGGCCGTCGCCGGCGCGCTCACGGCGCCGGAGTCCGGGACCGTCCGCCTCGAAGGGGTCGACCTCGGTGCGTCGGGCGAGCGCGAGCGCGCCCGGCTGCGGCGCGAGCGCATCGGCTTCGTCTTCCAGTCCGGCAACCTCCTCCCGGCGCTCACGAGCGTCGACCAGCTCCGGCTCGCGCTGCGGATCGCCCGGATCGACGAGCGCGACCCCCGCGCCCGCGACCCCCGCGAGCTCCTGGAGTCCGTGTCCATGAGCCACCGTGCGGACCGTCGCCCGGACCAGCTCTCCGGCGGCGAGCGGCAGCGCGTGGGCATCGCCCGAGCTCTCGTCGCGAGCCCCGCGCTGCTCCTCGTGGACGAGCCGACGGCGGCGCTCGACCGGGCACGCAGCCACGAGGTCGTGAGCCTCCTGGCCCGCGAGGCGGAGGCGTTCGGCGCCGCCGCGCTCATGGTGACGCACGACCACGACGTGCTCGAGCACTGCCACCGGGTCGTCGAGATGGTCGACGGGCGCCTCGGGCTCCCGGCCGTCACCGGGTGACCGGCCGGGTGCTCGCGGGGGCCGGCGTCGGCGAGGACGGCGCCGCCTCCGCGCCCGGTCCTCGGGCATGATGGTCCGGCCGGGTCGTCGTGCCCGGGGAGGAGGAGGCACCGTGCCGAAGATCGCCGCTCCGACGGTGGCGGAGCACCGCGCCGCGCAGCTGCGGACCTTGCTCGACGCCGCGCGCGAGCTCATCCGCGAGGACGGGAGCGGGCTCACGCTCGCGGCGGTCGCGGCGCGCGCCGGGCTCGCCCGGTCGAGCGTCTACCAGTACTTCGGGTCGCGGGAGGCGCTCCTGGACGCCGTCGTCGCCGACGTCGTGCCGCGCTGGTCGGCGCGCATCACGGCCGCGGGGGCCGCCGCGGCCACCCCGGAGGACGCGATCGTCGCGTACGCGCGCGAGAACCTCCTCCTCGTCGCCGAGGGCGAGCACGCGGTCGTCGCCGCGCTGCGCGCGGAGGCGGGCCGCGAGGCGCTCGCGCAGCAGAGCGCAGCGATGCACGCGACGATCCTCGTGCCGCTCGTGGAGGCCCTGGAGCAGCGCGGCGTCCCGGACGCCGCGCGCTCCGCGGAGCTCGTCAATGCGGTCGTCCTCGCCGCGGCCCGTCAGGTGGAGGCGGGCGAGGACGCGACGACGACGCTGGACCGCGTGCGGGCGGTCCTCGGCTGCCTCGCGCCGGCCTGAGCGTCGTCGGCGGGTGGTGCGCGCCGTGTCGGCGGCATGACGGACAATAGGGGCGTGGTGCTGTACCGAGACGACGCGATCGTGCTGCGCGCCCAGAAGCTGGGCGAGGCGGACCGTATCGTCACCCTCCTGACGCGCGAGCACGGCAAGGTGCGCGCGGTGGGCAAGGGCGTGCGGCGCACGTCGTCCCGGTTCGGGGCGCGGCTGGAGCCGTTCATGGTCGTCGACGTCCAGCTCTACGCGGGCCGTTCGCTGGACACGGTGACGCAGGCGGAGACGATCGGCCCGTACGCGCGGCGGATCTGCGAGGACTACGGCCTGTACACGGCGGGCGCGGCGATGCTGGAGACGGCGGAGCGGCTCGTCGCGGACGAGCGCGAGCCCGCGGTGCAGCAGTACTGGCTGCTCGCCGGGGCGCTGCGGGCGTTGTCCGAGCAGGCGCACGCACCAGGCCTCGTCCTGGACTCCTACCTCCTGCGAGCCCTGGCGGTCGCGGGCTGGGCGCCGTCGTTCGTCGACTGCGCACGCTGCGGCGAGCCGGGCCCGCACCACGCGTTCGCCGTCGCGCAGGGCGGTGCGGTCTGCTCGCGCTGCCGCCCACCGGGGTCGACGGCGCCCGCCCCCCAGACCTTCGCCCTCCTCGCCGCGCTCCTCGCGGGGGAGTGGGAGACCGCCGACGCGTCGGACGCCCGGCACCGCAAGGAAGCGAGCGGCCTCGTGGCCGCGTACAGCCAATACCACCTGGAGAGAACGTTGCGATCACTGCGCATGGTCGAGCGGGACGCGCCCGTCGCCCCGCCTGCCGCCTCGCATGCCGGACCGGTCGGCGTCGCCGCAGACCGTCAGGGCCGCGGGGCGGACGCCTGATGGCGAAGCGGACGTACGCTCCGCCGTTCCCCCACCCGAGCGGCGAGCGGGCCCCGGCGATCCCGGCGCAGTTCGTGCCGAACCACGTGGCCGTCGTCATGGACGGCAACGGTCGCTGGGCCAACGCGCGCGGGCTGCCGCGCACCGCGGGCCACGAGGCGGGCGAGGCCGCGCTGCTCGACGTCGTCGCGGGGGCGATCGAGATCGGCGTCAAGCACGTGTCGGCGTACGCGTTCTCGACGGAGAACTGGAAGCGCTCGCCCGACGAGGTGCGGTTCCTCATGGGCTTCAACCGCGACGTGATCCGGCGGCGCCGCGACGAGATGGACTCGTGGGGGGTGCGCGTGCGGTGGGCGGGGCGCCGGCCGCGGCTGTGGACGTCCGTGATCAAGGAGCTCGAGATCGCGGAGGAGCAGACGAAGAACAACGACGTGTGCACCCTGACGATGTGCGTCAACTACGGGGGGCGCGCGGAGATCGCCGACGCCGCGGCCGCCATCGCGCGCGAGGTCGCCGCCGGGCGGCTCGACCCGGGCAAGGTCACCGAGCGGACGATCCAGCAGCACCTCGACGAGCCCGACCTGCCGGACGTCGACCTGTTCCTGCGGAGCTCGGGCGAGCAGCGTACGTCCAACTTCATGATCTGGCAGGCCGCGTACGCGGAGCTCGTCTTCCTCCCGGAGCCGTGGCCGGACGTCGACCGTCGGTCGCTGTGGCGCGCGGTCGAGGAGTACGCGCGCCGTGACCGCCGCTACGGCGGCGCGGTCGACGCGGTGGGCGGCACCGCCTGACACCGTGGCCGGGCCGTGCGGGGGACGGCGTGGGCGGCGGCCGGTAGCGTGCGCGCCATGGCTCTGAGCATCGGCATGGTGACCGTGGACTCCACCGACCCGCGACCGCTCGCGCAGTGGTGGGCGCGTCAGCTCGGCGGAAGGGTGGTCGACGAGTCGGACGGGTGGTTCCTCGAGGTGGTGCCCGCGGAGGGCGTGAGCGCACCGGTCCTCGGCTTCCAGCGTGTCGAGGACCCGACCCCTGGCAAGAACCGGCTGCACCTGGACCTCGGGACGTCCGACCGCGAGGCGGACGTCGCTGCGCTCGTGGCCGCCGGTGCGACGTTCGTCGCCGAGCACACGATGCCGGGCTACCGCTGGGCCGTGCTCGAGGACCCGCAGGGCAACCAGTTCTGCGTCGGCGCGGCCGACGGCTCCGCGACGACGCTCGGCTGAGCCCGGTCCGGCGCCGCCGCCGGCACCCCTCGATCCGCGCCCCCGCCCGGGACGGGCCGTCAGCGGGCGAGCGCGTCGAGCCGGGCGGCGAGCTCGACCGGCCGGCTGAGCGCCACGAGATGGCCCCCGGGCAGCGTCTCGACCTGGATGCCGAGACGCTCGCGGGCCACGGCGCGCTGGAAGGGCACCGGGAAGAGCCGGTCGTCGTCGCCCTGGAGCACGACCGTCGGCACGTCGGGCCACGAGCGGGTCGGCCACGGCTCGGCGAACGAGCGCTCGGACGGCTGGCGGTCGCTCTGCTGCACGACGGCCGCGACGGCGTCGGGCACGTCGTGGAGGAAGTCGTCCACGGGGTCGAACGGCCCGAGTCCCGTGGCGGCACGCCGCGCGGCGTGGTCGGTCGCGCGCCACCAGTCGGCACCGGTCTCGCCGGGCAGCGGGATCATCGGGTTGAGCAGCGCGAGCAGGCCGACCTCCTCGCGCTCGCACACGAGCGGGCCGACGTACGCGCCCATGGACTGGGCCACGACGACGAGGTCGCCCCGCTCGACGGGTCCGGCCGCGCGGTGCAGGGTCGCGACGGCGACGTCGGTGAGGTCGGCCCAGCCGTAGCCCTCGTCGTGCTGGGGCAGGTCGACGGGGACGGGGAGGTGACCGAGCCGGGCGAGCTCCGGCGCGAGCAGGTCCCAGTACGCGGGGTCGCCGCCGGCGCCGGGCAGCAGGAGGAACGTGGTCATGCACGTTCGGACGGTCGGGCGCGCGTCATCTCATCGGTCGAGGCGCGTCGAGTCCCGCCCGTCCTGGACCGGGGCGTCGGCGTCCAGGACGAGGCCGGTTCCGTCGAGGGCGACCGCCGAGCCCGCCGCGGCGACGCGCCCGCGGGCGGCGCGGCGTCGAACCGTCACGACCACCCCGACGACCACGGCGAGGACCACGAGGACCAGCGCCGCGACGCCCCACGGCGACCCCGTCGCCGCGGCGAAGGCGGCGGTCCACACGGCCCAGCCGACGGTCGCGTAGATGGTCGCGTGGACCGCGCACCCGAGCGTCATCGCGGCGAGATAGCGGCCGAACGGCATCCGGACGACGCCCGCGGCGGCGTTGACGACCGTCTTGGTCCCGGTCGCGAGGAAGGACGCGGGCACGGCGAGGACGCCCCAGCGGCGGACGGTCTCGATCCCGCGCGCCGCCGAGCGTCCGGACAGCCAGGCGTGGACCCGCGCGACCCACGGCTTCACGGGCCGCGTGCGGTCGAGCGTCCACGTCGTGACGAGCCGCGCGATCCAGTAGGTCGCCTGCGTCCGCACGAACGCGATCGCGAAGAAGAAGGCGAACAGCGCGGCGAACGGAGCACCGTCCAGCGCGTCGGGCACGGCTCAGTCCCGCACGGAGGCCCGTGCGCACCCCGCGCACGTGCCGAACAGCTCGATCGTGTGCTGGATGTCGACGAACCCGTGCGACGTGCCCACCTGGTTGGCCCACGCCTCGACGGTCGGGCCGTCGATCTCGACCGTGCGACCGCACGTGCGGCACACGAGGTGGTGGTGGTGCTCGCGCCGCTCGCACCGCCGGTAGAGGTTCTCGCCCTCCTCGGTGCGCAGCACGTCGACGTCGCCGCCGTCCGCGAGGCTCTGGAGCGTGCGGTAGACCGTGGCGAGGCCCACGTTGTCCCCGCGCGTGCGCAGGATCTCGTGGAGCTGCTGGGCGCTGCGGAAGTCGTCAAGGTCCTCCAGCGCGTCCGAGACGGCGGCGCGCTGCCGGGTCATGCGCTGCACGTGTCACCTCCGGGTGTGCGGTCCGACGCCCCCGAGGGTACGAGGTCGAGCTCGACGTCGTCGGGGATGTCCGGGTGGGGGTCGCGCGCCACGCGCGGGCGTCGCCGGACCCACAGCGGCCGCAGGACGGCGACGAGGAGGTAGGTCGCGATCGCGAGGACCACGATGGTCGCGCCCGGCGAGACGTTGTTCCAGTACGTGAAGGACAGCCCCACGACGCACACGACCACGCCGACGACCGACGCGACGAGCATCGTGCGGCGGAACGAGCGCGTGACGAGCTGCGCGACCGCCACGGGCACGATCATCAGGGCGCTGACGAGCAGCAGTCCCACGACCCGCATCGACACCGTCACCGTGAGCGCGGCGACGACGGCGACCGCGATGTTGAGCGTCCGCACGGGCAGGCCCGACGCGCGCGCGAACTCCTCGTCGTGGCTCACGGAGAAGAGGGCCGCGCGCAGCCCGACGCCGACGAGCAGGATCACGGCGCTCAGCACGACCGTGAGGACGAGGTCCGACGACGTGACGGTCGAGATGGAGCCGAAGAGGTACTGCATGAGGCTCCCCGAGGAGCCTCCGGCGAGCCCGATGATCAGGACGCCGCCCGCGATGCCGCCGTAGAAGAGGAGCGCGAGCGCGAGGTCGCCGCTCGTCCGGCCGCGCTCGCGCACGACCTCGATGGCGACCGCGCCGAGCACGGCCGCGACGACAGCCCCCGGGATCGCGAGCGCGTCGTTCGGGACGACGCCCATCGCCGCCCCGACGAGCCAGCCGAGCGCGACGCCGGTGAGGGCGACGTGCCCGATGCCGTCGCCGAGGAGCGACAGCTTGCGCTGCACGAGGTAGGTGCCCACGACGGGTGCGCTGACGCCGACCAGCAGCGCGGCGACCAGCGCGCGCTGCATGAGGGGGTCGGTGAGCATCAGGGAGATCTCGGAGAACAACGTGGTCATGAGGCCGTCCTGGGTGCGTGGCCCGCGGCGAGGTCGGGGTTCAGGGTGTCGGTGAGGCCCGTCTCCGGGCCGGTGGCGCGGTTGTCGGTGTCCGCGGGCTCGTGCGGGTGCAGGTGCTGGTGCGTGGCGCCGGCGTGGGTCGACGACGCGCGGGGCGGGGCGCCGTCGTGCACGACGCGGCCGTGCCGCAGCACGACCGCGCGCTCGATGAGCGGGGCGAGCGCCCCGAGCTCGTGGAGGACGACGAGCACGGTGAGCCCGTCGCCGACGAGCCGCGTCATGGTCGCGGCGAACGCCTCCTGGCTGGGCTTGTCCACGCCGGCGACGGGCTCGTCGAGGACGAGGAGGTCGGGCCGGCGGACCAGGGCACGCGCGATGAGCACGCGCTGCTGCTGGCCGCCCGACAGCTCGGCGGTGGAGTCGTCCGCGCGGTCGGCGAGCCCCACGAGGTCGAGCGCCTCGACCGTGCGCGCCCGCCAGCCGCGGGGGAGCCGGAGGCGGCCGCCGCCGAGGAGGCCGGAGGCGACGACCTCGGACGCCGTGGAGGGCATGCCCGACGGCGCGGCGACGCGCTGCGGCACGTACCCGAGCCGCTGCCAGGGCAGGCGGGGACCGAGCGGTGCACCGAACAGGTCGACGGAGCCGCGCGACAGCGGGACGATCCCGACGAGCGCCCGCACGAGCGTCGACTTGCCCGACCCGTTGGCGCCGAGGACCGCGACGACCTCGCCGGTGCCGACGGTCAGGTCGATCCCGCGCAGGATCTCGCTCCCGCCGAGGGTCACGTGGACGTCGCGCGCAGCGACGAGCTCCGCTGCGCCCGTCATGAGCAGGCGAGGCCGGAGGTGAGCGCCTCGAGGTTGGACTCCATGACCTCACGGTAGTCCGTCGCACCCTCCGCGAGGCTCTCGAGCGGGTCGAGGAGAGCGGTCTTGACGCCGAGGTCGTCGGCGAGCGTCTGGGTCACCTTGGGGCTGACGAGCGTCTCGAAGAAGAGCGTGGTCACGCCGTTCTCCCGGACGACCTCGCCCACCTCGCGCAGGCGCGCGGGCGACGGCTCGGCCTCCGGGTCGATCCCGGAGATGCCGACCTGGTGCAGGTCGTAGCGCTCCGCCAGGTAGCCGAACGCCTCGTGCGACGTCACGAGCGTCGCTCCCGCACAGGGCGCGAGCGCCTCGGCGTACTCGGTGTCGAGGTCGTCGAGGTCGGCGGTGAGCGCGGCGGCTCCGGCGGCGTAGTCGTCCGCGTGGTCGGGGTCGATCGCGGAGAGCTCGTCCGCGACGGCGTCGCCGACGGCGGCGAGGCGTGTCGGGTCGAGCCAGAAGTGCGGGTCCGTCGGGCCGTGGTCGTGGCCGTCGCCGGACTCGTCCGCGTGCTCGGCGTGCTCCTCCGCGCTCTCGTCGGCGTGCTCGCCCTCGCCGCCCGGGTGCTCCTCGAGCCCGGCGGACTCGGCGGCGTCCACGACGTGCTCCGGGGCCCGCTGCTCGATGCCCTCGTCGACCGCGGGCTGGAAGCCCGAGAGGTAGACGACGAGGTCGGCGTCGCCGATCGCGCGCACCTGGGCGGGCGCGAGCTCGAGGTCGTGCGGCTCGGCCGCGGGCGGGGTGAGGTTGGAGACGTCGACGTGCTCGCCGCCGACCTGCTCGACGACGTACTGGAGCGGGTAGAAGGACGCGAGCACCTGGAGCCGCCCGTCGTCGCTGCCGCCGGAGCCGCCGTCGCCGGGGGAACAGGCTGCGACGAGCGCGGCCGTGGCGAGGGCGGCGGTGGTGGCGAGGGCGCGGCGGCGCCGGGCGGGGGAGCGGTGCATGGCTCCAGTCTCCGCCTTCTTGAGAATGAATGTCAAAACCGTTCCGGGTGAGGCGGGTCACGGCCAGGTACGCTGGTCGGTCGGCGCCCGTGCGGGCGTCGCCCACCCGTCCAGCCCCCACGAGCCACGTGCGGGGCCGTGAGCACCAGGAGTGATGTCCGTGGCCGCAGCGCCCTCACCCACCGCCCGTCTCGACGCCGTCGTCTCCCTCGCCAAGCGGCGCGGGTTCGTCTTCCCCTCGGGCGAGATCTACGGCGGTACCCGCTCCGCCTGGGACTACGGGCCGCTCGGTACCGAGCTCAAGGAGAACATCAAGAAGCAGTGGTGGCGCGCGATGGTCACCAGCCGCGACGACGTCGTGGGCCTCGACTCCTCCGTCATCCTCCCGCGCCAGGTCTGGGTCGCCTCGGGCCACGTCGGCGTCTTCACCGACCCGCTCACGGAGTGCCTGCACTGCCACAAGCGGTTCCGCGAGGACCAGATGATCGAGGAGTTCGAGGAGAAGAAGGGCCGCGCGCCCGAGGGCGGGCTCGCCGAGATCGTGTGCCCCAACTGCGGCACGCGCGGGCAGTGGACCGAGCCCCGCGACTTCAACATGATGCTCAAGACCCACCTCGGCCCCGTCGAGGACGAGTCCGGCCTGCACTACCTGCGTCCCGAGACGGCGCAGGGCATCTTCGTGAACTTCGCCAACGTCATGGGCGCGAGCCGCAAGAAGCCGCCGTTCGGCATCGGCCAGATCGGCAAGTCGTTCCGCAACGAGATCACGCCGGGCAACTTCATCTTCCGCACGCGCGAGTTCGAGCAGATGGAGATGGAGTTCTTCGTCGAGCCGGGCACGGACGCCGAGTGGCACCAGTACTGGATCGACACGCGCACCGACTGGTACGTCGACCTGGGCATCGCGCGCGACAACCTGCGCCTGTACGAGCACCCGCATGAGAAGCTGTCGCACTACTCGACCCGCACGGTCGACATCGAGTACCGCTTCGGCTTCTCCGGCTCGGAGTGGGGCGAGCTCGAGGGCATCGCGAACCGCACCGACTTCGACCTCAAGACGCACGCGGAGCACTCGGGCAAGGACCTGTCGTACTTCGACCAGACGAAGAACGAGCGCTGGGTCCCCTACGTCATCGAGCCGGCCGCGGGCCTCACGCGCTCGCTCATGGCGTTCCTCGTCGAGGCGTACACCGAGGACGAGGCGCCGAACGCCAAGGGCGGGGTGGACACGCGCACGGTCCTGCGCCTCGACCACCGCCTCGCGCCGGTCAAGGCCGCCGTGCTCCCGCTGAGCCGCAACGAGCAGCTCTCGCCCAAGGCGAAGGACCTCGCGACCGAGCTCCGCAAGTACTGGAACGTCGACTTCGACGACGCCGGGGCCATCGGCCGTCGGTACCGCCGCCAGGACGAGATCGGCACGCCGTTCTGCATCACGGTCGACTTCGACACGCTCGACGACCAGGCCGTGACGATCCGCCACCGCGACTCGATGGCCCAGGAGCGCGTCGCGCTCGACAAGGTCACCGAGTACCTGGCCGGGCACCTGCTCGGCGCCTGACCGTCCGCCCGAGCGCGCGCCCCGAGGGTCCGTGCGCTCGGGCACGCAGGAGGGGCGGGACCGTCGCGGTCCCGCCCCTCCGTCGCGTCGTTCGGGACGCGTCGCCCCCTGCGGCCTCGCGCTAGCGGGCCGCCCCCTTCGCCCGGTTGAGCAGGCCGATCACGAGGCTCACGACCAGCACGATGATGCCGATCCAGATGAGGATCTTCGCGGCTTCGATGGCGACGCCGAGGATGAGCAGCACGGCGCCGACGATGACCAGGATGAGCCAGAGAGGCATGTCGTCCCTTTCGTCCATGTCCGGCCTGGATTGCCGGACCTCCTCAACACTGCCACGACCGGCCGCTGCTCGCTCGCCGAACGCCTCTCGCGGGTGAGCCTGCTCCGGATGGGACAATGGAGCGCGTGACTGCTCCCGCCCCCGTCCTCAGCACGACGACCGTCGACCCCGGCACGGCCTCCGCCGGCACGGGTCCGCTGCTCGCGCCGCTGCGGATCGGCCCGATCGTCGTCGAGACGCCGGTCGTCCTCGCCCCGATGGCGGGCGTCACGAACCGCGCCTTCCGCACGCTGTGCCGTGAGGCCGGCGCGAGCGGCGGCGACGACCCCGGCCTCTACGTGGCCGAGATGGTCACGAGCCGCGCTCTCGTCGAGCGCAACGCCGAGGCGCTGCGCATCGTGACGTTCGGCGCGGACGAGACGCCCCGCTCCGCGCAGGTGTACGGCGTGGACCCGGCGACCGTGCGCGAGGCGGTGCGCATCATCGTCGCCGAGGACCGCGCCGACCACGTCGACCTCAACTTCGGATGCCCCGTGCCCAAGGTGACGCGCAAGGGCGGGGGAGCGGCGCTGCCCTGGAAGCGGGACCTCTTCACCGCGATCGTGCGGGGCGCCGTCGAGGCGGCGCGCCCCTACGGCGTGCCGGTGACGGTGAAGATGCGCAAGGGCATCGACGACGACCACCTCACCTACCTCGAGGCCGGGCGCATCGCCGAGGGTCTCGGCGTCGCCGCGGTCGCGCTGCACGCGCGCACGGCCGCCGAGCACTACTCGGGCACCGCGGACTGGACGGCGATCGCCCGCCTCAAGGAGGCGGTCACGAGCGTGCCCGTGCTCGGCAACGGCGACATCTGGTCCGCCGAGGACGCCGTCCGTATGGTGCGCGAGACGGGCTGCGACGGCGTCGTCGTGGGTCGCGGGTGCCAGGGGCGGCCGTGGCTGTTCGCCGACCTCGCCGCCGCGTTCGCGGGCCGGTCCGAGCGCGTGCGCCCCGGGCTGCGCGAGGTGGCCGACACGATCTACCGCCACGGCGAGCTCATGATCGAGTACTTCGACGGGGACGAGGGCAAGGGCATGCGCGACCTGCGCAAGCACATGGCCTGGTACCTCAAGGGCTACGCGGTGGGCGGTGACGCGCGCCGCGCGCTCGCGATGGTCTCGACCCTCGACGAGCTGCGCGGCCACCTCGACGCGCTCGACCAGGACGCCCCGTACCCCGGCGAGGCCGCCGAGGGGCAGCGCGGTCGTGCCGGTTCGCCCAAGACGCCGCACCTGCCCTACGGGTGGCTGGACTCGCGCGAGCTCGACGCCGAGCACGAGGAGCGCCTGCGCGAGGCCGAGCTGAGCGTCTCCGGCGGCTGACGCCGGCCGGACGGCGACGGCGACGAGCGAGGAGGCCGCGGTGTGGTTCGAGGGGCGGTCGTCGTGGCGACTGTCGGTCTCGGACGACGGGGGCCTCGACCTGCTGCTGTGGGTCCGCGACGCGCTCGGGCTCGTCGTCGCGGCCGATGACGCACCGCCGCGCTGCGAGCCGGGACCGCCCGGCCGGTCGGCGCTGGTCCCGGCCGACGAGCGCGACGCCGCGGCGTCGCGATGGATCGTCTGGTGGCGTGCCGCCCTCGCGTTCGAGGTCGCCGGCCGGACGGAGGAGCCTCCGCCGGGGGAGGACGCGTTCCTCGGCTGGGTCCGCGCGCGGTCCGTGGCACGGGACGCCGTCGGTTCACCGCCCGCGTTCGCGGCGCTGGACGACGTGCCCGTCCTGCGCGACGCCGTCGCGCGACTGTTCCCCGAGGCGCACCGCGTGCTCGCGGCGCGCGAGGCGGACCGCGCCAGGGCGCTGCACGGACGGACGGCGGCGGTCGACGGTCGCGCGCTCGCCGCGGACGTGGCCAGCACGCACGGCGTCAGGATCGATGACGTGCGCGGCGCCGTGCTCGTGGTCCAGGCCGCCGGGCCGTGGTGGCGCGTCGCCGCACCGGGGGCGGTCGTGTGCTCCGCGTCCGCCTACGTCGACGACCCGGCGTTCGCGGCCGAGGTGGTCCGTGCCGCGTTCGAGTCCGGCCTGCGGGCATGAGGACGGCCGGGGCCCGCGAGGGACCCCGGCCGTGCTCGGCTCACCCGGTCAGTGGGCGCGCAGCCACACCGTCGTGTCGGACGGCACGCGGACCTGCGGGTCCGCGGACCGGTCGGTGAGGACGGGGCCCGACGCCACGAGCACCTCCGCGCCGTGCGGCAGGACGACCGGCTCGGCACCGAGGTTCGCGAGGACCACGACGTCGCGGTTGCGCAGCGCGACGACGTCCGCCGAGTCGGCGTAGTCCTCGACCCACGCGAGCGTGCCCGAGCCGAGCTGCTCCGCGCGACGCGTCGCGAGGGCGGTGCGGTACGTCTCGTACGTCGACCCCTCGACGCCGCGCTGCCCGTCGGCGGCGTACCGCGCGTAGGACGCGGGCTGGGGGAGCCACGTCTTCCCGGACGGGCCGAAGCCGAAGCCGTCGGCGTCGGCGTGCCAGGGGATCGGGATGCGGCAGCCGTCACGGCCCGCCTCGGCGCCCTGGGTGCGGAAGAACGCGGGGTCCTCGCGGACGTCGTCGGGCAGCGCGGTGTGCTCGGGCAGACCCAGCTCCTCGCCCTGGTAGAGGTACGACGACCCGGGCAGGCCGAGCATGAGGAGCGACGCGGCGCGCGCGCGGCGCAGGCCGAGCTCCTCGTCGGGCTGCGGGTCGTGCGCGAAGATCCCGTTGGGGCGCAGGCCGGGGTCCGCGAGGCCGAGGCGTGAGGCGTGCCGCACGACGTCGTGGTTCGACAGGACCCACGTCGTGGGCGCGCCGACCTCGTCGTTCGCGCGCAGCGACGCCGCGATCACGGTGCGCAGGGGCGCCGCCGACCACGCGGTGGTGAGGAACGAGAAGTTGAACGCCTGGTGCATCTCGTCCGGGCGCACGTAGCGCGCGAGGCGCGAGAGCGGCTCGACCCACGCCTCGGCGACGAGCGCGCGGTCGCCGTCGTACTCGGCGAGGACGCGGTGCCACGCGCGGTAGATCTCGTGGACGCCGTCCTGGTCGAACATCGGGCCGGAGTTGCCGGCGCCCGTCGACCCGTCCTCGGGAGCGCCCGGGTCGGTCTCCTCGTCGCCGTCGTCGGCCTCGGTGCCTTCGACCATGGACACCGTGCCGTCCCAGTCGGGCAGGCCGTCGGCCTTGATCATGCCGTGCGCGACGTCGACGCGGAACCCGTCGACGCCCTTGTCGAGCCAGAACCGCAGGACCTGCTCGAACTCCTCGCGCACCTCGGGGTTGTCCCACGCGAGGTCGGGCTGCGTGGAGTCGAACAGGTGCAGGTACCACTGGCCGGGCGTCTCGCCCTCGGCCCCGGTGACGGGGCGGGCGTCCGGGCCTGCGGTGACGCGGGTCCACGCGGGGCCGCCGAAGATCGACTGCCAGTTGTTCGGGGGCAGCTCGCCGTGCTCGCCCTCACCCTCGCGGAAGACGTAGCGGGCGCGCTCGACCGAGCCCTCGGGCGCGGCCAGCGCCGCCTGGAACCACGCGTGCTGGTCCGAGGTGTGGTTCGGGACGAGGTCCACGATGATGCGGATCCCGCGCGCGTGCGCCTGGGCGAGCAGCTCGTCGAAGTCGGCGAGCGTGCCGAACAGCGGGTCGACGTCGCGGTAGTCCGCGACGTCGTAGCCCGCGTCCTTCTGGGGCGAGCGGTAGAACGGGCTCAGCCAGACCGCGTCGACCCCGAGCTCGGCGAGGTGGTCGAGCTTCGAGGTGATGCCGGGCAGGTCGCCGACGCCGTCGCCGTCGCCGTCCGCGAACGAGCGCGGGTAGACCTGGTAGATCACGGCGTCGCGCCACCACTCCGGCGCCTCGCCCGGGCCGGTGTGCACGAGCGCCCCGGTGCTGAAGGGCGCGGTGGCCGTCGCGGTGGTGCTGGCGGTCGGCGTCGAATCGATACGAGTCATCGAGCTGTCGGTCCTCACGTGCGTGGTGTCAGGGTTCTTCAGGGGGGATCACTCGGCAGGCGGAGCGGGGGTGACGCCGACCCTCCGTCGAGTGTAAGCGCTTGCGGTGGCGGGACGACGGGTCCCCGTCCGGCGGTCGGAGGGGTGGTCGTCGACGCCGCGCCGTGCGTCGCGCCGCGTTCGTGCTGCGGTGGCGTGCTGCCGTCAGGCGGTGGGCGAGCCCGTCGCCGGGGCGGCGCCCGTGGAGTCGCGGACGATGAGCTCCGGCTGGAACAGCAGCTCCGAGCGCGGAGCGCGCTCGCCCGCGATCTCGGTGAGCAGCGCGCTCACCGCGGCGTGCGCCATGGCGTTGACGGGTTGGCGCACCGTGGTGAGCGGCGGGTCCGTGAAGGCGATGAGCGGCGAGTCGTCGTAGCCCACGACCGAGACGTCCTGGGGCACGCGCAGGCTGCGCGAGCGGGCCGCGCGGATCGCGCCGAGCGCCATGAGGTCGGACCCGCAGATGATCGCGGTGTGGCCGGAGTCGATGAGCTCGCCGGCCGCAGCCTGCCCGCCCTCGACGGTGTACAGCGTGACGACGACGTGCTCCCCCGCCTCGGACTCGTCGGCGACGAGCCCGTGCCGCACGAGCGACTCGGCGAAGCTCACGAGCTTGCGCTGGGCGGGGACGAACCGGTCCGGCCCGATCGCGAGCCCGACGTTGCGGTGCCCGAGCGAGACCAGGTGGCGCACCGACAGCTCGACGCTCGCGACGTCGTCGGGCGAGACGAACGGCGCGTCGATGCCCTCGGCGAAGCCGTTCACCAGCACGATCGGGATGCCGCGGCTGCGCAGGCGCTCGTAGCGCTCGTGGCTCGCCTGGGTGTCGGCGTGCAGGCCGGAGACGAAGACGATGCCGTCGACCGCGTGGTCCATGAGCATGTCGACGTAGTCGTCCTCCGTCGTGCCGCCGGGCGACTGCGTGCACAGCAGCGGCGTGTACCCGTGCTCCGACAGGAGCGACTCGATGGTCTGGGCGAACGCGGGGAAGACGGGGTTCGTCAGCTCGGGGACGACGAGCCCCACGAGGCCGGCGGAGCGGGTGCGCAGCGTCGAGGGACGTTCGTAGCCCAGCACGTCGAGAGCCGCGAGGACCGCCTGGCGGGTCTCGCTCGCGACGCCGGGCTTCCCGTTGAGGACGCGCGAGACCGTCGCGGTGGAGACGCCGGCCTGGGCGGCGAGATCGCTGAGACGGGTGCGCACATGGGGAAGCGTAGGGGACACCGGACCTCCTCGTCCTGGTCGTCCGACCCGCGAGCCGCGAGCCTCGGTGCGGAGGCGCGCGAACCCGTCGGCCGGGGGAGGCGGGGCGGACGCCGGACGGCGCCCTGCAAAGCGTTGCATGAAAGTTACCGCAACGACTTGCATCCGTGCCACCTCGCGATCTACCGTCGTCGCATCAGGGCCCACGGTCGGTGCGAACCGACGTCGGCCGCCACCGCACTGCAACATGCTGGGAGTGACCACTGATGCGACGGAGCATCCTTCTTGCCGCCGCGCTGACCACGACGTTGGCGCTGGCCGCCTGCTCGTCCGGCGGCTCGGGAGACGAGAGCACCGACGAGCCGAGCGCCGAGGGCACCTCCGGCGGCGGCACGCTCACCGTCTGGGTCGACGAGACCCGCCAGGACGCCGTGACCGCGGCGGCCGAGTCGTTCGAGTCGGAGACGGGGACGACGGTCGACGTCGTCCTCAAGAACTTCGAGGACATCCGCGCTGACTTCCTCGCGCAGGTCCCGACGGGCGAGGGCCCCGACATCACGGTCGGCGCGCACGACTGGCTCGGTGAGCTCACGACGAACGGCGTCGTGGCCCCGCTCGAGCTCGGCGACAAGGCGGCCGAGTTCGAGGCCGTCTCGATCGAGGCGTTCACGCAGGACGGCCAGGTCTACGGCCTGCCCTACGCGATCGAGAACATCGCCCTGATCCGCAACACCGAGCTCGCGTCGGAGGCGCCCGCCACGTGGGACGAGGCCGTCGCCGCCGGCCAGACCGCGGGGACGAAGTTCCCGATCCTGGTCCAGTCGGACGGTGACAAGGGTGACCCGTACACCCACTACCCGTTCCAGACGTCGTTCGGCGCCCCGGTCTTCACGCAGAACGAGGACGGCAGCTACTCGTCCGAGCTCGCGATGGGCGGCCCGGAGGGCCAGGCGTTCGCGCAGTGGCTCGGCGCGCAGGGCGCGGCCGGCGTGCTCAGCCAGGACACCACGTACGACATCGCCGTCGAGGCGTTCAAGAACGGCGAGTCCCCGTTCATCGTCGGTGGCCCGTGGATGATCGACTCGTTCGAGGGCATGGACCTGTCGATCGACCCGATCCCGACCGCGGGCGGGCAGCCCGCGCAGCCGTTCGTCGGCGTCCAGGGCTTCTACCTCAGCGCCGAGAGCAAGAACGCGATCGTCGCGAACGACTTCCTCGTCAACTTCCTCTCGACCGAGGAGGCGCAGCTCGCCCTCTACCAGGCAGGCAACCGTCCGCCGGCGCTGACGGTCGCGGCTGACTCCGCCTCGGCGGGCGACCCGATCGTCGCGGGCTTCCGGGCCGTCGGTGCCGAGGCCGTGCCGATGCCGTCGATCCCCGAGATGGCGTCCGTCTGGAGCTTCTGGGGCGTGACGGAGGCCGCGATCGTCAACGGTGCAGACCCCGTCCCCACCTGGGACAAGATGATCGCCGACATCCAGGGCGCGATGGGCTCCTGACCCGGCTCGGACCGGACCGCCGTCGCGGTGCGCAGGGTCACCTGCGTGCCGCGACGGCGTCACCGCCGGTCCGGCACCGGCCGCGACGCGGCACGACGACACTCGGGACGACGCGGGACGAACCGCGTCACGACCTCGGAGGCACCAGGATGTCCGCCCCACAGACCACGACCGACGCGGAAGTCGGCCCTCTCGGAACCGACGGGCCGCCGCCGCGGCGCACCCGTGGGCTGCGCGCTGCGGACGCCTCGCACGCGCGCGACTACAGCCCCGGGTTCTTCGTCAAGCTCGCGCTCATGGCCGTCGTCGACGCGCTCGGCGTGTACGTGGTCTGGTCCGCGTGGACCGAGGGCTCGTACGGGATCCTCGTGGCGTCCCTGGCGATGCTCGTCGTCGCGAACTGGGTGTACTTCTCGAAGCGCGCGCTCCCGCTCAAGTACATCCTTCCCGGGCTGCTCTTCCTCCTCGTCTACCAGATCTTCGTGGTCGGCTACACCGGGTACGTCGCCTTCACCAACTACGGCACCGGGCACAACGCGACCAAGGAGCAGGCGGTCTCCGCGCTGCTGATCCAGAACGAGCGCCGCGTCGAGGGCTCCCCCTCGTCGGCCCTCACCGTGGTGGAGGACGGCGATGCGCTGGGCTTCGCGGTCGTGACGGACGACGGCGAGGTCGAGGCCGGGACGGCAGACCGGCCGCTCGCCACCGTGGACGGCGCGACGGTCGAGGACGGGCGCGCGACCGACGTCCCCGGCTTCACCGTGCTGCCCCGCGACCAGGTGCTCCAGCGCCAGGCCGAGGTGACCGAGCTCCGTGTGCCGGTCTCGGACGACCCGGAGGACGGGTCGATCCGCACCACGGACGCCCGGACCGGCTACGTCTACACCTCGGCGCTCGAGTGGGACGCTGCGGCGGACACCATGACCGACACGACGACCGGCACCGTCTACACGCCGAACGACGAGGGCCAGTTCCAGGCTCCCGACGGCTCGACCCTCGCGGTCGGGTGGCGCGTGCCCGTCGGGTTCGACAACTTCGTCACCGCGTTCTCCGACGCCCGCTACGCGCAGCCGTTCGTCAAGATCCTCGTGTGGACGTTCGTCTTCGCGATCGGCTCGGTCGTCACGACGTTCCTGCTCGGCCTCTTCCTCGCGATCGTCTTCAACGACACGCGGATGCGCGGGCGCAAGGTCTACCGGACGCTGATGATCCTGCCGTACGCGATCCCGGGCTTCCTCGCGGCGCTGCTGTGGTCCGGGCTGCTCAACACGCGGTTCGGGTTCATCAACGAGGTGATCCTGGGCGGCGCGCACATCCCGTGGCTCACCGACCCCTGGCTGGCCAAGCTGTCCGTGCTCGGCGTGAACCTGTGGCTGGGCTTCCCCTACATGTTCCTCATCTGCACGGGCGCCCTGCAGTCCCTGCCGTCCGACGTCATGGAGGCCGCGAAGATCGACGGTGCCGGCCGCTGGACCACGTGGCGCGCGATCACGCTCCCGCTGCTGCTCATCTCGACGGCGCCGCTGCTCATCTCGTCGTTCGCCTTCAACTTCAACAACTTCACGCTCATCTACATGCTCACCGGCGGCGGTCCACGGTTCGCCGATGCGTCCGTCCCGCTCGGCCACACCGACATCCTCATCTCGATGGTGTACTCGATCTCGGGTGTCGACGGCTCGGCGCAGAAGGACTTCGGTCTCGCGAGCGCGCTGTCGATCGTCATCTTCGTCATCGTGGGCACGATCTCGGCCATCGCCTTCCGGAGCACGCGCAAGTTCGAGGAGATCAGCTGACATGGCGACCACCCAGGCACCCCCCGTCGTCGGCGGTCGGCCCGCCCCGTCCTCGGCCTCGCGGACCCGCATGAAGCCGGGCCGCTGGTTCTCCGAGCTCGGCTGGCGGCACGTCGTCGGCGTGATCGCCGTCGTCTACGCGGCCTTCCCGCTCGTCTACGTCCTCTCGGCCTCCCTGTCGGAGAACGGGACGCTCACCGGCTCCAACACGCTCTTCTCCGACGTCAGCACCGCGAACTACGCCCAGCTCGGCACCACGATGTTCTGGACGTGGATGGGCAACACGCTCGTCATCGCGGTCGCGACCTCGGTCGGCACCGTGCTCATGGGCGCGGCGGCGGCGTACGCGTTCTCCCGGTTCCGCTTCAGCGGCCGGCGCGCCGGTCTGACGTCCCTGCTGATCATCCAGATGTTCCCGCAGATGCTCGCGTTCGTGGCGATCTTCCTGCTGCTCATCGGGCTCGGGAACGTCGTCCCGATCCTCGGCCTGAACAGCAAGATCGCCCTCATCGCCGTGTACCTGGGCGGCGCGCTCGGCGTGAACACGTTCCTCATGTACGGGTTCTTCAACACGGTCCCGCGCGAGCTCGACGAGGCCGCCAAGATCGACGGCGCCACGCACTCGCAGATCTACTGGACGATCATCCTGCGCCTGGTGGCGCCGATCCTCGCGGTCGTCGCGCTGCTGTCCTTCATCAGCACGTTCGGCGAGTTCATCATCGCGCGCATCGTCCTGACGTCGGAGCGCAACTGGACGCTCGCCGTCGGGCTGTACGGCTGGGTGTCGTCGCTCAGGGAGGCGAACTGGGGCCTGTTCACGGCCGGCGCCGTGATCTCCGCGCTGCCCGTGCTCGCGCTGTTCCTCTACCTCCAGAAGTACATCGTCGGCGGCCTCACCGCCGGTTCCGTGAAGGGCTGACCGCGTGCGCGACGTCGCGACCCCCGTCCCGCACCACGACGGCTCGGCGCTGTACGTCCCCGAGGGCGTGCCCGCCCTCGGGGACACGGTCCCCGTCCGCGTGCGCGTGCCCCGGTCGGTGGGGGTCCGCGACGTCTGGCTGCGCACCGTGCGCGACGGCGAGCCCCGGCTCGCCCCCGCGCGGCTCGACCGCTCGGACGAGCACGAGGACTGGTACGTCGCCGAGGTGCTCGTGCACAACCCCGAGACGGGGTACCGGTTCTTCCTCGACGAGGGCGCCTCCGGGTACCGCTGGCTCAACGGCCGTGGGGTGTGGGACCGCGACGTGCCCGACGCCGCGGACTTCCGCCTCACCGTCCACGAGGGCGCGCCGGCGTGGATGCGCGACGGCGTCGTCTACCAGGTCTTCCCGGACCGGTTCGCCCGGTCGGCCGCGGCCGACGGGCGTCCGCTCCCGGAGTGGGCCGTCCCCGCGGCCTGGGGCGACGAGCCGCACGGGTCGGGGCCCGACGTCGGGACGCAGCTCTACGGGGGCGACCTCGCGGGGGTCGAGGAGCGGCTCGACCACCTCGTCGCGCTCGGCGTGACGACCCTGTACACGACCCCTGTCTTCCCGGGCCGGTCCAACCACCGCTACGACGCGAGCACGTTCGACCACGTCGACCCGCTGCTCGGCGGCGACGCGGCGTACGCGTCGCTGATCCGCGCCGCGCACGCGCGCGGGCTGCGCGTCATGGGCGACCTCACGACCAACCACACGGGCGCCGGGCACGAGTGGTTCGCCCGGGCGCTCGCCGACCCCGGCGCGCCGGAGCGCGACTTCTACTACTGGACCGACGGCGAGCCCGGGTACGTGGGCTGGCTCGAGCACGCGTCGCTGCCCAAGCTGTCGTACGGCTCGGCCGAGCTCGGGGCGCGCATGATCGACGGGCCGGGCTCCGTCGTCGGGCGCTACCTCGGCGAGCCGTTCGGGCTCGACGGCTGGCGGATCGACGTCGCGAACATGACCGGCCGGTTCGGTGCCGAGGACCGCACGCTCGAGGTCGCGCGGCGCCTGCGCGCGACCATGCGGGCCGCGAACCCTGAGGCGGCGCTCGTCGCGGAGCACTTCCACGACGCCTCGGGCGACCTCGCGGGCGACGGCTGGCACGCGAACATGAACTACTCCGCGTTCACGCGCCCGGCCTGGACGTGGCTGTCGCCCGCGGACTCGCCCGTGCCGTACCTCGGGCTGCCGGTGCGCACGCCGCGGCGCGGGGGTCGCGACGTCGTCGCGACCATGCGCGAGTTCGACGCCGTCCTGCCGTGGCGCGTCACGGCGTCGCAGTGGAACATGCTCGGTTCGCACGACACCCCGCGCCTGCGCTCGATCGTCGGCTCGCGCGAGATGGTCGAGGTCGCGGCGACGCTCCTGCTCACCTACCCCGGCACGCCGGTCGTGTTCGCGGGCGACGAGGTGGGGCTCACGGGCCTCAACGGCGAGCACGGCCGCGCGACCATGCCGTGGGACGACGACGCCCGCTGGGACGCCGCGACGTTCGACCTCTACCGCGCGCTCGTCGCGGTGCGGCGCGGCTCCGACGCGCTGCGCCACGGCGGCCTGCGCTGGGCGCACGTCGACGACGACGCTCTCGTCTACCTGCGCGAGACGCCCGACGAGCGCGTGCTCGTCGCGCTCGCCCGCGCGCCGTGGGACGGCGTCACGCTGCACCCGGCGCTCGTGGGCGGCGGGGAGGCGGAGCGGCTCCACGGCACGCTGGACCTCGACCGGGACGACGGCGGCGCGCGGCTCGCGGGCGACGGCCCGGCCGTCGGGGTGTGGCGCCTGGGCTGAGCCCTCAGCGGAAGAGGTGCGCGACCTGGCGCACGGCGTCGTCGTACTGCGCGCGGTCGAACGTGAACGGGCCGAGCGCGGAGTAGTCCCACTCGGGCCGGAACGGCTGGGTGAGGTCACGCCAGACGACGGTCGTCGCGTCGGCGTCGACGGTCACCTCGAACGGCCAGCACCCGGCCTCGTGGCAGTCGCACGCGAGCACCCACGCGTGCCCGCCCGCCGGCGTCCGCCCCCGCCCGTACCACTGGTGCGCGGCGTCGCCGTAGCGGAAGAACGCCGGGACGAGCCCGCCGTACGCGCCCGCGGGGGAGTAGCCGCTCGCCGACTCGTGCCGTCCGACGAGGTCGACGAGCGAGCGGCCGTCGACGTACGGGACGACCTCGACCAGGCCGTCGACGGTGACGGCCCGCAGCTCGAGCGCCTGCGCTGCACCCATGTGCGCGAGGCTACGCCCCAGCACGCCCGCACGCCGCGCGACGGGAGCTCTCGCCCCCGAGCGGCTCGGACCGAGGGCAGGAGCTCCTTCTCGGGGCGGCTCGGCCGTGGCAGGATCGCGGCGTGACCGTCGAGCGCATCGCGATCCTCTCGGACGTCCACGGCAACCTGTCCGCGCTCGACGCGGTCCTCGCCGACGCGCGGTCCCGCGGCGTGACGACGTTCCTCAACCTCGGCGACATGGTCGGCAAGGGCCCGCGCGGGCGGGCGGTGGTCGACCGGTGCCGGGAGGTGTGCGCGGTGAGCGTGCGCGGCAACTGGGAGGACTTCCTGCCCCGGACGCCCGACGACGGCCTGCCCGAGCACGTGTGGTGGCGCGACGAGCTGCGCGCGGACCAGCGGGACTGGTTCGGCACGCTCCCGCTCAGCCACGACCTGATGCTGAGCGGTCGGCGCGTGCGCCTGTTCCACGCCTCGGCCGCGGCGGTGCACACCAAGGTGCACCTCCACCACACGCCCGAGGAGTTCGCGGGCATGTTCGCCGCGACCGACCTCACCGGTCCCGGTCCCGAGCCCGCCGTCGTGGGGTACGGCGACATCCACGACGCCTACGTCGAGACCCGCCGCGGCCGCACGCTGTTCAACACCGGCAGCGTCGGCAACCCGCTCGACGAGCCGACCCCCGTCTACGCGATCCTCGAGGGCGTCCCCGGCTCGCCCGACCCGGCGCCCTTCTCGCTCCAGCACGTGCGCGTGCCGTACGACGTCGAGGCGGAGGTCGCCGTCGCCTACGACGTCGGCATGCCGCAGGCCGACGCATGGGCGGGCGAGCTGCGGACCGGCGTCTACCGCGGCCTCGCGGACCCGGCTCCCGCCACGTCCTGACCGGCGTCGTTACGCTGGGGCCCGTGCAGACGTTCGAGCAGGAGGCGTTCGACCCCGCGGTCGTGGGGACCGGCCCGCGCCCGGCGCGCGGCGAGGAGGGGACGGCGTCGTACTCGGACGCCGACACCGAGCGGTGGTTCGTCGAGTCCGCGAAGTCCCGCGCGCGCACGCCGTTCGAGCGTGACCGCGCGCGCATCGTCCACTCGTCGGCGCTGCGCCGCCTCGGTGCCAAGACGCAGGTGCTCGGGCCGGGCAGCGACGACTTCGTCCGGACCCGGCTCACGCACACGCTCGAGGTCGCGCAGGTGGGCCGCGAGATCGGCAAGGCGCTCGGCTGCGACCCGGACATCGTCGACACCGCGTGCCTCGCGCACGACCTCGGGCACCCGCCGTTCGGGCACAACGGCGAGCGGGCGCTCGCGGACCTCGCGGTCGACGTCGGCGGGTTCGAGGGCAACGCGCAGACGCTGCGCCTCCTCACGCGGCTCGACCCCAAGGTCGTCGACGAGGACGGGCGGTCGTACGGCCTCAACCTCACGCGGGCGAGCCTCGACGCGAGCGTCAAGTACCCGTGGGGCGCGGGCGAGGCGCCGCTGCGCGCGGACGGCCGCCCGACGCACAAGTTCGGCGTCTACGAGGACGACCGGCCCGTGTTCGACTGGCTGCGCGCCGGCGCGCCCGTGCAGGTCAAGTGCCTCGAGGCGCAGGTCATGGACCTCGCCGACGACGTGTCGTACTCCGTGCACGACGTCGAGGACGCGGTGGTCGGCGGGCGCATCGAGCTCGCCGTCCTCGACGACCCCGACGAGCGCGCGCGCGTCGTGCGCGCGGTCCACTCCTGGTACGGCACCGCGTACGACGAGGCGGCGCTCGACGCCGCGATCACGCGCCTCCAGGGCACCGGGCACCTGGTCACCGGGTTCGACGGCTCGCGCCGCGCGCTCGCCGCGCTCAAGGACGCGACGAGCCAGCTCATCGGCCGGTTCACCGGGGCGGCGCAGGACGCGACACGTGCCCTCTACGGGGACGGGCCGCTCACGCGGTACGCCGCACGGCTCGTGGTCCCGGACGAGACGGTCGCCGAGATCCTCGTGCTCAAGGGCGTCGCGGTCGCCTACGTCATGGCGCCGCGCGAGCAGGAGCCGCTCTACCAGCGGCAGCGCGAGGTCATCGCCGACCTCGTGCACGTGTTCTGCGACCGGGCCCCCGTCGCGCTCGAGCCGTCGTTCGCCGCGGACTGGGAGGCCGCGCCCGACGACGCGGCCCGCCTGCGCGTCGTCGTGGACCAGGTCGCCTCGCTCACGGACGTCTCGGCGATGCAGTTCCACGCGCGGCTCGTGCGCCCGCCGGCCTGAGGCCGACGGGCGCGGCCCGCGGCCGGCTCAGGCCTGCTCGGCCACCCAGGCGTCGCTCGCGCGCTGCACGTCCGCGGCCGTCACGGAGTCCGCGACGGTCACGAAGAACCAGCGGTGCCCGAACGGGTCGCGGACCGCGGCCTGGCGGAACCCCTCGAACCAGTCCGCGGGCTCCGCGATGCTCGACCCGCCGGCAGAGATCGCCCGCGCGTACGCGGCGTCGGCGTCCTCGACCGGGATCGTGAACGACGCGTGCGTCGGCGCACCGGCCTCGGGCGCGACGGAGTCGGGCGGGAACGCCTCCGCGACCGTGAACGTGGACGTCCCGGCGGGGGAGACGAGCCGCAGGTCCGAGTGGATGATCGTGTCGCCCGCCGTGATCGTGTCGACCACCTCGGCGCCGAGAGCCGCCTCGTAGTACGCGATCGCCTCGCGCGCGCCGTTCACCGTGACGTTGGGGTGCAGTGCCGACATCTCCATGGTGTCCTCCTCGTCGTGGTCGCCCGCGAGGTGCGGGCCGTCCCACCATGCTCGTGTCGGCGGCCCGTGCCAGTCTTGGAGGAATGCGACAGGTGTTCGAACCGGGTCATCCGGCCGACGGGGGCGCACGGGCCCGTCGTCGGCCGACGACGTCCGTGCGGGGCCTGGTGGATCCCACCGCGGCGCGGCGCGGGTTCGAGCTCGTGCGCGTCGAGCCGGCGCCCGACCTCGCGGACCTCGTCGAGCGGCACTGGGTCGTGCGCTGGGACCTGCCGCCGGGGGAGTCCTTCACCCAGGTCCTCGTGCCGCACCCCGTCGCGAACGTCGTCGCCGAGGAGTCGGGCTACGTCGCGCACGGCATCCCGCCCGGGCTGTTCGAGCGCACCCTGACCGGCTCGGGCGCCGTCGTCGGCACCAAGCTACGGCCCGGCGCGTTCCGGGTGCTGCTCGGGCACCCGGACGCCGTGCGCCCGGGGGTGCAGGTCCCCGCGGCCGCGTTCCTCGGCCCGACGGCGGAGCGCACCGGGGTCACCGCGCTCGGCCTCGCCCGCGCGGGCCGGGACGAGGAGGCGGCGCGCGCCGTCGAACCGCTCCTGCGCGCGCGGGCCGAGCGCGCCCGGAACGTCCGTGCCGAGCGCGACCTCGACCGCGTCGCGGGCGCGTTCGCGGCCCTCGTGGGCGGCGAGCTCGGGCCTGGCGCGGGCGTCGGCGACCTCGCGGGGGTCGTCGGGACGTCGTCGCGCTCGCTCCAGCGACTCTTCGCCGCGTACGTCGGCGTGAGCCCCAAGTGGGCCCTGCAACGTCACCGCGTGCACCTCGCCGCCGACCTGCTCGCGGCCGACCCCGACCAGGACCTCGCGGCGCTCGCGACCGCCGTCGGCTACTACGACCAGGCGCACCTCGGCACCGACTTCGCGCGCGCGACCGGGTCCACGCCCGGTGCCTACGCGCGACGCTGCGCGACGTCGCGCGACGCGCTCGTCGGGGCCGCGTCGGGGTCGGCCCCGGGGTGACCGACGCCGCCGTCGGGCCATCCCCGGCGGCATCGCCGGGCGCATAGACTCGCTCCGTGGCAGGCCTGATTCGACGCGAGGACGTGGAAGCCGTCCGCGACCGCGCACGGATCGACGAGATCGTCTCCGCGCACGTCACCCTCAAGACCGCGGGCGTCGGCTCGCTCAAGGGCCTGTGCCCCTTCCACGACGAGCGGTCGCCGTCGTTCCACGTGCGCCCCGGCGTCGGGCGCTGGCACTGCTTCGGGTGCGGCGAGGGCGGCGACGTCATCTCGTTCGTCCAGAAGATCGACGGCCTGACGTTCGTCGAGGCCGTGGAGTACCTCGCCGACCGCGTGGGGATCCAGCTCCGCTACGAGGACTCCGGCGGGCCGCAGCGCCCGCGCGAGGAGCCGGGCCGGCGCCAGCGGCTGCTCGAGGCGCACCGCGTGGCCGCGCAGTACTTCTCCGAGCAGCTCTTCGCCCCGGGCGCGCAGGCCGCCCGCGCGTTCCTCGCCGAGCGCAGCTTCGACCGCGCCGACGCGGAGCACTTCGGTGTCGGGTACGCGCCCACCGGCTGGGACAACCTCCAGCGCCATCTCCAGGGTCGCGGCTTCACGCAGCCCGAGCTCGTCGCGTCCGGCCTCATGAGCCAGGGGCAGCGGGGCATCTACGACCGGTTCCGCGGGCGTCTGGTGTGGCCCATCCGCGACGTCACGGGCGAGATCGTCGGGTTCGGCGCGCGCCGCCTCTACGACGAGGACCAGGGGCCCAAGTACCTCAACACTCCCGAGACCTCGCTCTACAAGAAGTCCCACGTCCTCTACGGCATCGACCTCGCCAAGCGCGAGATCGCGAAGCAGAAGCGCGTCGTCGTCGTCGAGGGGTACACCGACGTCATGGCGGCGCACCTGTCCGGCGTGACGACCGCCGTCGCGACGTGCGGCACGGCGTTCGGCTCCGACCACGCGCGCATCGTGCGCCGGCTCCTCGGCGACACGACCGCCGGGGGCGGCATGCAGCTCGCCTCGGGCGCGTCCGTCGGGGGCGAGGTCGTGTTCACCTTCGACGGCGACGCGGCGGGCCAGAAGGCCGCCGTGCGCGCGTTCGGAGAGGACCAGCGCTTCTACGCCCAGACGTTCGTCGCGGTCGAGTCGAGCGGCATGGACCCGTGCGAGCTGCGCATGGCGCGCGGCCCCGACGCCGTGCGTGCCCTCGTCGACGGCCGCCAGCCCCTCTTCGAGTTCGTCATCCGCACGACACTCGCGACGTTCGACCTCGACACCGCCGAGGGCCGTGTCGGCGCGCTGCGCGCCGCCGCCCCCGTCGTCGCCGGGATCCGCGACGCCGCGCTGCGCCCCGAGTACGCCCGCATGCTCGCCGGCTGGATCGGCATGGACGCCGAGCGCGTCCGCCGCGAGGTGGCGGCCGCCGCCAAGCGGGGCAACGCGCCCGGTCCGGTCCGCACCGCCCGGCCCGACGACGCCCGCCCGGGCGCGGAGGCCCCCGAGCCCGAGGTCCCCGCGCTGCCCGCGCCCGACCCGCGCGACCCCGTGGCGCGCCGCGAGCGCCTCGCGCTCGTCGCCGTCCTGCAGTACCCCCAGCACGTGCCGCCGGTGTTCGACGACCTCGGGGAGGACGCGTTCGCCGTCCCGGCCTGGCGCGCCGTCCACGCCGCGATCCGTGCCGCGGGTGGAGTGCGGGAGGGGGCGTCGCTCGGCGCGGGGCACTGGGTCGAGGCCGTCGTCGAGCAGGCCGCCGAGCCCGTGCGTGGCCTCGTGACCGAGCTCGCCGTCGCGCCCCTGCCGGAGGACCGGGAGAACGTCGTCGGCGGCTACGTCGCCGGCGTCGTGCGCGGCCTCGTCGACCTCGGGCTCACCCGCCGCGTCGCCGACGCGAAGAGCCGCCTCCAGCGTCTCGACCCCGCGGCCGACCTGGCCGCGTACCAGGAGGCGTTCGCCGCGCTCCTCGCGGTCGAGGCCGAGCGCCGCACGCTGCGCGAGGGGGAGATCGCCTGACCCGACCCGGGGCTAGGCGGTCGCGTCCACCGTCGCAGCCGCTCGACGGTCGCGCGCCGCCTGGCGGTCCGCGGGCATGAGGGCCGCGAGCACGACGAGGACGGCGGCGCTCGCGGTGAGCAGGACGAACACGACGTGGATCGCGGCCATGAGGCCGGGACCCTCGGGCGTGCCGTCGGCGCCGAGGGTCGTGCGGGCGTTGATGATCGCGCCGCAGACCGCGACGCCGACGGCCGATCCCAGCGACCGCGCGAACATGTTGGTGCCGGTCACGGCGCCGCGCTCCGTGAAGGCGGCCGACGACTGGGCGGCGATGAGCGTCGGGACGGCGGTCAGCCCCATGCCGACGCCGACGACGAACGTCGTCGCGGCGACCGCCACGACCGGGGACGACGCGCCCAGCAGCAGCGTGAGCGACGTGCCGGCGAGGACGAGGGCGGAGCCGATGACGGCGGTCCACCGGAACCCGATCCGCAGGTAGAGGCGCCCGGCGTTCGAGGCCGAGATCGGCCAGCCGACCGTCATCGCCGCGAGCGCGAAGCCGGCCACGAGCGGACCGACGCCGAGGACGCCCTGGGCGTAGATCGGGACGTACGTGGACAGCGCGAGGACGATCACCCCGACGAGGAGCGAGACCGCCGTCGAGACGCCGACGACGCGCCGGCGCAGGATCGCGAGGTCGACCACGGGGTAGCGCGTGCGACGTGCGTGCACCGCGAAGACGCCGAGCAGGAGGACCGCGGCGCCGAGGACCGCGAGCGACGCAGGGGAGGCCCACGGCCACGTGGACCCGCCCTCGAGCAGCCCGAGCAGCAGCAGCGTGCTGCCCGCGGTGAGGAGTGCGGCACCGAGGTAGTCGATCGGCTCGCGCGCACCCTCGCGCGGGGTCTCGTGGTACCGCCGGTGCAGCATCCACGCGGCGAGCGCGCAGAGCGGCACGTTGACGAAGAAGATCCAACGCCAGCTGACGAACTCGGAGAAAACGCCGCCGAGCGTCGGGCCGACCACCGACGAGATCGCCCACACCGACGCGAGGTAGCCCTGCGCCTTCGCGCGTTCCTCCAGCGTGTAGATGTCCGCGGCGATCGTCTGGGAGACGGGCATGACCGCACCGGCCCCAAGCCCCTGGAGCACGCGCCCGGCGACGAGCGCGGGCATCGACCACGCGAACCCGCACAGCACGGACCCGAGGAAGAACAGGGCGACCCCCGCGAGCATGAGGCGCTTGCGGCCGAGGACGTCCGACAGCCTGCCGAAGACCGGCGTCCCGACCGCCTGGGCGAGCAGGTAGCTCGAGAACAGCCAGGGGAGCTGCGCGAACCCGCCCAGCTCGCGCGCGATCGTCGCCGACGCCGTCGCGATGATCGTCGCGTCGAGCGCGACGAGGGCCGTCGACAGCATGAGGGCGAGGAGGACGGGGCCGCGCTCGGAGCGGAGGCCGATCCCGGCCGAGGACGTCGTGGTCACGACAGACGCAAGCCCTGGGCAACGGTCCCGTATTCCCGGGCGTGCCGCTGCGTGGCTCGTTCCGATGGCGGGCCGGAGAAACAGCTCGGCCCCGGGGGGGCGGGGGGGGCGGGGGGGGGGCCCGGGGGGGCGCCGGGGTGGGGTGGTAGGAAGAGGCGGGCGGGGT
>NZ_JBHXIC010000028.1:0-4762 GCF_042723955.1 Cellulosimicrobium cellulans | reverse complement strand
TGCATCGCGGTGACCGCGCCGGTCGACGTACCGGTCGTCGGCGGGGGGCACCGGGCGCTCGCCGCGGGGCCGGACCGGGGCCGCTTGGCCTCCCGCGCGGCGCCCCCCGCCGGGGGGGGCGCCCCCCCCCGAGCCCGTGGGCTCCCGCGGTAGGACTTGAACCTACGACCGTCCGATTAACAGTCGGATGCTCTGCCAGCTGAGCTACGCGGGATCGATCATGGCCGTCGCGGTGTGCACCGCAGCGACCGGGGAAAACTCTAGCAGGCTCAGAGGGGTAGTCCGGACGCCGACCGGACCCGCCCCTCCGCCGCGTCCACGCGGGCCGTCACCTCGGGGTCGGTCAGGTCGACGCCGGGGTCCGCGACGACCTGCGAGAAGAGCTCGCCGTCGCCGTCACGCCGCACCGCGACCCGCGCGGTGAGCCCTGCGGCGAACGTCACGGTCTCCGACAGGACCACCGACGACTGCACGCGCTCGCGCAGGGTCTGGGCGAGCGACGTCCGGCGCGCGTCGGCGAGCCGGAGGGCCAGGGGAGCGCTGCCGTCGACCCACGAGACCGTGATCGTGGCCGTCTCGGGCGCGTACCCCGCCCGGTCGACGTCCGACCACGGACGGCGCGCGACGGTCGTGCCCGTCGGGTCGCTCGTGAGGAGCTCGGTACGCGTCGCGACCGCCCACGAGCCGTCGGTCAGCTCGGCCGAGGCGAGCACGCGGTCGTCCGCCGGGACGTCGAGCGCACGGCGGACCGGGTCGGGCAGGCTGGGACGGCGGAACCAGGACACGTCCCCACCGTAGCCGCTCCGGGTCGGCCCGCG
Source organism: Cellulosimicrobium cellulans (assembly GCF_042723955.1). Taxonomy (GTDB): domain Bacteria; phylum Actinomycetota; class Actinomycetes; order Actinomycetales; family Cellulomonadaceae; genus Cellulosimicrobium; species Cellulosimicrobium cellulans_H. The sequence continues at coordinate 3,944 of NZ_JBHXIC010000028.1, read as the reverse complement.
GGACGGGCGGTATGCTCGCCCGCGCGCCCCGTTAGCTCAGCTGGTCAGAGCAGGAGACTCATAATCTCTCGGTCGCGGGTTCAAGTCCTGCACGGGGCACCATCGGGCTGATCCGTCCATCTCCGCTCCGCTCCGCGGATGCGGTGCGCGGCACCGCGCGGTGTCATGGCCCCATGACGGTGCGGATCAAGCGGGTGTACGAGCCGGCCGACGAGGGCGACGGGTTCCGTGTGCTCGTCGACCGCCTGTGGCCGCGCGGCGAGACCAAGGAGAAGGCGCACGTGGACCTGTGGCTCAAGGAGGTCGCTCCGTCGACCGAGCTGCGGCGCTGGTTCCACCACGAGGAGCGGCTGTTCGACGAGTTCGCCGAGCGGTACCGGGCCGAGCTCGACGCGAACGGCGAGGCGGTGGGGGAGCTGCGGGACGTCGTCGAGCAGCATCCCGTGGTGACGCTCGTGTACGGGGCGAAGGACGAGGAGCACAACCAGGCGGTCGTGCTCCGGGACTACCTGGCGGCGACTGCCCCCTCCTGACCGTCGCGGTGGACGGCCGGCGCGGCCCGCCGACCGGGTGACTCCGGGCCGCGGCGGAGGTCGCGGTCGAGGGCGCGGCGCAGCCGCGGGCCGAGCGGACGTTCGACGGCGCGGTGGATCGCCCAGGCGAGCACCAGGCACACGGCGACGGCCACGGCCAGCGTCGCCGCCCGGGACAGGTACGGGTGCACGGACTCGATCACCCACCGCCCCCACGACGAGTGGACGAGGTAGAGCGGGTACGTCAGGGCGCCGAGCGCGGTGAGCCAGCCCCAGGAGACCCGGGCGAGCGGGGTGAGCGTCGCGGCGGCGACGACGGCGAAGCACAGGACGATCGCGACCCACCACACGGTCGGGGACACGACGACGTCGGTGCTGTTCTCGATGCGGGCCGCCTGGATCCTGCCCGAGACGGCGGCCGCGAGCACCACGTCGAGCGCGAGCGCCAGCCACAGGACCGGCGAGCGGCGCTCCCGTGTGAGGAGGTAGAGCACCATCCCGCCGGCGAAGAGCGGGGCGTCGGGCGCGACGAGGACGGTCGCGACGAGCTCGGAGCCCGTCTGCGTGGCGATCGCCCCCGCGACCGGCCACAGCACGACGAACGCGAGCACCCGCGCGCGAGTGAGCCCGACGGCCACGAGCACGCCGACGAGGACGTAGAACCGCAGCTCGGACCAGAGCGTCCAGTAGACGGCCTCCAGGTCCGGGATCCCGAACGCGCGCTGGACCATGGTGAGGTTGGCCGCCGCCTGAGGGAGGTCGATGTCGCGGCGCCCGGGGATGACCAGGACGAGCAGCAGCAGGGTGAGGATGACCGCCGCCCAGTACGCGGGGAACAGTCGCCCGGCGCGCGAGGCGACGAAGCCGCGCACGTCCCGTCCCCACGCGGTCATGAGGATGACGAACCCGGACACGACGAAGAAGAGCTGGACGCCGAAGGAGCCGAAGGCGGCGACGCCCTGCGCGCCCGGCAGGGAGTCGCTCGTCCGCTCGCCCCACGCATGGTGGTTGACGGCGACGAAGTGATACACGAGCACCGCCGCAGCGGCCGCGAACCGGAGTCCGTCGAGCACGGCGAGGCGCGGAGTCGTCGAGGGCATTCGAGGCACGTTACCAAACCGTGATCTGAAGGACCTGGGAGTGCCGTTCGACGTGCGTGCACGGCGCAGGGCTGGCACCGTGTCCGGGCCGGAGAACCCGGCGACGCTGGGGGCGGCGTCCCGACGACCGAGGAGGTCCAGTGGCACCGAGCATCAGCTCGACGGGCAAGGCGGCAGCGCGAGGCGCACGGGGCAGCAGGATGCTCGAGCTCCTGGCGCGTGCCGGGTACGCGGTCAGCGGTGTGCTCCACCTCGTGGTGGGCGTCCTTGCGGTCCAGGTCGCCACGGGCTCGGCGTCGAGCGAGCAGGCGGACCAGACCGGCGCTCTCACCGCCATCGCGCAGACTCCGGGCGGGACCGCCCTCCTCTGGTTCGCCGTCGTGGCGTTTGCCGCGCTCGCGCTGTGGCAGCTCACCGTGGCGGTGAGCGGCGCCGCCGAGACGTCCGACCGGCTCAAGGCCGCCGGCAAGGCCGTCCTCTACCTCGCGCTCGGGGTGCTCGCCGTGCAGGTCGTGAACGGGTCGGCGGGCGGTTCCGGCCGGGAGGAGAGCATGACGGCGACGCTCATGCAGAAGCCGGGCGGCGTCCTGCTCGTCGGTGCCGTCGGCGTCGGGATCGTCGCCGCCGGGGTCTACCACGTGGTCAAGGGCTGGCGGAAGAGGTTCCTCGAGGACCTGCAGGGTGGCACGGGAGGGAACGTCGGTCGCGCGGTCGTGACGCTCGGCCGGGTCGGCTACATCGCCAAGGGCGTCGCGCTCGGCGTTCTCGGCGCGCTCTTCGTCGTGGCCGCCGTGCAGCACGACCCGGAGCAGGCGGGCGGGCTCGACACCGCGTTCGCGACCCTCGCCGCCCAGCCGTTCGGCGCGGTGCTGCTCGTCGCCGTGGGGCTCGGGTTCGCCGCGTACGGGCTCTACTCCTTCGCCCGCGCCCGGTACGCCCGCATGTGACGCGGCGGACAGGCGCGCCGGCCGTGAGGCCGGCCGCCCGTCCGCGCGCGCATGGAAGAATGGCGCCCATGGCGATGAGAGAGATCCGGACCATCCCGGACCCCGTGCTCCGCACCCCCTGCGACGAGATCACCACCATCGACGACCGCGTGCGCTCGCTCGTCGCGGACCTCGTCGAGACCGTCGACCACGAGGGCCGCGCGGGCCTCGCCGCCAACCAGATCGGCGTGAACCTCCGGGCGTTCTCCTGGAACATCGACGACGAGATCGGGTACGTGCTCAACCCGCGCATCGTCGAGCTCTCCGACGACTACCAGGACGGCGACGAGGGCTGCCTCTCCGTGCCCAACCTCTGGTACCCGACGCGCCGTGCCTGGTACGCGCGCGTCGTGGGGACGGACCTCGACGGCAACGAGGTCGTCGTAGAGGGCACCGAGCTCATGGCCCGCTGCCTCCAGCACGAGTGCGACCACCTGGACGGCATGCTCTACCTCGACCGTCTCGACCGCTCCGTGCGCAAGAAGGCGATGCGGGAGCTGCGCGCCCACCTGTGACGACGCGCGTCGCCTGACCGCGGCCGGGCACGCCCGGCGAATCTCTCGCGCGAACGCGCGATGTCGTGCAAGATGGGCACGAGACACGCCGCGACGTACGTGTGACGTGCTGTGACACCACCCTCGGTGAGGACGTTGGGGAAGACGCAACCTCGACCTAGGGAGGCAGACATGGCCGGTGCCATCACCCGCGGTGTTCTTTACGTGCACTCAGCACCGCGTGCTCTGTGCCCGCACATGGAGTGGGCCGCGGGCAACGTCCTCGGCGTGCGCGTGTCGCTCGACTGGACCGAGCAGCCCGCCGCGCGCGGCCTCTACCGGGCCGAGTACTCGTGGCAGGGCCCGCAGGGGACGGGGGCCAAGCTCGCCTCCGCGCTGCGCGGCTGGTCCCACCTGCGCTACGAGGTCACCGAGGAGCCCAGCCACGGGGTGGACGGCGGTCGCTGGTCCCACACGCCCGACCTCGGCATCTTCTACGCCCAGACCGACGTGCACGGCAACATCGTCGTCCCCGAGGACCGTATCCGCGCCGCCCTCGAGCAGGTGAGCGAGCCGTGGGCCATGCGCGACGCCCTGCACCTCGCGCTCGGCAAGGCGTGGGACGACGAGCTCGAGCCGTTCCGCTACGCCGGGGCCGGCGCCCCGGTGCGCTGGCTCCACCGTGTCGGCTGACGCCGCGCGCTGGCTCCACCGCGTCGGCTGACGCCGCTCGCCGCCTGCACCACGACACGACGGAGGGGGGGGGCCGCCGGGGGGGCCCCCGGCGCGCCGGGGGGGCGCGGGGGCACACCCCAAAGCACCCGGGGTGTG
>NZ_JBHXIC010000027.1:31557-57231 GCF_042723955.1 Cellulosimicrobium cellulans | reverse complement strand
CCCCCCGCGCCCCCCCCCCCCCCCAACCCCCCCGCCCCCATTGTTGGTGGGGTGGTTTTTTTTTTATACGCCACGGGTTGGTGGGGCCGGGCCCCCGCCCCCCCACGATCGCCCTTCGCCGGAACTGGGGCCGCGCGAGGGGCAGGCCCGACGGCGCGTGGCTCGCTGGGTGCGCCACGCGCCGTCGGGTGTTCCTCGCCCGTCGCGAACCGTCGACGTCGTTCGGCCCTTCGGGGACGGTGCCCCGGAGATGGCACAGTGGAGCCGTGACGTCGCACGACCTTCCCCCCACCGACCCCTCGCACCTCGAACCCGCCGCGCTGCCCCCGTTGCGCACCGTCGGCTGGGTGAACGTCCGCGACGGCCGTCTGCTCACCGTCCGCACGACGGGCAAGGACCGCTTCTTCATGCCCGGCGGCAAGGTCGAGCCCGGCGAGTCCGACGCCGAGGCGCTGGTGCGGGAGATCCAGGAGGAGCTGGGCGTGCGCCTCGACCCCGCGACCGTCCGGCCGGCGTTCGTCGCCGAGGCGCCGGGCCACGGGCTGGGCGGTCGGGTCGTGAGCATGCAGTGCCTGTACGCCCAGCCGACGCCCGGGTCCCCCGAGCCCGCGCCGAGCGCCGAGATCGCCGAGCTCGCGTGGCTGACGCCCGCCGACGCGCACCGCGTCCCTCCCGCGGGCCGGATCGTCCTCGACCGGCTCGCCGGCGTCCTCTCCGCCTGACGGTCCCGCCGCGACCGCCGCGCGCCCCACCCGGCCGGCGCGGCCGGGTGCCCGGCATGGGGACCTCGCCCCATGAGCCGGGCGAGACGTGGTGACGCCGCCCCGCGTACGCTCCGGGGGCAGGATCCGCCGCGACAGAGGGACGACCATGGGGTTCTACGGTGCCGACATCGGCGAGCTGCGCGCGCTCGCACAGAGCCTCACGACGGCGTCCGAGGCGCTCACCACGACGCGCAGCACGCTGGACTCGACCGTGAGCGGCGCCCGCTGGGCCGGCCCGGACGGCGACGAGCTGCGCGGCCGCTGGTCCGCCGAGCTGGGCCCCGCGCTGGCCGCTGCGACGGCGACGCTCCGGGACGCGGCGGACAAGGTCCGCAAGAACGCCGACCAGCAGGAGAGCGCCAGCTCCGACGGCACGGGCGGCCCGGGCGGGGGCGGCAGCGGCGGCTCTGCTGGCGGACCTGGCGGCGGGCCGGGCTCCGGCGGCGGGCCCGGCGGGGGCGGCGGGTCGGGCTCGGGCGACGAGAACCCCGGCGGCCCCAAGGTCACCGTGAAGGGCGACCACGAGTCCGGCACGGACAACGGGAGCCTGGGCAACCCGGCGACCGAGGGCACCGACGCCAAGGTCGGGTTCGGCGTGTCTCACGACCCGGAGAGCGGCGAGACCACGTACTCGGGGAGCGGCTCGCTCTCCGACTGGATGAAGACGACGAACGGGTCGAAGATCTCGTTCGGGGTCAACGGCGGTGCGGAGTACACGGTCGGGGAGAAGTCGGAGGACGGTTTCACCACGTACACGTCCAAGTCCGACGTCTCGATCGGCGTCGAGGGCGGCGTCGACAAGGGCGGCACAGGCGTCAGCGGCGGGTACACGACCGGCGTCACGTCCGAGTACACGGTCAAGGTGCCCGACGGCGCGGGCGTCACCGACCCCGGGAGCATCAACCCGTTCGACCCCCGGAGCATGCCGGTCGGCTCGTCGGTCACGATGGACGGCGGCAGCTACTCGGAGACCGAGCTCAACGCGGCGTTCCGCCACATCGCCGTCGAGTCGTCCGTCAAGGACGCGAGCGGCGTGACGAGCCTCATCGAGCGCACGGGCGACGACACGGTGCGCGTGACCGCGGGCCCCACCGAGGCCGTCGCGAACCACGCGGGGCTCGGTCTCGACTTCGACGCCGTGAAGGTCATGCTCGGCAACACGACGTCGCTCGACGGCGCGTCCCTGCGCAGCGCCGAGTTCGACCTGTCGACGCCGGAGGGCCAGGCCGCGTACGACACGTACCTCGTCACGGGCGAGATCCCCGCCGACCCGTCGACGGGGATCTCCGGCACCACGAAGATCGAGCGCGTCGAGTTCGACTCGACGTCGACCGTCGGCTTCGACACGCCCGTCGGCGGGGCCGAGTGGGAGATCGGCAAGAACACGGGCTCGCTCGTCGCGACGACCAACCCCGACGGCAGCACGGAGCAGCTGCTCACCGCGACGTACGGCGAGCGCGGCGACTTCCGCATGTCGCAGGCCTTCGACGCCTCGGGGAACGAGGACCTCTCGGCACGCACGTACTCGTTCGACGTCACCGCGGACGACATGTCGTCGCAGTACTTCAACACGCGGGAGTTCTCCGGCTTCTCCCCGTCGGGTGAGGTGTCGTCCGGGCAGCAGGTGACGATGACGCTCACGGAGTCGCAGATGAACCGCCTCGCGGACAGCGTGCGCACGGCGGTCGAGAACGACAGCCTCGGCATGCAGACGCGCATGATCGTCACGGACTACGACATGCAGCCACTCACGGACCCGTACCAGCTCGCGACCAGCCTCGCGCGCGCCGCGGACTCCGACCTCGAGCTCGTCATGATGATCTCGGAGATCAACGCCGCGGGCGACGGGTCCGCGACCGACCGTTCTGCCGCGCGGTTCCCCGGCACGGTGACGCTCGGCCCCTGACGCCGGTGTGGTCCGGGCGCCTCAGCGCGGCTTCGTGGCCGAGAGGTAGGTCGTGGAGACGTAGCCCGTGCGGCTGCCCACGGTCACCTTGAGCCAGCCCTTCGACGCGGTGCCCGCGTGCTTGACCGCCGTGCCGCGGGGCAGCTTGGCCACCACCTTGGCCGACGTCGACGGCGTCGCCCTGAGGTTGAGCACCGACGCCGTGACGTACGACGTCTTGGCCTTCGCGGGCGCGGGGGCCGGAGCCGGCTTGGCCGGGGTGGACGGCGCGCGCGTCGACGTGTACTGGGCGGAGACCCACCCCGCCCGACCGTTCGCGGTGACCTTGAGCCAGCCGCCCGAGGTGGACGTGACGGAGAGCTTCGTCCCCTTCGGGAGCCGGGCGAGCACCGACGACGAGGTCGACGCCGACGCCCGGAGGTTGAGCGAGGTGGCAGTGACGTAGCGCGTCGCGACGGGCCGGGAGACGGGAGCAGTGCTGACGGGCGGGGGCTTGGTCGGGCCGACGTACGCGGCCGAGACCCACCCGGTGTAGCGGCCGTACGTGACCTTGCGCCACGTCCCGCTGCCGTCGCCAGGCTTGCCGACCACGGCGGCGCCGCGCGGCACGAGCGCCAGCACGGCGGTGTTCGTCCCCGCCCCCTTGCGGAGGTTGACGGCCGTGTTCGCGTAGTACGTGCACGACTTCGCGGACGGCCGGGCCGCGACGCGGGTCGCGCTGCGACCGAGGTCGACGCCCTTGCCCTTCAGGTAGGCGAGCGGGTCGGTGTGCGACGCACCGGACCCGTAAGTGCCGTTCCAGACCTCGAGGTGCAGGTGCGGGGCGGTCGACGTCCCCGTCGACCCCACGTCCGCGATGCGCTGCCCCGCCTTGACCTTCTGCCCGACCTTGACGTACTTGTCGCCGTCGATGACGTGCCCGTACACGCTCGAGACCGTCTTGCCGCCGACGGAGTGGCGCAGCACGACCCACTGCCCGAACCCGCTGACGCTGCCCGCCCGGAGCACGACGCCGTCGGCGATGGCGTTGATGCGCGTTCCGGAGGCGGCGCCGAGGTCCTGGCCGAGGTGCCAGGTCGAGGCGTTGGCGATCGGCATGCAGCGCGGGCCGTAGTAGGAGGACACCGCGTAGGTGCGAGCGCCCAGCGGCGTGACGACCGTGCTCGCCGCCGCGCTCGCGCCGGGCGCGACGAGCACCGCACCGAGACCGGTCGCGAGCGCCGTCGCCATCACCACGCCCACCGCTCCCGACCGGAGTCGCGGGTACCGCATCATGTGTGCCCCCTGCAAAAGTTCATGACATGCCCGGCGTGTCGGGTTGACACACCTCCAGCACGGTACGTCGAGATTCGTCGACGCGCACGCGCAGGTGTGAACGCTCACCCATACGGAGCGGTCAGGCGTAGCGTCGTCCCGTGGGAAGCGAGACGGCACGCAGACGGCACGGCCTCCTCGCGGCCACGCTGCCCGTCCTGGACCTCGCGGCAGCGTCGGTCGTCGCCGTGCGCGACGCCGCCGCTCGCGCCGGCGGGTTCGACGCCGGCCCCGCTCCCGACCCCGAGCGGGTCGCCGCAGCCTTCGCGAGCGACCGGCTGCTGCGCGTCGACGGAGCCCCGGTGGACGGCTTCGCCCCGCTCTCGGACTTCTTCCGGACCGCCGACGGCTGGGTCCGCACGCACGCGAACTACCCGCACCACCGCGCGCGGTTGCTCGCGCTGCTCGGCCTCGCCGACGACGTCCGCAGCACCGCGAACCGCGACGACGTCGCCGCTGCCCTCGCCGCGCGCTCGGCCCAGGACGTCGAGGACCGGGCGGCCGACGTCGGAGCGATCGCCGTCCGCGTACGGTCGGAGGACGTGTGGCGCGCGTCCGCGCCTGGCCGCGCCACGGCGTCGGGCCCTCCCGTGCGGACCGTGACGCGGGACGACGCCGCTCGCCCGCGCCCTCTCGTGCCCGGTCCGCGACCCCTTGGCGGGGTCCGCGTGCTCGACCTCACGCGGGTGATCGCCGGGCCGGTCGCGACGCGCACGCTCGCCCTGCTCGGCGCGGACGTCCTGCGGGTCGACCCACCGGGGCTCCCGGAGATCGAGGTCCAGCACCTCGACACCGGGCAGGGCAAGCGGTCGACGCTGCTCGACCTCGCGACGCACGACGACCTCGCCCGCGCCCAGGAGCTGCTCGACCACGCCGACGTGCTGGTGACCGGCTACCGCCCGGGGGCGGTCGAGGCGTTCGGGCTGCGACTCCCGCCGGGTGCGGTGCACGCGCGCGTCACGGCGTGGGGCGACGACGGCCCGTGGGCCGAGCGGCGGGGTTTCGACTCGATCGTCCAGGCGGTGAGCGGCATCGCGCTCGCGGAAGGGGCGCGGGACGGCGCCGCTCCCGAGGACACGACCCCAGGAGCCCTGCCCGCCCAGGCGCTCGACCACGCGACCGGCTACCTCCTCGCGGCCGCCGTCGTCGAGGGGCTCGCCGACCGCGCGATCGACGGCCGGGGCCGCGACGTCGACGGCGCGCTCGCCCGGACCGGGCACGCCCTGCTCGCGGCTCCCGGCCGCGACCCCGCGCACGACGCACCGCGCACGCCGGGGCCGGGCTGCGTCGTCGAGCACCCGGCGCGCCTGGACGGCCGCGAGGTCGTGGCGACGACGACCCGGCCCGCGCTCGACCGCCTCGGCGACGCCCGGGTCGACGACTACCCCGCGCCCGCCCGGCCGTGGGGCGCCGACGAGCCGCGGTGGACGGCGTGAGCGTCGAGGCCGAGGTCGCGGTCCACCTGCGGCAGGCGCGCGACCACATGGACGCGCACTTCACGGAACCGCTCACCCTGGCGGGCGTGGCCGCGGTCGCGAGCTACTCGCCGTTCCACTTCGCGCGCGCGTTCGCCGCCGCGTTCGGCACGAGCCCCATGGCCTACCTCGCGACGCGCCGCGTCGAGCGGGCGAAGACCCTGCTGCGCACCGCGAACCTCACCGTGACGGAGGTCTGCCATGCCGTCGGCTTCACGAGCCTCGGGACGTTCTCGGCGCGCTTCCGGGCGATCGTCGGCGTCACGCCGACCGCGTACCGCGACGAGCACGTCCGGGCAGGCGGACCGCCCGTCCCCGGATGCTTCGCGCTCGCGTGGGGCCAGCCGCAGCCACGGGCTCTGCCCGGGACAGCACGATCGGAGAAGCGGGGTCACGGCGGCGCGCCGTAGCGTCGAGAGCGACGGCCGCGCCGGTCGTCGCCCCGCGCCGGGAGACGGCGCCCGAGAGGAGACGTCGTGCTCACGCTGTCCCACACCACCGTGTTCGTCCTCGACCAGGACTCCGCCAAGGAGTTCTACACGTCCGTGCTCGGGTTCGAGCTGCGCGACGACTTCGCGATGGGCGCGGAGTTCGAGGGCGGCGGCGCGGGCTTCCGGTGGCTCACGGTCGGGCCGCAGGGCGATCCCACGCGCACGATCATCCTGGCCGACTGCGCCATGGGCCGGGACCCGGAGTCCGCGGCGCAGCTCCGGTCGCTCGTCGCCAAGGGATCGATGGGCGCCGGGGTGCTCCAGACCGACGACTGCGAGGCCACCTACCGTGACCTCGTCGCGAAGGGCGTGACGTTCCGCCAGCCGCCCGCGCACCGTCCCTACGGCGTGGAGGCCGTCTTCGTCGACGACTCCGGCAACTGGTTCAGCCTCACCGAGCCGAAGGTCGCCGCGGCGCCCTGAGCCGTGCGTGCCGCGCCAGCGTCAGCTGTGGTCGAGGCGGCGCAGGATCGCGCCCTCGCGCAGCGCCCACGGGCAGATCTCGACCTCGTCGACGCCGAGCGCGCGCATCGTCTCGACGGCGACGACCCCGCCCGCGACGATCTGGAACGTGCGCTCGGGCGTGATGCCGGGCAGCGCGGTGCGCCCCTCGGCCGTGATGCGCGCGAGCCGCGGCACCCAGTCGGCGAGCTGCGAGCGCCGCATGCGCCACCGGTCGTCCGGGCCGACGGCCTCGGTCTGCATGCCCGCGAGCCGCGCGAGCGAGCGGAAGGTCTTGGACGTCGCGACGACGTGGTCGGGCGCGGGGAGCGCCCGGAAGGCCTCGACGGTGGGAGCGAGCGTCGCGCGCACGTGCTCGCGGAGCGCCTCGACCTGATCGGGCGCGGGCGGGTCGTCGGGCAGGAAGGCCATCGTCATGCGCCCGGCACCGAGCGGGAGGGACGCGGCGAGGTCGGGCTCCTCGTCGACACCGGACGCGATCTCGAGCGAGCCGCCCCCGATGTCGAGGACGAGGAGACGCCCTGCGGCCCAGCCGTGCCACCGCCGTGCGGCGAGGAACGTCAGGCGCGACTCGTCCTCGCCGGACAGCACGCGGACCGGCTGCCCCACGCGCTCGCCGATCGCGGCGAGCACCTCGGGGCCGTTGGTCGCGTCGCGCAGCGCCGACGTCGCCATGGGCAGCATCTCGTCGACCGCGGACTCGCGCGCGAGCGCCATCGCGTCGTCGACCGCGGCGAGCATCGCCGCGACGCCCTCGGGCGACAACGACCCGTCCGGCCGGAGGTAGCGCATGATGCGCACGACCGTGCGCGCCCCCGCCGCCTGCACGGGGCGCGCGGCGTACGCGGCGTCCACGACGGCGAGGTGCACGGTGTTCGAGCCGATGTCGAGGACGCCCAGGCGCGTGGTGGTGCTCACGCGGCGAGCCTAGCGGCGCGGCGAGGGCCGCCGTCGGGCGGGTCCCCCGACGACGGCCCTCGTCCGGTGCGCGACGCGCACCCGCGGTGACCTGGGGGTCAGTCGCAGGCCAGCGCGTCGTACGCCACGTCGACGCTGGACGTCGTGCCGTCCGCGGCGACGACCGTGACGGTCGCCGTGCCCGCCTCGACGGACGTGGCGCGCGTCGTGAACGACTGGTAGGCGTTCTTGCCCGGCTGCACGTGCCGGACCGTCCGCTCGCCGAACGGGGTCGTGAGCGTCACGTCGACGGGCTCGTCGGCCGTGCTCGTCGCGCGGACCGCGACGAAGGCTCGACCGCCGAGGCAGCGCGCGCTCGCCTCGACCGTGACCGGGGCGGGCGGGGCCGCCTCCGAGACCGACGGGATGCGGTCGGCCGCGGCGGTGCCCCACGTGAGGCCTGCGCTCGTGTCGGACAGGTCGAAGTCGAGCGTGCCGCCGTCCTGCAGCGCCGCGACGTCGAGCCACGCCGCGGTGTGCGCGACGCCGTCGACCTCGAGGCCCGCGACGTAGCTCGGGAGCTTCTCGTTCGCGCCGGCCGCGTCGATGTGGAGCGTCGCACCGGCGTCGGTCGTGAGGGTCGCGGCCTGCACCTTGGGTGCGTTGAGCGCGAGGATCCCGGAGCCCGGCATGACGGGCTCGAAGCCGAGCGACGCCATGACGTACCAAGCGGCGAGCGTGCCGAGGTCGTCGTTCCCGACGCCGCCGCCCGGGGTGTCCGGGAAGCGGTTGAGGTTCGCGGCCAGGACGTCGTTCGTCTTCCACGGCTGGCCCACGTAGCCGTAGAGCCACGCGTTCGTGATCGTCGGCTCGTTGCCGGGGTTGTAGCGGATCGTCGTGTAGTACGAGCTGCCGCCCTTGGCCCACGTGCTCGGCGAGACGCCGGGGTTCGCGGCGAGCGCCGGCTGGTCGAAGTAGTAGTCGAGGCGCTCGACGAAGCCGTCCTCGCCGCCCATGACCTCCTGGAGGCCCGTGACGTCCTGCGGCACCATCCACTGGTACTGCCACGGCACGCCCTCGTGGAAGCCGGAGCGCGTGACGTCGGTCAGCTCGGGCAGCGTGACGAACTCGCCCGTCGGGCGCTTCGCGTTGACCATGCCCTGGAAGCCGCCGGAGAGCTGGACGTCCGGGTTCCACAGGTTCCGCCAGCTGCGGCCCTGGTCGAGGAACGCCTGACCGCCCTCGCGGCCCGTGCGCTCCGCCGCGGCGCCGAGGCTCGCGTCGGCGAGCGCGAGCTCGAGCGTGGCGGAGCCGCCGTGGCGGTACTCCTCGAACTGGCCGCCGAGGCCCCCCTCGTTCTCGGGGTAGAACGGCACGTGGCCGTGCTCGGCGTAGAACTCGGTGCTGCGCCGCCCGACGGACGCGACGTCGTCCGGCGGGGTCGTCGTGGCGTTCTCGACGAGGTAGTCCCACAGCTCGTCCGCGATGTCGTCCGGGACGGTGCCGAGCGCGAAGTTCTCCGCGAGCCAGGGCGTCACGGGGTCGCCCGCCATGATGTTCGTCTCCAGCGCGCCGAGCGACCAGCGCGGCAGCCACCCGCCCTCGACGCGGTGCTGGTACATCGAGCGCACGATGTCCTGCGCGCGCTCCGGGAGGAGCAGCGCGTGCAGCGTCGCCTGCGTGCGGTAGGTGTCCCAGAGCGAGAAGTTCTGGTAGTAGTCCCAGCCGTCGGCCTGGTGGACCTCGAGGTCCGTGCCGCGGTACCGGCCGTCGACGTCGCTGCCGATCGTCGGGGACAGCAGGGTCTTGTAGAGCTGGGTGTAGAACACGCGGCGCTGGTCGGGCGACGCGTCGATCGCGGCGCGACCGAGCTCGGCGTTCCACGCGTCGCGCGCCTCCTCGCGCACGGTGTCGAACGCGACCTGGCCGCCCTCGTCCGTGGCCTCCGCCTCGCGGTTCGCCCGCGCGCCGTCGACGCTCACGAACGACACGCCCACGCTCACCTCGACGTCGCGGTCGGTCGTGGTGTCGAAGACCGCGACGGCCCCGTTGTTGCCGCTCGTGACCTCGCTCGTCGTGGAGCCCGCGACGTAGCGCGCGTCGGTCCCCCACGTGCCGCTCGACGCGACCGGGCGGTCGAACGTCGCGCTGAAGAAGTACCGCTGCTTGTCCGGCGTGCCGCCGCAGAAGCCGCCGTTGTCGACCCAGCCCTCGAGCGTACGGTCGTCGACCCACGTCACCGAGCTCGCGCCGGCGTCGCGCAGCGTCTGGCCCACGTTGAACGACAGGTGCGAGGTCGTCGAGGCGGGGAACGTGTAGCGGTGCGCGCCGACGCGCGTGGTCGCGGTGAGCTCGGCGTGCACGTCGTTCGCGAGGGTCACCTCGTAGAACCCGGCCGACGCGTGCTCGGTGCTCTTCTGGTCCTTGATGGCGATGAACGAGCGCGAGGTGCGCGGGGTCGCGCTCGTGTCCGGCGTGACGAGCAGCTCGCCCGCCGCCGGGCAGCCCGCGCTGTTGACGTGCCGGTGGCTGAAGCCCCACACGCGCCCGGCGTTCGTGCTGTACGACGTCGAGGCGTAGGAGTTCGTGTTGTCCGGGCTGAGCTGGACCATGCCGAACGGCACGGTCGCGCCGGGGTAGGCGTTGCCCTCGCTCTCGGTGCCGACGAACGGGTTGACCTCGAGCGTGAGGTCGTCGCCCGCGGCCGCGGTGACGGTGCCCTCGGAGCTCGGGGCGGCGCCTGCGGCGGCGGGCAGCAGCGTGCCCGGCGCGACGGCGAGCGCGAGCCCCGCGGCGAGCAGGGCGAGTCGTGGTCGTCTCATGCCATGTCCTCTTCGACGTGCGACCGGGCGTCGTCGCCCGGGGCGCCCCGGGTCCGTCGGTCAGGTGCCGCCCGGGCCGCTCGTGGCGGGGGCGACGGTGCTCCTGGTCGACGACGGGCGTCCGCCGGCCACTCTCTCCCGGCTATGACTGCGCTGTCAATTGCGTGCCCCGGCGAACGACTCGGTCGAGCGAAGACGGCGCAGAGCGCCGAACCTGGGGTGACTCCTCAGCGCGCGGCGGGCGCGGGGAGCGACCCCGGGCTCGTCGCCCGTGCGGTGCCCGCCGCCTCGTCGGCGAACGCCTGCGCGTCCGCGACGACGGCGCGCTCCTCCGCCTGCGCAGCCGCGACGGCCTCGGCGCGGGCCTCGACGATCGCGCGGTGCAGGTCGGCGTGGACGCGACGTCGCACGTCGCGCGCGATCTCGTCGGCCTCGTCCGGCTCGACCGGGTCGCCGTCCGCCTCGCGCAGCGCCACGACGTCAGCCACCTCGAGCGCGACGCGCCGCTCGGCGTCGGCGAGCAGCGCGACGACCGCGGTGTCCGCGGCGCGGCCGAGCCGCGTCTCCTCGAACGCGCGCGTCGCGTCGTCCACGATCGCGCGGGCCTGCACGACGAGCTCCGACGCGATCGACGGCGAGTGTGCGGCGAGCGTCGCGAGGTCGTAGAGCAGCACGCCCTCGACGTCCGCGACGCGCGGGTCGACGTCGCGGTGCAGCGCGAGGTCGAGCACGACGGTCGGGCGGGCCGCGGGCTCGTCCCCGGCACGGACGGCGGCGCGCTCGCGCGCCCGGACCACGGCGGCGGCGTCGAGCACGTGCTCGATGGCCTGCTCACGGCGGTCGGCGCCCCCTTCGGGACGCACGGCGTCCGCCGCGAGCGCCCGCCCGCGCGCGCCCGAGCACGACACCACGAGGTCCGCGTCCTCGAGCGCCGCGACGAGGTCGGTCACGGCCTCGACCCCGCGCGCGGCGGCGAACTCCTCGGCGCGGCCGGACTGCGAGTAGACGCGCACGTCGTCGCACCCGAGCGAGCGCAGCGCCGCGAGGCTCGCGCCCGCGTACGACCCCGTCCCGATGAGGACCGCCCGGACCTGGTGCCACGGCGGCAGCTCGGCGGCTGCGAGGTCGAGGCCCAGCGCGACGACGGAGCGGCCCGCGCCGCCGAGCGTCGTCTGCGTGCTGACCTTCTTGGACGTGCGCGACGCCGTCTGGAACAGGAGCTCGAGCGTCGACGAGGTCACGCCGTCGGCGTGCGCGGTCTCCAGCGCCCGCTTGACCTGCCCGGCGATCTCGCGCTCCCCCACGACCATCGAGTCCAGGCCCGACGCGACGGCGAACAGGTGCTCGGCGACCTCGGTCCCGGCGCGCGTGCGGAACGACGCGAGCGCCTCGGCCGCCTCCACGCCCGACGCCTCGGCGACCATGCGCGCGACGTGCTCGGTCGCGTGCTGCACGCCGGTGCCGTCGAGGGGGGCGTCCACGTCGAGGTACAGCTCGAACCGGTTGCACGTCGCGAGGACGACCGCACCGGTGATGACGTCGCACGCCGCGACCGCGGAGCCGCCGATCGAGTGAGCCCCGGTGGAGAGTCGTTCCAGGGCGTCGAGGTCCAGCTCGTGGTGGCTGGCCGTGAGGGAGAGAAGAGCCACAGTGCCTCCGATTTAATCATTCCCCCGGGAGAGAGGCAGAATCGGTAGCTGTGATTCCTGTCGCCCTTTCCCCGGGCCATCCCCTGACCGACGGCCGCACGGCCCGTTCGCCGCTCGTGCAGGCCCTGCGCGCGGGCACGACCGGAAATCGCCCGGAAATCACACCGGTGTGGTTCATGCGCCAGGCGGGCCGGTCGCTGCCCGAGTACCGCGCCGCCCGCGAGGGCGTGAGCATGCTCGACTCGTGCCTGCGCCCGGACCTCGCGTCGGAGATCACGCTCCAGCCGGTGCGCCGGCACGGCGTGGACGCCGGCATCTTCTTCTCGGACATCGTCGTGCCGCTGCGGCTCGCGGGCGTCGAGGTGGAGATCGCGCCGGGGGTCGGCCCCGTCATGGGCCAGGCGTACCGGACGCCCGACGACGTCGCGCGGCTCGTGGAGAGCGAGCTCACCGAGGAGGCGCTCGCCCCGATCCGCGAGGCCGTCGCGCTGACCGTCGACACACTCGGCGAGACCCCGCTCATCGGCTTCGCGGGCGCGCCGTTCACGCTCGCGGCCTACCTCGTCGAGGGGCGGCCCTCGCGCGACCACCTCGCGGCCCGCGCGCTGCTGCGCGGCGACCCGGAGACGTGGCAGCGCCTCGTCGACTGGACCGCCGACCTCACCGGCACGTTCCTGCGCGCCCAGGTCCAGGCGGGCGCGAGCGCCGCCCAGCTCTTCGACTCCTGGGCGGGCTCGCTCTCGCTCGCGGACTACGCGGCGGGCGCCGCCCCGGCGAGCACGCGCGCGCTGACGCACGTCGCCGACCTCGGCGTGCCGGTCGTCCACTTCGGCACCGGCACGGGCCACCTGCTGCCCGCGATGCGCGACGCCGTCACCGCGGCCGGGGTGCAGGACGTCGCCGTCGGCGTCGACTACCGCACGCCGCTCGACGACGCCGCCCGGCTCCTCGCCGACGGCCACGCCCCCGTGCCGGTGCAGGGCAACATCGACCCCGCGCTGCTCGCCGCGCCGTGGGACGTGCTCGAGGCGCACGTGCGCGACGTCGTGCGGCGGGGGCGCACCGCGCCCGGGCACGTGGTGAACCTCGGCCACGGCGTCCCCCCGGACACCGACCCGGACGTCCTCACGCGTGTCGTCGGCCTGGTCCACGCGCTCGGCGCAGACTGGACGGGGCAGGACGACGCGCACGAGGAGGCGACCCGACGGTGAGCAGCGAGCCGACGACGTCCCGCACCTCCCCCGGGACCGTCCCCGAGGAGGTGGACGCGGTCGTCGTCGGCGCGGGGGTCGCGGGGCTCACCGCGGCCCGGACCCTGCGCGAGCGAGGGCTGCGCGTCGCCGTGCTCGAGGCCGCGGACGTCCCCGGCGGTCCCGTCCGCGGCGGCGACCTGCCGGGGCTCGACGGCGTGCGCGTCGACCTGGGGGCCGAGTCCTTCGCGGCGCGCGGCACGGCCGTCGGCGGCCTCGTGGGCGAGCTGGGCCTCGACGTCGTCGAGCCGTCGGGGGCGGGCGCCTGGGGCTACGCCGCCGGCCACGCCTACCCGCTGCCGCGCGCGGGCGTGCTCGGCATCCCGGCCCACCCGTGGTCCGCCGACGTGCGCCGCGCGGTCGGCGTCGGCGGCGCGCTGCGCGCGAGCCTCGACCGCGTCCTGCCCCGCCGCTTCACCGACCTGCGCACGCTCGAGACGTTCGCGCGCTCCCGCATGGGGGCGCGCGTCACGGAGCGTCTCGTCGCGCCCGTCGCGGCCGGGGTGCACTCGGCCCCGCTCGACCGGCTCGACGTCGCCGCGGTCGCACCGGGTCTCCGCGAGGCGTTCGAGCGCGAGGGTTCGCTCGCGTGCGCGGTGGCGTCGCTGCGCGCGCTCGCCCCCGCGGGCTCCGCGGTCCGCGGCATCGGCGGCGGCATGCACCGGCTCGTCGAAGAGCTCGCCGCGGGCACCGACGTGCGCGTGCGCCACGAGGTCACGGAGCTGTCCCGCCGAGAAGCGGATATCCGCCCCGGATCCGACGCCGACGGGGGCGGACACCCGCTTCTCGGCGACTGGGTGGTCCGTGCACAGACGCCCGACGGACCGCTCGCGCTCGCCGCGCCGCGCCTCATCGTCACGACGCCGGCGCTCGTGGACGCGCTCGGCCCGCTCGTCGGCACCGCGGCGGACCTGCTGCCCGACCCGGAACCCGGGGCCGACGTCCGCCTCGTCACGCTCCTGCTCCGTGCGCCCGAGCTCGACGACGCGCCGCGCGGTACCGGCCTGCTCGTCGCCCCGCCGCACCGGGACGCGGGCCGGGCCGAGCGGCCGTCGGACGTCGAGGCCAAGGCGCTGACCCACTCGACCGCCAAGTGGCCGTGGCTGCGGGACCGCGTGCGCGGCGCCGTCGGCCCGGGCCACCACGTGGTGCGGCTCAGCTACGGGCGCATCGGCGCGACGACGGAGCCTGACCCCGACCGCGTCGTCGCCGACGCCTCGCGGCTGTTCGGCGTGGACCTGCACGGGCGCGTGCTCGGGCACGTCGTGACGCGTTGGAACGGCGCGCTGCCCCCGCCGACCCCTGCGTACCGGCGCGAGGTCGCGGCGTTCGTCGAGCGCGTCGACGCCGTCCCCGGGCTCGCCGTGACCGGGGGCTGGATCGCCGGGACGGGGCTCGCGGCGATCGTCGGGCACGCCCAGGAATGTGCGCGCGGCCTCGCCGCCGTGGAGTGAGGTAAACCTGACCGGAATCCCGAGAAATGTCTCGGCAATTCTCGGGAATTGTCCTGACAGATTGTCCGTACGTTCCTGACCAGCCGTCAGGACCACGTCACTCCTGCGCGCATTTCCCCCGCCGTGACGTGCGCATTTCCGTGCACCGCCGAAGTGGGGAGAGACTGGGACCGTGAGCCCTGCAGGTACCCCTCCCCTCCGCGTGGGCACGCGCGGCAGCGCCCTCGCGACCACCCAGACCGGCCACGTCGCGCGACGCCTCGAGGAGCTGACCGGCCGGGACGTCGAGATCGTGCGCATCCGCACCGACGGCGACGTCCTCACCGGGTCGCTCGCCCAGATGGGCGGCACCGGCGTGTTCGTCACCGCGCTGCGCGAGGCGCTGCTCGACGACCGCTGCGACGTCGCGGTCCACTCGCTCAAGGACCTGCCGACCGAGCCCGCCCCCGGCCTGACCGTCGTGACGCCGGAGCGTGAGAACCCGCGCGACGTGCTGTGCGCGCGCGGCGGCCTCACCATCGCCACGCTCCCGCGGGGTGCCCGCGTCGGCACCGGGTCGCCACGCCGGGCCGCGCAGCTCCGCTCCGTGCGGCCCGACCTGGACGTCGTGGACATCCGCGGCAACGTCGACACCCGCCTGGCCCGCGCGCTCGGCCCGGACGCCGACCTCGACGCCGTCGTGCTCGCGTACGCGGGACTCGCGCGGCTCGGCCGGCTCGACGCGGTGTCCGAGGTGATCGACACCGCGATCATGGCTCCCGCCGCCGGGCAGGGCGCCCTCGCGGTGGAGGTGCGCACGTCGTCGCTCGACGACCCCGTGCTCGCGCGTGCCCTGCACGACCTCGACCACGAGCCGACCCGGCTCGCCGTGCTCGCCGAGCGGTCGCTGCTCGGGCGTCTCGAGGCCGGCTGCGCCGCGCCCGTCGGCGCGCACGCCCTGGTCGAGGACGGCGAGGTCCTGCTGACGGCGGTCGTCGCCCGGGTCGACGGCGTCGAGCAGCTCACGCACTCCGGCCGCACCGCCGTCCCGGTCGGCGCGTCGTCGCAGGACGCGCGGGACGACGCCGCCCGCGGGCTCGGCGTGCGCGTCGCCGACGCGCTCCTCGCCGACGGCGCGGCCCGTCTCGCCCCGCTCCGCGAGACCGGGTCCGGAACCGGTGTGGCCGGTTCGGCGACCGGACCGGCCCCGGCCGACGACGCCGCGCCGTCACCCGACCGCGCCGTCGAGACGGCACGCGAGCAGCTCCGCGACGGCGGCTACCGCGGCGAGGCGGAATGACCCCGGGCCCCCTGCGCGACCCGTCGCGCGGTCCCGCGCCCGTCGTGCCTCCCCCGCCCGGGCGGACGAGACCGCACGGCGACGCCGAGGCCGCCGATCCGGCATCGCGCCTGCACGCCGCAGGCACACCGCTCGCCGGCCGCACCGTCCTCGTCCCGCGCGCGCCCGAGCGCGCCGCCGGGCTCGCGGCGACGCTCCGCGACGCCGGCGCGCGCGTCCTCGTCAGCCCCGCGATCGAGCGCGCCCGGGTCGACGACACCGCCCCCGTGGACGGCGCCGTCGCCCGCCTCGCGCACGGCGACTTCGCCTGGGTCGTCGTGACGAGCGTCAACGCGATCGACGAGCTCGTCGCGAGCGCTGCCCGCCAGGGCGTCGACCTCGGCGACGCCGCTCGCCAGGCCCGATGGGCCGCCGTCGGGCCTGCGACCCGCCGCGCCCTGGAGGCCGTCGGCATCCAGGTCGACCTCGAGCCGACCGAGAGCTCGGCCCGCGGTCTCGTCGCCGCCTTCGCGACGCTCACCCCGGCAGACCACGGTTCTCCCTCGGCAGACCAGGGTTCTCCCTCGCGAGAGAGCACCGTGGTCCTGCTCCCGCAAGGCGACCTCGCGGCGCCGACGATGCACGACGGGCTGCACGACCTCGGGTACGTCCCGCACGTCGTCACCGTCTACCGCACCGTCACGCACGCGCTCGCGCCGGACGTCGTCGTGGCGTGGCGCTCGGGCGAGGTGGACGCCGTCGTGCTGACGTCGGGGAGCGTCGCGCGCGAGGTCGCGCGGCAGCTCGGCCCGCGCGACGACGTGGCGGGCGTCGCGATCGGCGACCCGACGGCACGGGCCGCGCGCGACGTCGGGCTGCGGCTCGACGCCGTGGCGGAGCGCCCGACCGACGCCGCGCTCGCACGCGCGCTGACCACGGTCCTGACCACCCTCCCGCCCCACGCCCCGGCCGCTCCTCCGACCGGCGCGACCGACGCCACGGGCACCCACGACGAAGGAGACCCCTCGTGACCCACCAGCTCCCCGTCGGGCACCACCGGCCGCGCCGCCTGCGCACGAGCCCGCGCGTGCGGCGGCTCGTGACCGAGACGCGCGTGCACGCGTCCGACCTCGTGCTCCCTCTGTTCGTCAAGGAGGGCCTCGACGCGCCGCGCCCGATCTCGTCGATGCCGGGCGTCGTGCAGCACACCGAGGCGACGCTCGCGGACGCGGTGCGGGACGCCGCGCGCGCCGGGGTCGGCGGCGTCATGCTCTTCGGCATCCCCGCCGAGCGCGATGCGACCGGCACGCAGGCGGACGCCGAGGACGGGATCCTGCAGCGCGGCATCCGGATCGCGGTCGAGGCGGCGCGCGAGCACGCCGGCGGCGGGCCGGTCGTCATGGCGGACACGTGCCTCGACGAGTTCACCGACCACGGGCACTGCGGGGTGCTGGCGACGGGTCGCGACGGGGGCGTGGTCGTCGACAACGACGCGACGCTCGACCGCTACGCGTCGATGGCCGTCGCGCAGGCGCGCGCGGGCGCGGACGTCGTGGCGCCGTCCGGGATGATGGACGGCCAGGTCGGCGTGATCCGGGAGGCGCTGGACGCCGCCGGGTTCGACGACGTGGGCATCCTCGCCTACTCCGCGAAGTACGCGAGCGCGTTCTACGGCCCGTTCCGCGAGGCCGTGGACTCGGCGCTGCAGGGCGACCGCCGCACGTACCAGATGGACGCGGGCAACGCGCGCGAGGGGCTGCGCGAGGCGGACCTCGACCTCGCCGAGGGCGCGGACATGGTCATGGTGAAGCCCGCCGGGTCGTACCTGGACGTGCTCGCCGCGGTCGCGGAGATGTCGCCGGTGCCGGTGGCGGCGTACCAGGTGTCGGGCGAGTACGCGATGATCGAGGCGGCCGCCGCGAACGGCTGGATCGACCGGCGCGGCGCGATCACGGAGTCGGTGCTGGGCATCAAGCGCGCCGGCGCGGACGTGATCCTCACGTACTGGGCGACGGAGCTCGCGGGCTGGCTGGACGAGAACGACGGAAGGACGCGGGCATGACGGACACCGGAGGCTTCGGGACGGCGGAGGCCGTGCAGGCGGAGAACGCGGCGCTGTTCGGCGCGCCGGGCGCGGGCGGCGCGGACAACCACGCGGCGTTCGTGCGCGCGCAGGGCGTGCTCCCGGGCGGCGTGAGCTCGCCCGTGCGCGCCTACGGGTCCGTGGGTGGCGACCCGCGGTTCCTCGCCTCGGCGCGCGGCCCGTACGTGACGGACGTCGCGGGGCGCGAGTACGTCGACCTCGTGTGCTCGTGGGGTCCCGCCCTGCTCGGGCACGCGCACCCCGACGTCGTCGGGGCGGTCCAGGAGGCCGCGGCGCGCGGGCTGTCGTTCGGCGCGCCGACGCTCGGTGAGGTCGAGCTCGCCGAGGAGATCCGCCGCCGGGTCCCCGCCGCGGAGCGCGTGCGCCTCGTGTCCACGGGCACCGAGGCCACGATGACCGCGATTCGGCTCGCGCGCGGCGTGACCGGGCGCGACGTCGTCGTGAAGTTCGCCGGCTGCTACCACGGGCACGTGGACGCGCTGCTCGCGGAGGCCGGGTCCGGCGTCGCGACGCTCGCCCTGCCCGGCTCGGCCGGGGTCACCGAGGCGACGGCGGCCGAGACGCTCGTGCTCCCGTACAACGACCTCGCGGCCGTCGAGGCGGCGTTCGCGGAGCGCGGCTCCGAGATCGCGGCCGTCATCACCGAGGCGTCACCCGCGAACATGGGCGTCGTGCCGCCCGCGGAGGGCTTCAACGAGGGCCTGCGCCGCATCACCGCCGCGCACGGCGCGCTGCTGATCCTCGACGAGGTGCTCACAGGCTTCCGCGTCGGGCCGAGCGGGTGGTGGGGGCTGGAGAACGCGGTGCTGCGCGGCCAGGGCGCGGACGGTTACACGCCCGACCTGTTCACGTTCGGCAAGGTCGTGGGCGGCGGGATGCCCGTCGCCGCCGTGGGCGGTCCGGCGACCGTCATGGACCAGCTCGCGCCCCTCGGTCCCGTCTACCAGGCGGGCACGCTGTCCGGGAACCCGGTCGCCGTCGCGGCCGGTCTCGCGACGCTGCGCCTCGCCGACGACGCCGTGTACGCGCGCGTGGACGAGGTCGCGGGCGTGCTGTCGTCCGCCGTGGCCTCGGCGCTCGACGCCGCGGGCGTCCCGCACCGCGTGCAGCGCGCGGGGTCGCTCTTCTCGGTGTTCTTCGGCGACCTCGCCGCGAGCGCCGGCGTGCGCGACTACGCGCAGGCCCAGGCGCAGGAGACGTTCCGGTACCGGGCGTTCTTCCACGCGATGCTCGACGCCGGCGTGAGCCTGCCGCCGTCGGTGTTCGAGGCGTGGTTCGTCTCCGCGGCCCACGACGACGCCGCCGTCTCCCGCATCCTCGACGCGCTCCCCGCGGCCGCCCGCGCCGCCGCGGAGGCGACCCCGGTCTAGCCGGGCAGGCGCCCGCCTGACCCGGAGGGTGCCGAGCACGACATGGGTGTCGCTATCCGGCGGACAACGACACCCATGTCGTGCTCGACAGCGCGGAGCCCCGTGAGCGCGTCAGTACGTCGCGGCCTGGCCGGCCCGCCTGCCGAGCGAGCGGATCTGGATGCCGAACGCGATGAGCATGACGCCCCAGAGGATCGCGAAGATCGCGAGGATCCAGACGATCGACACGAGCCCGGCGTCGACGTTGAAGAGCACGAGCAGACCGAAGACGAGGCCGAGGATGCCGGCGAAGACGCCCCAGCCCCATCCGCTGCCGGGGACCTTGCGCAGGTCGAGGCTCGCGACGGTCTGGAACAGGCCGTAGACGACGGCCCAGAACCCGACGATCCACGTGAGCACGATCGCGGTCTTGCCCGGCCACACGAGCAGCACGATGCCGACGGCGAGGCTGAGCACGCCCATGGTCACGAGGAACGCGGTGCCGCTGCCCGTGCCGCGGCGCCGGATGCCCTCGATGATCTCGACGATGCCGTCGACGACCGCGAAGATGCCGATCACCCAGATGATCACGGCCGCGGTCTTGTCCGGCCACGCGAGCGCGATGATGCCGAAGAGGATGGCGAGCACCCCGCGGAGCACTGGCCAGTACCAGACCTGCTTCGCGGTGCTGGAGAAGGCGGTGAGGATCGGGTCCTGCGTCGTCATGGTCACTCCCCGTGCTAGGTGACGGGCCGGCTCACCGGCGGACTGGGGCCTGTGTCGCCTCCCGCTTCGCCTCCATGGAACACCCGGAAATCCTGCGTGTCGCGGCGAAGCGCGCGTTTCGCCCGCTCGGGGCGACGCTCAGGCGCGCGCGGGTCGTGGCGCGAGCGCCGGCGCGGGAGCGCGGTGGCGTCGGCCCGACCAGATGACGAGCGCCGCCAGCGCGAGCACGCCCGCGAAGGCGAGGACGGGACCGGCGAAGAACGGGCCGATCCGCTTGTCGGCCACGACGGCGTAGGTCGGCGCGTACGCGACGTCGGCGGCGGCCTGCTCGAAGGAGAAGTCGGAGACGATCTCCGTCCCGGGGTCGGTGAACTCCTGCTCGTGCGACGTGACGAAGCTGCCGGCGGCGAGGAGCGCGGCGAGCTCGTCGGAGCTCACCGACGCCGGGTCGACGCGCCCCGCGAACCGCACCGTGGGCTCCTGCGCCGCGGCGGTCGCGTCCGTGCGGTCGACCCGGTGGTCGGCCAGCACGTACGTGCGCGTGCTCTGGGTGTCGTCGGCGACGGCGGACATGCGCATGGGGTAGACGAGCGAGCCGCTGGGGAACGTGACGCGCAGGGGCTGCAGCGTCCCGTCGAAGGCGGCCGCCTCCTCCGGCGCGAGCCGGGCGGCGACGAACGACCAGCCCTCGCTCACGTACGGCGCGAGCGCGGTCTGGATCGACTCGGGGAGCTGGAACCCCCGCTCCGTGAGCCACGCCCCGAGCGCACCTGCGTCGGTCGCGCCGAGGGTCGTGACGTCGAGCGGACCGAGCCGGACCTCGTCGAGCACAGCGACTCCCGGCGCGGCACCGGCCCCGTCCGCACCTGCCGCGCCGAACCCCAGCTCGGGCCACCAGCGGTGGTCCGAGACGACGGCGCGGGGCTGCGTGAGGTCGTCGAGCTCCCGGAAGACCTCCGGGTCGGCGAGCGCGACCTCGGCCGGCGCGGGGGTCGGCAGCAGCAGCCCGACCTCCGGCGCGTTCGACAGCGCGTCGAGCTCCAGCAGCATCGTCTCCGTCGTGCCGTCCCACTGGAGCACGGCCGTCTCCTGCGAGACCGACGTGTCGTACGCGGGTCCGTCGACGAGCCCGCCGCACGCGCACGCGACGGCGGGCGGTGCCGCGACCACCGCCCCGCCCGCCAGCGCGAGCGCGACGACCGTCGCGCGGACCGCCCGTCCTGCCCCGGTTCCCCTGCCCATGCTTGGGAGGCTAGGGGCGCGCGAGCGAGCTCGCGCGCCGATTTCCGAATCGTGATGGGGCCGTGACAGCACCGTGACCCGGGCGCTTCCGACCGGGCCGCGGGCCGCCGTCGGGCAGGGCCCCGCAGCCCGTCAGGCGACGGCCGCGCTCACGCCGAGGTGCACGACGACGCCGAGCACGACGGCCCAGGCCGTCACCGCGGCGACCCCCCACGCGAAGACGCGGGCGCGCGGTGCGCCGAACCCGACCATCGCGGCCGCGGTGACGTGGCTCGGCAGCAGCAGGGGCCCGAGGAGGCTGACGCCCGGCACGCCGTAGCGGTCGAAGACCTTGCGCATCCGCTGCCGCTTGGGCGACTTCTCGGCGGTGCGCCCGCGCGTGACGCCCGAGCGCGCGGCCCCGATGAGCCAGACGACGACCGCCAGGGCGATCGCGTTGCCCACCACGGCGGCGAGGATCGCGACGACGGGGTTGACCCCGGCGACGACCCCCAGGACCGCCGCTCCCTCGGCCTCGACGTACGGGATCGCGCCGGCGAGGAGGACTCCGACCCAGCGCAGCAGGGGCGGAAGGCCCTGGGTGAGCTCCTGGAGCCCGGTGACGATGTCGGTCATGGTGCGCCTCTCGTAGTGGGTGCCTCCAGCCTCCCGGCGGCGCGAGGCGGTCGACAGTGCGCCCGCTCACCGCGGGAGGTGGACCCGTCACCCCATGGCCATGACAGGTGTCACGGCCCCGTGGTCGGGCGACGGGGAGCGGCGTACCCTTGGGGGGTATCCATCGGTTACCCTGGTGGGGTATAAGGCGACGATCGACCCGCGGTCGCGGCACCGCGCCTGGACGAGGAGGAGAGCATGACCGACACCACCGAGGCCCCGGCCGTCGAGCACGGGCACGCGGGCCACACCGGTCCGCACGGATACGCGTCCGACAAGGAGGCGTACCTCAAGCGCATGCGTCGCATCGAGGGCCAGGTGCGCGGCATCGCCCGCATGATCGACGAGGACGTCTACTGCATCGACATCCTCACGCAGGTCTCCGCCGTCACGAAGGCGCTCCAGGCCGTGAGCATCGGCCTCGTCGAGGACCACCTCGGCCACTGCGTCGTCGACGCGGCCCGCCAGTCCGAGCAGGAGGGCGCGGCCAAGGTCAAGGAGGCCGCCGACGCCATCGCCCGCCTCGTCCGCAGCTGACCCACCCCCACCACCGAGGAGCACCATGAGCACCGTCACCACCCTGGGCGTCACCGGCATGACCTGCGGCAACTGCGTCGCGCACGTCACCAAGGACCTCGAGGCCGTCGCCGGCGTCGAGAACGTGAGCGTCGAGCTGCGCGTCGGCGGCGCGTCCGAGGTCACGGTCTTCTCCGACGACCCGCTCGACGAGGCCGCGCTGCGCGAGGCCGTGGACGAGGCGGGCTACGAGGTCGCGTCGGTCGAGGTCCAGGAGGACGCGCTGGCCGCCCAGTACGCCGAGCAGGCCGCCGAGAAGCAGGAGGCGCACTCGTGCGCGTGCGGCTGCGGCACGGCGCCGAGCGCGCCCACGGGCGACGACGCCGCCCCGGCCACGAAGACCTACGACCTCCAGGTCCCGCCGCGCGCCTGACCGGCCCCGCCCCCGGTGCCCGACGCCGGGGGCGCCTCGCCCGCGCGAGGCCGCCTCCGCCGTCGGGCACCACCCCACGGGCCGACCGTCGCCACCGCGACGCGCGCCCCCGCCGCCCGGCCGCACCAGCACGGGCGCGCACGCCGCGACGTCCGCCACCCCGGACCGCCGTCGTGACCTCCCCCGAGCACCCGTCGAGGAGTCGACCGCATGACCGCCCAGCCCACGCCCACCCCGACGACCGCCGCCCCGGCGGGCGACGTCGCAGGCCGGCCGTTCGCCGAGGTCGACCTCGCGATCGAGGGCATGACGTGCGCGTCGTGCGTCGCGCGCGTCGAGAAGCGGCTGAACCGCGTCGACGGCGTCACCGCCACCGTCAACCTCCCGCTCGAGAGCGCGCACGTCGTCCTCGCGCCCGACGTCACCGATGCCGACCTCGTCGCCGCCGTCGAGAAGGCCGGCTACACCGCCCGCGTCACGACCCGCCGCGCCACCCAGGCCCCGACCGACCACGGTTCTACCTCGGCGGACCACGGTTCTACCCCGGCGGACCACGGTTCTACCTCGCGGGACCAGGGTTCTACCTCGGCATTCGAGGCCTCTACCCTGCCTGACCGAGGCAGCGTGCTGGCACGACGCCTGCGCGTCGCGGCGGTGCTGACGGTGCCGGTGGTCGCCGTCTCGATGATCCCCGCGCTGCAGTTCACGGGGTGGCAGTGGGTCGTCGCTGCGCTCGCGCTGCCGGTCGTCACGTGGGGCGCATGGCCGTTCCACACGGCGGCGTTCCGCGCGGCGCGGCACGGGGCGTCGACGATGGACACGCTGGTCTCGCTCGGCGTGGTCGCGGCGACGCTGTGGTCGCTGTGGGCGCTGCTGCTCGGCGGCGCGGGCGAGCTAGGGATGCGGATGCAGCCGACGCTCATCCCGTCCCGCGAACTCGGTGCTGGTTCGGGTGGGACGCCCGAGCTGTACTTCGAGGTCGCGGCCGTCGTCACGACGTTCCTGCTCGCGGGCCGGTACGCGGAGCACCGGTCCAAGCGGCGCGCGGGCGACGCGCTGCGGTCGCTGCTCGAGCTGGGCGCGAAGGACGCGGAGCGCGTGGTGCTCGGGCCGGACGACTCGCCCCGCACAGGCCCCGACGGCGCGCGGGTCACCGAGCGCGTCCCGGTCGCGGACCTCGCGGTGGGCGACGTGTTCGTCGTGCGGCCGGGCGAGAAGGTCGCGACGGACGGCGTGGTGCTGGAGGGGTCGAGCGCGGTCGACACGTCGCTGCTCACGGGCGAGCCGGTGCCGGTGGACGTCGGCCCGGGTGACGACGTGACGGGCGCGACGGTCAACGCGGCGGGCGCGCTGCTGGTCCGCGTGACGCGCGTGGGCGAGGAGACGACGCTCGCGCAGATCGGGCGGCTCGTCACGCAGGCCCAGACGGGCAAGGCCCCCGTGCAACGGCTCGCGGACCGGATCTCTGCGGTGTTCGTCCCGGTCGTGCTGGTGCTCGCGGTCGCGACGCTCGTGGGGTGGCTGCTCGCCGGGGCGGGCACGCAGCTCGCGTTCACGGCCGCCGTCGCGGTGCTCATCATCGCGTGCCCGTGCGCCCTCGGCCTGGCGACGCCGACGGCCCTGCTCGTCGGCACGGGCCGCGGCGCGCAGCTCGGCGTGCTCATCAAGGGACCGGAGATCCTCGAGTCGACGCGGCGCGTGGACACGGTCGTGCTCGACAAGACGGGAACCGTCACCCAGGGCGCGATGGCGCTCGAGTCGGTCGTGACGGCGTCGGGCAGCGTTCCGCTCGACGTCCTGTCGGAGAGCGACGCTCCGGCGCGAGGTGCGGACGGGTCGCCGCGGGAGGTCGACGGCGCGCGCGACGCCCTGCGGCACGCGGGAGCGGTCGAGGCGCTGAGCGAGCACCCGATCGCCCGGGCGATCGCGGCCGCCTCGCGCGACGTGTCCGCAGTCCCGCCGCCGGCCGGTGGGGACGCGTCGGTAGGGGCCGACGGCGTCGTGATCGGCTCGCTCCAGGCGTTCGACTTCCGCAGCGCCCCGGGCGGCGGCGTCGAGGCCGTCGTCCGCACCGCGCACTCCGGACTCTCCCTCGGTGTCGGCGGAGGGCTCACGGCGCGGCGCGTGCTCGTCGGGCAGCCGTCGTGGCTCGCGCGCGAGGGTGTCGCGAGCGACCCCGTGCTCGACGACGCGTTCTCCGCCGCCGAGGCGACGGGGGCGAGCGCCGTCGTCGTCGCGTGGGACGGCCGGGCGCGCGCGGTGCTCGTGCTGCGCGACCCCGTGAAGCCGACGTCGGCCGAGGCCGTCGCCGAGCTGAAGGACCTCGGCCTGCGGCCCTACCTGCTCACGGGCGACGGCGAGGGCGCGGCCCGCGAGGCGGCGCGCGCCGTCGGGATCGCGGAGTCGGACGTCGTCGCGCGCGTGCTCCCGGACCAGAAGGTCGACGTCGTCGCGCGGCTCCAGCGCGAGGGGCGCGTCGTCGCGATGGTCGGGGACGGCGTGAACGACGCCGCCGCGCTGGCGACGGCGGACCTCGGGCTCGCGATGGGGACCGGGACGGACGTCGCGATCGAGGCGAGCGACCTCACGCTCGTGCGCGGCGACCTGCGCAGCGCCGCGACGGCGATCCGGCTCTCGCGCCGGACGCTGCGGGTCATCCAGCAGAACCTGTTCTGGGCGTTCGCGTACAACGTCGCGGCGATCCCGCTCGCGGCCGCGGGCCTGCTCAACCCGATGATCGCCGGGGCGGCGATGGCCGCGAGCTCGGTGCTCGTCGTCGGGAACTCGCTACGCCTACGCCGCGCCACCTGAACGACACCACCCACCGCCGAACACGACATAAGGGGGGGGATTCCCGGGGTAAAGTAGCCGAATTTGTGGTGGGGGGCGGGCGGGTGAGCGGGATCGG
>NZ_JBHXIC010000027.1:27397-31547 GCF_042723955.1 Cellulosimicrobium cellulans | reverse complement strand
CCAACCCCCACCCCCCCGTCGGCCCGCCGCCCCCCACCCCCCCGGCCGGCCCCCCCCCCCCCCCCGGCAGGATCAGCGGAAGCGGCGGCCCTCGTCGCGGCGGTAGGCGCCGACCGCCAGGGCGGCGAACAGCACCGTCCAGCCGAGGAGCACGAACCATGCGCCCGCGTACGCCGGCTCGCCCGTGAGGGCCTGGACGAGCAAGTCACGGCCCGCGCGGGTCGGCGTGGCCATCGAGATCGCGTCCAGCCAGTTTGGGAAGAGGAACGGCGGGAGGAACAGGCCGCCGGCGAACGCGAGCGGGAAGAGGATCACCTGCACGACCGGCAGCGCGGCCTTCGCGGACAGCGAGTAGCCGATCGCCATGCCCAGCAGCACGAACGGCACGGACACGAGCAGCACGGTCCCGACGCCCGCGAGGAGCTGGCCCCACGTCACGCTCGCGTCGGTGAACAGCCAGCCGATGAGGATGAGCGGCACGAGGCCGAACAGCGAGAAGATGCCGCCGTTGAGCACGCGCGCCGCCATGCGCGGAGCCGGGCCGGCGGGGAGCGAGCGCACGAACGGGTCGAACGGGAGCTGCCGGTCCTCCGCGACGCCGAGCCCGTACGTGAACAGGCTCGCGGAGCAGATCGCGAACAGGCCGAGCGACGCGACGGCCGTGGTCGCGGCCACGGGGTTGCCGGCCACCTCCTTCTGCGGCACGACGAAGAAGAACATCGCGAGCGCGGGGAACAACAGGTTGCCCAGGACGGCGACGGGGACGCGCACCGTCTCGAGGAACTGGTACTTGAGGTGCAGCCAGGTGAGGCGCAGCGGCCCGGGGAGGGCGGTGGCGCCGCCCGGGATCGTCGTGGTGGTCATCGGGCCCGTGCCTCCGTGGTCGGGGTCGCGTCGCGCGCGACCATCTGCTCGAACGCCTCCTCGAGGCTCGCGCCCCGGATCTCGAGGTCGTGGAAGTCGACGCCCGAGGTGACGAGCTCGCGCACGAGCGCGTCGGCGTCGGGCGTGTAGAGCTCTTGGCGGCCGTCGCCGAGGCGGTCGGACCGCACGACGCCGGGCCGGTCCGCGAGGTCCGACGCCGACCCGACCACGACCCGCCGCAGCGACACGCGGCGCAGGATCGCGTCGAGCGAGTCGTCCGCCTTGACGACGCCCTGGTCGATGACGACGACGCGCTGCGCGAGCGCCTGCACCTCCTCGAGGTAGTGGCTGGTCAGGAGGACCGTGCCGCCGTCCGCGTGGTAGGCGCGGATCGCGTCCCACAACGCCTGGCGAGCGCTCACGTCGAGCCCGGTCGTCGGCTCGTCGAGCAGGACGACGCGGGGCCGGCCCACGAGCGACAGCGCGACGGAGAGGCGGCGCTTCTGCCCACCGGACATCGCACCCGTCTGACGGCCCGCGAGCTCGGTGAGGCCGAACTGGTCCAGCAGCGCCGCCGTCGGGACCGGGTCCGGGTAGTGGCCGGCGACGAAGTCGACGACCTCGCGCACCTTGAGCGTCGCGGGCAGGCCCGTCTCCTGGGGCGTGAGGCCGAGCCCGGCGCGGCTGCGCGCGTCGCGCGGGTCGCCGCCGAGCAGGCGGACCGTCCCGGCGTCGGGCCGGCGCTGCCCGCTGACCAGGGACAGCAGGGTCGACTTGCCGGCGCCGTTGGGACCGAGCAGGCCGACGAGCTCGCCCGCCCCCACGGTCAGGGACACGTCGTCGAGCGCGACGACCGTGCCGAAGCGGCGGGTCACGTGGTCGACGGCGACGACCGGCCGGGCGGGGTCGGTCGCCGACGGCGCGGGGCCGGGCCGGGTGGCCCGGGTGGGGCTCGTGCGCTGGGCGCTCATGCTCCAGCTCCTCTCAGGAGGGTGTTCAGTGCGGCGATGTAGTCCTCGAAGGCCACACGGCCGCGGGTCGTGAGGGCGAGGTAGGTCGCGGGCGTGCGGCCCTCGTGCGTCTTGGTGACGGTGACGTAGCCCGCGTCCTCGAGCTTGCGCAGGTGGGTGGAGAGGTTCCCCGCCGTCATCCCCAGCAGCTTCTGGAGCTTCGGGAAGGACAGCTCGTCCCCGCTCGCGAGGGCCGCGAGCGTCGCGACGACGCGCAGGCGCGCCGGCGCGTGGATGACGGGGTCGAGCTCCGTCTCAGGCATCGACCGGCCCCCTCCCCCCGGCGAGCGCCGGGCCGGGCCCGGGACGCCGCCGTCGCACGCGCAGGACGTGCTCGACCCCGGCCATCACGAGGAACCCGCCGCCCCCCGCGAGCGCCATGACCAGGTACGTGAACGGCAGCCCCGCGAAGGTCGCCGCGGCCGCGGTGACGAGGATCCACACCCCGAGGACGAACAGCCCCCGGGAGTCGAACGCGACGGCACCGCCGAGATACAGGAGACCGACGACGATGCACGCGAACGCGTTGCTCGCCAGCGCCATGACCTCCGTGGACGCGCCCGCGCGGGCCAGCCCGCCGAGCACGAACCCGTAGCAGACGAAGCCGAGCATCCACGACCACCCGTACATCGCCCCGGTCCGGGCGCTGACGCCGCGGGTACCGGCGGTGCGCGTCACGCTGTGGACGATCGTGAAGACGGTCGCGGCCGCGATGAGGCTGAAGAAGACCCAGAAGGCCCACGGCTCCGGCTGGGCGCCGACCACCTGACCGGCCCCCGATCGGAGCCGCACGACGTCCGCGCCGTCGGCGACGCGCACGGCGCTCACCCACAGGCACAGGTACCCGACGAGCCACGCGACCCCCCACGCGAGGCACAGCAGCCGCGTGTCGGGCTCGGTCGCGTCGCGGGCGTGCGCCTGCTGCTCGCGGATCACGCGGAGCGTCTCGGCGACGTCGAGCGCGCGCTCTCCCTGCTCGTCGGTCCCGGCGCGGTCGGCGTCGCCGTCGTCGGTCGTCATGGTCGTCTCCGTTGATCGAGAAACTACTTTGTGCGGCAAACCTGTTTGTAGCCTGCCACGTCATCCGTGCGTCGCGCAACCCTCTGGCGGCTGCGGATGGTCAAGACCCGCCATATTGTGATATCACTTTGCTATACAAGACATGCGCGGCCACCGGCCGCAGGAGAGGACGGGCCCCGTGACCGAGAGCGCAGCACCCCCGCAGGAGTCCGTCGGCGGCGAGCCGACCGGCCGTCCCGTCGGCCACGACGGCACGCGCGTCGACGTCACCGAGCAGCCCGCGTGGTCGCTCGGCGCGGGCGGGGGCGGCCTGGTGATCCTGCTCGTCCTCGTGCTCCTCGGCGGGTCGATCCCTCTGTTCGCGACCGCGACCCCGGTCGGTGCCGTGCTCGGCGTCGTCGCGATCCTGCTCGGACTCTTCCTGCTGACGATGGTCAAGGTCATCAACCCCGGGCAGACGCTCGTCGTCCAGTTCTTCGGCCGGTACCTGGGGACCATCCGGCGCACCGGCCTCGTCGCGACGGTGCCGTTCTCGACGCGCAAGCGCGTGTCGGTCCGCGTGCGCAACTTCGAGACGAGCGAGCTCAAGGTCAACGACGCCGACGGCAACCCGATCAACATCGCCGCGATCGTCGTCTGGCAGGTCGCGGACACCGCGAAGGCGAGCTTCGCCGTCGAGGACTACACCGACTTCGTCCGTGTCCAGGCGGAGTCCGCGCTGCGCCACGTCGCGATGTCGCACCCCTACGACGACGCCGAGGCCGGCGAGCAGTCGCTGCGCGGGGCTACCGAGGTCGTCTCCGCGGAGATCGCGACCGAGGTCGCGGCGCGCGTCGTCGTGGCGGGCGTCGAGGTCATCGAGGCCCGCATCTCCAACCTCGCCTACGCACCCGAGATCGCCCAGGCGATGCTCCAGCGTCAGCAGGCCGGCGCGATCATCGCCGCCCGGTCGCGCATCGTCGAGGGCGCCGTGTCCATGGTCGAGGACGCGCTCTCGCGGCTCGAGGCCGAGGACATCGTCACGCTCGACGACGAGCGCCGCGCGACCATGGTCTCCAACCTGCTCGTCGTGCTGTGCGGCGACAGCCGCGTGACGCCCGTCGTCAACACGGGGTCGCTCTACCAGTGACCCCCCGCACCCCGGACGCGCCCGGCGACGGCGAGCAGCCCGCGGCGGGCCCCCGGCTGGCGACGGGCGGGGCTCCGACCCCGCCGGGCGGCGACGCGCCCCCGCAGGGCGAGCGACCGCGGGCGGG
>NZ_JBHXIC010000027.1:4725-27387 GCF_042723955.1 Cellulosimicrobium cellulans | reverse complement strand
CGCCGCGCCGCGCGGCGCCCGCCCCCCCCGCCGCGCGCGCCCCGCGGGCGCGCGGG
The DNA here is from genome assembly GCF_042723955.1 of Cellulosimicrobium cellulans. Taxonomy (GTDB): domain Bacteria; phylum Actinomycetota; class Actinomycetes; order Actinomycetales; family Cellulomonadaceae; genus Cellulosimicrobium; species Cellulosimicrobium cellulans_H. The sequence goes on along the minus strand of NZ_JBHXIC010000027.1, from coordinate 27,331 downwards.
GGGGGCGGCCCCCCGGCCGCGGCCCCCCCCGCCCCCGCCGCGGCCCGCGCGACCGCGGTCGGGCGCGGGCCGGGGGCAGCGCCCGCAGCGCAAGTCCGTGCTCCTGCGCCTCGACCCCGCCGTCCACGACGCGCTCGCGCGCTGGGCCGGAGACGACCTCCGTAGCGTCAACGCACAGATAGAGATGCTGCTGCGCCGCGCGCTCGACGACGCCGGCCGCCTCCCCCGCGACGTCCGCCCGCCCCGCGCCCCGGGCCGCCCGCGCGGCTCCTGACCCGCCGCCGGCCCCCGCCGAGCACGACATGAAGGACGTCATGGGCCGGATGACGACCCCCAGGTCGTGCTCGACCGCGCGTGATGTCGTGGTCGGCGGACAGCCCGGGCCCGGACAGCGCGCCTTCAGGCGGCGTGGAGCCCGCTCCCGGCGACCGGTGCTATAACCGGACGGTGCCCGACCTGACCGCCTCCACCCCCGCGACCGCACCGGAGCCCGGCCCGACGTCGGCCCTGCCGGCGGCCGACGTCGCCGCTCCCGCGCGCCCCGACCGTGCGACGCGACGCCGTATCGGCGCGGAGATCTGGATCGTCCTCGGCCTGAGCCTCGGGAAGTCGGCGGTCTACGCGATCATCAACATCGTCGCGCGCCTCACCGCCGGGACCCCGTTGCGCGACCAGTCGGCGAGCCTCAACGTGAGCCAGTCCGCGCGCCCGTACCTCGACCTGACCTACCAGATCGTCGGTATCTTCTTCGCGGTGCTGCCCGTCGCGCTCGCGCTGTACCTGCTCAGCGCGCGGGGCCGCTCGGCCGTCCGGGCGATCGGGCTCGACGGCTCACGTCCGCTCAAGGACGTCGGCTGGGGGTTCGCGCTCGCCGCCGCGATCGGCATCCCCGGGCTCGGCTTCTACGCGCTCGGGCGCCTCCTCGGCATCACGGTCGAGGTGCAGGCGTCGGCGCTCAACGCGGCGTGGTGGACCGTGCCGGTGCTGATCCTCGCCGCGCTCCAGAACGGGCTGCTCGAGGAGGTCATCGCGGTCGGCTACCTGTTCGAGCGCACGCGCGACCTCGGCTGGGGCCGCGTGAAGTTCGTCGTGTGGAGCTCGCTGCTGCGCGGGTCGTACCACCTGTACCAGGGGTTCGGCCCGTTCGTGGGGAACGTCGTCATGGGCGTCGTCTTCTCGTGGTTCTACACGTCCCGGTGGGGACGGCACCGCGTCATGCCCCTCGTGATCGCGCACACCCTGCTCGACGTCGTCGCGTTCGTCGGGTACGCGCTCCTCCCCCTGGAGTGGAAGCAGTCCCTCGGGCTCGCGTGACGGCGGCCGCGCGACGCTCGCGGCTCGAGAACGCCGCGGTCAGGCGATCCCGAACGCACCCGTCTCGAGGTCGACCAGGTGGGTCTCGCGGTTGCCGTAGTCGACGCCCCAGGTGGGCGTGGACAGCTCGAGGTAGTGCGGCGTGAAGCCGCCCGGGAGCGAGTCGACCATCGCCTCCGACGTCCCACCGAGGTGATCGTCCGCCCAGGGGGCCTCCCCCTCCGGGAACCCGGTCCAGGCCTCGTCCCACGGCGAGACCCAGCCGTCATCCTCCCGGCCCGGGGCGACGCCCGCGTTCGGGTCGTCGACCCTCGGGACGAGGTACGTCCACCGGGTGACCGTCATGTCCTCGCCGCGACGCGTGCCGAGCGGCGGGTCCCACGCGTTCTCCCCCTCGTCCGTCGCGACGTGCTCACCCGGACGACGGGTGTCCGGCGGGGCGGCGGTGGGACCGGCCGCGAGCTCCTGCTCGGTCAGCCAGACCAGGGCGAAGCCCTGGCCGATGATGTCGCTGAGCACGAGCGCCTGTGGGTGCTCCCGGGCCGCGCGCAGGTCCAGCACGAACGGGTCCTCCGGGTCGCTCGCGTCGTGCTCGGTGGCGAACTGGCCCTCGCCGAGGAAGTACGCCACGCCCGGGAACCCGGGGCCCCGGCGCTGGTACTCGACCGGCAGCCGCAGCGTCACGGCGTGCCGCATCGGCAGCCCGGTGCTCCGGCTCCGCGGCCACGTCCGTGGCTCGACCCCCGGCCCGGCGTCGCCGATCCACCCCCAGGCCGCCTCGCCCCAGGGCGCGACGGGCGGCGGCAGCAGGTCCGCCGTCCCGACCGGTGACCCGTCCACCGCGTCCTGCGGGGTCAGGCCGAACAGGATGTCGTACGCAGTGACCACCGGTGCTCCTCGTTCTCGACGGACGGAAGTCACATGCTAGGGGCAGCCACCCCGGTCCCGACCCGGCCGCGACCCCCGCCGCCCCCGGGTCGGGACCGGGTCAGGCGCCGCGCAGAGCGCGGAGCTGTTCGCGGCGCTCTGCCTGGAGCACCGGGTCGGGGACGGGCAGGGACGCGAGGAGCCGCTGGGTGTACTCCTCGCGCGGGTTGCCCAGCACCTCGGCGCCTGTGCCCTCCTCGACCAGCCGGCCGCGGTACAGCACCGCGATGCGGTCGGACAGCAGGTCGACGACAGCGAGGTCGTGCGAGACGAACAGGCTCGCGAAGCCCAGCTCGCGCTGGAGCTCGGCGAACAGCTCGAGCACGCGCGCCTGCACGGAGACGTCGAGCGCGGACGTCGGCTCGTCGGCCACGAGCAGCTCCGGGTCGAGCGCGAGCGCCCGCGCGAGCGAGGCCCGCTGGCGCTGCCCGCCGGAGAGCTCGTGCGGGAACCGGTCGCCGTACGACCGCGGCAGCTGCACCGCCTCGAGCAGCTCGTCGACGCGCCCGCGCGCCGCCTGCGGCGACTCCGCGCGCCCGTGCACGACGAGCGGCTCCGCCACGCAGTCCGCGATCGTGAGGAGCGGGTTGAAGCTCGTCGCCGGGTCCTGGAACACGAAGCCGATGCGTGGCCGCACGGGACGCAGGTCGCGCTCCTTCACGCCGTTCATCTCGACGCCGAGCACGCGCAGCGAACCGCCCGTCACCGGGGTGAGACCCGCCACGGCACGCGCGAAGGTCGTCTTGCCGGAGCCGGACTCGCCCACGAGGCCGAGCACCTCGCCGGGCCGGATCGTGAGCGAGACGTCGTCGACGGCGGTGAACCCCGGGCGGCGCAGCCGGCCCGGGTAGGTGACGGTCAGTCCCCGCGCCGCCACCACGGGCTCCGCGTCCGCCCAGCCCGCGGCGCGGGCCGACGCGCGGCACGGAGTCGAGCAACGCCTTCGTGTACTCCGCCCGGGGCGCCGCGAACAGCTCGCGCGCGGGCGCCTGCTCCACGACCTTCCCCTGGTACATGACCGCGACGCGGTCCGCGAGGTCCGCGACGACGCCCATGTTGTGCGTGATGAGCACGATCGCCGTGCCGAACTCGTCGCGGCACCGGCGCAGGAGGTCGAGGATCTCGGCCTGGACGGTGACGTCGAGGGCGGTCGTGGGCTCGTCGGCGACGATGAGCCCCGGGTCGAGCACGAGCGCCATGGCGATGACGACGCGCTGCTTCTGCCCGCCCGAGAACTGGTGCGGGTAGTGGTCGACCCGCGTCTCCGGGTCCGGGATGCCGACGCGCCGCAGCACGTCGACCGCGCGCTTGCGCGCCTCGCGCCGGGACACCTTGGCGTGCGCGCGGATGCCCTCCATGATCTGCCAGCCGACCGTGTACACCGGGTTGAGCGCGGCCGACGGCTCCTGGAAGACCATCGCGACGTCGGTCCCGCGGACCTGGCGCAGCCGCTCCCCGCCCAGCGTGACGACGTCGTGGTCGGCCGTCCCGGCCTTGTTCGTCAGCACGACGGCGCCGCGGGCCGTCGCGGTCGACGGCAGCAGCCCGAGGATCGTCTTGGCGGTGACCGTCTTGCCGGAGCCGGACTCGCCGACGACGGCCAGCACCTCTCCGGGCGCCACCTCCAGGTCGACGCCGTCGACGGCGCGCACGGCGCCGGCGTCGGTCGCGAACGACACCGCGAGGTCGCGGATCGTCACGACGGGGCGTGCGGCGTCGCCGCCGGGGCGGCGGGTCGTCTCGGTCGCGGCGCTCATCGCCGGTCCTCCGTCTCGTCGTGGTGTCCGTCCACCTGGCCGTCCACCGGGCCGCCCAAGGGGGCGGGGTCGTCGGGCGCGTCGCCGGGCCGTCCGTCGAGCCCGACGGCGTCGGGGTCGCGCCGGCCGGGTGTGGCGGCGAGCTCGTCGGAGCGCGAGCCCGCGCCCTCGATCGCGTCGAGCCCGCCGGGGCCGGCGGTGAGCGTGCCGCCCGGCACGACCGACGTCTCCGCGACGTCGCCCGACACCTCGGCCGACGCGCGGCGCGAGCGCAGGCGCGGGTCGGCGAGGTCGTTGAGGCTCTCGCCGACGAGCGTGATGCCGAGCACCACGAGCACGATCGCGAGGCCCGGGAAGAGCGCGGTCCACCAGATGCCGCTCGTCACGTCGGAGACGGCCTTGTTGAGGTCGTAGCCCCACTCGGCAGCCGCCGTCGGCTCGATGCCGAACCCGAGGAACCCGAGCCCGGCGAGCGTGAGGATCGCCTCGGACGCGTTGAGCGTGACGATGAGCGGGAGCGTGCGGGTCGAGTTCCGCAGGACGTGGCGGAACATGATCCGCCGGTGCGGCGTGCCGAGCACGCGCGCCGAGTCGACGAACGCCTCGCCCTTGATCCGCACGACCTCCGCGCGCGTGACGCGGAAGTACTGCGGCACGAACACCACGGTGATCGACAGCGCCGCGGCGAGGATGCCGCCCCACATGCTCGACTGGCCGCCGGAGATGACGATCGCCATGAGGATCGCGAGGAGCAGGGACGGGAACGCGTAGATCGCGTCGCAGACCACGACGAGCAGGCGGTCGGCCCAGCCGCCGAAGTACCCGGACACGAGCCCGAGCAGCACCCCGACGACGATCGAGGCGAGGATCGCGACCACGATGACGAGGAGCGCCGTCTGCGCCCCCCAGATGACGCGCGACAGCACGTCGTACCCGCCCACGGTCGTGCCGAGGAGGTGCTCGGCCGACGGCGGCTGCTGCGCGCCGAACGGCCCGTCCGCGGTGCGGAGCTGGCTGTACCCGTACGGGGCGAGCACGGGCGCGAGCGCCGCGGTGAGCAGGAAGAGGCCCGTGACGACGAGGCCCGTGACGAGCATGCCGCGCTGCAGCCCCACGCTCTGCCGGAGCTGGTGCACGACGGGCAGGCGCTTCCACCACGCGACGCGCCCGCGCTCGGGGACGACGGCGGGAGCGGGTCTCCCGGTGCCCGGCCCAGCCGGGACGACGGTCTCCGCGACCATGTCAGTACCTCACCCTCGGGTCGATGAGCGCCGCGATAATGTCGACGAGGAAGTTCGTCACCGCGACGATCACGGCCATGAGCACGACGATCCCCTGCACGGCGACGAAGTCGCGCGCCTGGAGGTACTCGGCGAGCTGGAAGCCGAGCCCCTTCCACTCGAACGTCGTCTCGGTGAGGACGGCGCCCGCGAGGAGCATCGCGACCTGGAGCCCGATGACGGTGATGATGGGGATGAGCGCGGGCCGCCAGGCGTGGGAGCGTACGAGCCGCGACTCGCGGACGCCCCGCGACCGCGCCGCGACGACGTAGTCGGTGGAGAGCGTCCCGATGACGTTGGTGCGCACGAGCCGCAGGAACACCCCCGCCGTGAGCAGCCCGAGCGCGAGCGCCGGCAGGACGGCGTGCTGGAGGACGTCGCCGACGATCGCCGGGTCGCCCGTCCGGATCGCGTCGATCAGGTAGAAGCCGGTCGGGTCGTCGAGGAACTGCAGCTCGATCTCCGCGTCGGTGGACGCGCGACCGGACACGGGCAGCCAGCCGAGCCACACCGAGAAGACGAGCTTGAGCATGAGGCCGGCGAAGAAGACGGGGGTCGCGTAGGCGAGGATCGCGGAGACGCGCAGCATCGCGTCGGGCACGCGGTCGCGCAGGTAGCCCGCGAGCATGCCCAGCGGGATCCCGACGACGAACGCGACGAGCAGCGCGTAGACCGCGAGCTCGAGCGTCGCGGTGCCGTACGTCACGAGCACCTCGGTGACCGGGCGGTTGTCGCTGATCGTCGTGCCGAAGTCGCCGCGCACGATGCCGCCGAGGTACTCGAGGTACTGCACGACCACCGGGCGGTCGTACCCGGCCTCGTGGATGCGTTCGGCGAGCTGGTCGGGCGTGAGCCGGCCGCCGAGCGCGGCGGTGATCGGGTCGCCCGTAGAACGCATGACCACGAAGACCGTGGTCACGAGGATGAAGACCGTCGGGATGATGAGCAGCGCGCGGACCAGGATGTAGCTCCCTAGCCCGCCGCCACGACGGCGGGTCGTGCGCGGCGTGCGCGTCGGCCCCTCGCGGTCGGGGTCGCCGGGGGCGGCGTCGCCGACCGCGGCGTCGGTGGTGGTGGTCGTCATGTCGTCTCTTCCTCAGGTGCCCGGGGCCTCGGCGTGGTCGCCGCCCCCCGGGCGAGCGGTGCCCGGCCCTCCCCGCGGGTCGCGCGAGGAGGGCCGGGCGAGCGGGTCAGCCCTTGGACAGCGCCGCGTAGCGGAACTTGAAGGACGGGTCGAGCGTGTCCTCGGCCCCCTCCACGTCCGTCCCGACGACCGCGACCTGCGCACCCTGGAGGTACGGGAGGGTCGACAGGTCCGCCGCCACCTTGTTCTGGATCTCCTCGATGAGCGCGGTGCGCTCGTCCGCGTCAGGCGTCGCCGCCTGCTGGAGGATGAGGTCGTTGACCTCCTGGTTGGCGTAGTGGTTCACCAGGAAGTTCTCCGTGAGGAAGAACGGCGTGAGGTAGTTGTCCGCGTCGGAGTAGTCCGGGAACCAGCCGAGCTGGTACGCCGGGTAGACGTCGGACGTGCGCTCCTTGGCGTAGGTGACCCACTCGGTGGTCTGCAGGTTGACCGCGAACAGGCCGTCCTTCTCGAGCTGGTCCTTGATGAGCGCGTACTCGTCGGCCGACGACGGACCGTAGTGGTCGTTCGAGTACTGCAGGTTGAGCGTCACGGGCGTCTCGACGCCCGCGTCGGCGAGGAGCTGCTCCGCCTTCGCGGCGTCGGGCTTGCCCGCGCCGTCGCCGTACATCTCCTTGAGCGGCTCGACCGCGCCGGTCAGGCCCGCGGGGACGTAGGAGTACAGCGGGGTGTAGGTGCCCTTGTAGACCTGGTCCGAGAGCTCGTCGCGGTCGATGAGCGACGCCGCGGCCTGGCGCACGGCGAGCGCCTTCGCCGGGTCGGCCTCCGGCGTCTTGGCACCGAACGGCTGGGTGTCGAAGTTGAACGTGATGTAGCGGATCTCGCCGCCGGGCCCGTCCACGACCTTGACGTCGTCGTTCCCGCGCAGGTCCTCGATGTCCGTCGCGGACAGGCTGCGCCACGCGACGTCGATCTTGCCCTGCTGGATCTCGAGCTTCATGTTCGACGCCTCGGCGAAGTACTTCACCGCGACCTTGTCGGTCTTCGCCGGGCCGAGCAGACCCTGGTAGCCGTCGTACGCCTCGTAGGAGACGAGCTCGTTGAACTTGTAGCCCGTGATCGTGTACTGGCCGGCGAACGCGTTGCCGTCGACGATGTCCTGGTCCGAGGTGAGCGCGTCGGCCGCGAAGACGTCCTCGTCGACGATCGGACCGGCCGGGCTCGACAGGATCTGCGGGAAGAGCTGGTCGTTCTCGCTCTTGAGGTGGAACACGACGGTCGTGTCGTCCGGAGTCTCGACGCTGTCGAGGTTGTAGAGCAGCGACGCCGGGCCGTTCTCGTCGTTGATCGCGACCTGGCGGTCGAACGTGAACTTCACGTCGGACGACGTGAGGTCGTTGCCGTTGGCCCACTTGAGGCCCGGCTTGAGCTTGACGGTGTACTCGGTCGGCGAGGTGAACTCGGCCGACTCCGCGATGTCGGGCTCGACGTCGGGGCTGCCGTACGGGGTGTTCATGAGGAACGGGAAGACCTGGTTCATCACGGCGAACGAGCCGTTGTCGTACGAGCCGGCCGGGTCGAGCACCGTGACCTTGTCGGTGGTGCCGATGACGAGCGAGCCGCTCGACGAGCCGCCGCCGTCGCCGTCGCCCTCGGCGTCGTTCGATCCCCCGCCGCACGCGGTCAGGGTCAGCGTCACCGCCGTGATGCCGGCGGCCGCGGCGAGGAGCCGCTTCTTGGACACCGCTGTCATGTGTCTACCTCTTTCTCGGGTTTCTCGGGGTGCGAGACACCGGTGGCGCGACCTTGCACGCACCAGGACCCCGACCTGTCGGCGGAGTGCCGTGATTTCTAGCACAGCGCCGTGTCACGCAGGTGTCAGGATCGGCAGAAACCCGGACAGAACGCCAGCGTTGTTACCCGGTCGTAACCCTGAGCCCCGGGCAACGATCGTGACGTGAGACACACTCACGGTGTCTCGGCAGCAGGTGTAGAGTCCGCCCCTTTTCGGGTCGACCTGTCCTGGCGGCCGGCACGCCCGACGGTGCACCGACCGGCCGGTCGGCGCGGCGCCGGGGTGGGGTCAGAGACGCCCGCGACCCTCCACCTCGTCCGTTCCCGGACCGCCTGGGGACGGTGCGTCCGAGGAGGGACCGAGCGAGGCGGGGTCGGGCGCGGTCTCGACAGGCGCAGCCGGGTGGGGTGCGGGCCCGTCGGGCGCAGCCGGGTTGGGTGCGGCCCGGGAACCGGCGGACGCAGCCCCGACGGCCGACGGCGGCGCGACGCCCGGGTGGGCAGCGGGCGCGCCGAGCACGGACCCGCCCGTCACGACGACGCCCGCCGCGACGGCCTGCGCACGCAGGTCGGCGAGCTCGCGCGCGACCGCGCGGACGGCGAAGCCCGACACGACGTGGATCGCCCCGGTCACGAACGCGTAGAGCGCGAACACCACCGCGACGAGCCGCAGCACGTCGAAGGAGTCGAGCGGCCGCGTGACGAGCAGGACCCCGAACAGCACCGAGACGATCCCGACGGCGAGCATCCACGCCCAGCCCAGGTCGCGGTTGCGGACGAGCGCGGCCGCCCCGGCGATCGTCGTGATGCCGAGCACGAGCACCCACACCGCGAGCACGTAGTAGAGCGCGGTCGCGGTGAGGTCCGGCCACAGCGCCACGACGACGCCGAACACGACGTTGACCCCCGCCTGCGCGAGCCACCACGCGGAGCCCACCTGCCGGCGGTGCACGAACCCCTGCACGGCGACCAGCACACCGTCGGCCACGAGGAACGCGCCGAGCACGACCCGGAGCGTCCCGAGCTGCTCCAGCGGCTCGATCATGAGGAGGAGGCCGAGGACGACGAGGAGGGTCCCCCGCACCACGGGCAGCCACCACACCTTGCGGAACGGGTTGCGCTCCTGCCCGTTCGCGTCGGGCGTCGCGGGTCCGTCCGGACGGTCAGGACCGTCCGCCGCGCCGCGCTCCGTCGTCGTGCCACGTGCCATGCCGACCTCCCGGGGTCCGTCGCTCTGCCCATGCTAGGGAGGCCTTGCTCACACCCGCCCGCCGAGCGGGTGCCGCAGGGCGTCCAGCATGCGGGCGAACGGGGCGAATCACCCGGAGGAATCGGCCAAATACCGCGCCTCCTCAGGGGCCCCGACCTAGACTCGCTCGCATGGCCTCCCCCGCCCCCGAGCCGACCGAGCGCGACGCTCCCCACGTCGGCGCGGTCGTCGAGGTCGGTTCACTGGCCCGGCCAGAGCAGGCGGACCCCCGGCCCCAGACCGGCGCGCTCGAGGCCCTCCTCGCCCGCCGCGGGCACGACGACGAGGGGACGGTCCGCGTCGTCGACACGGCCGAGCAGCGCGTCCGGCACCCGATCGACCTCGTCAACCTCGTGCTGTGCGCGGTGGGCGTCGCGCTCGTCATGCTCATGTCGGTGTACGCCCACGGGACGACCGAGGGCGTGGCGGAGGACGTGCAGAACTTCTCGGACGTGCTCGCCCGGGTCCTCTTCCTCCCGGTCACCGTCCTGGAAGGTCTCATCACGCTCTTCGTCCCGCTCGCGGTGCTGGTCGAGCTCGGCCTCCGCCGCCTCGGGCGGCAGGTCGTCGAGTCCATCGTCGCCGCCGCGCTCGGCCTGCTCCTCGGCGTGCTCGTCGTGCTCGCGCTGCGCACCTGGGGCTCGGACGACCTGATCCGCGGGCTCTCCGCGTTCATCGACGGGTCGTGGCAGCTCACCATCCCGGACTACCTCTACGTCGCCGCGATCGGCGGCCTGCTCACGGCCGCGGGGACCCGGACCCGACGACGCACCGTCAAGTGGTCGTGGAACCTCCTGTTCGTCGCGATCGGCGTCGTGCTCATCACCGGCCAGGTCTCGCTCCCGGGCATCATCATCACGCTGCTGCTGGGCCGCATCGCCGGGCTCGCCGTGCGCTACGTCTCGGGCGTGCGCAGCGAGCGCGCCTACGGCCCCGACCTCGTGGCCGGGGTCCGGCGCGCAGGATTCTCTCCGACCGCCCTCGTGCGGGTCCGCGACGTCGCGGACGACGAGGAGCTCGCCGAGGCGGCGGACGACCCCATCACCGAGGTCGATGCCGAGGGCCGCATCACGGCCGAGGTGCACGTCGGCGTCCTGCGTGCGCCCGGGGCCACCGACGACGCCGGGACGGTCCTGACCGCGGACGCCGCGCTCGCCGCGCAGCATCTCGGGTCGGCCCCGCACCCCGACCAGGGCGGAGCGTCGGACGAAGCAAACGGGACGAACGGACGGATTCCCACGACGGAGGCCCAGGATGCGCCGTCCGACCCGGCCGCGATCGCGCTGACGCGCGCGGGCGACAACCGCGTCTACGCGATGCTCGCGGAGGACGACGTGCGTCGTGACGTCGTCGTGCTCGACGGCGACCGGCAGGTGGTCGGCTTCCTCGCCCGGTTCTGGCGGTCGCTGCGGTTGCGCGGCAGCGAGGGTCGCGCGGCCATCTCGCTGCGCGCCGCGGCCGAGCGCGCGGCGCTCCTGTCCTACGCCGCGAGGGCGGCGGGCGTCCGCACCCCGCGGCTGCTCGGCGTCGCCGAGTCGGACGACTCGATGGTCCTCGTCCAGGAGCACGCGACGGGCGCCGTCTCGCTGCGCGACCTGCCCGTGGAGGACCTCACCGGCTCGGTGCTCAACGAGGCCTGGCGCCAGCTCCGGCTCGCGCACGCCGCGGGCATCGCGCACCGGGCGCTGACCTCCGACGTCATGCTCGTCTCGCACGAGCCCGCGACCGGCGCCCCCGAGGTCTGGCTCACCGGGTGGGAGCAGGGCGACATCGCGTCGTCCGAGCTCGCGCGCCGCATGGACCTCGCCCAGATGGTCGCGCTCCTCGCGCTGCGCGTGGGGGCCAACCGCGCCGTCGAGTCCGCCGCGAGCGTCCTGCCCGACGACGACATCGCCGCCATCGGACCGCTGCTCCAGTCGGTCGCGCTCCCGCCGAGCACGCGTGAGGAGATCCGGCGGAACAAGGAGCTGCTCAAGGAGCTGCGCGCCGCGCTGGTGGAGCGGCTCCCGGAGGCGGACGTCGAACCGCAGCGCATCACGCGGTTCGGCGCCCGGACGGTGCTCACCATCGCGCTCGTGATCGCCGCCGTGACCGCCCTCGTCACCTCGTTCAACTTCGAGCAGATCGCCGAGGCGGTGACCGAGGCGAACCCGTGGTTGGCGGTGCTGTCGTTCGTCCTCGGCATCCTCACGTGGGTCGGCGCCGCGCTCACGCTCACGGCGTTCTCTCCGAAGCGGCTGCCGTTCTGGCGCGTGAACCTGACCCAGGCGGCCGGCTCCTACGTCGCGCTCGCCGCGCCCGCCGGCATCGGCCCGGCGGCGCTCAACCTGCGCCTCCTGACACGACGTGGCATCTCGACGCCCATGGCGGTCGCGACCGTCGCGCTCGTCCAGGTGTCGCAGTTCGTCGTGACGATCCTCATCCTGGTGGTCCTGTCGATCTTCACCGGAGAGGGCGGCCTCGTCCAGCTCCCTTCGACCACCGTCCTCCTCGCGATCGGCGGCGTCGCCCTGGCGGTCCTCGCGACGCTGCTCGTCCCGGCCGTGCGCACCTGGGCGCTCGCCAAGATCCGGCCGACGATCCAGCAGGTGTGGCCCCGCCTGTCGGAGATGCTCGGCCAGCCCGGGCGCCTCGCGATCGGGTTCGCCGGCAACATCATCATGACGCTCGGCTACGTGCTCGCCTTCGACGCGGCGCTGGCCGCGTTCGGGCAGGAGCTCGACCTGGTCGACGTCGCGGTGATCTACCTGGTGGGCAACGCGGCCGGGGCCGCCGTCCCGACTCCGGGCGGCCTCGGGACGATCGAGCTCGCGCTCACCGCCGGCCTCACGGCGGCCGGGGTCCCGGTCGCGCTCGCCACGTCCGCCACGCTGCTCTTCCGCGTCGCGACGTACTGGGCGCGCATCCCGATCGGCTGGGTGGCGATGCGGTACCTGCAGAAGAAGGGCGACCTGTAGCGCCTCCTCCGGAGGCGCGGGTCAGCCCTGCGGTGCCTCGGCGACCTTGACGTCCACGTGGTACTTCGTCCCGTCGACGTCGGACAGCGTGACGGTCGTGTCGTAGACGTTCCCGGACGCCGGGTCGGTGAGCTCGCACTCGACGACCTCGCCGTCCACGAGGTCGATGTTCTCCTCGCCGCAGTCGACGTCCGCCTCGCCGATCTCGGCGAGGGCGCCCTCGGCGTCCTCCGCGATCTTCGAGGCCGGCACGGTGAGGTTGGCGTTGAACGAGCACGCGGCGAGCGCGAGGGCGCAGAGGCCGGCGGCCGGCACGAGGACGATCGATCGGACGGTGGTGCGGCGCATGGTTCCCCCTGGGGTCTGAGCGGATGGCGCCCCGATCCTCGCGGACCCGGCGCCGGGGGCGCCACCTCGCGCGATGGTGAGAACTCCCCGCCGGTCCCCTCCACGGGCGCGCCGCGCCCCGACCGGGCCGAGGCTCGCCCGCCCGGGGACGTTGGACCCGGGACGGCGCGGGCGGCCCCCGATAGGCTCGCCGCGCACCCGCCGTCGTCTCTCCGTCGCGCGGGCGCCCACGATGCTCGACGAGGTGAGGAGCCCGCACGTGAGGATCGGTGTCCCCCGCGAGGTGAGGGACGGGGAGCGGCTCGTCGCCGCGACCCCGCGCACGGTCGAGCGCCTGCGGGCGCTCGGGTACGAGGTGGTCGTCGAGCACGACGCGGGCGCGGGGGCCACGTTCTCCGACGCCGCGTACGAGGCGGCGGGCGCCGCGGTCGTGGACGCTGCGGCCGCATGGGGCGCCGACGTCGTGACGGCCGTGAACGCGCCCACCGACGCCCAGGTCGCGCTCCTGCGCCCGGGCGCCACGCTCGTCGCGATGCTCGGCCCCGCGAACGACCCCGACCTCGTGCAGCGCCTTGCCGCGCACGGCGTCACCGCGCTCGCGCTCGACGCCGTGCCCCGCATCTCGCGCGCGCAGGCCCTCGACGTGCTGAGCACGCTGTCCAACGTCGCGGGGTACCGCGCGGTCGTCGAGGCCGCGGCTGAGTACGGCGGCATGTTCGCCGGGCAGGTCACCGCCGCGGGCAAGACGCCGCCCGCGAAGGTCTTCGTCATCGGCGGCGGCGTCGCGGGCCTCGCCGCGGTCGGTGCGGCGGCGAGCCTCGGCGCGCAGGTCCGCGCGTTCGACGTCCGGTCGGAGGCGGCCGAGCAGATCGAGTCCATGGGCGGCACCGCCGTGCGCGAGCCCGCGGCGCAGCAGGGCATGTCGGCCGACGGCTACGCGAAGCCGCTCACGCCCGAGCAGGAGGCCGCGGCCCTCGCCGTCTACGCGCGCGAGGCCGCCGAGGCCGACGTCGTCGTCACGACGGCGCTCGTGCGCGGCAGGGCCCCGCGCACCCTCACGGCCGAGGCGGTCGCCGGGATGCGCCCCGGGAGCGTCGTCGTCGACCTCGCGGCCTCGGGCGGCGGGAACTGCGAGGCCACGGTTCCGGGCGAGCGAGTCGTCACCGCGAACGGCGTCGTGGTGGTCGGCTGGACCGACCTCGCCGGACGTCTGCCCCAGCACACGTCGCAGCTCCTCGGCACGAACGTCGTGCACCTGCTCGAGCTGCTCACGCCCGGCAAGGACGGCGTGCTCGCGCTCGACCTCGACGACCCGGTGCAGCGCGGCATGACCGTCGCGCGCGACGGCGAGGTGCTGTGGCCGCCGCCGCCCGTCGCGGTGAGCGCCGCCCCCGCCCCCGGGTCGACCGCGCCACCAACCGATCCTGCGCTGGAAGCGGCGGCGCGCGAGCGGGCCACCGCGGAGGCGGTCTCGACCGCGAGCCTGCGCCGTCGCCGTCGGACCGTGGGCGCCGCGCTCGCCGCGGTGCTCGTGACGCTCGCGCTGTCGTTCGCGCCGGCGTCGCTCGTCGGGCACGTCACGGTGTTCACGCTCGCGGTGATCGTCGGGTACTACGTGATCTCGAACGTCACGCACTCGCTGCACACGCCGCTCATGGCCCAGACCAACGCGATCTCGGGCATCATCCTCGTCGGCGCGCTCCTCCAGATCGGCTCCGACGACTGGGTGGTCACGACGCTCGCGCTGCTCGCCGCGACGGTCGCGAGCATCAACATCTTCGGCGGCTTCCTCGTGGCGAACCGCATGATCCGCATGTTCCGCAAGGACGCCCCGGCGCGCGCGCAGGGGGTGGCCCGATGACCGCGACGTCCGTCGCCCAGGCGGTCTACGTCCTCGCCGCCGTCCTGTTCGTGCTCAGCCTCGCGGGGCTGTCGAAGCAGGAGTCCGCGCGCCGCGGCAACCTGCTCGGCATGGTCGGCATGGTCCTCGCGCTCGCCGCGACGATCGTCCTCGCGCTCGGCACGAGCGCCCGCCCCGTGCTCGTCACGGCGCTGCTCATCGCGCTCGTGCTGCTCGTGGGCGCGGCGGTCGGGACGTGGCGTGCGCGCCGCGTCGAGATGACCCAGATGCCTGAGCTCATCGCGATCCTGCACAGCTTCGTCGGCGCCGCGGCCGTGCTGGTCGGCTTCAACTCCTACCTGACCGCCCATGCCGCCGGGGCCGACGACGTCGCGCACCTCGTCGAGGTCTCCCTCGGCGTGCTCGTGGGCGCGGTGACCTTCACGGGGTCCGTCGTCGCGTTCCTCAAGCTGTCCGGGCGCACGCGCTCGGCCCCGCTCCAGCTCCCCGGCCGCAACCTGCTCAACCTCCTGGCGCTCGTCGTGAGCCTCGGGCTCGTGGCGTGGTTCGTCGTCGCGCCGTCGATCTGGCCGCTGCTCCTGCTCACGGTCGTGTCGCTCGCGCTGGGCTGGCACCTCGTCGCGTCGATCGGCGGCGGCGACATGCCCGTCGTCGTGTCGATGCTCAACTCGTACTCCGGTTGGGCCGCCGCCGCGGCAGGCTTCATGCTCGGCAACGACCTGCTCATCGTCACCGGGGCGCTCGTCGGGTCCTCCGGTGCGATCCTCAGCTACATCATGTGCCGGGCCATGAACCGGTCGTTCGTGTCCGTCATCCTCGGTGGGTTCGGCGCCGAGGAGGGCGTGGCGCCCGCCGGGGGCGGCGAGGGCCCCCAGGGCGAGCACCGCGAGGTGACCGCCGACGAGGTCGCTGCACTCCTGCGCGACGCCCGGAGCGTCGTCATCACGCCGGGCTACGGCATGGCGGTCGCCAAGGCGCAGTACCCCGTCGCGGAGCTCGTCGAGCTCCTGCGCGACCGCGGTGCCGAGGTCCGCTTCGGGGTGCACCCGGTCGCGGGGCGCCTGCCCGGGCACATGAACGTCCTGCTCGCCGAGGCGCGCGTCCCGTACGACATCGTGCTGGAGATGGACGAGATCAACGACGACCTGGCGAGCACGGACGTCGTGCTCGTCATCGGCGCGAACGACACCGTCAACCCGGCCGCGCTCGACGACCCCGGCTCCCCCATCGCGGGGATGCCCGTGCTGCACGTGTGGGAGGCAGGGCAGGTCGTCGTCTTCAAGCGCTCGATGGCGGCCGGCTACGCCGGGGTGCAGAACCCGCTGTTCTTCCGCGAGAACACGGGCATGCTCTTCGGGGACGCGAAGCAGCGGGTCGAGGACATCGTCGCGGCGCTGCGCGTCGGTTGACCGAGGGCGGCCGGTGGGCGCTGGGTCGGCCTCAGCCGAGCACGCGCTCGCGTGCGTGGCTGAACGTCAGGGACGGCAGCGTCGCGAGCGTCGCGTGGCCCGCGACGTAGTCCTTGAGGTCGCCCCGGAAGACGACGCGGCCCGGCAGGTCGAGCAACGTCTGCGGCCGCACCTGCCAGCGCTCGACACCGAGGTCGCACACCCCGGCGCCGTGCAGCACGTGGTAGACGAACTCGGAGCAGAAGAACCGGTCCTCCGCCTCGTGGCCGCGGCCGAAGCGGGCTCCGACGAGACCGCGCACGTTGTAGGAGAACGCGTGCGAGTCCAGCAGGAACTCGGTGATCCGCACGCGGATCGCCTCGTGCTGCTCGGGCGTCACGGGGATCTCGAGCACGACCCCGGGCACGACGTCCATGCCGCGGTACAGGCCGTCGTCGAACCGCTCGCGCCGGAAGCACCCGACGAACGGGTTGCCGGCCCGGCGGCGCCCGAAGCTGAACATGAGGTCGAGCCCCGGGTCGAGCGCCAGGGAGGAGTGCGTGAACTCGTCGCGGGTCGCCAGCGCGATGGTCCGGGAGAGGACCGTACGGCTGCGGGACAGGACGACGTAGACGTTCACGCGAGTGACCATACGATGCCCGGGCCCGCAAGTGGAACGGCCGGGCGGGTCTTTTGTCCGGTCAGCCCGCGTCGAGCGCCCCGAGGACCTCCTCGGCGAGCCGCGGGGGGAACTGGGCGGCGGCGTCGCGCACGTCGAAGCCGAGCTCCTCGGCGAGCACGAACGCGCGGCCGGCGCGGGCCGGGTCCGGCAGGGAACCGTCCCCCGTGAGCATCATGACGCCTGCCGTGAACGCCGCGCGGCCGTTGCCCTGGTCTCCCGCCGCGAGGTAGAGCTCCAGGGCCCGCGCGGAGTCCCGCGGACGACCGCGGCCCGTCGCGTGCTCCGCCGCCAGGTTGTAGAGCGCGCGGGGGTGGCCCGCGTCGGCGGCCTGCTCGAGGAACGCGCGCGAGCGCGCCTCGTCCACCGGCGTGCCCTGGCCGGTCGCGGTGAGGACGGACAGCTCGAACAGCGCGTCGGCGTTCCCCCGCCGCGCCGCCTCCTCGTGGTCGGCGACCGCGGCCGAGGCGTCCTGCGGGAACCCGTAGCCGTTGTAGCGCATCCACCCACGCAGGACGTGGGCCGACCCGTCCGGGTCGTCCTCGGCGAGTCGGTCGACCCGCTCGGCGGCCTCCGCGGCGAGCGGCAGGCGGCGGAAGTACGCCTCGCGCACCCACGACGTCGCCGCCTCGCGCGACACCGCGTCGGCCCCGCCCGCGTCGGCCCGGCGGTACGTGTCGACGAGCACCTGCTCCGCGTCGCCCGGCAGCAGGCCGATCACGTGCTCGTTGCGGACGAACGCGTCGCGCAGCCCGTGTGCGACGGCCAGGACCCGCTCGCGGCTCACGGCGCGGTCGTCGAGCACGTCGCGCGCCGCCTCGTAGGAGACGCTGCCGCGCGGGCGCGGCGTGCCCGACGTCGGAACCCCCTCCGCGGTCGCGCTCGCCGACGCGTCACCCGCCGAGGAGGCGGCGGCCGGGGTGTCGGCTGCCGGGGCGTCGCCGGTCCCCGTGTCCGCCGCCGGGGCGGGTGCGCCCGTCGCCGTCCCCTGCTGCGCCGCAGCGGCCGTCTTCGCCGCGTCCCGCGCGTCGGCGTCCCAGACGAGCTCACCGTCCGGGTTCCAGATCTGGTTCGTCCGGTTCTTCGCCCACACCGCCCGGAATCCCTCGGGGAGCGAGAGGTACCGCACGAGGTGCGGCGCCCGGCGGTACAGCTCGTGCGCCGGCACGGGGAGGAGCCCGCCGCGGGGCTGCGCTGCGATGGACTTCACGACCCACCCCGACGCGCCGTCGCCCACCGACCGGGTGCGCTCGACGTACATCTCCGGCGCGTCGTACACGTCGTCGTAGACGAGCACGGTCTCCGTGAAGCGCGTGCTCTGCGAGCCGACCTTGCAGAAGGCGACCATCTCGCGCTGCTGCCGGTAGGTGTCGAGCATCGGGTCGACGTCCCACGTGAGGGTCGAGACGCCGTCCTTCGTGAGGTCCGTGACGGCGACGCGCAGGTCGTCGCCCGACTCCGCCAGCACGACCCACCAGAAGCCGTGCCAGACCTGGTATCCCTTGACGACCGTCTCCGCGGGGAGGGTCGCGACCCAGTCGAGGAACGACTGCGCGGTCGGGGCGAGGAACGGCGTCGTCTCCGTCCACACGCGGCGCCCCGTGGCCGACCGGGCGTCGAGCACGACCCGCGCGGGCGCCGTCGTCGGCGTGCCGTCCGCCCACCAGCGCACCGCGTCCGCGGCGGGCGGCGGCCACGCGGTGCGCCCGTTGGCGATCGGGTCGAGCGCGAGCACGTGCTCGCCGTCGAAGTAGGCGACGTACCAGTGGCCCGGGCCGTGCGCGCGGTCGACACCGACGACGACGAACGCGCCCTTGCCGCGGGCGCGCAGCCGCTCGGCGATCTCGTCCGGCGTCGTCTGCTCGAAGCCGCTGCCGACGAGCTCGGCGAGCTCCGCCTCGCTCGGGCCGGTGGGTGTCGCGGGCTGCGCCTGGCCGCCGCGCAGGATCCCGACCATCGAGGCCACCGCCGACGCGGCGTGGTTCACCGGGAGGGTCGCGGCGTTCGCGTCGTTGCGGTGACCGGCGTGGAACGCCTCGACCAGCTGGGCCTGCGTGAAGCACGACTCCCGTACGTACGCCGACCCGTCGAACCCGACGATCGCCTGCGCACCGCCGCGGCCCGGGGTCCACACGTGGAAGCCGCCCGGGACGACCTTGTTGTGGCGCGCGACCGTCGCGACGTCGACGCCGAGCAGGGTCGCGGCCCGGTTCGCGAGGTGCGGGAAGCCCTCGGTCCAGTGCTGGTGCTGCGGGCCCTGAGCGTTCGCGTCGGTCACGGGGAGAGGGTATGCGCCGCCCCCGAGGCACCGCACCGCCCGGGCATGGGGACCGGTCCCCATCGGATGACCGGTCAGGTGCCTGCCCGGCGCAGCACCGCCTCTGCGTGCCGCAGCACGGGTCCGTCGACCATCCGGCCGTCGTGCGTGAAGACCGCGTCCGGTCCGCCAGGGTTGGCGGCCGCCGCGTCGAGCAGGGCGCGCGCCGCCGTCACCTGCTCCGGCGTGGGCGCGTACGCGGCGCGGATCACGGGGACGTGGCTCGGGTGGATGCACGCGGTCGCGGCGAACCCCGACGCCGCGGCGTCCTCGGCCTCGGCCCGCAACCCGTCGAGGTCGCCGACGTCCATGTGCACCGCGTCGATCGCCGCCGTGCCCGCCGCCCCGGCGGCGAGCAGCACCGCGGACCGCGCGTGGCGCGCGACGTCCCGGTACGACCCGTCCGGGCGCCGGCTCGACGTGCCGCCGAGCGACGCGACGAGGTCCTCCGCGCCCCACATCAGCGCGACGACCTCGGGCCGCCGGGCGAGCTCCGGCGCCGCGAGCACCCCGGCCGCCGTCTCGCAGAGCGCGAGGACGCGCACGCCCGGCAGGGTCGTCGCGAGCGCCGCGAGCGAGCCGAGCAGCTCCGGGCCCGACTTGGCGACCATGACCGTCCGCAGGCGGGTGTCCGCGAGCGCCGCCACGTCGAGCGCGTGCTCGGGCGTCCCGACGGCGTTGACCCGCACGACCGTCCGTGCCGGGTCGAGCGTCGCGGACGCCTCGACGACGGCGCGCCGGGCGGCGTCCTTCGACGCTGCCGCGACCGCGTCCTCGAGGTCGAGGATGACGGCGTCGGCGCGGTCGGCGGCCTTGGCGAACCGGTCCGGTCGGTCGCCGGGGCAGAACAGCAGCGCCGGCCCGGGCCGGAACCGGGCGTCGGCGCTCACCACGCGCTCTCCTCGTCGCCGCGCTCGAGGACGGGCTCGTGGTGCAGCTGCTCCCCGTCGGCGCCGAACCCGGGCTTGGTGGGCACGGCAGGCTCGGCTTGCCCGGCAACCCCGGGTTCGGCAGGTGCAGGGCGACCCACAACCCCGGGGTTGACCCCGGGCTGCGGTGACGCGTCGCCGTCGGGCACCGCCGTGGACGCCGACTCGTGGGCGGCGCGCGTCCAGAAGAGCGCGGTGCGGACGGCGCGCGCGACGAGGACGCCGTCCTGGTTGAGGCCGCGGTGCTCGAGCGTCACGACGCCCTGCCCGGGCCGCGACGCGGACAGCCGCTTCTCGACGACCTCCGTCTCCGCGTAGAGCGTGTCGCCGTGGAACAGCGGCTTGGGGAACTCGACCTCACGGAAGCCGAGGTTCGCGACGATCGTGCCCTGCGTGACCTGCCCGACCGACAGCCCCACCAGCGTGGAGAGCGTCATCATCGAGTTGACGAGCCGCTGCCCGAACGGCTGCGTCGCGGCCCACGCGGCGTCGAGGTGCAGCGCCTGGTGGTTCATCGTGAGCGTGGAGAAGACGACGTCGTCCGCCTCCGTGAGCGTGCGGCCGGGCCGGTGGCGGTACACCACGCCCGTCTCCAGCTCGTCGTAGTACAGGCCCCGCTGGACCACCTCGCGCATCGCTGCTCCCTCCTCGCCCCGGGCCTCGGCGACGCCCGCCGAGAACGACCCCACCCGCCGTCGAGCACGACATGAAGGACGGAAAGCGCTCGATGGCGTCCTTCATGTCGTGCTCGGCGCGGTGCCGGGTCAGGCTTCCAAGCCCAGGCTCCTCGCAATGACCATGAGCTGCACCTCGGTGGTGCCCTCCCCGACCTCGAGCACCTTCGCGTCGCGGTAGTGGCGCGCCACAGGGTTCTCGTTGAGGAAGCCGTACCCGCCGAAGATCTGCGACGCGTCGCGCGCGTTGGCCATCGCCGCCTCGCCGCCGACGAGCTTCGCCACCGACGCCTCCGCCTTGAACGGCTTGCCGCGCACGAGCTTCTGCGCGGCGTCGAGCCACGCGAGGCGCGCGGTGTGGACGCGCGCCTGCATGCGGGCGAGCGTGAACGCGACGTGCTGGTTCTCCCCGATCGACCGCCCGAACACGACCCGCTCCTTCGCGTACCGCAGCGCCTCCTCGAGGCAGCCCTGCGCGGCGCCGGTCGCCAGGGCGGCGAACGCGATGCGGCCCTCGTCGAGCGCGCGCAGGAAGTTCGCGTACCCGCGGCCGCGCTCGCCGAGCAGGTTGCCCTCCGGGACCCTCACGTCGGTGAGCGTGAGGGGGTGCGTGTCCGAGGTGTGCCAGCCGACCTTGTCGTACGACGGCCCGACCTCGAGCCCGGGCGTCCCCGCCGGGACGATGATGCTCGACAGCTCCTTGCGCACCTCACCGTCCTGGCTGACGTGCTCGCCCGTGACGGCCGTGATCGTCACGAGGCTCGTGATCGGCGTCCCCGAGTTGGTGATGAACTGCTTGGACCCGTCGATCACCCACTCGTCGCCGTCGAGGCGCGCGGTCGTGCGGGTCCCGCCCGCGTCCGAGCCGGCGTCGGCCTCCGTGAGCCCGAACGCCGCCAGCGCGCGCCCCGCGAGCAGGTCGGGGAGCCAGCGCTCCTGCTGCTCGCGCGAGCCGTGCCGGTAGATCGGCACGATCCCCAGACCGACCCCGGCCTCGAGCGTCACCGCGATGGACTGGTCGACGCGGGCGAGCGCCTCCACGGCGAGGCACAGCGACACGTAGTCCTTGCCCTGCCCGCCGATGTCGCGCGGGAACGGCAGGCCGAACAGCCCCAGCTCCCCCATCTGCGCGATGATCTCCATCGGCAGGCGGCGCTCGGTGTCGTACAGGTAGGCGGCGGGCGCGACGACGCTGTCCGCGAAGTCGCGCACCACCTGGCTGAGCTTCCGCTGCTCGTCGTCGAGCAGGACGTCGGCCTCGATCATGATGCTCCCTGGGTGTCGGGTTGCGGGACCGGGGCGGCGGGGTCTGCCGCGCCGGAGTCGTGGGGGTGGACGACGGCGACCACCTGGTCCCGGCGCACGAGGTCGCCGGGTCGCACGCGCACCGTCGCGACGCCGTCGTGCGGGGCGAGCAGCGGGTGCTCCATCTTCATGGCCTCGACCGTGACGAGTACGGCCCCGGCGGCGACGGCCTCGCCGTCCGCGACAGCCGTCACGACCGTGCCGGGCATGGCCGCGCGCACCTCGGGGTCCGTCGCACCGGGCGCGTCCCCGCGGGCCCGACGGCGCTCGTCCCGCGCCCGAGCCGCGCGCTGCTCGCGGTCGGGGGCGGTCAGCGCGACGGTCCGCCCGTCGCGCCACACCCACACCGTGGCGGGCTCACCGTCGGCGGACGGCACGTCGAGCGCGAGCCGCACCCGCTCCCGGACGCCGTCCACGGCGAGCCACCACGCGCCGTCGACCCCGGGGTCGCGCACGAGCGACGCACGCACCGGATGCGGTGGTGCACCCGCGGACTCCCACCCGTGGTCGCTGTCGTGCTCCGGCGGACACTGCACGACGGCGTCGCGCGCCACCCCGGAGACCCGCACCTCGTGCGCGTCCCCGGCGGCACCGACGAGCACGACCCGCCGCGGCGCGGCAGCAGCGTTGAGCCGCCACCCGTCGCGCACCCGCCACGGATCGTCGTCGCCTGCTCCCCCCGCCCCGCCGAACCCGGGCTTGTCGCGCGAATCGTCAGCGAACCCGTCGACAACCCCAGGTTC
>NZ_JBHXIC010000027.1:0-4715 GCF_042723955.1 Cellulosimicrobium cellulans | reverse complement strand
TCAGCCCCCCCTCGTCCCCCACGCCCCTGTGTTCTTCCTCGCGGCCCCCCCCCCCCCCGCGCACCGCTTTTTGGTCGCCATTCTCGACCCCAAAAGCGTCGACAACCCCAGGTTCGGCACGGCCCGAGATAGCGACGAACAGCGCCGCGGCCACAAGATCGACCCCCGCGACGCCGTCGGCCGACGAGCCGACCACCGAGGCGAGCGGTCGGATACGCACGTCGTCGTGCTCGGAAGACGGACCGACCACCGAGGTGAGGGCGCGGGGGGTGTGTGCACCGTCGTGGCCGGAAGGCGAGCCGACCACCGAGGTGAGGGGGCGGGGGGTGTGCGCGCCGTCGTGGCTGGGTCTGGCGGGAGCGCCCGAGGAACGAGGGCGCGGATGGTAGACGGCGCGCACACCCCCCGGCCCCTCGCCGGACCGGACCGGAGACCCCGACCCCGACCCCGACGAAACGAGCCGGTCGATCAGGCCCGTGTCGAGCCGCCCGGCGCGCACGTCGGGATCGGCCAGCAACCCCCGCAGGAACGCCGTATTCGTCTCGACCCCCAGCACGACTGTCCGCGCGAGCAGCCCGTCCAGCCGGTCGACGGCGTCCTCGCGCGTCGATCCCCACGCGACGGCCTTCGCGAGCATGGGGTCGTAGTGACCGCCCACCACGGCACCGGCGCGGATCCCTGAGTCGAGGCGCAGCGGCGAGGCACCGGGCCCGGCGGGGACGCCGTCGTCGTCGTACACGAGGACGGTCCCGGTCGCGGGGAGGAACCCGCGCTCGGGCGACTCGGCGTAGAGGCGCGCCTCGACGGCGTGGCCGCGGAGCACGACGTCGTCCTGGGTCAGGCCGAGCGGCTCGCCCGCCGCGACGCGGAGCTGGAGCTCGACGAGGTCGAGGCCCGTGACCATCTCGGTGACGGGGTGCTCGACCTGGAGACGTGTGTTCATCTCGATGAAGAAGAACTCGTCGGGGCTCCCTGCGGGGACGAGGAACTCGACCGTCCCGGCGCCGACGTACCCGACCGACCGTGCGACCTCGCACGCGGCCTCCCCCATCCGGGCGCGCTGCGCGGGAGTGAGGAGGGGCGAGGGTGCCTCCTCGACGACCTTCTGGTGGCGGCGCTGGAGCGAGCACTCCCGCTCACCGAGGTGGACGACGGTCCCGTGCGCGTCGGCGAGCACCTGCACCTCGATGTGGCGCGGCGCCTCGACGAGGCGCTCGAGCAGGAGCGTGTCGTCGCCGAACGACGACGCGGCGACCCGGCGCGCCGACGCGAGCGCACCCGGCAGGTCGTCGGCCGCGCGCACGACGACCATCCCCTTGCCCCCGCCCCCTGCGGACGGCTTGACGAGCAGCGGGAACCCGACCGTGCCCGCGGCGGCGACGAGGTCGTCGTCGGACATCCCGGGCTCGCCCGCCCCCGGCACGACCGGCACGCCCCGCGCGCCGACGATGCGCTTGGCGGCGAGCTTGTCGGCCATCGCCTCGAGCGCGTCGACGCCGGGTCCGACGAACGCGATCCCGGCGCGCTCGCACGCCTGGGCCAGCGCCGGGTTCTCCGAGAGGAAGCCGTAGCCGGGGTGGACCGCCTCGGCCCCGGTCGCGACGGCCGCGGCGACGACGGCGTCGACGTCGAGGTAGCTCTGCACAGCCGGCGCGGGCCCGAGCCGGACCGCGACGTCGGCCTCGCGCACGTGGCGCGCGTCGGCGTCGGCGTCGGAGAAGACGGCGACGGACCGCACGCCGAGGCGGCGCAGCGTGCCGGTCACGCGGCACGCGATCTCGCCGCGGTTCGCGACGAGGACCGTGCGCAACCCGGGCCCCCCGGTCGGCCGGGCGGTCGCGTCGTGGGGGGTGTCGGGGGTCATCGGCTCACATCCGGAAGAGGCCGAACCGGTCACCGGTCCAGGTCTCGGCGAGGGGCGTGCGCGCGCACACGCCGAGGGCGAGGCCGAGCACGCGGCGCGTGTCGGCGGGGTCGATCACGCCGTCGTCCCACAGGCGCGCGGTCGCGTAGTAGGGGCTGCCGTGCTCGTCGTAGTCGGCGCGGATGCCGGCGGAGAACGCGGCCTCCTCGTCGGGGTCCCACGTCTCGCCGCGCGCGGTGAGCTGGTCGCGCTTGACGGTGGACAAGACGGACGCGGCCTGCGGACCGCCCATGACGGAGATGCGGCTCGCGGGCCACGACCACAGGAGGCGCGGCGAGTACGCCCGCCCGCACATCGAGTAGTTGCCCGCGCCGAACGACCCGCCGACGATCACGGTGAGCTTCGGGACGCGCGTCGTCGCGACGGCCGTGACCATCTTGGCGCCGTCCTTCGCGATCCCGCCGGCCTCGGCGTCGGTGCCGACCATGAAGCCGGAGATGTTCTGCAGGAACAGCAGCGGGATCCCCCGCTGGTCGCACAGCTCGATGAAGTGCGCCCCCTTGAGCGCCGACGCCCCGAACAGCACGCCCTGGTTCGCGAGGATGCCCACCGGGTGCCCGTGGATCCGCGCGAACCCGGCGACGAGCGTGTCGCCGTACTCCCGCTTGAACTCGTCGAACCGGCTGCCGTCGACGAGCCGCGCGACGATCTCGCGCGGGTCGTACGGCGCTTGTACATCGGTCGGGACGGCACTGTACAGACCTTCGCCGGACCGGCTCGCCGTGCCCTGCCCGGGCACCCGGGCGTCGTCGTGCCCGACGGCGGGCGGCTCGCTCGGCGCGACGTCCCACGCGGGCGCCGGGTCGGGCGGGAGCGTCGCGACGATGCGGCGCACCGTGTCGAGCGCGTCCTCGTCGTCGTCGGCGAGGTGGTCGACGACACCGCTGCGGCGCGCGTGCAGCTCGCCGCCGCCGAGCTCCTCGGCCGTCACGACCTCGCCGATCGCGGCCTTCACGAGCGGGGGTCCGCCGAGGAAGATCGTGCCCTGCTCGCGCACGATGACCGTCTCGTCGCTCATCGCGGGCACGTACGCCCCGCCCGCCGTGCACGAGCCGAGCACCGCGGAGATCTGCGGGATCCCCGCCGCCGAGAGCCGCGCCTGGTGGTAGAAGATCCGGCCGAAGTGGTCGCGGTCCGGGAACACCTCGGCCTGCCGGGGCAGGAACGCGCCGCCCGAGTCGACGAGGTAGACGCAAGGCAGCCGGTTCTCCAGCGCGATCTCCTGCGCGCGGAGGTGCTTCTTCACCGTGAGCGGGTGGTACGTCCCGCCCTTCACGGTCGCGTCGTTGCACACGACCATGACCTGCCGACCGCTCACCACCCCGATCCCGGCGACGACGCCCGCCGCGGGCCACGCGCCGTCGTCCACGCCGTACCCGGCGAGCGGCGCGATCTCGAGGAACGGGCTGCCCTCGTCGAGCAGGCGGTCGACGCGGTCGCGCGGCAGCAGCTTGCCGCGCGCCACGTGCCGGTCGCGCGACGACGCCGGGCCCCCGTGCGCGACGCTCTCCGTGCGCTCGCGCAGCTCGTCCGCGAGCGCCCGCTGCGCGGCGTCGTTCGCCCGGGCCGTCTCCGACCCGGGGTCGACGGCGCTCGTCAGGACCGTCATCCGGTCACCCCTCCCTGCCGAGCCCGGGATCGCTCCCCACTCGCGGCCGATCCTGGGGAGGAATCCAGGGTTCGCCCGGGCGCGGAGCCTCCCGACGGGGCCGAGCCACCCGCGAGGAGCGCGAGCGCGGGGTCCTCGAGCAGCGCGCCGAGGTCGGCGAGGAAGCGCGCACCCTGCTCGCCGTCGACCACGCGGTGGTCGAACGACAGGCTCAGGGTGACGACGTCGCGCAGCGCGACCTCGCCGTCGTGCTCCCAGGGCCGACGCCGCACCGCACCCAGGCCGAGGATCGCCGCCTCGCCCGGCACGAGGATCGGCGTGCCCGCGTCGACGCCGAACACCCCGACGTTGGTGATCGAGATCGTCCCGCCCGTGAGGCGCTCGGGCGTCGTCCGGCCGTCGCGCGCCGTGACCGTGAGGTCCGTGAGCGCGGCGGCGAGGTCGGGCAGGTCGAGGTCCTGCGCGTCGGGCACGTGCGGCACGACAAGTCCTCGGTCGGTCGCGACCGCGATGCCCAGGTGAACCCGCCGGTGCCGCACGATCTCCGCGGAGCCGTCCGGGAGGTCGTGCCACGCGCTGTTGAGCGCGGGGTGGCGGGGCAGCGCGAGGCAGAGCGCGCGGGCCGCGAGCGCCAGCACGGTGATCCGCGCGCCGCGCGCGAGGCGGTGGGTCCGCAGCCGCTCCAGGAGCTCGACGCTGCGCGTCACGTCGACCGTGAGGAACACCGTCGCGTGCGGCGCCGTGAACGCGCTCGACACCATCGCCGCCGCGGTGTGCTTGCGCACCCCTCGCACCGGCACGACCTCGGGCTCGAGCCCGGCCCGGGCGTCGGTACCGGCGCCCGCCGAGCCGGGAGACGACGGGGTGGCGGCCGTCGCGGTGAGCGTGCCGTGCACGTCGCGCGGCTGCCGCACGACGTCGCGGTGGCAGCTCACCGCCGCGAGGACGTCCTCGCGTGTGATGAGACCGTCCGCGCCCGAACCCTCCACACGGTCGATGCGCACGCCGAGCTTCTTCGCGAGCGCCCGCACCGGCGGCGTCGACCGCGGCCGCTCGCCACGGACGGTGCGACCACGAGCGCCGGTCGACGTCGCGACGTCGAACCCGGCGGTGCGGGTCGCCGGCGCGCGGCCCCGACCCCGGGGTGGGGCCCCGGGGGGGGGGGGGGGGGGCGGAAACCCC
>NZ_JBHXIC010000026.1:0-57481 GCF_042723955.1 Cellulosimicrobium cellulans | reverse complement strand
CGGGGCGCTGTACCCGCCGCCCGGCGGGGCGCACGTGTAACCGCGCCCCTCACGCGCCAGGGCCACTGCCCCCACCCCACCGCCCCGGGATCCAGCGGATCCGGGGCCGTTCGTCTGCTCGCGTCGCCGGCGGCGGACGCCGGAGCGGTCAGTACGCGGTGCGGTGGCGGGGCTTGCGCTCGCCCCGGTCGTCGGCACGGTCGAAGCGGTCGCGACGCTCGTCGCGACGACCGGACGGGCCGTGCCCGCCGCGCGGCCCGCGCGACGCGGGCGCGCCCTCGTCCAGGCGGATGCGCAGCGCCTTCCCGGCGACCCGGGCGCGGGAGATGCGGTCCATGGTCTCCGCGTCGAGCGGCGCGGTGATGTCCACGAGGGAGAACGACGGGAAGATGTCGATCTTGCCGACGTCCGACCCGGCGAGGCCCGCCTCGTTCGTCAGCGCGCCGACGATCCCGCCGGGCATCACGCCGTCCTTGTGGCCCACGGAGAGGCGGTAACGGGTGCCGACGGCGTCGCGGCGGATGCCGCGCGTGCCGTCGCCCTCGCGCCGGCCCGACGCGCGCTCGCCGCGCGGGCGCTCGCCCGTGCGCTCGGTGCGGCGCGCCTTGGCCTGCTCGCGTGCCGCGGCACGCTCGGCCTCGAACCGCTCCTGCTCCTCGCGGGCCCGGGGGCCGTCGTCGCCGACCGCGAGCGCCGCCATGGCCGCGGCGAGGTCGACGGGGTCGACGTCGTGCTCGGCGAGGAAGGTGCGCACCATGTCGGCGTACATGGACAGGCGGCCTGCCTCCTGGCGGGCGGGGACCTGGCCGAGCAGGGCCCGCACCTTGTGCGCGGACACGTCCGCGGGGGAGGGGATCTCGATCTCCTCGAGCGGGGTGCGGGTGGTGCGCTCGATGGCGCGCAGGCGACCGCGCTCGTGCGGGGTGACGAAGCTCAGGGCCTCGCCGGTGCGCCCGGCGCGGCCCGTACGGCCGATGCGGTGCACGTACGCCTCGGGCTCGCCGGGCAGGTCGAAGTTCACGACGAGGCCGATGCGGTCCACGTCGAGACCGCGCGCGGCGACGTCGGTCGCGACGAGGACGTCGAGCGCACCGGAGCGCAGGCGCTCCACGATCCGCTCGCGCTCCTTCTGCGCGACGTCGCCCGAGATGGTCGCGGCGGAGATGCCGCGCTCGACGAGCGCCGACCCGACCTCCTCCGCGGCGCCGCGCGTGCGGGTGAACACGATCGCGGCCTCGGCGTCGGACGTGGCCAGGACGCGCACGAGCGAGCCGGTCTTGTGCCGGAACGGCACGACGGCGTACGTCTGGCGCACGCTCGTCACCGTGGAGGACTGGCGGGCGACGGCGATCTCGACCGGGTCGGTGAGGTGCTCGTTCGCGACGCGGCGGATCGGAGCGGGCATCGTCGCGGAGAACAGCGCGACCTGACGCTCGCGCGGGGCGCGCGAGAAGATCGTGTCGACGTCCTCCGCGAAGCCCATGCGCAGCATCTCGTCGGCCTCGTCGAGCACGAGGAAGCGCACGTCGTCGAGCACGAGGGTGCCGCGCTCGATGTGGTCGATGACGCGCCCGGGCGTGCCGACGACGACCTGCGCGCCGGCCGCGAGCGCCCGCTGCTGCGGCTGGTAGGGGGAGCCGCCGTACACGGCGACGACGTCGACCTTGGGCAGGTGCGTCGCGAACGACTCGACGGCGTCGGCGACCTGCATCGCGAGCTCGCGCGTCGGGGTCAGGACGACGGCCTGCACGCGGCGCAGGGACGGGTCGATCGCGGCGAGCAGCGGGAGGCCGAACGCGGCGGTCTTGCCGGTGCCGGTCTGCGCGACGCCGGTGATGTCGCGGCCGGAGAGGAGCGCCGGGATGGCCTCGGCCTGGATCGCGGACGGGGTGACGAAGCCGAGGTCGGCGACGGCGCGCTCGAGGGGAGCGGGCAGGCCGAGGTCGGCGAACACGGGCCCGGCGGGCGCGGTCGGCTCGGGGCGGGTCTGGTCCGCGCGCTCGGCGGCGGCGTCGGCGGACTGGTCGAGGGCGTGCGAGGGCGCGAGGACGTCAGCAGTCATGAAGGGGTGAGGACCGTTCGTTTCGGGGTGTGGAGTGGCGTGCGGTCACCAGGACGGTTCTCGCAGGTCGCACTCCCGAACACACCAGGCCGGCCACCAGGACGATCAGGGATGATCGAGGGGGACGGCCGCTCTCACGGACACACGCGGGACGAGCGACGAACTCCAGAGGTGTGGCCATCCTACCGGAGGGAGCGGTCGGCGAGCGGGCCGTCCCCGGTGACGTCCCTCACCGCGTCCCCGTCCCGCGGTCGGTCGGGACGGACGAAACGGGTGATTTCCGCCCGGGGAGGGCGCCGCGCCGCGAAATGAGGGTCCGGGTGCGGGGGCCCGGTACGTAGGATGGTCCGCGCGCGGCAGGTCGCCGCGACGGCGCGACGTGAGCACGGGGCGGTGGGTGTGTCAGCAGGGCAGCAGGTCAGCTCCCGCGTCCTGACCGTCCCGAACGTCATCAGCCTCCTGCGGCTGCTCCTCGTGCCGGTCTTCGCGGTCCTCATCGTGCGCGGCGACGACGTGTGGGCGCTCGTCGTGCTCGCGGTGTCGGGCGCGTCGGACTGGCTCGACGGAGTCCTCGCGCGGCGCCTCGACCAGGTGAGCCGCCTCGGGCAGATGCTCGACCCGGCCGCGGACCGGCTCTTCATCCTCGTCACGCTCCTGGGGCTCGCGTGGCGCGACGTCGTGCCGCTGTGGCTCGTCGTGGTCGTCGTCGGGCGCGACCTGCTCCTCGCCGCGCTGCTGCCGCTGCTGGCGCGCCACGGGTACGGGCCGCTGCCCGTGAGCTTCGCGGGCAAGGCCGGGACGTTCGCGCTGCTGTACGCGTTCCCGCTCCTGCTGCTGGCCGAGATGCCGGGCTGGCTGGGCGACGTCGCCGCGGTCACGGGCTGGGCGTTCACCTGGTGGGGCGTCGGCCTGTACTGGCTCGCGGGCGCCCAGTACGTGCTGCAGACGCGCGCGCTCGTCGTGCGCGACCGGGCGGCCACCGACGAGACCGGCACGACGACGCGGGAGGCGCCGTGAGCGAGAACCGTCCGGACCCGGGCGCCGCCGCACGCCGCGCTCCCGTCGACGCGTCGATGACGCTGCTCAACGAGGTCATGCACCGCCCGCTCGACCCCGGGTACGCGGACGCCGCGGCGCGCCGCGCCGCGGGGCAGTCACCGCACCGTGGCCGCACGGGCACGGTCGCCCTCGTCGCCCTGGCGGTCGTCCTCGGTGTGGTCACGACGGCGGCCGCGGTCGAGCTGCGCGCCCCGCAGCCGGGCGTCATCGCGGCCCGCGAGACCCTGGAGCAGGAGATCCTCGACCGGCAGGGCGCCGCCGAGGAGCTCACGGCCCGCGGGGCGGAGCTGTCCGCGGAGATCGAGCAGCTCCAGGGCGCGGCGCTCAGCGGCGCGAGCGCGGACGTGCTCCAGGGCCTCCAGGAGGAGGGCGCGCTGACCGGCACGCAGGCGGTCGAGGGGCAGGGCGTCGTCGTCACGCTCGACGACACCAGCGGCGGCCTCTCGTCCGACACCGTGGACGCGAACTCGCTCGTGCACGACTCCGACCTCCAGCGCGTCGTCAACGCGCTCTGGGCCGGCGGCGCGGAGGCCGTCGCGATCAACGACCAGCGCCTCACCGGGCTGTCGGCCATCCGCTCCGCCGGGGACGCGGTGCTCGTCGACCTGCAGCCCCTCGTCGGGCCCTACCGGGTCGAGGCGATCGGCGACCCCGACACCCTGCGCACCTCCCTCCTGCGCTCGGGCACGTCGGACTACCTCCAGATCCTCGGGACCCAGTACGGCATCCGGTCCAGCGTGACGACGCAGAGCCGCCTCGACCTGCCCGGCCGGTCCGCACCGACGTTGTTCTTCGCGCAGGCCCCGGCGACCGTAGACTCCGACACGCCCGCCGGGAGCACCGACCGCACGACGGACGGCACGACCGACGGGACCGGGACGGGCTCGGAACCGCACGAGACAGGGCAGGAGATCGTCGAATGATCGCAGTCGTCGGACTGGTGGTGGGCATCGTCGCGGGCCTCGTCCTGCAACCCACCGTGCCGGTGTCGCTGCAGCCCTACCTGCCCATCGCCGTCGTGGCCGCGCTCGACGCCCTCTTCGGGGGCCTGCGCGCGCGCCTCGACGGGCTGTTCGACGACAAGGTCTTCCTCGTGTCGTTCCTGTCGAACGTCGTCGTCGCCGCCCTCATCGTCTTCCTCGGCGACCAGCTCGGCGTCGGGAGCCAGCTCTCCACCGCCGTCGTCGTCGTGCTCGGCATCCGCATCTTCTCCAACGCAGCCGCCATCCGGCGCCACATCTTCAAGGCGTGAGCGTGACCCGCGACCCCCAGGACCCCCGAGACCAGGGCGTCGACGACGTGACGCCGGACGACACCCCCGTCACCACCGACGAGACCACCGACGAGACCACCGACGACGTCGAGACCGCTCGCCCGTCGGACCTCGAGGGCGTCCCCGCCGAGCCCGAGCCCGAGACCCCGGGGGAGACCGCGGCCCCGCACGCGACCTCCGGCGAGGCCGCCGACGACGCCCCGGACGAGATCGGCGCCGACGACGGCGAGCCCGCGGACGTGTCGGCACGCGCGCACGACGACGCACCTGAGGTACCGGACGGCACGCTCGAGGGCGACGAGCCGCCCGCAGCCGACACCACCCCGGTCGGCGAGGAGCCCGGCGACGACCCGGCAGGGGCCGGTCCGCACGAGGGCGCCGACCAGGACCACGACCACGGCGACGGAGACACGGCCGCACCGGACGATCCCGCGGGTACCGCCGCCGCACCGGACGACGACGCGGCGACCGCGGACACCACCGGCACGGACGCCTCGGCGCCGGCAGAACCCCCCGCGACGACGGGGACCGTCGGCGCCGTGGGCCGCCACGGCTCCCCGACGCGACCGGAGCCGCGCGGGCTGCGCGGGCTCGGCCGCGCGCTGCGCCCCCGCGCGTCCCGGTCCCAGATCGTCGTCGGCGTCCTGTGCGCGCTGCTCGGCTTCGCGCTCGTGGTCCAGGTGAGCCAGACGCAGGAGGACCAGCTCTCGTCCCTGCGCCAGAGCGACCTCGTGCGCCTCCTCGACGACGTCACCCAGCGCTCCGGCGAGCTCGAGGACCAGGTCTCCTCGCTCGAGTCGACGCGGGACGAGCTCCAGTCGGGATCCGGGCGCGAGCGGGCCGCCCTCGAGCTCGCCGAGCAGCAGGCGGAGACGCTCGGCATCCTGTCCGGCCGGCTCCCCGCCGAGGGCCCGGGCGTCGAGATCGAGGTCGTCGAGGGCACGGAGGCGCTCGACGCGTTCGCGCTCTTCAACGTGCTCGAGGAGCTGCGCAACGCGGGCGCGGAGGCGATGGAGGTCAACGGGGTCCGGCTCGTCGCGAGCAGCTACTTCGAGGACTCGGCCGAGGGCGTCGTGGTCGACGGGCAGACGATCACCTCGCCGTACCGGTGGAACGTCATCGGCGACCCGTCGACGCTCGAGACGGCCCTCGAGATCCCCGGCGGCGCGATGGCGTCGCTGCGCGCGGACGGCGCGCGCACGACGATCACCCAGCAGGACCGGGTCGAGGTCACCGCGACCGTCGAGCCCGGGGCGCCGCAGTACGCGACCCCGGTCCCGGCCGACGAGTGACTGCGGCTTCCCGCATCCCCGCAGGCCGGGGTAGGTTGGGACGACCGTGGGTCGCGCGCACCGCGTGACCTGCGGGTGTAGTAGTTTTCGAGCACTGTTCCGCACGGCGGGGCCACGGCCCGGCGGTGCGGTGTTCCGAGGTCGAGCACGACGTGCGTGAGCCCCGAGGAGGCGAGATGAGTGTCCCAGGCGGTCCTGAGGTGCCGAACCGGGCGGGTAGCGACACGACGGTCAGCTTCGGCCGGATCGAGGCCCCGATCGAGGAGGGCGTGCAGCCCGGTGGCCTGAGCCCCGAGGAGCACGCCGCGGTCGCGGCGCTGCCGCGCCACTCCGCCCTGCTCATCATGCAGCGCGGTCCCGGGCAGGGGTCCCGCTTCCTCCTCGACGCCGAGCGCACCGTCGCCGGCCGGTCGGAGCGCGCGGACATCTTCCTCGACGACGTCACCGTCTCGCGCAAGCACGCCGAGTTCGTGCGCGAGGGCGAGCACTTCCTCGTGCGCGACGTCGGGTCGCTCAACGGGACGTACGTGAACCGCAGCCGGATCGACGCCGTCGCGCTCTCGACGGGCGACGAGGTGCAGATCGGCAAGTACCGGCTCACGTTCCACGCCAGCCCGCACGCGGGGGCACCGGCGGGCGGCACGGCCCCCCGGTCGTGAGCGCCTCGACGGGCGCCGCGCACGCCACGGCCCCCGAGCCCGCCGACGGGGCGGAGCCGTGGCCGCAGGGCATCTCGCGCCGCGCGACCATGCGCATCTCCGACGTGCTGCGGGCGCTGCGGGCGGAGTTCCCGAACGTCAGCCACTCCAAGCTGCGCTTCCTCGAGGAGCAGGGGCTCATCGAGCCCGTGCGCACCGCGTCGGGATACCGCCAGTACAGCCCCGCGGACGTCGAGCGGCTGCGGTTCGTGCTCGTCGAGCAGCGCGACCGCTACCTGCCGCTCAAGGTCATCAAGGAGCGCCTCGCCGCGCTCGACGCGGGCACCGACGTCGAGGCCCTCGCCCCGCGCCTGGCGACGACCGACGGCGAGCCCGGCTCGGCTGCCGTGCGCCAGCGGTACACGCTCGACGCGCTCGTGTCCGCGGCGGGGGTGGAGCGTGAGCTCGTCGAGGGCCTCATCGAGGCCGGTGTGCTGCGCCAGGCGCCGGGGGGCCAGCTCGACGCACGCTCGCTCGACGTGGTCGTGCTCGCCGCCGGGCTCGCGGAGTACGGCATCGAGCCGCGCCACCTGCGCTCCCTGCGCACCGCTGCCGACCGGCACGTGAGCCTCGTGCACCAGGTCGTCTCGCCGTGGCGCGGGCAGCAGAGCGCGTCCGCGCGTGCCCACGCCGGCACCGTGGCCTCGGAGGTCGGGGAGCTCTGCGCGCAGCTGCACACCGTGTTCGTGCGCCAGGGGATCGACGACCTCACGCGCTGACGGAGGCGCCGACCAACCCTTGCCAGGAGCGCCCAGGCACCAGGGTCCCACCCCCTGCCGGATGCGGGCCGGAGTCGTACCGTGGAGGGGTGAGCGACGACGTCCCGATGGTCCCGGTCGAGGTGCTCGGGGTCCGTCAGCAGCAGCGCGACCAGGAGATCGTGGTGCTGCTGCTCGACGACGCGTCCGAGCTCGTCGTGCCGATCGTCATCGGCCCGCGGGAGGCGAGCGCGATCGCGATGGCGCAGGCCGGCCTGCCGACGCCGCGGCCCATGACTCACGACCTGCTGCGGGACCTGCTCGACGCGGTCGGGGTGCGCCTGGAGCGGGCGGAGATCGTCGCGCTCGACGGCGGCATCTTCTTCGCCGAGCTGGTGCTGAGCAACGGGGTGCGGCTCGACTCGCGCGCGTCGGACGCGATCGCGGTCGCGGTGCGCACCGGCAGCCCGGTGCTGTGCTCGGCGGAGGTCGTCGCGACGGCGGGGGTCGAGGTCGTCGACGTCGCGCAGCAGGAGGAGGTCGAGAAGTTCCGCGACTTCCTGGACCACGTCCAGCCGGAGGACTTCTCGGTGGACGAGTAGGGGGCGGTCCGCGTCGCCGCGGGACCGACCGTCGAGCGAGGGTCGAGGCTTGCGGGCACAACGGACAACACGGACGTTCGACCACAGGTCGAGGGTTGAGCGACCGGCTCGCCGGCCGCACGGGCGCGACACGCCCGCGCGCTCGGGTCGTCGGTCGTTGACGACCCCCGACGGCGCCCATAGCGTGGTCGTGGACATCACCCCAGGAGGCGGACAGTGAACAGCAGCGGTGAGGCGAGCGTCGGTATCGGCGCGGCGGTTCCGCACGGCGCGCAGGGCCTCCTCTTCGGGGAGGACATCACCGAGCAGGACACGACGACCGGCTACCGCGGCCCGACCGCGTGCCGCGCCGCGGGCATCACGTACCGGCAGCTCGACTACTGGGCCCGCACCGGGCTGGTCGAGCCGACCGTGCGCCCCGCGTCGGGCTCGGGCTCGCACCGGCTGTACAGCTTCCGGGACATCCTCGTCCTCAAGGTCGTCAAGCGACTCCTGGACACCGGGGTCTCGCTGCAGCAGATCCGCACGGCCGTCGAGCACCTGCGCGAGCGCGGCGTCGACGACCTCGCGCAGATCACCCTCATGAGCGACGGGGCGAGCGTGTACGAGTGCACGTCGCCCGACGAGGTCGTGGACCTCGTCCAGGGCGGGCAGGGCGTGTTCGGCATCGCGGTCGGCCGGGTGTGGCGCGAGGTCGAGGGCACGCTCGCGGAGCTGCCCACCGAGTCGCTCGACGACGAGGACGGCGCGACGGCCAGCCCGCAGGACGAGCTCGCGCAGCGTCGTCGGGCCCGCTCCGCCGGCTGAGGCCGCGAGCGCCGCCGACCCCGGGCATGTCGGCGGTCTCGTGCCGGTCTGGGAAGGCCCGGTCGACGCGTCACGGCACCCTTCGGCCTGTGGAGCACGTCACAGCCGGTGCGACGGCCTGCCCGGCGAGGCCGTGGGAGGATCGCCCGGTACGCGGCGCGTCACGCCCTCCCCGGCGGCGCCGCACGGTCGACGGATGGAGTGCCGGTGTTCTCGAAGGTCCTGGTCGCCAACCGCGCGGAGATCGCCGTCAGGGCGTTCCGCGCCGCCTACGAGCTGGGGTCCCGCACCGTCGCGGTGTTCCCGCAGGAGGACCGCAACTCCGAGCACCGGCTCAAGGCCGACGAGGCGTACCTCATCGGGGAGCCGGGTCACCCGGTCCGCGCGTATCTGGACATCGAGGAGATCGTGCGTGTGGCGCGCGAGGCGGGCGCGGACGCGGTCTACCCGGGCTACGGGTTCCTCTCGGAGAACCCTGACCTCGCGCGCGCGTGCGCGGACGCCGGGCTGACGTTCGTCGGGCCGCCGCCGGAGGTGCTCGAGCTCGCGGGCAACAAGGTGCGCGCGCTCAAGGCCGCCCGCGAGGCCGGTCTGCCGGTGCTGGCGTCGAGCGAGCCGTCGTCGGACGTCGACGAGCTCGTCGCGGCCGCGGACGCGATCGGGTTCCCCGTGTTCGTCAAGGCCGTGGCCGGTGGTGGCGGGCGTGGCATGCGGCGCGTGGACACGCGCGAGGACCTCCCCGAGTCGCTGGCCGCCGCGATGCGCGAGGCGGACGGCGCGTTCGGTGACCCGACCGTGTTCCTCGAGCAGGCGGTGCTGCGCCCGCGGCACATCGAGGTGCAGATCCTCGCCGACGGCGCGGGGAACGTCGTGCACCTGTACGAGCGGGACTGCTCGCTGCAGCGCCGCCACCAGAAGGTCGTCGAGATCGCGCCGGCCCCCAACCTCGACCCGGCGATCCGGGACGCGCTGTGCGCGGACGCGGTGACGTTCGCCCGGCACATCGGGTACCAGAACGCGGGCACGGTCGAGTTCCTCGTGGACACCGTGGGGGAGCGGGCCGGGCAGCACGTGTTCATCGAGATGAACCCGCGCATCCAGGTCGAGCACACGGTGACCGAGGAGGTCACCGACGTCGACCTCGTGTCCGCCCAGATGCGCATCGCCGCGGGCGAGACGTTGGAGGACCTCAGGATCCGGCAGGAGGACGTGCGCGTCAACGGCGCCGCCCTGCAGACCCGCATCACGACCGAGGACCCCGCGAACGGGTTCCGGCCCGACACGGGCCGCATCATCGCCTACCGCTCGCCGGGTGGGGCGGGCGTGCGTCTCGACGGTGCGACGGCGACCGCCGGGTCCGTCGTCTCGGGCCACTTCGACTCGATGCTCGTCAAGCTCACGTGCCGCGGGCGCGACTTCCCGACGGCGGTGCGCCGCGCCCGGCGCGCGCTCGCCGAGTTCCGCATCCGCGGCATCCGCACGAACATCCCGTTCCTGCAGGCCGTGCTCGCCGACCCGGAGTTCGTCGCCGGGAACGTGGCGACGTCGTTCATCGACGAGCGGCCCGAGCTGCTCGCCGCGCGCGAGAGCGCCGACCGGGGCACGCGCCTGCTCGCGTACGTGGGGGACACGACGGTCAACCGCCCCCATGGCGAGCCGCGGCGCACCCCGGACCCCGCGACGAAGCTGCCCGCGCTCGACCTGTCGGTCGCGCCCCCGCCCGGGTCGCGCCAGCAGCTCCTCGAGCTCGGACCCGAGGGCTTCGCGCGCGCCCTGCGCGGCGAGCAGCGCCTGCGGGTCACGGACACGACGTTCCGCGACGCCCACCAGTCGCTGCTCGCGACGCGCGTGCGCACGCACGACCTGGCCGCCGTCGCACCGTACGTCGCGCGGGCCGCGCCGCAGCTGTGGTCGGTCGAGGCGTGGGGCGGGGCGACGTACGACGTCGCGCTGCGCTTCCTCGGCGAGGACCCGTGGGAGCGGCTCGCGACGCTGCGCGAGGCGATGCCGAACCTCGCGATCCAGATGCTGCTCCGCGGGCGCAACACGGTCGGGTACACGCCGTACCCGACGCGCGTCACGGAGGC
Source organism: Cellulosimicrobium cellulans (assembly GCF_042723955.1). Taxonomy (GTDB): domain Bacteria; phylum Actinomycetota; class Actinomycetes; order Actinomycetales; family Cellulomonadaceae; genus Cellulosimicrobium; species Cellulosimicrobium cellulans_H. The sequence goes on along the minus strand of NZ_JBHXIC010000026.1, from coordinate 46,903 downwards.
GTTCGTCGCGGAGGCCGCGGCGACGGGCATCGACGTGTTCCGGATCTTCGACGCGCTCAACGACGTCGACCAGATGCGTCCCGCGATCGAGGCCGTGCGCGCCACTGGGACGACGGTCGCCGAGGTCGCGCTGTGCTACACGGGCAACCTGCTGGACCCGGCCGAGGACCTGTACACGCTCGACTACTACCTGCGCCTCGCGGACCGCATCGTCGACGCCGGCGCGCACGTGCTCGCCATCAAGGACATGGCCGGGCTGCTGCGCCCAGCCGCCGCGACCCGGCTCGTGACCGCGCTGCGCGAGCGCTTCGACCTGCCCGTGCACCTGCACACCCACGACACCTCGGGCGGCCAGATGGCGACGCTGCTGGCCGCGTCGGCCGCGGGCGTGGACGCGGTCGACGCCGCGAGCGCCGCGATGGCGGGCACGACGAGCCAGCCGTCGCTGTCCGCGCTCGTCGCGGGGCTCGAGCACACCGAGCGCGACACGGGCCTGTCGCTGGCCGCGGTCGCAGACCTGGAGCCGTACTGGGAGGCGGTGCGTCGCGTCTACGCGCCGTTCGAGTCGGGGCTGCCCGGGCCGACGGGGCGGGTGTACGAGCACGAGATCCCGGGCGGGCAGCTGTCGAACCTGCGCCAGCAGGCGATCGCGCTGGGCCTGGGGGACAGGTTCGAGCAGATCGAGGCCATGTACGCCGCGGCGGACCGCATCCTGGGGCGCCTGGTGAAGGTGACGCCGTCGTCGAAGGTCGTGGGCGACCTCGCGCTGCACCTCGTGGCGGCGGGGGCGGACCCGACGGAGTTCGCGGCCGACCCGCAGGCGTTCGACATCCCGGACTCGGTGATCGGGTTCCTCGGTGGTGAGCTCGGCGACCCGCCCGGGGGCTGGCCGGAGCCGTTCCGCTCCCGTGCCCTCGCCGGGCGCGCGGCGCGCGGCGGAGTGACGCCGCTGTCGCCGGAGGACGAGGCCGAGCTCGCGCAGGCGGGGGAGGCGCGGCGCCGCCGGCTGAACCACCTGCTCTTCGCGGGGCCGACCAAGGAGTTCGAGCAGGTGCGCCAGGCCTACGGGGACGTGTCCGTGCTCGACACCCCGACGTACCTGTACGGGCTCGAGCCGGGGCAGGAGGTCGCCGTCGCGCTCGGCAAGGGCGTGCGCCTGCTCGTCGGGCTCGAGGCGATCGGCACGCCCGACGAGCGGGGCATGCGCACGGTCATGTTTACCCTCAACGGTCAGCTGCGCCCGATCCAGGTGCGCGACCGCGCGGTCGACGTCGACGCGCGCACGGCGGAGAAGGCCGACCCGACGCAGCCGGGTCAGGTCGCGGCGCCGTTCGCGGGTGCGGTGACGCCGGTCGTCGTCGCCGGCGACGTCGTCGAGGCCGGGCAGACCGTCGCCACGGTCGAGGCGATGAAGATGGAGGCCGCGATCACGACGCCGGTCGCGGGCACGGTGCAGCGCGTCGCGATCGGCGCGGTGCAGCAGCTGGAGGGCGGCGACCTCGTTCTCGTCGTGGGCTGAGCGGTGGGCACCCTCGTGGTCGGGGTGGCAGCCTGAGGCGACGGCCGTCGCGCCGGGCAGGGCGAGCGGAGGAGGATCCATGCGAGTCACGTTCCACGGCCACGCGTGCGTCACGGTGCGGCACGGCGGTCAGGTCGTCGCGATCGACCCGGGCGCGTTCAGCGACGCGGCGGGCGCCCTGCGCGACGCCGACACCGTGCTGGTCACCCACCAGCACCCGGACCACGTCGACGCGCCCGCGCTCGGCGCCGCCCTCGCGGCCCGGCCCGGGCTCACGGTCTGGGCGCCCGAGGCCGTGGTCGCGGCGCTGCGTCCCGCCCTGCCGGAGGACACCTCCGCGCGCGTGCACGTCGTCGTCCCCGGCGACGGTCTCGACCTCGGCGGCCTGGAGGTCGTGGTCGGCGGTGGGCAGCACGCGGTGATCCACCGCGACGTGCCCCGGATCGCGAACGTCACCTATCTCGTCCGCGGGGACGGTGCGACGCTCCTGCACCCGGGCGACTCGTTCGACGCGCCGGACGGTGACGCGCTCGGAGGCGAGCGGCTCGACGTGCTCCTCGCGCCGGTGTCCGCGCCGTGGCTCAAGCTCGCCGAGACCATCGACTTCGTGCGCGGCCTCGACCCGCGCGTCGTGGTGCCGATCCACGACGCGCTGCTGTCGGCGGTCGGGCACGGCATGGTCGACCGGCTCCTCGGGGAGCAGCGCACCGGCGGGACGTACGCGTACCGGCCGCTCACCCCCGGTGAGGCGCTCGACGTCGCCGCGGGGAGCCTGGACGGGGTCGGTGACGCCGCGGCCCGCGCGCTCCGCGACGAGCACCCCGAGTACGGCGAGGTGACGCTGCTCGAGGCCGACGAGACCGTGCCGCCACGCCCCGAGGAGGAGGTGGCCGACGCCGCCCGCTCCGAGGCCGGTCGGTGACCGCCACCCCGCCGTCGGGCTGGTACCCGGACCCGTGGGGCGTGCGGGCGGAGCGCTGGTTCGACGGGCGCGCCTGGACGCCGCACGTCCGCGACCGTCCCGCGGGCTCCGGCGGCCGGCCCCGGATGCACCCCGGCGCGATCGTCGCGATCGTGCTCGGCGTGGTCCTCGCGCTGGCGGTCGTAGCGGCCGTCGTGGTGTTCTTCGTCCTCACGGTGCAGGGCGTGATCTGCGGCGAGGCGCCCCACTACTGCGACTGACGCGCCCTGGCACCCGCGCCCGCTCCGCCCCTCACGACGGGCCCCGTGCGGGGCCCGCGCGTCACAGCAAGGGCCTCAGCGGGGTGAGGACGACCTCGCTGAGCTTGGCCGCCACCGAGCGGGAGTCCCACTCGGCGAGCGTGAGCTCCCGGGAGTTCGACAGGTCGACGTCGAACACCTTCTCCATCTGCTCGGCCACCCCGGGGTCGGTGATCTCGAGGTTCACCTCGTAGTTCCCCGTCAGGGAGAGCCGGTCGATGTTGGCCGTCCCGATCGTTGTCCACGCGCCGTCGATGGTGGCGGTCTTCGCGTGCACCATCGCGTCCCGGTACAGGTGGATGCGCACCCCACCCTTGAGCAGCGCGGTGTACAGGCCGCGCGACAGCCAGTCCGCGAGCACGTGGTTGGAGCGCTCGGGCACCAGGACGCGCACGTCGACCCCGCGCGCGGCGGCCGCGAGGAGTGCCGCGAGGATCTCCCGGTCCGGGATGAAGTACGCCTGCGTGATGTAGACGTGCGAGCTCGCGCGGTCGATGGCGTCGAGGTAGATGCCGCGGATCGGGAAGACGAGGTGCGCGGGCGCGTTGCGCGCGGCCCGCAGGCGCGGCTCCCAGTGCACCGACCCCGGGTCGGCGAGCAGCGGCTGGCCGGGCTTCCGGTTGGCGTTCCAGAAGTCGACGAACGCGTTGCGCAGCTCCCACGCGCTCGGGCCCACGAGGCGGATGTGCGTGTCCCGCCACTGCGTCGCGTACAGGGCGCCGATGTTGTACCCGCCCACGAACGCGATCTCGTCGTCGACCACGAGGATCTTGCGGTGGTCGCGACCCGACTTGCGCACGTTGAGCATGAGCACGCCCGGGCGGAACACGGGGTAGCGGATGACGTGGATCGGCTCCGGCAGGTCGAAGAACGCCTGCGGGACGACGAGGTTCGCGAACCCGTCGTAGACGACGAACACCTCGACGCCGCGTGCGCTCGCCTCGACCAGCGCCTGCTTGAACTCCTCGCCGAGCGCGTCGGCCTTCCAGATGTACGTCTCGAGCAGGATGCGGCGCTGCGCCCCGCGGATCGCGCCGAGCATCTCCCGGTAGACGTCCTCGCCGTACGTGAAGACGGTCGTCGTGGTGCCCGCGACCTCGACGTCGGCGGGGGAGGAGCGGGGGAACGACGCCTCGGTCGTGTTGCGGCGCTTGCGGATCGCGTCGGCGGTGACGAGCACGCCCGCGACGGTGATCGGCGCCGCGACGGCGACGACGAGCGCGCGGGAGAGCAGGCGGCGGGCGGTGCGCAGGGCGGAGTCGGCGGACAGGTGCACGGACTCACCGTAGCGGGCGCGTCCCCGGGCGCGACCTCACAACGGGCGCGCCGCGGGTGAGATCTGCACCCCCGCCGCCTCCGGGTTCCCCGAGCGCCCGGGTCAGTGCGAGCGCAGGGCCTTGATCAGCTCAGCCTTGCGCATCGAGGAGCGGCCCTCGATGCCGATCTCCGCGGCACGCTTGCGCAGCTTCTCGACCGTCCAGTCGTCGTAGTCGCCAGCCTTGCCGCCCTTGCGTCCGACGCTCTTGCGGGACGAACCCGCGGCGGCGTTCGCGATGCGCGCCGCCTTCTCCTTCGAGTCGCCCTCGTCGCGCAGCTTCTCGTACAGCTCGGGGTCCTTCACGCTCGGTCCCGGGTCGCGCTTCGGCACGGCGTCCTCCCTGGTCTCGGGCCGGCCACCTCGGCGCGGGGGCCGGACTCCTGCCAGGCTCGCCCCGCCGTCGCCCGCTCGCACGCGGACCTCACCCGACCGGCTCGTCTCGGCACCTCATCCGAGCACCGTGACGCGCGAGGTGCTCGGATCCACGTGCACGACCCGCCCCGCCACCGCGGCGAAGCCGTGCGGGTCCGCGTCGTACCCGGCCTGCCAGCGCACGTCGCCGTCGTCGAGGGACAGCGCGACCATGAGCGCGCGCCGCGGGGTGTCCGGGTCGGGCCCGACCACGGCGAGGGTCGCGCCGTCGGTGAACGCCGCCGTCACGCCGCGCGCGAGGTCCGGCCCGGGGGCGGGGCCGCCCGTGGACGCGGCCGACGCGCGACGAGGCCAGGACCACACCCGCTCGCCCGTGCGCGCGTCGAGGGCGACGAGCGCGCCGTCGGCGGCGAGCACCACCCGGGTGCCCGCGAGCGCCACGGCCTGCACGGCGGGCAGGTCGACGTGCCACAGCTCGCGCGGTGCGTCCGCGCCCTGGCCGGGCGGGGCGTCGAGCGCGAGCACCCGGGCGGGCGTCGTGACGAGCCACGTGGTCGCGTCGCGGCCGGGACCGACGAGCGGGACGAGCAGGCGTCCGGCGACCGCGGTGTGGACCGTGCCGTCCGGGGCGACGAGCTGTGTGGACCCGGTGCGGTCTGGCGGCCGGGTGGTCGTGCGCCAGAACGTGCCGTCCGCACGGGCCGTGACGGCCGTCGTGATCGTGTCGCCGCGCGTGTCGAGGCGGGTCCCGGCGGGGGTGAGGACCGCGCTGAGGCGGCAGCCGCGCACGACGAGCAGGTCGTCCTCGACCGTGACCGCGGCCTGGCCGGCCACCTGGGGCCGGCACATCGCGGTGCGCTCGGCGTCGTCCGGGTCGACCTCCCGGTGCCAGCGCACCCGGGCGGTGCGCGCGTCCTGGAGCGCGAGATGGACGACACCTCCGGTGCGGGCCCAGCGCAGGACCGTGCCGCCCGGGGCGGGGACCGCGCGCCCGAGGTCGTCGCCGAGAGGTACGGCGTCCGTCACCGGCCCGGACGGGCCGAGCACGTGCGCCACCGGTGCGAGGGCGGGACCGGTCAGGCACGTGACGACGGAGGGTCGTCCCGCGGGGGCCGACGTCTCGCCCGCAGCCGGTCCGCACCAGGCCGTCGGGTCGAGGGCCCGCCAGTACCGGGCGCCGGTCGCGACGTCGTACCCCTCCACGCCCGCGCCCGCGACCGTGGCGAGGATCGTGCCGTCGTCGACCACGGAGAGCCGGGGTGCGGCGGCGTCGGTCTCCCACACGAGCTCCGGTGGCACCGCGAGCGAGGCGACGGCTCCAGGACGGGCGAGACGTCCCTGCTCCGCGGTGGTCGTGCGCCACGTCCCGACCGCGACGAGAGCGAGGGCGAGCACCAGGAGGGGCACCGCGACGCGCAGGAGTCGGGAACGTCGGGCCGGTGCCGCGGGCCCGTGGGCCCCCTCCGCGGGTGCGCCGCGCCCGGCCGGCGGGGGCTCGTCGTCGGGGACGAGCTCCACCCGGTGGAGCGAGGCCATACCGGTGACGCTACGCGCCCCGCGGTCCGCGCGTCAGGCCTCCGCGGGCTCGAGCGCGGCCGAGAGGGGGTGGGCGCGGATCGCGGCGGCGAGCTCGCCCTCGATCCGGTCGAGGTACACGCCCGTGGTCGCGATGGACGCGTGCCCGAGGAGCTCGGCGACCACCTTCACGTCCCACCCCTCGGCGGCCAGCAGGGTCGCGGTCGTGTGGCGCAGGGCGTGCGGCGTGGCCTCGCGCCGGTACTGCGCGGGCATGCGCGCGACGCAGCGCCGCAGGAGGCCGCGGACCGCCTGCGCGTCGATGCGCCGGCCGCGCCAGGACAGCAGGAGGGCGCGCCGCGCGTCCGGGTCGTCGGGGCGGCGGGCGAGGAGCGCGGGGCGCAGGCGTTCCAGGTACTCCTCGAGCGCGGCGGCGAGCGGAGGAGAGAGCGTCACGGTGCGGACGTGCCCGCCCTTGCCCTGGATGCGCCAGCGCGTCTGGTCGGGCTCGCGAGAGAAGTCGTCGAGGTTCGCGCGCTCGAGCTCGGAGACGCGCGGGCCGAGGACGAGCAGGAGCGCGACGACGAGGCGGTCGCGGAGCTGGAGGTCCTGGTCCCGGCGTCCCGCGGCCGGGTCTGCCGGCACCCGTGCCGCGGAGACCTCGAGCAGCGACGCCGCGGAGCCCGCGGACAGCGCCGTGCGCGCGACCCGCAGCCCGTCGCGCAGGCGCGCCGGGGGAGCGGCCCACTGCATCGGGTCCGCCTGCACCCAGCCCTCGCGCGCCGCGTGGGAGAAGAACCGGGTGACGGACTGGCGGAAACGGTTCACGGTCGCCGCGGAGCGCCCCGGGCTGCCGGGCTTGCGGGACGCGTCCGCGTACCGGCCGTCGGGCGTGGTCTGGTAGCGCAGGAGCACGTCGTCGACGTCCTCCCCGGTGACGTCGTCCAGCACCCGGGCCGCCCCGGCGAGCCGGACGAACTCCGTCACGTCCCGCTCGTAGCTGCGCCGCGTCGTCGGCGACAGGATGCCGCGCAGGGTCTGAGCCGCGACGGACGCGAGGTAGCGGTCGGCCGCCTCGGAGGCGGTGATCCGCTCGAGGCGGGGCGGGGCGACCATGGGGCGGGCCTCCTTCCGGGAAGAGTCCGCCTCAGCCTAGGTCGTGCCACCGACACGGCCGCCGACGCGCGGCGCCCTGACCTGCGCCGACGCCCGTCCACGATCAGCGGGCCCCGTCCAGGTGCGCGACGTCGCCGACGCCCAGCACGGCACGGTTGCGGAAGAACCCGTCCTCGCGCAGCGTCGTGATGCTCCCCGACGGCACGGGGAAGGCCACGTGCCCGGCGGCCTCGACCGGCATCCCGATCCAGGCGGCGACGACGAACGTGGCCGCGAACCCGTGCGTGACCACCACCTGGTGGTCGACGCCGCGGCGGAGCAGGTCCGTCGTCGCCGCGTACACCCGCAGCGCGACGTCGAGCCTCGTCTCCGCGCCCGCGACGCCCAGGTCGTGCCGCAGGCGGTCGCCGACAGCGGGCGGCGGGACGAGCCGCGCGTCGAGCCAGGCCTGGGGCCGCCCACCGGCTTCGCCATAGGACGCCTCGCGAAGACGGGTGTCGAGGCGCGGGGCGATGCCGAGCGCGTCGCCGATCGCGGCCGCGGTCCGCCGCGTGCGGAGGAGGTCGGACGTGACGACGTCGACGGCGGCGCCGCGCGGGACACGGGCGCGCAGGACGGCGGCGAGGTAGTGCGCGTGCCGCACACCCGTCGCGGTGAGGTCGGAGTCGTGGACGCCCCCGACGAGCCGGTCGACGTGGTGCGTGGCCTCGGGGTGGGTCACGACGTGGACGGTGCGCTCGCGCGGGCCGACGACGTCGGGCAGCGGCGGGGGAGGGAAGGGGCTGTGGAGGGGGTCGGGTTCGGGCACCCGCCCAGGCTGGCACATGCCAGGGCTGCGCGACGCGGGGAGCGGCACGACCGATCGACGGGCGGCGGCGTCCGGGCAGGGGAGGTGCTTGTCGGAGCAATGACGGCGGCGCGGTCTACGGCCCGAGCCGCCGGGGCGCGACAGCGCGGTTCCGAGACGTCAGCACGGTGTTGACCTAAACACAATGGTTTGAGGGATATGTCCGATTCTAGGCATCGTAGCCGAACGTGCGGTCCCGCACCAGGCGCCGTCCGCGCGCCGGGGAGACGTCGGTTGCCGCCGGTCCAGGCGCCTGCGGCTCGTCCGGGGCGACGTCGGTGTCCCGAGACCCGGCCCGTGCCGCCTGCGCGGGGGACACCGAGCGCCAGCACCACACGGCGACGGTCGCCACGCCTGCCGCGATGCCGACGACCGCGAACGCGACGAGCGTCAGGGCGAGCACCGGGACCCACGCCAGCGTCGCGAGCGCCGTCGTGACGACCCGTCGAGGCCGACGTCCGTCGCGCGCGAGGCCGACGAACGGCGACGTCGTGGCGAACGTCCCGGAGACGGTTCCTGACGACGCCCGGCCAGGCACGAGCTCCGCCGGGCCGCCGAGTCGCCGGTCGCCGTCGTTCCGTCCCGCGGCGCGGGTGGCGCGCGGGAGCGGGTAGATCCGAGGTGCGTACGTCGTCGTGCTCATGACGAAGGGGAGCGCGTTACGGGCCTCCGTGATGCGCAGGAGCAGCTTCTTCGACGACGAAATGACATAATGTGCATTATCGGCGTAGGACTGGATCATCCTGAATCGTGCGTGCTCAGCCCTTCAGCGACCACCGGAGCCGGTTCCCAGAGCCCGTCACCGTTGAGGCGATGTGTCATCACGAAAGACATCGGGACGTTGGGCCAGCCGACGCGCTGCTGCTCGATCAGCGGCACGATGAACGGACTCACCGTGTCCAGCGTGAACGGGTCGACCCATGCCGCCTCCAGCACATGCGGCTCGTTCGCCGGAACCCGCGGCACAGCGCTGCTCGCGGCCGTCGCGACGAAGAAGCAGACCAGCTTGCGCCGTCGTCGTTCGTGCCACTCGTGAACGCAGGTGGCAACCAACCGACCGACCTCGATGACAATCCCGGTCTCTTCAGCCGTCTCGCGCGCCGCAGCCTCTTCGAGCGTCTCGCCACGTTCGACGTGACCGCCCGGCAGCTCCCAGCTCGTGACGCCAAGCCGTTCGTGCCGAATCATCAGCCACCTCCGATCCATGCGCGTCATCGCGAACGCTGTCACGGTCGTCTCCCACGGCTCAGCCACGGTCCGACCCTACGGGCTCCTCGGAACCGGCCCGCGACGTCGGCGCGATGGCACGTGCCTGATCCCCGGGACCCCCCGTCGCGGCGGCCGGTCTGGCGCCGCCCGGCACCTCCGGCAGCCCGCGGAGAAGGTGGAGCGGGCGCAGGCGAGGCATCGGCGGTGTCTACTGGCTCCTATGGGACCCGTCGTCATCGATTCCTCGACCCGGTGCGCGATCGACGCCGTCACCGCGCTGCGCCTCGTGCGCGACGACGTCGGGCTCGGTGCACGACGCCCGCTCGTCGGGCCCTCCGTGCTGCGCAGCCACGCGCTCTCGATGCTCTACCGCGACGTCCGTGACGGCGTGCTCGACGAGAAGACGGCGCGTGCCCGTCTGGAGGGCGTCGCCGCGCTGAAGATCCGCCTGCTCGGCGACCGCGTCTCGCGGGCCACCGCATGGCGGATCGCTCACGAGCTGGACGCGGACGACACCGCGGCCGCCGAGTACGTCGCGGTGGCCGTGCTCCAGGCCGACGTCCTCGTGGCCGGTGACGCGGGCGTCGTCGCCGCGGCGGAGGGGCGGATCCCTCTCGCCGCCTACGACGACCTGCTGCACTGAGCGGCCCTGTCCCCTGCCTCAGTCGTCGAAGACGGACCAGCAGATCGCGCTGCGGCGCCGCTGGTCGTCCAGGACGAGCTCGCGCAGCTCGGCCGGGATGCGCTCGCGCTGCCAGTCCCGCTCCGCGCGGCGGGCCGCCTCGGGGTCCTCGCCTCGGGCCGCGGCGTCGGCGGCCGCGGCCCGGATCGCGTACGCCGCCGCGCCCAGGTCGTGCGCCGCGACGTGGGCGACCGCCACCGCCTGCCCGGCCGCGAGCGCCGTGTACTTGACGGGTGCGGGTTGGTCGCGCCCGGCGGCGTTCGCGACGAAGGCGGTGCTGTGCGCGGTCTTCATGGGGGCCTCGCCGCGGATCCAGGCGCGGGCGACGTCGAGGGCGTCGCGGGGTCGGGTGTCGTCGGGCCGGGAGCTCTCGAAGATCGGCAGGACGTGCTCGGCGCAGTCGACGGCCCACTGGGCGAGCTGGCGGTGGTGGTCGTCGGTGAGGGTGCCGCCGCGGCGGACGGTGATGAGCCTGGGGTCGCGTTCGGCGGGCAGGATCGGCATGGTCCGATGCTCCCCCACGTCGGCGTGGGCGTCCCTCTGGGTGCCGGGCGACGACGGCGGGTACCTGGCGGGTGCGGCCCTCTGGTCGCGTGCGGGTCGGGCGGCGTACGGTGCGATCGTCGTCCCCGTCCGTCGCTTCCCGCCGCTGAGGGGTGGGGGCCTCTCCCCCGGCAGGGTCCCGCGCAGCGTCGTCGCCGCGCCCGGCCTCTCCCCTGGGCTGGCTGGTTCGTCGGGCGGCCCGTTCCTGAGGAGGCGCTCATGGCCCGGTTCACCCGCTCTGACAACTTGCAGGGCGCGACGTTCGACGGCGCGGACCTGCGCGGCGCGCGGTTCGTGGAGTCCGACCTGTCCGGCGTCGTGATGCGGGGCGTGCAGGTGGAAGGGGCCGACATCGACGCCCCGTGGCTCGCGGACGGCGATGCCGCGTTCCGGGTGAACGGCGTCGACGTGACGGGCTTCGTGGAGGCGGAGCTGGACCGCCGTTTCCCGGGGCGGGAGCTGCGTCGTGCCGGCGACCCGGAGGGGCTGCGCGCGGCGTGGGCGGCGCTGGAGTCGACGTGGGCGGCGACGCTCGGCCGGGCGGCGGCCCTGCCCGCGAGCGCCGTGGACGTGTCGGTGGACGGCGAGTGGTCGTTCGCGCAGACGTTGCGGCACCTGGTGCTGGCGACGGACGCGTGGTTGGGGCGGGCGGTGCTGGAGGTGGAGCAGCCGTTCCACCCGTTGGGTCAGGCGGGTCCGCAGGCGGCGGAGGACGGGCTGGACGTGTCGCTGTTCGTGACGGGGACGCCGTCGTACGCGGAGGTGCTGGAGGCGCGTGCGGGCCGGGTGGCGATGGTGCGGGACTTCCTGGCGGGTGTGACGCCGGAGGGGCTGGCGGTGGTGCGGCGCCACCCGTGGTCGCCGCAGTACCCGGAGACGACGTTGTCGTGCCTGCACGTGATCCTCGAGGAGGAGTGGGAGCACCATCGGTTCGCGGTACGTGACCTGGAGGCGATCGAGGGGGCGTCGGGCACGTGAGCGAGGCGCGCCGGGCGGGGGCCTGGCGCTCAGGGGGTGCGTGAGACGAGGGCGGCGAGGTTGGGCGTGAGGCGCGTGAGGTCGGGGTCGGTGGGGAGACCGTCGGGGACGAGCACCGCGGTGACCCGCGTCCCGTCCGGGGCGAGGAGGCTGAGCGGGAGGTCGGAGTCGTCGAGGTCGGTGACGAGGCCGCACGTGGCAGCTCCCGCGTCGTCCTGCGCGGTGTCTCCCGGCACGACGGTGACGAGGCAGACGACGTCCTGCCCGTCGCGGTCGCCCGTACCGGCGTAGAAGGTGACCTCGTCGAGCTCGCCCAGGCGTCGGGCCGAGGCGGGGTCCATCTCGTCTGGCTTCATCGTGTCCGGGAGGGCGTCGTCGGGGACGCGCTCGTCGGCAAGGCGGGTGACGAGGTCCTGGGCCGTCACGGTGCCGGAGCAGGAGGTGAGGGCGGCGAGCGCGGCGGTGGCGAGGACGAAGGGTCGGGTGCGACGACGGGTCTGGTCCATCGGGGTTGGATATCACGACGCGGCGGACAGGTGCGGCGGGCGCCGGTACACGGACACGTGGGAGCGTGACTCGGCGGTGGACGCCACTCCCGCCCATCAGGCGTGCCGGGTCTGGGGCTCGGGACCGGCGAGGCGGGCCAGGAGGTCGAGATCGGCGGCTAGACGTACCGGTGGGGTGTGCGTCCTGGAGTGGCGAGGCCCTGATCATCGGCCCGTGGCGGGGACGGTCGGGGTCTCACGGCGGGCCCGGTCCCGTTCTCGGCCGCCGCTGGTGGGCTTGGTGTGCCCGCACGGACGGCCGGTTCGTGGCTGGACGGCTCGCGGGGTCGCGAGCGCGGCGCGCGCGTACCCTCGCTGCTGTGAGTGCGGGACGCGGGCCGGTGCGGGCGTTGGGGCAGGCGGTGCTGCTGCTCCTGATCGTGGTGGCGGTTCCGGTGGTCGCGGGCGCGGCGCTCGGTGGTGCCGCGCCCGCATCGGTGACGGCGACGGGGGCGATCTTCGGCGTGCTGCTGGCCCTGAAGGCGGGGTGGCGGAGCGCGCTGGTGACGGTGCCGGTCCTGGTCGTGTCGTCGGTGCTCGCGGCGGTGTCCGCCGGCTCGGTGTGGTGGGTCGCGCTGCTGGGCGGGCTGGGGCTGGTCGCGGGGTGGTCGGCTCGGTGGGGTTGGTTGCCGGTGGTGGCGCTCGTCGGGGCGGCGACGTCCACCGCTCCCCCGCTGGAGGCCGACGCCTCGGTGGTGCTCCGGTTCGTGTGGGTGGCGGGGGCGGCGGTGTACGCGGTGGTGGTGGCGCGGATGCTGGGCCTGCCCGCGGTGGTGCCGGGGGTGCGGGTTCTGCGCGGGCTCGCGGGTGCCGGTGCGCTGCTGCTCGCCACGGGGGTCGTGGTCGCGGCAGGGCTGGCGCAGGCATCGGGCGTGCGGCTGGCGTACTGGCTCCCGGCGACGGTGTTCCTGCTCGTCGTCCCGACGCCGGGGGTGCGGTGGTCGCACGTGGCGCGCTCGCGGGTCTTGGGCACGCTCGGTGGCGTCGTGGCGGGCGCGGCGCTGGCGGTGCTGGTGACGACGGCGCCGGTGCGGCTGGGCGTGGCGGTGCTGACGGCGGCGGTCACGGTCGCGGTGTCGCGTCCCGTGTGGGCGAACGCGGCGGCGTCGACCCTGACGCTCATGCTCGTGCTAGACCCGGCGGGCTCGGGGCTGGCCGTCGGCGAGGTGCGGCTGGTGGCGACGGTGGTGGCGGCGGCGGTCGTCCTGGTGGGCGGCACGCTGCCGGCGTGGTGGGCGCCGCGGCTGGCCCGGAGCTCGGCCGACGGGTCGTTGGAGGTGCTGCGCGACGTGCGCGACCCGGTCGCGGTCGAAGAGACGCACCGGAACCCCGCGGCTTGAGGAGCTCGGCGTGACGCCTCCGGTGGCGGAGGACCGAGACCGCTACGGTGGCGGCATGGATCGTGAGGCGTTCGTCGGCTATGTCCGTTCGCAGGGGTGGGGCGTCGTCGCGTCCCTCGGCGCGGAGGGCGAACCTCAGGCCGCGTTCCTCGCGGTGGCGGCGACGGATGCGGGCGAGCTGGTGTTCGACGCGCGCGCGACGTCGCGCAAGGTGGCGAACCTGGCCCGGGACCCGCGCGTCGCGGTGACGGTGGGAGGCGCGGACGGGACGACCGTGCAGTGCGAGGGCAGGGCGGACGTCCCGGTCGGTGCGGATCGGGAGCGCTGCGCCGCGGCGTACGCGGCGGCGTTCCCGCAGTTCGCCGCATCGTTGGCCGACGACGGCATCGTCCTGCTGCGGGTCGTGCTCGCCTGGGCGCGGTACGGGGACTTCCGCGACGGCCGGTCCGTGATGACGGAGGTCGACGTGACCGGGTGGGCCCAGGCCGGGGACTGACCGGGGCCCACAGCCCGGTCGGCGTCAGCCGAGCAGCGCCTGCTTCGCGCGCGCGAACTCGGCGTCGGTGAGGTCGCCGGCGCGGTGCAGGGCGGCGAGCCGTTCGAGCCGGGCGACGAGCGCCGCTCCCCCGTCACCCGGGGTGGCGCTCGCGGCGGGTGCGCCGCGCCCGACGACGCGCCACAGGGCGCGGGCGAACACGCCGGGGCGTCGGGCGGTGCCTGCCTGGTCGGGGTGGAGGCGCGGTACGCGCGGCGAGGGGACGGTGCGGTCGTCGACGACGACGCTCCCGGGCCGCGCGTCCGCGAGCGAGCGCGCGAACCGGGCGAAGCGGGCGGACGACCCGTCGAGCAGGACGGCGCGGGTCGACCGCGAACCGGGGTGCTCGTCCCGCCACGTCACGACGACGGTCGGCCCGTCCCCGGTGACGGTCACGACGGGTCGCCCGGCGGGCTCGAGCACGGTGTCGTCGCCGCGGACGAGGCGCAGCCGTGCGCCGTCCCACACGAGCCGGCCGCCGGCGACGTGGAACATGGCCGGGTAGCGGGGCGCGGCGGCGAAGCGCGAGGTGTCGGGCGCCCGGCCGGGGACCGTCACGACGCCGACGGGTCGCCGCCGCGGCGGGACCGGAGGGCGGGGGCCGTCCGCGTGCGTGGCGAGCGCCTCGACGACCGGGACTGCGACCGTGACGGGAGCGACGGGTTCGACGCCGGGCTCGGGGGCGGGTCCTGCCGGGTGCGTCTCGGTGTGGCCCTCGGTCGCGCTGGTGCTCATGGTGCTCCCCCGTCGTCGTCGGTCCCCCGATCCTGCCGCGCGACACCCGCCGAGAGCAACCCCTCGGGTGGTGTCGCCGCAGGTCAGGACGACGTGAGCGCGCCCCCGGCCGGGAGCACCGGTGGCCGGGGGCGCGCGGGCGGTGGGGGTCAGAGCCCGCCGAGCAGCGCCGTGAAGTCGGGCGTGGCCGCGAACGGGTCGGCGGGGCCGGTGTTCTTGCGCAGGGCGACCTTCTCCGCGAGCTCGCGGCCTGCGCGCGCGATGCGGGCGGGCAGCCCGCCGCCGGCGTCGGCCTCGGCGGCGGCCCAGTCGTCCGTCGCGGCGAACACGGACGTCGTGGCGACGTCGGCCCGCAGGTAGGTGAACAGCGGCCGCAGGGAGTACTCCAGTGCGAGCGAGTGGCGCGCGGTGCCGCCGGTCGCGCCGAGCAGCACGGGCGTGCCGGTGAGCGAGTCCTTGTCGAGGACGTCGACGAACGACTTGAGCAGCCCCGAGTACGTGGTGGTGAACAGCGGGGTGGTCACGACGATCCCGTCGGCGGCGGCCAGGCGCTCGAGGACGCCGGCGAGCTCGCCCGTGGGGAACCCGGTGAGCATGGCGTCGACGACGGCGTGCGCGTGGTCGCGCAGCTCGACGGTCTCGACCTCGGCGTCCACGCCGAGACCCTGGAGCTCGCGCACGGTGGCCTCGCCGAGCCGGTCGGCGAGCAGGCGCGTGGAGGACGGCTTGGACAGCCCGGCGGACACCACGACGAGGCGGCGGTCCGGGGCGGGGGTGCTGGCGGTCATGCGGTGCTCCTGGGGTGTGGCGTGTCGTGCGGGGGTCGACCCGTCGCCGGGCCGGGTGGTGCGGGGTGCCCGACGGCGGCCGGTCGACCGGGTGCGCGGGGCACCCCTCGACCGTACGCCGTCGGGCGACCGGTCAGGTCGGCCGCGGGACGGCGCGGGTCACAGCCCGAACGCGGCGCCGGCCTTCGCCGGCTCCTGGTCGTCCTCGGCGGTGCGCCCGGTCCAGCGGTCCTCGGTGCCGCCGACGTGCGCGGCGCCCTCGGTCCCGGCGGCGCGGGCCGCGGCGACGCGCTCGGCGTGGCTCGGCGGGTTCGCCGGCACGTGCGCGGGGCGTGCGGCCTCCATCTCCTTGCGGAGCACGGGCACGACCTCGCCCGCGAGGAGGTCGATCTGCTCGAGCACCGTCTTGAGCGGCAGGCCGGCGTGGTCCATGAGGAACAGCTGACGCTGGTAGTCGCCCACGTGCTCGCGCATCGCGGCGTACCGGTCGATCACCTGCTGCGGGGAGCCGACGGTGAGCGGCGTCTCGCGCGTGAAGTCCTCCATCGACGGGCCGTGCCCGTACACGGGCGCGTTGTCGAAGTAGGGGCGGAACTCGTCCCACGCCTTCTGGGAGTCCTTGCGCATGAACACCTGTCCGCCGAGGCCGACGATCGCGGTGTCCGCGGGGCCGTGGCCGTGGTGCTCCCAGCGCTGGCGGTAGAACTGCACCATCTGCTTGGTGTGGCTGATGGGCCAGAAGATGTTGTTGTGGAAGAACCCGTCGCCGTAGTAGGCCGCCTGCTCGGCGATCTCGGGGCTGCGGATCGACCCGTGCCACACGAACGGCGGCACGCCGTCCAGCGGGCGCGGGGTGGAGGTGAAGCCCTGGAGCGGGGTGCGGAACTTGCCCTCCCAGTCCACGACGTCCTCGGTCCACAGGCGCCGCAGCAGCGCGTAGTTCTCGATCGCGAGCGGGATGCCGTTGCGGATGTCCTGCCCGAACCACGGGTACACCGGCCCGGTGTTGCCGCGCCCCATCATGAGGTCCATGCGCCCGTCGGAGATGACCTGGAGCATCGCGTACTCCTCCGCGAGGCGCACCGGGTCGTTCGTCGTGATGAGGGTCGTGGACGTCGACAGGACGATGTTCTTCGTCACACCGGTGAGGTAGCCGAGCATGGTCGTCGGCGAGGACGGGACGAACGGCGGGTTGTGGTGCTCGCCCGTGGCGAAGACGTCCAGGCCCGCCTCGTCCGCGTGCTTCGCGATGGTCAGCATCGAGCGCACGCGCTCGGTGTCGTCGGGGGTCCGGCCCGTCGTGGGGTCCGTCGTGACGTCGCCGACGGTGAAGATGCCGAACTGCATGGTGTGCTCCCGTGAGTCCTAGGTCGATGCGTTTGCATGTACATGCCGCTCAACCCACCACCCCGCGGGTTTGTTCCCGGCCCCTGGCGCCGCCGGTGTGAGCGTGCGCACGTCCGGGCGGTGGCGGCCGTGACGAGTTGCGTCGGGCATCGAAACCCGGGAGCCTGGGACCGCGACGCACCGAGGCGGACCGGCTCGACGCCGTGGAGGCGGCCAGGCCGCGGACACCCCGCGACGTTCACCGGACCTTCACGACGCGTCGGAACACCGACCGACGGTGAGGCGTTGCCTCTCGTAGACCGGGCCGCTGCCCGCACCCCACCGGGCGCGCCCACCCACCCCCGAAGACCCCTCAGGAGGACACCATGGCCGACCGTTCGCTGCGCGGGATGAGCATCGGTGCGAAGAGCATGGAGTCGGACGAGGGCGTCGACTTCGCCCCCCGCTTCCAGGCGCACTACGACTGCCCCAACGGGCACACCATCATCCTGCCGTTCTCGACCGACGCCGAGGTCCCCCCGGTGTGGGAGTGCCGGTGCGGCGCCGAGGCGCTGCTGCGCGACGCGGAGCGCCCCGAGCCCAAGGCCGGCAAGCCCGCCCGTACCCACTGGGACATGCTGCTCGAGCGCCGCACCATCTCCGAGCTCGAAGAGCTCCTCGACGAGCGCCTCGGACTGCTGCGCGCCGGCAAGCTGCGCCGCAGCGCCTGACGCCACGGTCGCCCGACGACCGGAGAGGCCCGGACCCCGCAGGGTCCGGGCCTCTCGTGCGTCACGGGCAGGCGCAGACCCCGCTCCGCTCGCGCACCGCTCCGCCCCCGCTGCGCCCGGCCTCAGCGAGAGGCCCGGGTCCCCCGCCCCCGGACCGCCCCCGCGAGCTGCGCGGCGCGGCGTCGCGCGCCCCACACCGTCACCTTCCACAGGGCCTCGGTGACGATCGCGCGGCTCATCTTCGACCGGCCTGCGGTGCGCTCGACGAACGTGATCGGCACCTCCACCACCCGCCCGCCCGTGCGCACGACCCGCCAGGCCATGTCCACCTGGAAGCAGTAGCCGTGCGACTCCACGCTCGCGAGGTCCACGGCGCGCAGCGCGTCGGCCCGGTACGCGCGGAACCCCGCCGTCGCGTCGCCCAGGCCCAGCCCGAGCGCGACACGCACGTAGACGTTCCCCGCCCGGGAGAGCACCTCGCGGTGCCACGGCCAGTTCTCCACCCGCCCGCCCGGCACCCAGCGCGACCCGATGACGAGGTCCGCGCCCTGTCCCCCCGCCGGGGCGAGCGCCGCGAGCAGGGACGGCAGCTGCTCGGGCTGGTGCGACCCGTCGGCGTCCATCTCGACCAGGACGTCGTACCCGGCGTCCAGGCCCCAGCCGAACCCCGCGACGTACGCGGCGCCCAGCCCCTCCTTGCCCGCCCGGTGCAGCACGTGCACGCCCGGGTCCGCGGCGGCCGCGGCGTCGGCGAGGTCGCCCGTCCCGTCGGGGCTCGCGTCGTCGACCACGAGCACGTCCGCGCCCGGCACCGCGGCGCGCAGGCGCGCGAGCGTGCCCGGCAGGGTCAGCGCCTCGTCGTACGTGGGCACGACGACGAGCACGCGGCCCCGCGCGGCGGGCTCCCCGGGGCGCTCGCTCACCGCGCGTCGTCCCCGGTCGAGACCGCGGCGGGCGTGGTGGACGCCCGGGACGCGCGGCGCTCGCGGACGGCGCCCACGACCCCCGCCGCGAGCAGGCCGAGGGCGAGGAGCTCGACCACGCGCCCGGGCCAGTCCCCCGCCCGCACGGCCGGGGTCAGGCTCGTGCGCAGCGGCAGGTCCGCGACCAGCTGGTCGGCGGTGAACAGCCCGGTGCTCTGCAGCAGGGTGCCGTCGGGGGCGATGACGCCGCTCACGCCGACGGTCGAGACCTGCACGGTCGCGCGCCCGGTGGACACCGCGCGCAGCCGCGACATCGCGAGCTGCTGCGTGGACTCGGCGGTGTACCCGAAGGAGGCGTTGTTGGTCTGCACGACGAGCACCTCGGCGCCCGCGTCCACGGCGTCGTTCACGAGGCCGTCGTAGGCGACCTCGAAGCAGATGACGACGCCGAGCGGCACGGTGCGCCCGAGGCGCTCGGACGCGAGGTCGACGACGCCGGTCTCGGTGCCGGGGATCATGTCGATGCTCACGCGGTCGACCTGGTCGGAGAAGATCCGCAGCAGGGACCGCAGCGGGATGTACTCGCCGAACGGGGCGGGGTGCTGCTTGGCGTACCGGTCCACGACGCCCGCGCCGGGCTCCCACAGCAGCGACACGTTGTACCGGCCGCCGGTCTCGGGGTACTCCTGGGCGCCGACGAGGATCGGGGCGTCGACCTCGCGTGCGGCGTCGTCGATGGCGCGTGCGACGTCGGGCGCGGTCTGGGGGTCGAGGTCGGAGCCGTTCTCGGGCCACAGGACGACGTCGAGGTCGCCGGGCTCCACCTGGTCCAGCAGCGCGACGGTCCCCTGCAGGTGGTTGTTCAGCACCTCGGCCCGGTTCGCGAACGATCCCAGGCCCGGCTCGCCCACGTTGCCCTGCACGCCCCCGACGGCGAGCGTCCCCGCCTCGGCGCGCGTGTCGAGCGGCACGAGCAGCGGCGCCGCGACGAGTGCGCCGGCCACGGCCACCGGGACGACGGCGCCCGTCACGACGTCGCGGCGGCGCACCAGCGCGAGCACGGCGACGGCGAGCAGCGACCCGGCGAGCGCGACGAGCAGGGACACGAGGACCTCGCCCCCGAGCCACGCCGCGCGCCCGAGCGGGGAGTCCGCCTGGGAGAACGCGAGCCGGCCCCAGGGGAAGCCTCCGAAGGGGACCTCGGTGCGCGCCTGCTCGACGCCGACGAACAGCAGCGCGAATCCGACGGCCTGCGCCCACGGGCGCCCGGCCAGCCACGGCCAGCGCCGCGCCCACACCCAGGCGGCGCCGAGCACGGCGACGAAGCACGCCTCCATGACGGACAGCGCGACCCAGGGCGCGGTCTCGGTCGCGTAGTTGGCCCACCACAGGTGCGGCAGGAAGAACGCCAGACCCCACACGAGCCCGACGAGGAAGCCCCAGCGTGCGCCGTCGCGGCGCAGCGCCCAGAACAGCGCGGCGACGCCGACGAACGCGAGGGGCCACCATCCGCGGTCGGGGAAGGCCGCGTCGGTGCCGAGGCCGCCCGCAAGGGCCAGGAGCAGCGTGAGGGGCCGCGACGGCGTCCCGACCCGGGTGCGCGCCTCCGCCGCACCGGGGACGTCGGGACCGGTCTCCGCGGGTCCGGGCGCGGGTGCCGCGGGGTCCGGGGCGGAGGCGTCAGGTCCTGCGGGGTGGGATCGCCCGGCCGGGGCGGCCGTGGGCTCGGGGGCGTGCACGGGTGCACCCTACGCCACGCACCTGCACGGACCGGGGTCCGCGACGGCGGCCCGGCGGGTGAACGAGAGGTGGTGTGTGCGGGCTCGCGCGCCCTTCGGCCCGTACGCCGCCGCCACCGGCGGGAGCACGTTTTCTACTGAGCGCGCGAGCCCGGCCAGATACCCGGCGCGGCACGCCGAGGGGTCGTCGTCGGTGGCTGATCCCCCTGCGGCCGCGGGGGCCGGAACACCCTGTCGAACCTACTCCGGCTCACGGCCCTGTCAAGCGGTAGCGGTCAGACGAACGTGTCGAACAGGGGGACGCCGTCGCGCACCGTCTGCAGGCAGCGGGGGCGCGGCACGTCCGGGCCGAGCTCCGGCAGCAGCGGTTGCCCGGCGCGCGCGTCCGTGCTCCACGACGACGTCGTGCGCCCGAGCGCACCCTGCACGACCAGGTGCTCGCCGCGCCACACCGCCAGGTGCGCGGGCGCACCGACACGCAGCTGCCCGGCGCCCGTGTGGTCCAGCCCCGCGATGCGCCACCCGCCGCGCGTGTGCGCGCGGAACGCGGCCCGCGCCGAGATCTGCTGGTCCGGGTCCACGTGCGACATCGCCGCGAGCACCCCCGCCCAGGGGTCGAGCCGCGTCACCGGCGCGTCCGACCCGAACGCGAGCGGCACGCCCGCGCCCGCGAGGTCCGCGAACGGGCTCAGGCCCTCCGCCCGGGTCGCGCCCACGCGCGCCGCGTACATGTCCTGCGGCCCGCCCCACGCGGCGTCGAACCCGGGCTGGATGCTCAGGCTCACGCCGAACAGCAGCAGGGACGCCAGCGCCGACGCGTCCACGAACAGCGCGTGCTCCACCCGGTGCCGCGCTGCGCGCACCGCGCCCTGGCCGTGGACCTCCGCGGCGACCTTGAGCCCGAGGACGAGCTCGTCCATCGCGCGGTCCCCGATGACGTGGAACCCGCCCTGCGTGCCCGCCGCCCCGACCGCGGACAGGTGGTTCGCGATCTGCTCCGCGCTCAGGTAGAGGTTCCCGCGGTCGGTGCGGTCGGGTCCGTCCTGGTAGGGCAGGCGCATCGCCGCGGTGCGCGACCCGATCGACCCGTCCACGTTGAGGTCGCCCGCGATGCCCGTCAGGCCCGGCACGTCCGCGAGGAGCTCGCGCGCGTCGTCGACCGTGGTGCACAGCTCGCCCCGGTACCCGACGACGTGCGGCAGCCCCGCGGACGCCTCGCCCGTGAGCGCGAGCAGCTCGCGCAGCCCGGCGCGCGTGTCGATGTGCGGGGCGCTCATCTCGTGCACCGACACGATCCCCTGCTCCGCCGCGGCGCGCAGCGCCGCCCGGTACAGGGCGGTGCGCCGCGCCGGCGACACGTCGCGCGCGACGTCGCGCGCCACGTGGTGCGCCTCGCCCATGACCCAGCCGGACTCGTCCCACCCGGGCCGCTCCGCCAGCGCGCAGCGGCGCGCGAGCGTCGTGGAGACCACGGCGGAGTGCACGTCGACGCGCGCCGCGTACACCGGGCGCCCGCCGGCGGCCGCGTCGAGCTCGTCGCGCGTCGGAGGGCGGCCCTCGGGCCAGGACCGCTCGTCCCACCCGAACGCGAGCACGACGTCGTCGTCCCCGCCGTCCCCGCCGTCCGCGGCGGCCTTCGCGACCGCCTCGAGCGCGGCGGCGAGGGTCGTCACGCCGGCGCTCGCGGACAGGTCGACGCCCGCGAGGGCGAGCCCGACCTCGAACAGGTGGACGTGCGCGTCGACGAACCCGGGCGCGACGAGCGCGCCGTCGAGGTCGATCACGCGGTCGGCGCGGGCGGCGAGCCCGTCGGCCGTGTCGTCGGCGCCGATCCAGGCGATGACGCCGTCGTCGACGAGGAGCGCTTCCGCGAACGGGTCGGCCTGGGAGTGGATCACGCCGCCGCGGTACAGGGTTGAGGCCACAATCCTTCACGATACCGCCACAACCGCCCGAATCTCACCCTTCCGACCCTGCGTCCACGCAGGTGGGACCGGGTGTCGTGCACGTCACGCGCCCGGCCTGGCTTCCGCGGGCTCTGCCCGGTCGGCTCAGACGCTCGAGTACGCGACGACGCCGCGCCGCAGCTTCTCGATCGCCTGGTGCGCGGTGCGCCGCACGGCGGGCGTGGGCGCGGCGGTCGCGACCTGGTCGAGGACGTCGATCACCTGCTTGCACCAGCGCACGAAGTCGCCGGCCGCGATCTCCGAGCCGCGCAGCACGGCGTCGAGGCTGCGGCCCACGGCCCACCGGTGCACGGCGGTGACGAGGCCCTCGTCGAGGGCGCCGGTCGCGTCGATGTCGTGCGCCTCCTCGAGGTCGTCCACCTCGGACCACACGCGCGTGGTCGCCTCGAGCGCGCGGGCGAGCCTGCCGTGGGGGCCGCCGGGGACGTCGGGCTCGCCGTGGTCCTCGCGCCGCCCCGCGTACACGCACGTGGACACCACCGCCGCGAGGGCGGGAGCGTCGAGGTCCTCCCACACGCCGCGGCGCAGGCACTCGGCCAGCAGCAGGTCGTTCTCGGCGTACAGGCGCCGCAGCCACTGCCCGTCGCGCGTGACGCGCAGCCCGGCCCGGCCCGCCCCCTGTCCGCCCGCGCTGCCGGAGCCGTCCCCGTCGTCGCGGGACCCGCCCGCGGGTTCCTCCGCGTCCAGGGCGTCCTCGAGCGGCGCGACCGGGTCGTCCGCGGCGTCGCCCGGGGCGAGGTAGCCGAGAGTGAGCAGCACGTCGCAGATGCGGTCGAACACGCGCGCGATGGACCCGGTGCGGCCCTCGACGCGGCGCACGAGCTGGTCGTGCTCCTTCTTGAGCCGAGCCCACCGCTCGGCCCAGCGCGCGTGGTCCTCCCGGTCGGGGCAGTCGTGGCACGGGTGGCCGCGCAGCTGGGCGCGCAGGCGGGAGAGCTCGGCGTCGTCGGCGGCGGCCGACCGGGAGCGGGCGGTGCGCCCGGGGCGCGCGCCGGGCTCGTCGAGCGCCCCGAGGGCGTTGCGCAGCGTGGACGCGAGGTCGCGCCGCTGCGCCGGCACGCGCGGGTTGAACGACTTGGGCACCCGGACCTTGGCGACGGTGCGGATGCCGCCGGGCGCGTCGGCGACGGTGAGCTTCTTCACCTGCCGGTCCTGCGTGAGCACGGTGGGGCGGGGACCGTCGAACCCGGCCCCCTCCCCCGGGTCGAGCACGACGACGTAGCCCGCGCGCCGCCCCGACGGCACCTCGACCACGTCCCCGGGCCGCAGCCGCTCGAACGCGGCCACGACCTCCGCGCGGCGCGACCTGCTGGCGGCGCGCGACAGGTCGCCCTCGCGCGCGGTGATGCGCCGCCGCAGCGCCGCGTACTGGGCGAAGTCGCCGCGGTCGCACGTCATGGCCTGCGCGTACCCGTCGAGGGCCTCGGCGTGCACCTGCGCCTGCTTCGCGAGCCCGACGACGCCGCGGTCGGCCTGGAACTGGGCGAACGACGTCTCCAGGACCTCGCGCGCCCGGTCCCGCCCGACCTGGGCCACAAGGTTGACCGCCATGTTGTACGTGGGGCGGAAGCTGGAGCGCAGCGGGTACAGGCGCTTGGACGCCAGGCCCGCCAGGTGCACGGGGTCGAGGCCCGCGTGGTCGACGACGACGGCGTGCCCCTCCACGTCGATGCCGCGCCGCCCCGCCCGGCCGGTGAGCTGGGTGTACTCGCCGGGGGTGACGTCCACGTGCGCGGTCCCGTCCCACTTGACGAGCTTCTCCAGCGCGACGGACCGGGCGGGCATGTTGATGCCGAGCGCGAGCGTCTCGGTCGCAAACACGACCTTGACGAGGCCGCGGCTGAACAGCTCCTCGACGGTCTCCTTGAACACGGGCAGCATCCCGGCGTGGTGCGCCGCGATCCCGCGCGCCAGCGACTCGGTCCACGTCCAGTACCCGAGGACGTCCAGGTCCTCGGCGGGGATGGTCTCGGTGCGCTCCTCGGCGACGCGCCGGATCTCCGCCTCCTCCGCAGGCGAGGTGAGGCGCAGCCCCGCGGCCAGGCACTGCTGCACGGCGCCCTCGCACCCGGCGCGGGAGAAGATGAAGTAGATCGCGGGCAGCAGCCCGTCCCCGTCCAGGGCGTCCACGACGGCGAACCGGGCCGGGGTGCGGCGCGCCCCTACCGCGGACCGGTCAGGGCCGGGGCGCCGCCCGCCCCGCCCCCGGTACCCGCGGTCGCCCGGGCCGCGCCGCCCGCCCGGACCCGACGCGCTCGTGCGCGGGGCCGCGCGGAACGCGGCCAGCAGGTCCGGGTTGATGGGCGGGTTCACGCCCGGGTCCGTCGGATCCACGTGCCCCGCGTACAGGTCGAGCAGGTCCGCACCGAGCGCCCGGCCGCCGCCCGCGTGCGCGACCCCGGTCGCCGGGTTCGCCGACGCGACGAGCACGTGCTGCCACAGCGGCACGGGCCGGCGCTCGCTGACGACGACGGTCGTGTCGCCGCGCACCATCTCCAGCCAGTCGCCGAACTCCTCCGCGTTGGACACCGTCGCGGACAGGGAGACGAGCTGGACGTCGTCGGGCAGGTGGATGATGACCTCCTCCCACACCGGCCCGCGGAACCGGTCGGCGAGGTAGTGCACCTCGTCCATGACGACGAACGCGAGTCCGTCGAGCGTGCGCGAGCCCGCGTAGAGCATGTTGCGCAGCACCTCGGTCGTCATGACGACGACGGGCGCCTCCCCGTTGATCGTCGTGTCGCCCGTGAGCAGGCCCACCGAGTCGGCGCCGTAGCGGCGCACGAGGTCGCCGTACTTCTGGTTGGACAGCGCCTTGATCGGGGTCGTGTAGAACGCCTTGCGCCCGCCGTCGAGCGCGAGGTGGACGGCGAACTCGCCCACGACGGTCTTGCCCGCGCCCGTGGGGGCCGCCACGAGCACGCCGCGCCCCTCCTCGAGCGCCTCGCACGCGCGCTCCTGGAAGTCGTCGAGGGGGAAGTCGAGGACCTGCCGGAACTCCGCGAGCCGGGTGCGGGACGCCGCCTGGCGGGCCCGGGACGCGGCGTAACGGGCGGCGGGCGATTCAGCGGCCGTCATGGTGCCAGCCTACGGTCCGGGGGGGGGGGGGCGCCGCCGCCCACCGGGGGTGCCGGGGCCCCGCCCCCCGGGGGCGCGCCGAGGTGAGGGGGGGGCCCGGCGCGCCGCCGGGCGCGCGCCCAAGGCGGGCCGCAACCTTCCCGTGGCGATCGCGGTGGGGGGGGGGCCGGGCGCCGCCCGCGCGGGGGGGCGCGCGGGGTGCGGCGGCGAGCCGCCGGCGGGCGATCGAAGCGTCGTCGGCGGACGGCCTGCGGACGGCGGCGGACGGTCAGCGCGCGGCCGGGCCGGCCGCGGCGTCCAAGACGTGCAGCGCGCCCGGGACCACGTCGACCCGTAGCGGCAGGGAACCCAGGTGCTCGCCGTCGGCGAACGCGTGCGGCGGGGTCGCGCCCGCCTCGGTCGCCGCGACCGTGACCGACGTCGCGCGCAGGGTCCCGACCCCGGGGTTCGCCAGGTGCCGCCCCGCGTACATGCCGGGGAAGATGCGCGTCGCGCCCCAGCGCCCGAACGGGCCCGCGACGACGACGTCGAGCAGGCCGTCGTCGAGCGCCGCTGCCGGCGCGATCCGGATGCCGCCGCCGATGCGCGGCCCGTTCGCGACGGACACGAGCGCGCCCGGTGACTCCCACACCACGGTCCGCCCGCCCTGCGCGTCGGGGGCGTCGGGGCTCGTCCCGAGGGCCGCGCCGTCGAGCAGGAGGGGCGCCCCGGCGAGCAGGTCGGGCAGCTCGTCCCCCGCGGGCACGCCGCGCAGCGTGACCCGGTACCCGTACGGGCGGTACCGGGTGATCTCCGTGAGTGCCGAGCGCGCGTACCGCGACCGCCCGCGCGGCCACGTGGCCGCGTTCGCGTGGGCGTTGACGGCCGCGTCGATCCCCGCGGACAGCACGCCCGCGTACCAGCGGGGCGCGGCCAGGTGCTCGCCCGTGACGCGGGCGGCGTCGACGGCGCGCACGGACGGCAGCGCGCTCGTCGAGGACACGGTGCTCGCGGCGGTGCCCAGGGCGGCGAGGAGGGCGTCCACGCACCGGTCGGCGCGGGTCGTGGGCAGCCCGAGGCCGTGCGCGAAGTCGTTGCCCGTCCCGACCGCGACGATGCCGAGCGGGACGCCGGTCCCGGCGGTCGCGTTGACGCCGAGGTGCACCATGCCGTCCCCGCCGACGACGACGAGGGCGTCCACCGTGGGTCGGGCTCCCGCGCCGTCGCCGCCCGGGCCGCGCACGGCGGCGTCGGCCGACTCCTGGGCGAGGGGCAGGCTGGGGGCGCTGAGGTCGACGACGTCGTGCCCGGCCGCGCGCAGCGCCTCGGCGGTGCGCGCCCCCGCGGTGCGGCCGCGGCCGCGCCCCGCCGTCGGGTTGACGACGAGCGCGACCGTGCTCATGCGCATCCCCCGCGCCCGGTGGGGCGCGGCCGGGGCACGGCGCTCACAGGGCGAGCCGTGCGGCGTCGCGCTTGTCGACGCGCCGGTCGTGGAGGTAGCTGATGCCGAGCGCGGCGAAGTAGAGCCCGCAGATGGGCAGCGCCACGAAGATCATCGTCAGCGCGTCGGGCGTCGGGGTCATGACGGCCGCGAAGACGAACGCGATGAGCACCGCCCAGCGCCAGCCCTTGGCCATGGCGGACGCCCGCAGGAGCCCGGCGGCGTTGAGCGCGACGAGCACCACGGGCAGCACGAACGCGAGACCGAACGCCAGCACGAGGCGCATGACGAAGCTCAGGTAGCCCTGCGCGTCGGCGAGGTTGGTCGCGCCGTCGGGCACGAACCCGGCGAGGATGTCGACCGCGTGCGGCAGGACCCACCACGCGAGGAACGCACCGCCGAGGAACAGCGGGACGGACCCGCCGAGGAACGCGAACGCGTACCGCTTCTCCCGGGTCGTCAGACCCGGGGTGATGAACGCCCACAGCTGGTACAGCCACCACGGGCACGTGACGATGACGCCGAGGAAGAGGGAGACCTTGACCTTCATGTCGAGCGCGGAGGCCAGGCCCGAGAAGTTCAGGCTGATGACCTTGCCCTGCTCCTCCGCCGCCTTGAGCAGCGGCGCCTGCAGCGCCTCGAGCAGCGGCTCGTAGAGGAACCATCCGACGATCGCGCCGACCACGAGGCCGCACGCGGCGAGGAAGAGACGCTTGCGCAGCTCCAGGAGGTGCTCGCGGAGCGGCATCCGCCCCTCGGGGTCACGGGAGGTACGTGACACCGACTATCCCTTCGAGGTGTCGCCCGGTTCGGGCGACGTGGTCCCTCCGGTCACGGTCGGCGAGGAGGTACCGGTCGACGGGTACGCGGTGCCCGTGCCGCCCGCCGCGGGCGGCGTGGTGTCGTCCTCGCGCAGGTCCTTGACCTCGCTCTTGAAGATCTTCAGAGACTGCCCGACGCTCTTGGCCAGGTCGGGGAGCCGGCGCGCGCCGAACAGGAGCAGGATGACGACGACCAGCACGATGATGTGCCAGGGCTTGAGCATGCCCATGGGCTAACTCCTCCTCGAGGCGAACGGCGCTATGCGAGCGAGTCTACGTGGTGAACCCTACGCGTTGAACCGGCGCCAGCGGGACCAGACCTGCTCGTCGCGCCGCCGCCGCAGCACGCGCCGCTCGGCGCGCTCGGCGCGCAGCAGGTCCACGCGCTCCTGGAGCACGACCGGGTCGTCGAACAGGGTCGGCGCGGTCGACGGCTGCGCCTCCTCCAGGGCGCGCGACAGCTCGTCCGCCCGCGCGCTCAGGTCCGCCGCGACCTGCGAGGCGCGCGACAGCTCGCGCCCCAGCCCCTTCATCGACCGCCACAGGCGCCGCGCGAGGAAGAACGCGCCCACGAGCGTGCCCACGACGAGCAGCGTCCAGATCCAGAACCACATGCCGCCCACCCTAGCCAGCAGCCCGCTCGCCGGACGCCTCGTCGCCCGCCCCGCCGTCGGGCTCGCCCGGCAGGTGCGCGTACGCGGACAGGGCGGCGCTCGCGGCGTCGCGCACGTCGCGAGCGACCGACGCCGGCTCGACGGCGAGCACGTGCCGCGCCCGCTCGGTGAGGAGCTGGCGCAGCCACACCGGGTTGGTGACGCGCAGGCGCACCTCGAACGCGCCGTCGGGCAGGTTGCGCACGGACTCGACGGGGACCTGCTCGGCGACGGCGCGCGCCGGGCTGGCGAACGTGATCGTCGCGAGCGGGGCGTCGCCGGTGGGGGTGAAGTCGACGTCGGGGTCGACGTCGTGCCCCTCCACGGCCTGGTCGAGCTCGGTGGCGGCGAGGATGCGGTCGACGCGGAACGTGCGTCGGCCCTGCGCGCGGTGGCACCACGCGAGCAGGTAGGCGTGCTCGTCCTGCGTGTGCAGCGACACGGGGTCGACCTCGCGCTCGGACTCCTCGTCCGCGGCCGTCACGTACCGGATCCGCAGGCGGTGGCCCGCGACGAGCGCGCTGGTGATCGCGGCGACCACGCGCGGGTCGCCCTCGGGGGCGAGCTGCACGTCGAGCGCCGCCGCGGCTTCGCCGGTCGCGTGGGTGAGCTTGCGCAGCACCGACTCGACGACGCCCGCGCGCTCCGGGTCGGCCTGCACCGCCGCGGTCTCCCGCATGGCGCGCAGCGCCGCGATGAGCGCGACCGCCTCGCGCGTGCCGAGCCGCAGGGGCCGCGTCATGCCGCGCGCCTCGGTGAGCCGCACGACGCCGCGCTCGATCGAGTCGGCGTCGAAGTCGATGAGGTCGTCCGGCCAGTACCCGGGTGTGCCGGACACCCACAGGGCGTCGACGTCGTCCAGGGCCTGGCGCTCGCTGACGCCGAAGTGGCGGGCGAGCTCGCCCACCGGCACCGGTCCCGCCCCGTCCAGGTACGCGACGATGCCCAGCAGGCGCACCAGCCGGTCGTCCGCGCGCTCAGCCACGCCCCGTCACCTCCGTCGACCCTTCGCCCGTGCCCGTGCCCGTGCCCTCCCCGGCGTCCTGCGCAGAACCCAGCGCGGCCGCGTCCCGCAGCCGCCGCACGACCGCCGCGCGCAGGTCGGGGGGCCCGAGCACCAGCACCGCGTCCCCGTACCCGACGACCTCGTCCGCCAGCGCGTACCGCACGTCGTACGCGACCTCCAGCACGTCGCGGCCCGCGCCGTCGCCCGCCCGCGCGTCCGGCACCGACCCCACGACCGTGCCGCGCGCCCGCAGCGCGCCCGCACGCTCCGGCACGACCGCCAGGCGCGCGACCCCGCCCGCGTCGCGCGTGCCCAGCGCCGCGTCCACGTCCACGTCCACCGGCACCTCGAACGCGTCGCGCGGGCCCGTCGCCCGCACCCGGCCCTCGACCCGGCTCAGGCGGTACGACCGCGGCGCCCCGCGGTCCAGGTCGAACCCCACCAGGTACCAGCCGCCGCGCCGCGCCGCGATCCGCCACGGCTGCGCGCGCCGCGCCCGCACCTCCCCCGTGCTCGCCGCCCGGTACGTGAACGACACCGCGCGCCGCGCCGAGATCGCGTCCATGAGGGTCGCGTACGCGTCCCCCACCGGCCGCACCTGCGGCGCCAGGCCCGCCACGACGTCCATCGCGGTCTCCCCCGCGCCCGCCGCGCGCAGCTTTGTCAGCGCCCGCGAGATGTCCGTCCGCAGCGTCTTGTCCTGCCAGAACTGCGCCGCCAGGGCCAGCACCCCCAGCTCCGCCGGCGTCAGGTCCACCGCCGGGAGCGCGTACGCGTCCTGGTCGATCCGGTACCCCACCTCGTCCGCGTGCCCGCCCGCGTCGACCGTGACGATCGGGATCCCCAGGTCGCGCAGCGTGTCCTTGTCGCGCTCGAACATGCGTTCGAAAGCGTCCGGGGACGGCGCGTCGCCGTACCCCGCCACGCTGATACGGATCTGCTGCTTCGTCATCGACGCGTTCGTGTTCACCAGCGCGATGACCAGGTTCAGCAGGCGCGCCGCCGGGTTCGTCGGCGACGACCCCGACGACGACGGCACGGAGCCGGGCACGGGATCGGGCGCGACGGAGGGGGGCGTGGGCTCGGACATCGGTACCACGCTAGTCGGTCGATAGGGTGTGCCGCGTGATCACGTGGCGGACCGCGACCGTGGTGTCGCACGCGAAGGCCTGGACCGGCGCCCAGGAGCTGCACGTACGGCTCCACGACCCCCTCCCCGGGCGCGACGACGACCCCGACGCGACCGTGCGCGCCCTCGCGTACACCCAGCTCGTCGGCACCCCCGACCCCGGCGACCACGTGCTCCTCAACGTCTCCGCCCTCGCACGCGGCCTCGGCACCGGCGGGTACGCCCTCGTCGTCGGGCCCGCCCAGCCCGGCACCCCCCTCCCGCCCGACCCCTCGCCCGGCCCCGGCCACCTCGTCAAGGCCCGCTACACCCCCCTCCAGGCGCTCGTCCTCGGCGTCGACGAGCAGGAGTCCCCCCACCACGACACCCTCCGCGACGCCGACGACCTCGACGCCACCCCCGTCGTCGTCGCCGACCTCCACTCCGCCCTGCCCGCCGTCGTCGCCGGCGCCCGGCACGCCGCGGCGCTCGCGGGCCGCCCCGCACCCCGCGTCGCCTACGTCATGACCGACGGCGGCGCGCTGCCCGCCGCGTTCTCCCGCACCGTCGCCACCCTGCGCGACACCGGCTGGATCGACACCTGCCTCACCGTCGGGCAGGCGTTCGGCGGCGACCTCGAGGCCGTCACCGTGCACACCGGCCTCCTCGCCGCGCGCCACGTCACCGGCGCCGACCTCGTCGTCGTCGCCCAGGGACCCGGCAACCTCGGCACCGGCACGCGCTGGGGCTTCTCCGGCGTCGCCGCCGGCGAGGCCCTCAACGCCGTCGCCGCCCTGGGCGGCCGACCCGTCGCGTCCCTGCGCGTCTCCGGCGCCGACGCCCGCGACCGCCACCTCGGCGTCTCCCACCACTCCCTCACCGCCTACGGCCGCGTCGCCCTCGCACCCAGCGACGTCCCCGTGCCCGTCCCCGGGCCCGACGTCGAGCGGCTCGCCGGGTGGGGGCCCGGCCTCACGAGCCGCGTCGCCGAGCAGGCCGCGACCCTCGCCGCCCCCACCGGGCGCCACCACCTCGTCGACGTGCCCGCCGAGCCCGCCCTCCTCGACGCCCTCCACGCCGTCCCCGTCCGGCTCTCCACCATGGGCCGCGGGCTCGACGCCGACCCCGCCGCGTTCGTCGCCGCCGCCGTCGCCGGCGTCCACGCAGAGTCGCTACGACCCGCATGACCGCACCGCAGGGGGAGAACCACCGCCGGCCCGGACCGGCACGCTTCGCCGCCGTCGCCGCGCTGGCGCTCGCGGCGGTGCTCGCCGCGGCCGTCGGCGCGCCGTGGGGCTGGGAGGCGCCGGGCTGGTTCGACGACGTCGCGCGGGAGCCGGTCGCGCCGCCACCGGACACCGCGACGACCCGTGACGCGAGCACCGGCCCGGACGACCTCCGGGTCCTGGCCGACACCGGCGGCATGTCGTTCGACACGTACCTGCTCTGGTTCCTGGGCGTGGTCGTGCTCGTGGTCCTCGTCGTGCTCGCGCGCCGGTACCTCCCGGCACTCCTCGTGCGGCGACGCCGGCGAGAGCTCCTCGTCACGGCACCCGGCGACGTCTCCGTCCACACGGCCGAGGACCCGGTCGTGCCCGAGCTGCGGGAGGCGGTCGAACGGGCGCACGACGACCTGCACGTGCCTGACGTCGACCCGCACGACGCCGTCGTCGCCGCGTGGGTCGCGCTCGAGCGCGCCGCGGAGCGGGCGGGCACCCGGCGCGACCCCGCGCAGACCCCGACGGAGTTCACGAGCGCCGTCCTGGCCAGCACCCGGGTGGACGCGGACGCCGTCGCGACACTCCGAGGCCTGTACCACCGGGCCCGGTTCGGCGAGACGCCGCTCGGCGTGCACGACCTGGAGGCGGCTCGCGCCGCGCTCGCACGCATCGCGGCGGACCTCGCGACGCGGGCCGGACGCCCCGTGGTCGGGACACCCGACCCGGGCGCGTCCCACGACCCCTCGCTGCGCGACGAGGCACGGTCGTGAGGGCGCGCGAGCGCTGGGATCGCCTGCGCCCGGCGGACCGGCGTGCCCTGCTCGCGGCCGTCGCCGTCGTCGGGCTCGGCGTCGTCCTCGTGCTGCTCGGATCCTCGCCCGCGCACGCCCTCATGCTCACGACCCTCGGCGTCGCGGGCGTCCTGCTGTGGCACCGCACCGGCTACGCCGGGGACACCGTGTGGCCGCGCGTCCCCGACGTGCGGCGCGACGGCAACCGGCGCGACGTGTCCGACCTCGGCTGGTCGGTCCTGGGCCGCGACGGGCGCGTCACGGTAGCCGCCGCCCGACGGGTACGGCGCCTCACGGAGCGTCGCGTCGCCCACCACGGGATCGACGACCTCACCGACCCCGGCTCCGCGACCGACGTGGCCCGTCTCCTCGGTCCCCGCGCGGCCCGCACCGTCCACGGCCTCGTCACCGACGGACGCCTCCCGACGCCCGCGGAGCTCGACACCTGGCTCGCGGCGCTCGACCGGCTCGACCAGATCCCCACCACCCCGGACCGCCCCGACGGAGGGACACCCCGATGACCGCCGACCCCGCCCCCCGCACCGCCGACCCCGCCCCCCGCACCGCCGGACCCGCCGCGGGCGTCGACGTGCCGACCGTCGCCGCGCACGGCCGCGCCGTCCTCGACGAGGTCGCGACCGCCGTCGTCGGCGCCCGCGAACCCCTCACGCTGGCGCTCGCCACCGTGCTCGCCGGCGGGCACGTGCTGTTCGAGGACGTCCCGGGGCTCGGCAAGACCCTCGCCGCCCGCAGCCTCGCCCGCGCGCTCGGCCTCGACTTCACGCGGTTGCAGTGCACCCCCGACCTCCTGCCCTCGGACGTCACCGGCTCCTCCGTGTACGACCCCGCGACCCGGACCTTCGAGTTCCGGCCCGGCCCCGTCTTCACCGGGCTGCTGCTCGCCGACGAGATCAACCGCACCGCCCCCAAGACGCAGTCCGCGCTGCTCGAGTCCATGGCCGAGCGCCAGGTCACCGTCGAGGGCACCACCCACGTGCTGCCCCGCCCCTTCCACGTCGTCGCGACGTCCAACCCGGTCGAGCACGAGGGCACCTACCCGCTTCCCGAGGCGCAGCTCGACCGCTTCATGGTGCGCCTGTCCGTCGGGTACCCCGCGCGCGACGAGGAGCGCGAGGTCCTCACCCGCCGCATCGCCCGCCGCCACGACGACCCCGTCGTCCGCCAGGTCGTCGACCGCGACACCGTCCTCGCCATGCAGGCCGCCGTCGAGCAGGTCGACGTCCACCCCGACGTCATCGCCTACTGCGTCGACCTCGCCGCCGCCACCCGCGCCCACCGCGACCTCGAGGTCGGCGCGTCCCCCCGCGGGTCGCAGAACCTCGTCCTCCTCGCCCGCGGCGTCGCCGTGCTCGACGGACGCGACGTCGTCCTGCCCGAGGACGTCAAGCGCGTCGCCGTCCCCGTGCTCGCCCACCGCCTCACCCTCACCCCCGGGGCGTGGGCCGCCGACCTGCGGCCCGAGACCGTCGTCGCCGGCATCCTCCAGACCGTCCCCGGCCCCGCCACCGTCGGCGACCGCGGATGAGCACCCCCACGGCGGACCGCGACGATCCACCCCACTGGCGCACCACCGTCCACCTCGCCGCCGGCGTCCTCCTCGGCACCACACTCCTCGCCCTCGGCGTCCTCTTCCGCCGCCCCGACGCCGCCCTCCTCGGGCTCGCGCCGCTGCTCGGAGCCATCTGGGGCTGGACCCACCGCCCCGACGGACCCGTCAGCGTGCGGGTCGTCCTCGACACCGACGCCCCGGCCGGGACCCTCGCCGCCCGCACCGTCGCCGACGTCCCACCCGGCGTCGAGCTCCTGCGACTGCGGGCCCTCGCCCCCGGCGGCCTCGTCACCGAACGCCTGGTCCGCACCACGACCGGGACCCACGAGCTCGCCTGGCACGCACCCTCCGCCCGCACCGGCGTCACCGACACCCTGCGCGTCGACTACGTCGCGTACGGGCCCGACGGCGTCGAGGAGCAGGTCGCCCGCGTCGCCCGCGGCCCGCGCCGCCTCGTCCTGCCCCGCCCGACCCCGCTCGGACGCCTGCCCCTCGCCTCCCGCCTGCGCGGACTCTCCGGCCCCCACACCTCCCGACGCCCCGGCGACGGCACCGAGCTGCGCGACGTCGATGCCTTCCGCCCCGGCGACCGGCTCCGCCGCATCGACTGGCGCGCCACCGCACGCCGCTCCCCCACCCTCGACACCCTCTACGTCCGCCGGACCTTCGGGACCGCGGAGGCGACCGTCGTCCTCGTCGTCGACTCCCGCGACGACGTCGCCCCCGACCTCGCCACGTGGAGCGGCGTCGGCGCCCAACGCCCCGACGAGGCCACGTCCCTCGACCTCGCCCGCCACGCCGCAGCGTCCGTCGCCCAAGCCGTCCTCGCCGACGGCGACCGCGTCGCCCTCGACGACCTCGGCCGCCTCGCCCGACCCGTCCGACCCGGCGGCGGACGACGCCACCTGCGCCGCATCCTCCACGGCCTCGCCCTCGCCCGACCCGTCGGCGACCCCTCCGCCCGCCACCGTCCGCCCCAGGTCCCGGCCGGCGCCGCCGTCTACCTCTTCTCGACCCTGCTCGACGACGAGACGCCCCGCCTCGCCCGCCAGTGGCACGACACCGGACACGTGGTGGTCGTCGTCGACGTCCTCCCACCCGTCTCCGTCACCGAGGTCGACGACCACGTCGCGACCGCCTGGGCCGTCACCCGCCACGAGCATGCGGACCGCGTCCACGACCTGCGCGAGCGCGGGATCGTCGTCGCACGCTGGCACGACGGCACGCCCGGCGCCGAAGGCGCTCGCGGGACGCTCGAGCTCGCGGCACGACGGCTCGACCGGCGAGGACCCACGCACCCGAGCCCGACCGGAGCCACCCGATGAGGCGACTCGCCCGACGCGACGTGGTCACCGCCGGACCGCGCCCTCGCCTCCAGGTCGAGACCGGGCGCACCTTCCCCGGGTGGTGCCCGCGCGTCCTCCTCCTCGTCCTCGCCACCACCTTCGCCGGAGCCGCGCTCCAGACGACCGGGCTCGCGCAGTCGCTGGTCTGGGGGGCCGCGGTCGGCCTCGGGGCCGTCACCGCCTACCTGCCCGCCCCGCCGGTGCCGCACCTGCTCGTGCTCCTCGGCGGGCTCGTCCTGCTCCTGGAGGGGAGCGCTCCGTTCGACCCCGTCGTGCTCGTCCTCCTCCCGCTGGGCCACCTCGTCCTGCGCACGGCCTGGTGGTCGGACCACGTGCCGCCCGAGGCGCGCGCGGAGCTGCGCGCCGTCGTGCCCGACCTCCGCAGGGTCGTCGTCCTCCAGGCCGCGCTCCTCCTCGTGGCGCTCGCGGTGCAGGCGATCACCGCGGCAGACGTCACGTCCGCGGTCGCCACCGCCCTCGGCGGGATCGCCGTGCTGGGCCTCGTGCTGCTCGTCACGCCGCGGGACTGAACTCGCGCTGCGAGCGGCCGGGGACCGCCCGACGATGGCGGGACGGCGCCCGACGCCGTCCCGCCGTCACGGCGGCGACCGCACCCGACCCGAGGAGGCACCCCATGGCCGCTCGCTCCGACCTGCCGAAGTACACCGTCCCGTCGCTCACCCCCGAGGAAGGGGCGAAGGTCGCCGGGATCCTCCAGGAGCGCCTGCACGCGCTCAACGACCTTCAGCTCACGCTCAAGCACATCCACTGGAACGTCGTCGGACCGCACTTCATCGCGGTGCACGAGATGATCGACCCGCAGGTCGACGCCGTCCGCGCGATGGTCGACGCCGTCGCGGAGCGCATCGCGACCCTGGGCGTCTCCCCGAAGGGCACGCCCGGCGCCCTGGTCGCCGAGCGGAGCTGGGAGGACTACTCGCTCGGCCGCGCCTCGACCATCGCCCACCTCGGGGCGCTCGACGAGGTGTACGTCGGGGTCATCACGGCGCACCGCGAGGCCGCGACCGCGACCGAGGAGCTCGACGACGTGACCAACGACCTGCTCATCGGGCACCTGCACGACCTCGAGCTGTTCCACTGGTTCGTCCGCGCGCACCTCGAGTCGACCGGTGGTGACCTCTCCACCGACGGCGCGCGCCCCCCGCCCGGGGCCCCCCGCCCTCGGTGGAGCTCAGCGGATCAGCTGTTCGAAGCCTGCTCCTGCTGCTGCGCGTTCTGCGTGGCCTTCTGGCCCGCGTCCGTCAGCGTCTGCGCGACGTTGTTGAGCTGCGTCTGCGCGGCCGGCCAGTCGCTGCCCTTGAACTGCTGGGCGTCGGGGCCCTCCCACGGGACGCTCTGGATCTGCGAGTTCAGGTTCTGCATGGTCGTGCGGATCTCGTCCGCCTTCTGCTGCAGCGTCTGACCGAGCCCACGCAGCTCCTCGACGTTCGCGCCCCACATGCCACCAGCCATGGTGTTCTCCTTCTGTGTCTCGACCCCCACCCTGCGTGGACGTCGTCCCGTTGTCGATGGCCTTACTCAACCATCGGCCCGCGCGCCCCGTCGATGGGGAGGTGTCCCCATGAGGTCCCCGCGGGCGTCACGTCGCTACCGCGGGAGCGCGACGTGCAGCTTGCGCGCCCTCCCGGAGACCACGAGGAAGCCGCGTCCCGGCGGGAAGTCCGCCCGCCGGATCCGGCCGAGGCCGGTCCCGAGCAAGGTGTCGCCGTCGAGGTCGCCGGGGGTGAGGAGCAGACCGGTGCGCCCCGCCTTGAACGGCTGCGCGATCGCCCACGCCTGCCCCCAGGTCGACGACTCGGCCTCGCCCACGACGAGCTGCTCGGCACGCGTGGCGGCCCGGACGAACGCGACGAGCGGCTGCTCCGCCGGCGTCCCCGTGAACTCGGTCACCGACTCGACGAGCACGGTGAGCGTTCCCGGTCGCAGCGAGCCCCCGTCGAGCGCTTGCGTCAGCGACTCGAGGAGCGTCACGACCTCCTCGGGCGACGTCGCCGCCGTGTCCCAGGCGTCGAGCGCCGAGATGCTCGTGCGGCGCGGCGAGAGGTACACGACCCGGCCCGCTCGCGCCCGACGGACGGCCTGGGCGATGGTGACGAGCGCCGTCGTCCGACCGCCCCCGGGCGGGCCCGAGAGCATGAACGTCCCCCGGGCCGGCAGCGCGACCGGGGCGATGTCCAGGTCGTCGAGGCCGACGGTGGGCCGGCCGCCCGTGACCTCGGGCAGCGCGTCCAGCGCGAAGCTGTCCGGCAGCCGCTCGACGCCGGGCGCCTGCTGGATGCCGAGGCGCGTCATCGCGTCGCGCAGCTTGCCCAGCTCGCGCGCCTGGAGCGCGACGTTCGGGTCGCCGCCCAGGACCGCGATCTGGACCTCGTTCTCGTCGAGCACGCCGCGTCCCGGCGGGGACGTGAGCGACAGGACGTCCTTGGGGACGCCGAGCGTCAGGTAGTCGTCCTCGCTCGCGAGGCGCAGCACGAGCCGCTTCTGGATCGTCGAGCCGAGCGACGTCGGGACCGACGCCGCCCGGTCGCCCGCGACGACGACGTGCACGCCGACCTGGCGCCCGTCCGTCGCGATCGCGGTGAACGCGCCCCACACGGGGAACGCGTGCGCGGGTCGGAACTCGTAGGACTCGCGGAAGGCGCCGATGCCGTCGACCAGCAGCAGGATGCGCGGCTCGGCGGGCGCGTTCGCGAGGCGCCGGTACTCGTCGAGGCTGCCGGCACGGACCGCGGCGTAGCGGGCGGAGCGCTCGTCGACGAGGTCGCGCAGCGTGCGCAGCACGCGCTGGACGCGCTCCTCGTCGTCGCCCGAGATGACCGCGCCGACGTGCGGCAGGTCCTCGAGCATCCGCAGACCGCTCGCGCCGGAGTCGATCGCGTAGACCTGGACGGGGCCGCCGCGCGCCGTGATCGCCGCGGACACGGCGATCGTCCGGAGCGTCGCGCTCTTGCCCGAGCCACCCGTGCCGTAGATCGCCATGTTGCCGTCACGGTCGGGCTCGTAGAAGACGGTGGGCTGCGCCTGGGTCGTCGGGTCGTCCTCCACGCCGAGCAGCAGCATCGTGTCGGTGCGGGGGTTCGGCAGGCGGGCGAGGTCGTACGTCGGGGCGAGCTCGGCCAGCCACGGCTTGCGGGGCACCGGGACCGCGGCCTCCGTCGCGGCCCGCGAGATCGTCGTGACGACGCGCGCGATGTCGTTGGGGCCCGGGTCGGTGACCTCCTCGACCTCGGGCTCCGGCAGCTCCCAGCGGATGTCGGAGCCGAACGCCATCTCCTGGATGTCGATGCGCGACCGCTCGGGCTCCGCCGTCGTCCAGCCACCGGCGTAGCCGGTCTGGAACGGCGTGATGCGACCAGGACCGGTCTTCACCGCACCGCGGCCCGGGATCGAGGGGTCGAAGTGCGCGGCCATCGGGATGCCGAGGATGTCGGTCGAGTCGTCCTCGTCCGCCATGCGCAGCGCGACGCGCAGGTTCGTGTTGGCGCGCAGGTTGTCCTTGATGACGCCCGCCGGGCGCTGGGTCGCGAGGATGAGGTGCAGGCCGAGCGACCGGCCGCGCTGCGCGACGTCCACGACGCCGTCGACGAACTCGGGGACCTCGTTGACCAGGGCGGCGAACTCGTCGACGACGATGAGCAGGCTCGGCGGCGCGTCGGGGTCGCCGGTCCGCTCCAGGGACGCGAGGTCCTTGGCCTTCTTCCGGTTGAGCAGGTGCTCGCGGTAGCGCAGCTCGGCGCGCAGCGACGTGAGGGCGCGGCGCACGAGGTGGGGCGACAGGTCGGTGACGAGACCGACGGTGTGCGGCAGGTTGACGCAGTCCGCGAACGCGGCGCCACCCTTGTAGTCCACGAAGAGGAACGTCACACGGTCGGGGCTGTGCGCCGCCGCCATGCCGAGCACCCACGACTGGAGGAACTCGGACTTGCCCGCGCCCGTCGTCCCGCCCACGAGCGCGTGCGGGCCCTGCGTGCGCAGGTCCAGGTAGAGCGGCTCGGTGCCCGAGTGCCCGACCAGCCCGCGCAGGTTCGTCGGCGCCTTGCGGCGCACGGGCGGCGAGCCGTCCCGTGGCGTCAGGGAGCCGTTCTCGCGCCACGCGTCGATGAGGCGGCCCGGGTCCTCGGCCAGCGCGGTGCCGGCGAGCGTGAGGTAGGAGACCGAGCGCGGGAGGTCGGAGTCGTCGTCGACGGGCGCGCCGACGTCGACCACGGGGGCCAGGATGCGCGCCACCTCGTGGGCGGTCGCGAGGTCCACCGTCTCGCACGCCACCGGGAACGACAGCCGGCCCACCCGGACCTCGCCGCTCGTGGCGCCCGCGGTGGCCCCGGGCGCACCTGCGCCCGCCGCGTCGACGGTGTCCACGAGGACGAACGTGCGGCACGCGGCCGGGAGCTGCTCGACCGACGGCGCGACCCACACCACGTGCACGCCCGCGTCCGCGCCGCGCTCCACGAGGCGCGTGAGGCGCGAACGGTCCACCGGGGCGTCGTCCTCGACGAGCACGACGACCGTCGGCAGCACCGGCTTGGGCGTGTCCTCCCCCTCCTCGGGGTCGATCGGCCCGCGCAGCTCGGCGTGCGTGTCGAGGTCGGCCCCGCGCGCCTCGACGAGGTCCTCGAGCTGCGACAGGAGCGCCTGCGCGGCACCGGGGTTGTCGGCGAGGTGGTCGCCGCCCAGCGGGCTGTGGGGCGATCCGGTGTGCGGCAGCCACTCGAGCCACTCCCAGTCGGCGCGCGAGCGCTGCGACGTCACGGCCGCGAGCACGAGCTCCGACGGCGAGTGCAGGCCCGCGAGCTGGACGAGGATCCCGCGCGCGACGGCGTCGACAGCGGCCCCCGCGCCGGCGACGCCGAGCGCGCCGTCCGTGCGCAGGCGCGCGACGACCGGGACGCCGGAGATGGTCGCGCACTGGGCGTGCAGCTTCTCCAGCTCGTTCCAGTACTCCGGCAGCGTGTTGTTCTCGCCCGGCTGCTCGAGCTGGGTGCGCGACGGCGCGGCGCCGAGCCCGATGCGGACCGAGAGGAACGCGTCGTGCTCCGGGCGGTGCGTCCACATCAGCCCGCCGAGCCGCCGGACCGCGTCGACCGTGTCGCCCACGGACGGGGCCTCCGAGAGGCGCACCGCGCGCTCGACCGCGTGCGTGCGGTCGATGGTCTCGCGCATCGCGACGACGCCCGCCTCGAACTGCTCGCGCTGCGCCTTGAGCTTGCGCTTGGCCTGCACCTTCTGGTCGAGGTAGTTGCCGAGCATGAGGATCGGGCTCAGCCCGACGAAGACGATCGACAGGATGTTGTGCGTGACGGAGTACAGGATCGTGCCCATGAGCAGCGGCGCGACCATGGCCAGGTAGGGGAAGCGCTGCGGCTCCGGGGGCTGCGGCGGCTTGGGCGCCTTGAGCTTGCGCTCGGGGAAGCGGGCGACGACGCGGGGGGAACGGTTGAACTCCACGACCGGGCTCGTCGGCGCGAGGCTCGTCGTGCGGTGCAGCGCGACGACCGACACGACCGTGCTGCCGATCGTCACCGTGTCCGACGACGTGAGCGTCGAGCGCATCATGCGCTGGCCGCCCATGACGAGGCCGTTCGCCGAGTTGGTGTCCGTGATCTCGATCGTCTCGCCGACCGTGAGGCGGGCGTGCCGCTTGGAGATCTGCGGGTCGCTCAGCCGGATGTCCATGTTGCGGTCGCGGCCGAGGTAGCTGGTCCCCACGGGCAGCGGGAACTCGCGGCCCGCGTCCGGCCCCTCGAGCACGCGCAGGACGGCGACGGCCGCGCCACGGTCCTGCCCGGGGGCGTCGAACTGCTCGGAGACGCGCACGATCGACACCGTCGACCCGGACCGCAGCCCCGCCTCCGTGAGGTCGCTCGTCGGCGAGAGCACGCGACCCTGGCCCGACCCCGACGGCGCGGTCCCGACCTGGAGCGTGAGCCGGTCCGGGACGGCCGTTCCCGACCGGGTGGGGTCGCCCGCGAACAGCGCCTCGGCGACGTCGCGCACCGTGGCCGTCGCGTCGGCCGTGACGGCGACGTTGGTCGTGCTGGCGTCGGGGCGGTGCAGCGTGAGCTTGATTCGCACGAAGGTTCCTGTTCAGGTCCGGGGAGAGGGACGGGCAGGCCGGGGGCTCCGAGTGGCCGGCGACGGTACCGACGCGCGACCGGTCGGGGCACGCGTCGAGCGCGCCCGCCACGGCCGGTGCCGTCAGCCGTCGTCGGTGAGGTCGAGCAGGGGCAGGTCGGCCGAGGTCACGAGGCGTGACGCCACGGCGTACTCGACGAGGCGCGCGCGACGGTTCGTCGCGAGCGCGCCGGGGCCGCCGCGCAGGCCCTTGACGCCGATCCGGTCGAGCTTGTCGCACACGTTGTCGAGCTTGCGGTTGAAGCGCGTCGTCGCCCAGCCCAGCCGGGCGGCGGCCGCGGCCGACGACGGGATCTCCGACAGGCCCGTGCCGTCGCGGCGCAGCATCGGTTCCGCCAGCGCGACGATGAGCTGCTTCTGGCTCGTGGTGAAGGTGATCATGCCGATGGTCGTCGCGCCGCCCGACTCCGTGTCCTCCGAGCGGATCTCCTGGTACGGCGCGCCGCGCAGCTGCGCGGTGAGCTCGTACGTGGTCGGCCCGGCCGTGAACACGATCGACGTCGTCGGGAAGACGATCGGAAGGCGGTTGCCCGGCGAGAGCCAGGACTGGACCCCACCGCCCGAGTCGCACACCGTCGCGGAGATGAGCGTCCCGACGTTCGAGAGCCACCAGATCCCGCCCTCGTGCGAGATCCGCAGGAAGCGGCGGTGCAGGTACGGGTTGTCCTCGATCGCGAGGTCGCCGTCCCGCCCGATGTCGAACGGGTCCCCGTCCACGGACGGGCGGAACCACTCGCCGCAGAACTCGACCGCGAGCTCGCTCACGCCGCCTCCCCCGTCACGCATGCCTTCTGGGGCGCCGCCGAGAACTTGCCGTCCCGGTCCACGATCACCTCGATGCAGACCTGCTCCCCCGGCTTGGCCCGGAGCTCGACGCTGGTCTCGTCGAACGCGTCCTTGTACGGCGACTCCTCGAGCGGGTCGAGCTTCTTCCAGGCGAACATGTCGCCCTCCTGCGCCTTGTCCGAGTCGTAGGCCCACGTGAACGTCGCGACCTCGCGCGCCGGGTCGTACGTGCCGACGAGGTCGTTCACCGGCGGGACGAGGTCGCCCAGGTTGTCCGACGGCACGAAGTCGTCGTCCGTGGCGGCGGTCTCCTCGCCACCGCCGCCCGGGTCCGGGTCGTTCGAGGTCGCGTCCGGGCGGAGCAGGAAGAACCCGCCGACCGCGACCGCGACCCCGACGACGCCCGCGAGCGTCGCCCACAGGGCGCCACGACCGGACCGTTCCTCGGTCGGCGTCCCGGGGGACGAGCCCTCCTCGGGCCCGGTGGGCCGGTGGACCGTGTCCTCGACCGGCGGCTGGCCCCAGACGCCCGGGCGCCGGGCGCCGGGGTACATCCGGGACGGGTCCGTGAGCTCGGCGACGGGCGCGTGCCCGCCCGGACCGACGGCGGACGTCGGCGTGGTGCCGGACGTGTGCGCGGGTGGGCCCTGGTGCCACGCCGCGGGCGCGTACGGCTGCTGCGGGGCGCGCGGGCCCGGCTGCTGCGGCGGGACGGTCGGTCCGGGCGCGACGGTCTGGCCCGGCCACGGGCCGGGCTGCGCCGGCCGCAGCGGTGTCGTCGGCTGGGTCGGCCGGCCGGGCGCGACGGGCCCCGACGAGGTGCCGCCAGAACCCGACGGGTCGATCGACACGACCTGGCGCAGGCGGGTCCCGGCGTCGTCGTCCGGCTCCTCCTCCTGCACGTGCCCCGTGTCGTCGAGCAGGTCGATCGGGGTCACCGCGTACGACAGCTCGTTCTGCACCTGC
The DNA here is from genome assembly GCF_042723955.1 of Cellulosimicrobium cellulans. GTDB lineage: Bacteria > Actinomycetota > Actinomycetes > Actinomycetales > Cellulomonadaceae > Cellulosimicrobium > Cellulosimicrobium cellulans_H. Next base: position 4,036 of record NZ_JBHXIC010000026.1, on the reverse strand, counting down.
TGGAGCGCGCGGGCGAACGCGAGGACCGTCGGGTAGCGCGACCCGGGGTTCTTCGCCATCGCCGTCGCGAGCACGCGCTCGAGCGAGGCCGGCACGTCCGTGCGGCCCGTCGGGGGCAGCGGCGAGGTCTCGATGCGCGAGATGAGGTTGGCGCTCGAGTTCGAGCCGCCGGGCACCTCGAACGGCGTCCGGCCCGCGAGCAGCGTGTACGTCGTCGCGGCCAGGGCCCACACGTCCGTCGCGATGCCGCTGCGCGGCGGCTCGGCGAACGACTCGGGCGGTGACCACGGGATGGACATGCCCTCCGCGCGCGCGGCGTCGTCGACCGTCGAGGAGATGCCGAAGTCCGTGAGCGCCGGGTGGCCGTACTCGGTCACGAGGATGTTCGCGGGCTTGATGTCGCGGTGCAGGATCCCCGCGCGGTGCGCCGTCTCCACGGCACCGGCGATCTGGACCGCGGTGCGCAGCGCCTCGGCGACGGAGAGCCGCTCGGTGCGGTACCGCGCGCCCAGGTTGGGACGCGAGCAGTACTCCATGGCGAGGTACGGGCGCCCGTCGTCGGCGATGTCCGCCTCGTACATGGTGACGATCGACGGGTGCGTCGAGAGCGTCGCCATGAGGTCGGCCTCGGCGTCGAACGCCGCCCGCTGCGAGTGGCTGGACCACTCGTGCAGCAGGACCTTGACGGCGACCCGTCGGCGCGGGCGCTGCTGCTGGTAGAGGAAGACGTCGGAGAACCCGCCCGAGCCGACCAGCGAGACGTACTCGAAGCCCTTGATCTCCGGCGGTGGGGACGGTGCGCGCTTGGTGCTCACCGGATCCCCTCGAAGACGAGGGTCACGCCGTCACCGAGGTCGGCGACGTCGCCGTCGACGACCAGGACAGGCTCCGACGGGTGCAGGCGCCGCGGCGGCTGGCCCGCGCGCAGGAGCGTGGTCCCGTTGGTCGTCGCCATGTCGCTCACGAGGACGTGCCACCCCTCGAGCGTGATCTCGAGGTGCGAGCGCGAGATGTCCTGCTGCGGGCTGGGCACAGTCACCAGACGGGGCAGGTCGGCCGCCTGCGACCGGGGCGTGCGCGGGCGCCGGCCCACGACGACGGGACGGTCGAGCTCGACCGTCTGCCCGGTCGAGACGAGGACCCGCCCGAGCGGCGGACGGATCGCGAGCTCGGCGTCGCCCTCGAGGGGCCCGCCGCAGAGCGCGCACGCGTCCCGCGACGGCGGGTTCGCGTGCCCCTGCGCGCACGTGCGCGCGAGGATCTGCTGCTGGCCGGGCCCGGGCGGAGCGCTGAACGACGGCGGAGGCGGCACCGGGGTGGAGGCTCCGGTGTCCTGCGCGGCCGCGCGCAGGTCCGCGATGGCGGACGAGTGCACCGTGTGGCCGTCGTGGTCGAGCCCGGAGGCGGGCTCGTCCTCGGCCTCGGTGGGCTCGCCGTCGGGGTCGACGACGGTCGCGGCGCGGTGCGCCGCGGCGGGCGTCGCGCCCGTCCACTCCCGCGGGACGCCCGCGATGAGCCCGTCACCGGCCGGGGCGGGCGGCGGCAGCGGCGGCTCCTCGGCGACGGGCGCCGGGGGGACGGGCGGGGTGACGGGGCTCGACGGCGCGGGCTCGTCGTGCTCCTCGTCGTCCTCCGTGCGCACGGCCGCGTCCTCGACGGTCCGCAGGATGGTCGACCCCCACAGGTGGGCGTAGTCGTCGTCGGCGTCCTCCTCCGGCGACGCGGGCGCCTCGGGCTCCTCCGTCGCCGCCGCGGGCTGCTCCGCGAGCGCCGGCGGGACCGGGGCATCGGACTCCGGCTCGGGCGCGATGGTCTCCTCCGGGAGGCGCAGCGTCGCGCCGAGCGGTGCCGCGGCCACCGCGGCGGGGGTGGCCTCCACGATCGGCGGCTCGACGGTCGTGCCCCCGGAGGGCCGGTCCGTCGGCGCGAGGTCGACGGCGGGTGCGTCGTCGTCCAGGGGGTCCTCGACGGCGGCCGGGGCGGGACGCTCGGCGAGGGGCCACGCGACGGCGCCCGCGAGCACCACGCCGGAGACCAGCGGGAGAGAGGCCGCGCTCCCGAGCAGGGGCGAGCCGGCGGGCGCCTCGTCGAGGGTGCCGACGACACCGGCGTCAGCGCGCACGAGGAGCTCGACGACGTCGTCCAGGACGCGCTCGGACCAGGTCGTCACGCCCTCGCCCTCGACCCGCACGCGGTCGCCGCCGTCGAGCTCGAGCGTCACCGTGACCCGGCCGCGCGCCGCGACGTGGACGCGACGGTCCGCGACCACCGCCACCACGAACGGCGGCACGGTCCGCAGGCTCGAGCCGAAGGCTCCGGTGAGGACCTGGAGGACCTCGACGACCCCCGCGTCGGTGCCGAGCTGGTCCCAGACCTGCTCGACGAGCGAGGCCTCCACCGGACCCGGCAGCACGACGACCGTGCCGCCTCGCACGACGGCGCGTGCGGTTCCCGTGACGTAGCGCAGCGTCACGTCAGACCCCCGATCTGGAGACGAACATCCCTGGGCAGCGTGTCCTCGTCGACGTCCGGGCCCGGTGCCGCGGCATGGTCGCGCGGTGTCGTGCTGCCACCGCTCGTGTCGTCGGACACGCCCGTCGCGTCGACGACGACGACTGTGATGTTATCCCGGCCACCGGCCGCGATGGCCTCGTGGACCAGCCGCTCGGCGGCCGCCTGCGGGTCGGGCGTGGACAGCAGGACCTCCGCGATCCGCTCGTCGGTGAGCTCGCCCGTCAGCCCGTCCGAGCAGACGAGGACGCGGTCGTGCCGCTCGATCGGCAGGTACCAGAAGTCCACCTGCGGGGCGTTGCGCGAACCGAGCGCGCGCGTCACGACGTGCCGACGCGGGTGGGTGAGCGCCTCCGCGGGCGTCAGCAGCCCGGCGTCGACCATCTCCTGGACCTCCGAGTGGTCGACGCTCACTTGCTCGAGGTGCCCGCCGGCGAGGTGGTAGGTCCGCGAGTCACCCACGTTGACGACGAGCCAGTACGGGTTCCCGTCCTGCTCCGAGACCACCACGCCGGTGACGGTGGTGCCCGCCCCCCGGCCGGGCTCGGTGACGATGGCCTGCACGTCCGCCTGCGCGACCGCGATCCGGTCGCGGACCTCGTCCGGGGTGACGACGTCGAGGTCGGCGAGGGGCCGGAGCGCCTCGACGGCCGTCGCGCTCGCGACCTCGCCCGCCTCGTGGCCGCCCATGCCGTCGGCGACGAAGAAGACGGAGCGCGAGACGAGGAACCGGTCCTCGTTGAGGAGCCGGCGCGCGCCGCGGTGCGAGGCCGCGCCCCAGGCCAGGTGGACCTCGGCCGGCAGCTCGGTCGTCATGCGGCACCGGGGTGGACGACAATGCGGCGGTCGCCCACGTGGATCGTCGCGCCGACGGGGACGCGCACGCGGGTCCCCGGCTCGGCGACGCGCGGCGGGGCGCCCGGCACCGAGACGACGGTGCCGTTGGTGGAGCCGCGGTCCGTGAGCCACAGGCCGCTCGGGTCCGCCCGGAGCTCGGCGTGGGTCTTGGAGACGGACCGCGTGGGGTCGTCCACAGCGACGAGGTTCCACGGGCCGTCGTCGGGCGCCTGCGGGTTGCGGCCGAGCAGCGTCGGCCGGTCGACGGCGCGGCGCTCCCCCGACTCGAGCTCGATGACGACCGACACGTCGGGCGCGGGGTCCATGGCACGGACGTCCCGAGCCGTCATGCGCGTGCTGTCCCACTCCGCCTCGGCGGGCTCCGGCGCGGGAGCGGCGGGCCGCGCGACGGGCGCGGGCGGCGCCGACGGCACCGGCGCGGCGGGGGCCGACGGCGCGGGTGCGGCGACGGGCGCCGGGCCTCCCCCGACGCCGGGCACACCGGTGATCAGGCCGTGCCCCCCCGGCGCGGCCGGGGGCGGGCACGCCCCCGGGTCCCGGGCGGGGGCGGGCCCGGCCCGCGGGCGCGGGGTCCTCGCGCGCGCCGGGGGCGGCCCCCGCCCCGCGCGACGCGGAGGTCGCCGTGCTGCGCGAGGCGTTCGAGCTCGCGCTGGCGGAGGAGCGGAGC
>NZ_JBHXIC010000025.1:0-57569 GCF_042723955.1 Cellulosimicrobium cellulans | reverse complement strand
CCGGCGGGGGGGCCCCGGGGGGGGGTGCCCCGCCCCCCCCCCGGGGCCTGACCCTCGGCGGCGGTACCGCTCCGCTGCTGTGCCGAGGACGTTCCGGGAGGGGCCGGTCAGCGGGCCTGCGGGCCGCCCTTCGCGGCCTTGCGCAGCGACTTCTCGCTCCGCGGCTCGTCGCCGCTCGCGCGCAGGCGCCGGTAGTAGTCGCGCGCCTCGTCCTGGCGCTCCTTCTCGATGCCGGTCGCGATCGTCGCGCGCAGGTGCTCGGGGCCGTAGCCCCACGCGTCGACGAGGTCCTGCGCGTGGGGGCGCAGCCGGTCGATGAGGCGGTCGAGGTAGCTCGTGACCGTCCGGGCGCGCTGCGCCGAGAGGCGGCCGTTGAGCAGGTACCACGCGAGGTGGCGCTCGACCAGGCTCAGGCCGAACAGGTCGCGGACCGTCGTGAGGACCTCGCGCGTGCCCGCGTCCTCGATCGTCTCGAGCGCCTGCGTGAACGCCTCCCAGCGCAGCAGCTCCGCGTGGGCGCGGGCCGCCTCGACGAGCTCGACCTGGTGGGCGTTGAACAGGTTCGTCGCCGTCTCGGGGTCGGCCTTCTGCGCGGGGCGCAGGGCCTGCGCGACGTCGGCGACCATCGTCTCGACCCGGTCGGTGAGGAGCGCGCGCTGCGTCTCGGGGTCGCGCAGGTGGCCGGCGGCGCGGCGCGGGTCGCCGACGTCGGCGAGCGCCTGCGCCGCGCGCTTGAGCGGCGTGCGGTGCAGGGCCATGTCGCCCGCGCGCTCGACGACGACGCGCGCCATCTGGCCCGGGGTGATGCCCTTGAACTGCTTGCCGTAGTCGGCGAGCAGGCGCTTCGCGACGAGCTGGAGCAGCACGGTGTTGTCGCCCTCGAACGTCGCGTAGACGTCGAGGTCCGCGCGCAGGCTCGTGATGCGGTTGGCCGTGATGAACCCCGCCCCGCCGCACGCCTCGCGCGTCTCCTGGAGCACGTCGAGCGCGAACCGCGTGCTCGTGGCCTTGAGCGCGGCGGCCGTCGTCTCGAGGTCCTCACGCTGCTCCGGGGTGTCCTCCTCGCCCGAGAACACGGAGTGGAACAGGTCGAGCAGCCGGTCGTGCGCGAAGTGCGCGGCGTACGTCTCCGCGATGGGGACGATCAGGCGACGCTTGTGCGTGCCGTAGTCGAGGAGCACGACCTCCTCCGTCGGCGTCGCACCCGTGAACTGGCGGCGCTCGTTCGCGTACCGCACGGCGATGGCGAGCCCGAGCTTCGACGCGGTGACCGCGGCGCCGTCGAGCGACACGCGCCCCTGGACGAGCGAGCCGAGCATCGTGAAGAACCGGCGGCCCGGGCTCTCGATCGGGCTCGAGTACGTGCCGTCCGCGTCGACCGAGCCGTAGCGGGCGAGCAGGTCGGTGCGCGGGACCCGCACGTGGTCGAAGTGCAGGCGGCCGTTGTCGATGCCGTTGAGCCCGCCCTTCTGGCCGTCGTCCTCGCCGCCCACGCCGGGCAGGAACGGCAGGCGCCCGAGCTCGTCGCGCTCGCCCGCGGTGTCGCGGATCGGCACGTAGAACGCGTGCACGCCGTGGTTGACGTTGTTCGTGATCAGCTGCGCGAACACGACGGCCGCGACGCCGTGGACCCCCGCGTTGCCGAGGTAGTCCTTCCACGCCCCGCGGAACGGGGTGTGGATGACGAACTCCTCGGTCTCCGGGTCGTAGGTCGCGGTCGTGCCGATGCTCGCGACGTCGGACCCGTGCCCGATCTCCGTCATCGCGAACGCGCCCGGCACGGAGAGGTCCATGGCACCCGGCAGGAGGCGGTCCTGCTGCTCGGGGGTGCCCAGGTGCAGGATCGCCGAGCCGAACAGCCCCCACTGCACGCCCGCCTTGATCTGCAGCGACGGGTCGGCCGCGACCAGCTCCTCGAACCCGGCGAGGTTGCCGCCGGCGTCGTCCGCGCCGCCGAGGCGCTCCGGGTACCCGCGCCACACCTGGCCCTTGCCCACGAGCAGGTGCATCTGCTCCAGCACGCGCTCGCGGTGCTCGCGCAGGGTCTGGCCCTCGATGCGCTGGAACGCCTCCTCGCCCGCGGTGGCGCGCGCCGACGCGCGCAGGTCGGCCCACCGGCCGAGCAGGAGCTTCTCGAGGGCGGCGACGTCGACGCGCGCCTCGCCCTGCGGCGTCGCGCTCGCGTCACCGGTGGGCGTCGCGCGCTGCGCGAGGGCGGGACGGTCGGACGTGGCGGTCATGGCTTCTCCTTGAGGTCTGAGGCGGTCGCCGGGTGCTCAGGGCGAGAGGTGGGGGGACGGACGCCGTCGCGGCGGGTCGCGGGCGACGGTCGCCGGTCGTCGTGAGGACGTCCGGTGCCCGGGTTGTGGGAGAGGACGCCGACAGGCCCGGCCCAGAGCCAGGCGGCGACGCGCTCGGTGAGCTGCTCGCGGTCGGGGACGTCGGCCCGGTCACGGTGACCGAGCCACCACTCGCCGGCACCACGCACGAACCCGACGGCGCCCGCGGCCCAGGCCGCGGCGTCGGCGGACGAGACGTCGGTGACGCGCGCGAACGGCTCGGCGACGAGCTCGATCACCGAGTCGAGGAACGCCGCGAGGGGCGCACGGCTCGCGCCGGCCGTCCCGTTGGTGAGGCCGCTCGCCGCGAGCTGGGCCGCCGGTTCCTCCGTGCCCGCGACGGCGCTCGTGCGGGTCACGAAGTAGTAGACGTTGGGCGAGCTCTCGATCATCTCGAGGTAGACGCCGACCATCGCGCGCAGCGCGCGCTTGGGGGTCTCGGCCGACTCGGCCGCCTGGGTCAGCGCGTCGTGCATCTGCCCCACGACGGCGGAGCCGAGCGCGACCTGCAGGCCCGTCTTGTCGTCGAAGTAGCGGTAGATGATCGACTTCGACGTCCCCGACGCCGCCGCGATCTCGTCCATGGAGACCCCGGGGCCTCCGCGGTGCACGGCCTTGCTCGCCGCCCGGATGAGCTCCGCGCGGCGTGCCGCCCGGTGCTCGTCCCAGCGGGTCGACCGGCCGTCCACCGCCACGCCCGGCTGCACCCGTCCTCGGGTGGCCGCTCGCGCGTCGGCACCTGTGTTCACGTCGCCCTCCGTTGCGCCCGACCTCGATGTCGTCGGTGCCTGGTCCTCCGGCACCGCGTCGGGGCAGGGCACGGCCCTGTGACCCGACTCACGAAACCGAGAGTATCAGGTACTCTTGGTATTGGACACCAGCCGGCCCTCTCCCTCGCCTCCGCGCGGCATCGACTGCATCGCCGTCGGACTCGCGCAGAGGCACCCTCCCCGGGCCGGACCGACGCAGCGCAGCGAGCACGGACAGGAAGTGAGGCACAGTGGCCAACCGCACCAGCCCCCGCCAGACCCCCGAGCAGTCCCCCGAGCAGGCTCCGACGACCAGCACCCCCGGCGCCCCCCGCGACGCCTGGGTCGTGGGCGGGAACCGCATCCCGTTCGCCCGCGCGGGCAAGAAGTACTCCTCGGCGAGCAACCAGGAGATGTTCACGGCCGCGCTCGAGGGCCTCGTCGCGCGCTTCGGCCTCCAGGGCGAGCGGCTCGGCGAGGTCGTCGGCGGCGCTGTGCTCAAGCACTCGCGCGACTTCAACCTCGTGCGCGAGTCCGTGCTCGGCTCGTCGCTCTCCCCCGAGACCCCCGCCTACGACCTCCAGCAGGCGTGCGCGACCGGCCTCGAGGCGACCATCACCGTCGCGAACAAGATCCGCCTCGGCCAGGTCGAGTCGGGCGTCGCGGGCGGCTCCGACACCGTGTCCGACGCGCCGATCGCCGTGAGCGAGGGCCTGCGCCGGGCGCTGCTCGCGGCGAGCCACGCGAAGACCCTCGGCCAGCGCGTCAAGGCGTTCGCGAAGGTGCGCCCCTCCGACCTCGCGCCCCTGACCCCCGCGACCGACGAGCCGCGCACCGGACTGTCCATGGGCGAGCACCAGGCGATCACGACGGCGCGCTGGGGCATCACGCGCGAGGCGCAGGACGAGCTCGCGCTCGCGAGCCACGAGCACCTCGCGGCCGCATGGGACGCCGGCTTCTTCGACGACCTCGTCACCCCGTTCCGTGGCCTCGTGCGCGACGACAACCTGCGCACCGACTCGTCGCTCGAGAAGCTCGCCGCGCTCAAGCCGGTGTACGGCAAGCGTCTCGCGGGCAGCGCCGACGGCGCCGAGCCGACCATGACCGCGGGCAACTCGACTCCGCTCACCGACGGCGCGTCCACGGTCCTGCTCGCGTCCTCCGAGTGGGCGCGTGAGCGCGACCTGCCGCTCCTCGCGCGCGTCGTCGACGCCGAGACCGCGGCGGTCGACTTCGTGCACGGCCACGAGGGCCTACTCATGGCCCCCGTGCACGCCGTCCCGCGCCTGCTCGCGCGCAACGGGCTCGCGCTCGGCGACTTCGACCTCTACGAGATCCACGAGGCGTTCGCGTCCACCGTGCTCACGACCCTCAAGGCCTGGGAGGACGACGAGTACTGCCGCAGCGAGCTCGGCCTCGACGGCGCGCTCGGCTCGATCGACCGCTCCCGGCTCAACGTCAACGGGTCCTCGCTCGCCGCGGGCCACCCGTTCGCCGCGACCGGCGGCCGCATCGTCGCGACGGCGGCCAAGCTCCTCGCCGCGAAGACCGCCGAGACCGGTGCGCCGGCACGCGCGCTGATCTCCGTGTGCGCCGCGGGCGGCCTCGGCGTCGCCGCGATCCTCGAGTCCACCCCGGCCGCGAACCCCGCGACCGACGCCCCCGCCTGACGGCCCCGACGACCCGAGAGGAACCACCGTGACCGACTCCTACGTCCAGGCCGTCAACTCCGGCTTCACGAAGACGCTCGCCAAGAAGCTCGGCCTCCCGCGTCCCGCGGTGCTGCGCCGCTTCCGCGCGGGCGACCCGCTCACCGTCGGGCCCGTGCTCGTGCTCGGCGGCACGCCCGGCGTGCGCGACGACGCCGACCGTGTGGCCGAGGCCCTGCTCGCCTGGGACCTCGACGTCCGCCAGACCCCGGACGACACGACCCGCTGGGGCGCGGTCGTCGTCGTGCTCAGCGGGATCGAGCGCCCCGAGGACGCGTCCGCGCCCGTCCTGGCGCTCTCCGCGACGCTTCGGCGCCTCGCGCCGAACGGCCGTGTCGTGACGGTCTCGCGCGCCCCCGCCCAGACCGACTCCCCCGAGCTCGCCGCCGCCCGCGAGGGCGTCGACGGGTTCCTGCGCTCCGTCGCCAAGGAGCTGCGCTACGGCGCGACCGGAAACGGCATCCAGGTGACCGACGACGCCCCGGTCGACAGCCCGAGCGTCCTCGCGACCCTCCGCTTCTTCCTGTCCGCCAAGTCCGCGTTCGTCGACGGCCAGCTCCTCCAGGTCAACGCCGCGACGCCGGCCGACCAGGGTTCTCCCTCGGCAGGCGAGACGGCTGCTGGAGCCGATCCGAGCACCTACGCCGCCGGGTCCGACCAGCCGCTCGCCGGCAAGGTCGCCGTCGTGACCGGGGCGGCCCGCGGGATCGGGGCGCAGGTCGCGCGGACGCTCGCGCGCGACGGCGCGAAGGTCGTGGTGGTCGACGTGCCCGCGGCCGGAGAGGCGCTCGCGAAGGTCGCGAACGAGATCAAGGGCACGGCGCTCCAGCTCGACGTGACCACCGACGACGCGGGTGCGCGCATCCTCGAGCACGCCCGCGCGCGGCACGGCGGTCTCGACATCCTGGTGCACAACGCCGGGATCCTGCGCGACAAGCTCCTCGCCAACATGTCCGCGGACAAGTGGGACGCGGTGGTCGCGGTGAACCTCGCCGCGCAGCTGCGGATCACCGAGTACCTGCTCGGCGCGAACGGGTTCTCGTCCGCGCCGCGCATCGTGTCGCTCGCGTCGACGAGCGGCATCGCGGGCAACCGCGGCCAGGCGAACTACGCGTTCTCGAAGGCGGGCGTCATCGGGCACACGCGCGCGTTCGCGCGCCTGCTCGCCGCGCCGGGCGGTCCGGGCGGCACGACGAACGCCGTCGCCCCCGGGTTCATCGAGACGGACATGACGGCGTCGATCCCGTTCGTCCAGCGCGAGGTCGCGCGCCGGGTCGCGTCGCTCCAGCAGGGCGGCCAGCCCGTGGACGTGGCCGAGGCGATCGCGTTCCTCGCGTCCCCCGCGGCCGCGGGCGTGAACGGGCAGGTGCTGCGCGTGTGCGGGCAGAACGTGGTGGGCCGGTGACGGCGCCCGACGGCGTCGGGCCGGCAGCCCGGTCGGGCGCGCCCGACCGGGTCGAGACCCTGCCCGCGATCCCCGGGCTCGGCGGCTTGTACATGCGCGGGCTCGCGGCGTCGGGCCGGATCGCCGCAGCGCACCGCCTCCCCACGGGCGGCGGCCGTCGTGACCTGGAGCTGCCCGAGGTCACGTACCGCGTCGCGGGCGTGCCGACGGGCGATGCCGCCGCGCCCGACCACATGGGCGGGGCCGCGCACCTCGCGCGGTACGCGCGCCTCGTGGGCGAGGCGCCGTCCGAGGTGCTGCCCGCCGGGTACCTGCACGTGCTCGGGTTCCCCCTCGCGACGGCCGTCATGGTCCGGACCGACTTCCCCCTGCCGCTGCTCGGCATGGTGCACCTCGCGAACTCGGTGTCCGTGCTGCGTCCGGTGCGGCTCGGCGACACGCTCGAGGTACGCGCCTGGGCCGAGCGGCTGCGTCCGCACCGGCGCGGGGTCCAGGTGGACCTGGTCACGGAGGTCTCCGTCGAGCGCACCGACGAGGAGCGCGCGTCCGGGAGCGGTCTGTCGGCGACGGCGCTCGCCTACCGGGGCGTCTCGACCTACCTCGCGAAGGGCGTCACGCTCCCGGGCGACCCGGCGGGCGAGGACGCCACGGCGGCGTCGGGCACGGAGGCGTTCGTCGCCCCGCTCCCGACGGCGCGCTGGACGCTGGGCGCGGGGACGGGCCGCGCCTACGCGGCCGTCTCGGGCGACCGGAACCCCATCCACACGTCGGGGCTCGGCGCCAAGTCGTTCGGGTTCCCGCGCGCCATCGCGCACGGCATGTACACCGCCGCCCGCGCCCTGGCCGAGGCGGGGCCGCGCCGCGGCGACGCGTACGACTGGACGGTCACGTTCGCGAAGCCGGTCCTGCTGCCGAGCATGGTCGACGTGGCGCTGCGCCCCGCAGGCGACCTGCCCGCCGCGGTGCGGGACGCCGTCGGGCAGGTTGCCCCGGCCGTGCCCGACGACGCGGGCGACCCGACGACGGGTGTCGTCTACCAGGCGTGGGACGGCAAGGGGCGCCTCCACCTCACGGGCCGCGTCACGCCCCGGCCCTGACCTCCCGCGCCCCGCTGCCGAGCACGGGGTTGGTGTGGCGATCGATCGGAGAGCGACATCAACCTCGTGCTCGACGCCGCGCAGGTTCGTTCTCGACGAGCCGGCCGATCAGGCGAGGCGGGCCAGCAGGCCGTCGCGGACGGCCGGCCACTCGTCGAGCAGGATCGAGAAGTAGGCGGTGTCCTGGCGCGACCCGTCGGGCGCGACGCGGTGGCTGCGGAGCACGCCCTCGGGCACGGCGCCCAGGCGCCGGATCGCGCCGATGGACCGGCTGTTGCGCGCGTCGGCGCGCAGCGCGACGCGCGCGACGCCGAGGGCCTCGAACGCGTGGCGCAGCAGCAGGTACTTGCACGCCGGGTTCGTCACGCCGCCCCACCACTCGCGCGCGTAGAACGTCGAGCCGAGCTCGACGCGACCCTGCGACGGCACCCACTCGTAGAGGGACGTCGACCCGCGGACGACGTCCCCGCCGTCGGACATGCCGTCCGACGCGGCACCGGACCCCGAGCCGACGACCGCGAACGCCAGCCGGCCGGGGGCGGCGACGGCGTCGCGGACGTACCCGGCCATCGCGTCCGTCCCGGCGGGCACGCGGCTCGACATGCCGGCCCAGATGCCGTCGTCGACGAGCGCGCCGAGCGCGGGGGCGTGGCTCTGGTCAAGGGGGACGAGGCGGACGCCGAAGCCTTCGAGGGTGGTGTCGTGCTGCACCCGCACATCCCACCACACGCCGGGTGCCCGACCGCGTGCGAGTGGACCGGCTCCTGCCTACGGTCGATCACGTACCGACGAGAGGAGCACTCATGGGACTCGGAGACAAGGCCAAGCACTCCGCCGAGGAGGCGGGTGGCAAGCTCAAGGAAGGCGCGGGCAAGCTCACCGACAACGAGCGGCTCGAGGCCGAGGGCCAGGCCGACCAGGCCAAGGCGAACGTGAAGCAGGCGGGCGACGACGTCAAGGACGCGTTCGACCGCTGACGTGCTCCACCGAACGAGTCGCGAGGGCTCCGCTGCGGCGGGGCCCTCGCGGTCTGTCCGGACGCCTCGTCCGCCGGTCCGTCAGGACGCGGCGAGCGGCAGGACCACCGGAGGCAGTGGCGGCGCCAGCACGGGCACGACGCGCGGCGCGTTGATCCGCTCCAGCAGCCCGACCTCGACGGTCGGCCACTCGGGCGCGAGGATCGAGAACATCACGGAGTCCGCGCGCGTCCCGTCGGGGGCCGTCCGGTGGCCCCGCATGACGCCCTCCTCGTACGCGCCGAGGCGCCGCATCGCCCCGAGCGAGCGCGTGTTGCGCGTGTCGACGCGGAAGCCCACGCGGTGCACGTCCCACGTCTCGAACGCGTGCCGCAGCAGCAGCCACTTGGTCACGGGGTTGACGAGGCTCCCCCACGTGGAGCGGGCGTAGAACGTCCGCCCGACCTCGACCCGGCGGTCGACGAGCGACAGGTCGCGGAACGCGGTGCTGCCGAGCACGTCGCCCGGCGTCCCGTCGGCCTCGACGGCGCGCACGACGAAGCCCGTCAGGTCGGGCGCGGCGCGCGTCGCGGCCACCAGCTCGGCCATCCCCGCGACCCCGAAGGGCATGGGGATGCTCATGCCTGACCACATCGCCTCGTCGACGAGGCCGGCCAGTGTCTCAGCGTGCTCCAGGGCCAGCGGTTCCAGGCGGAATCCGTGCCCCGAGAGGACGACGTCGTGCAGCACAGCGCATATCAGAGCACACGCGGACGACGCCGCCAAGGGGGTCCGGCGACGTCGTGGACAACGCTCGTCGACGCCCCGGTGAACGGCTGTCCCGGCGGTCCCGGCGGGCCGGGTCAGACGGCGGGGCCGCACCCCGCGGCGTCGGCGAGGAAGCCCGCCGCGGCGGTCGCGAAGAGGCCCTCGAGACCGGACCCCACGGGCACCGGGCGCGGGTCGTCGGCCACGGCCCAGCAGCCGTCCACGACCTCGTACCGCGTCGCCGGACCGTGCTCGACGTACGACCGCACGGCCTCGACGAGCCGGACGACGTCGGCACCCGTCGTCCCGACACCGACGGACGCGCGGATCGCGCCCGCGTCGTACCCGAGGCGCGCGAGCAGCGGGTGCGCGCAGAACCGGCCGTCGCGCACGCCGATCCCGTGCTCGGCGGAGAGGTGGGCGGCGACGAGGCCCGGGTCGTGGCCGTCGACGGAGAACGTGACGACGCCGACCGGGTCGACGGCGTCCTCCCAGACCCGCACGACGCGCACGCCCGGCACCGCCTCGAGCCCGCCGACGAGCGCGGCGCGGAGCCTCGCCTCGTGGGCGTGGAGGTCGGCCGGGTCGAGCGCCGCGAGCGCGTCGCACGCCGCCGCGAGCGCCGCGGCACCCACGACGTTGGGCGACCCGGCCTCGTGGCGCGCGGGCGCCGTCTGCCACTGCGTGCCGGTGACCGCGACCTGGCGCACGGCGCCGCCCCCGGCGAGGTACGGCGTGCCCGCGTCGAGCCAGTCGCGACGGCCCACGAGGGCGCCCGCGCCGAACGGCGCGTACGTCTTGTGGCCGGAGAACGCGACGTAGTCGACGTCCGAGCCGGCGAGCGAGAACCCGCGGTGCGGGACGAGCTGGGCGCCGTCGAGAACGGCGCGCGCCCCGGCGTCGTGCGCGATCCGCACGACGTCCGCGACGGGCAGCGACTCGCCCGTGACGTTCGACGCGCCGGTCACGGCGACCAGGGCGTACGGGAAGCGCGCGAGCTCGGTGCGCAGGCCGGACAGCGTCTCCGCGACGGACGCGCCTCCCGCGAGGACCGTCGCGCCGCCCGCGCGCTGCCACGGCAGGAGGTTCGCGTGGTGCTCGACGTCGAGGACGAGGACGCGCCCGGGCGTGCCGTCCGCGTTCGCCGGGACGCAGCCCGCGAGCAGGTTGAGCGAGTCGGTCGTGTTGCGCGTGACGACCGTGACGTCGTCCTCGCGCGCGCCGACGAACGCGCCGATCGTGCGTCGCGATGCCTCGTAGAGCGCCGTCGAGACCTGCGACAGGTAGCCCGCGCCGCGGTGGACGCTCGCGTAGAGCGGCAGCACCTCGGTGACGCGGTCCGCGACCGAGCGCAGTGCCGGGGCCGAGGCCGCGACGTCGAGGTTCGCGTACGGGACCCTGCGGCCGTCGACGAGCGGGACGAGCGTGTCCGCTCCGACGACGGGCAGGAGGGCGGGCGCGTCGGCGACAGTTGCGAGGTCGGGGGCTTCCGAGACCTCGGTCGGACACGAGACGTCGGCGAGAGCAGTCATGGCACAGTCCTCCGAGGGCGGTCCGGGGACGGTGATCCCCGCGCTTGCCGCGCGCCGGTCGGCGTACGGCCTGGTCGTCACCCGGGGCACCCCGCCGCGAGAGGAGGGTTGCCGGCCAGCAAACCGGGGTTTCACGCTGGCACTCATGACCTGTGTCCCAGGATGTGCGCGCGGGCGCGCCGTGTCAACCGGTGGTCAGGGCGTCTCGGATGGCGGGACACACTCCTCGGGCAGGTCGAGGCGCCACCCGGACACGTCGACCTCGAACGCATCGAGCACCGCCCCGGTGCGCGCGTCGAGCACGACGACGGAGTCGGGCGGCCACCCGGCCGGGTCTCCCGGTGGCGTCCGCGGCGGGCGCTGGAGCCGCGCGCCGTTCGTGTGGGCCTCGACGACCTCACCGGTGCGCGTGCTCGCCAGCACGACCTCCGGGTGCGCGTCGGCGTAGGCGTCGCACGCCTCGCCGTTGCCGTCCGAGCTCCACCAGCCCTCGTACCCCCCGGCGCCGAGGTCCGCGAGGTCGATCGGCTCGCCCGTCGCCGCGTCGAGCGCCGTGCGGGAGGGGCGGGGCGGGACGAGGTCCTCGTCGGGTTGGACCTGGACGACCCGCGGCCGCTCGGCGGGCAGCCCGGGGTCGGCCCGCACGACGTCCACCTCGGCCACCGCCCGCGGGGGCTCCTCGCCCTGGGGCTCCGTCCACAGCAGGGCGGCACCCGCCGCGACCGCTCCGGCGACCACGGCCGCACCCACCGCACGTCCTCGTGCGATCCGCATCGCTCCCCCTGCCCGCCGGGACCCCCGCCCGGCCGCGCGGCCACGCTAGCGCGACCGTCCGACGTCGGGCACCCCGCCTGCGGGCCGCTCGGCGAGACGGGCGTTCCGCGCGTCGGACGGGTGGCGTACGATCCCGAGCAACCATCCGGAGCGGCCGAGTGACGTGGCACGTCGACGCCGCAGCAACCCCCCGGTCCGTCGCGAGGCGGCCGGGCGCAGGGTGCTACTGCCACGATCGATGGAGGAGGACTCATGAGCGACCAGTCCCAGCAGCAATCGGCATCCAGGTCGGCGGTGCCCGACGCGCGACCCGCCGTCGGCTACGCCGGCGACATCACCCCCCAGCAGGCGTGGGACCTGCTGACGAGCGACGAGCGCGCGGTGCTCGTCGACGTCCGCACCGAGGGCGAGTGGCGCACCATCGGCGTGCCCGACGCCACGGACCTGGACCGCGACGTCGTGTTCGACGAGTGGGTGACCCCGGCTGGACCCAACCCGCGCTTCGTGGACCAGCTCGTCGAGGCGGGCCTCACCCCCGGCGACGAGCGTCCCGTCGTGTTCCTGTGCCGCTCGGGCCAGCGCTCGATCGGCGCGGCGCGCGCGGCCACGGCCGCCGGGCTCGGGCCGTCGTACAACGTGCTCGAGGGCTTCGAAGGCGCACAGGGCTTCTCGGGCCTGCGCGACGTCGAGGGCTGGAAGGTCCGCGGCCTGCCCACCACGACCTACGACGAGGCCGCCCGGTGAGCGCCGCGCAGCCCGGGAGCGTGCCCGGCGGCTCCGGCCGCAAGCCCCTGCCCGCGAGCGCACGCCCCGCGACGCTCGCCGTGCGCGGCGGGCACCACCGCACGGAGTTCCAGGAGACCTCCGAGGCGCTGTTCCTCACGCAGGGCTACACGTACGACCGCGCCGCCGACGCCGAGGCCGCGTTCAAGGGCGAGCTCGACCGGTTCGTCTACTCGCGCTACGGCAACCCGACGGTGCACGCGTTCGAGGAGCGCCTGCGCCTCCTGGAGGGTGCCGAGGCCTGCTACGCGACGGCGTCCGGCATGTCCGCGGTGTTCACGTCGCTCGCCGCGCTCGTGGGCTCCGGGTCCCGGATCGTCGCGGCCCGTGCGCTGTTCGGGTCGAGCATCGTCATCTTCGACGAGATCTTCGCCAAGTGGGGCGTGCGGACGGACTACGTCGACGGCCACGTGCTCTCCCAGTGGGAGGAGGCCCTGTCCACCCCCGCGGACGTCGTGTTCTTCGAGACGCCGTCCAACCCCATGCAAGACATCGTCGACGCGCGGCGCGTGAGCGAGCTCGCGCACGCCGCCGGCGCGGTCGTCGTGCTCGACAACGTGTTCGCGACGCCGCTGCTCCAGAAGCCGCTCGAGCTCGGGGCGGACGTCGTCGTGTACTCGGCGACCAAGCACATCGACGGCCAGGGCCGCGTGCTCGGCGGCGCGATCCTCGGGACCGAGGAGTACGTCAACGGACCCGTCCAGACGTTCATCCGCAACACGGGCCCGTCGCTCTCGGCGTTCAACGCGTGGGTCCTGCTCAAGGGCCTCGAGACGCTGCCCGTGCGCGTCGCCGCGCAGAACGCCGCCGCGGCCCAGGTCGCCGAGGCTCTCGAGCAGCTCCCGGGGATCGGCCGCGTGCGGTACCCGTTCCTGGCGTCGCACCCGCAGCGCGAGCTCGCGCAGTCGCAGCAGAGCGGCGGCGGGACGGTCGTGACGTTCGACCTCGCCGTCCCCGAGGGCACCGACCCCGAGACGGCGAAGAAGCGCGCGTTCACGTTCCTCGACGCGCTCCAGGTCGTCGACATCTCCAACAACCTCGGCGACGCGAAGTCCCTCGTCACGCACCCGGCCACGACGACGCACCGCAAGCTCGGCCCCGAGGGCCGCGCCGCCGTCGGGATCGCGGAGACGACCGTGCGCCTGTCCGTGGGCCTCGAGGACCCGCTCGACGTGATCGAGGACGTGGAGCAGGCACTCAACGCCTGACCCCTGCCCGCTCGAAAGACCTGGCTCGCCGCGGCGACCCCGCCTACGGTCGTCCGGTGCCCGACGCGATCTTCGACGACCCCCGCCTCGCCGCTCTCTACGACCCGCTCGACCCCGACCGCAGCGACCTCGACGCCTACGTCGCGATCGTCGACGAGCTCGGCGCACGGCGCGTGCTCGACGTCGGGTGCGGCACCGGGACGTTCGCGTGCCTCCTGGCGCAGCGCGGGATCGACGTGGTCGGCGTGGACCCGGCGGGCGCGTCGCTCGACGTCGCGCGCTCCAAGCCGGGGGCCGACCGCGTGCGCTGGCTGCACGGCGACGCGTCGGCGCTCCCGCCGCTCCAGGTGGACCTCGCGACGATGACGGCGAACGTCGCGCAGGTGTTCGTCACCGACGACGCGTGGACCGCGACGCTGCGCGGCGTCCGCTCCGCGCTGGTGCCGGGCGGGTGGCTGGTCCTCGAGACGCGCGACCCCGCGCGCCGGGCCTGGGAGGGCTGGGTCCGCGAGGCGACGACCGTGCGCGTGGACGTGCCCGACGTCGGGCCGGTCGAGTCCTGGACCGACCTCACCGACGTGTCGCTCCCGTTCGTGTCCTTCCACGACACGACCGTGCTGCCCGACGGCACCGAGCTGCACTCGGACTCGACACTGCGCTTCCGGGAGCGCGACGAGGTCGGGGCGTCGCTCGTCGCGTGCGGGTTCGAGCTCGTGGACGTCCGCGACGCGCCCGACCGCCCGGGCCGCGAGTGGGTGTTCCTCGCGCGGCGCGCGGCGCCGGCCGTCGAATGACGCACGTCCCGGCGAGCGACGCACTCCGGGGTGCGTCCCTCGGTCGGGTGCGCTCAGTCGGTACGTTCGCCCAGGACGACCATCTCCTCCCGACTTCCCCCCGACGACTCGACGCGAACCCGAAGGTCGTCCAGCTCGTGCGGCAGCAGCGAGAACGTCACCGACGTCCCGGTGTCGTTCACGTCCCAGAGCAGCCGTCCGCGCTCGTCGAGCCCTGATCCGCAGATCGTGTACGGGGCGACGTCCAGGGCCAGGCCGAACTCGTGGTCGTCGCGCGGGTCGAGGTCGAGCGAGATCGACGGTCCGCTCCCGAGCCACCGCATGAGACGGCCGCGCCGGGCGTACCGCAGCGCGTCCAGAGCCTGCACGGACTCGACCACGTCCGGTGGCCACGGATCGTCGGAGCACAGGTCGACCTGGAGGGTGACGATCCGGTCGCGCAGCACGACGAGCGCCTCCCGGCACACGGTGGTGACCGTCCCCGGGGCGGCGCCGTCAGCGACCGTCCAACAGACGTCCTCGGAACTCGTCGCTCTCATCGGGCACCCTCCGTCGCGCGGGCGCTCGGACCCGTCCCGCAAGATCACGGTCCCGACACCGTAGTCCCTGGCAACCTGTGTGGACGGCGGTTCGACGGTGTGGGACGCACCTCGTAGATTCCTCGTAGCGCCCGGCCGACCGGCAGGGTGCGACGACCGGTCCGCCACCACCGACAGGGGTCCCCTTGCTGCACGTGCACCGCTCCGAGCGTGCCGAGGCGCTCGTGGCGCCGCTCGCCGCCGTGCTCGCCGAGGCGCCGGAGGACCCGTTCACGCCCGACGTCGTGGCGGTCCCGACCCGCGGGGTGGAGCGGTGGCTCGCGCAGCGGCTGTCGCACCACCTGGGCGCGGGCGAGACGTCGGGCATCTGCGCGAACGTCGACTTCCGCGGGCCGCGCCGGCTCGTCGAGCAGGTCGTCGCGGACCTCACCGACCTCGACCCCGACGACGACCCGTGGCGTCCCGAGCGCCTCGCCTGGTCCGTGCTCGAGGTGCTCGACGCGCACCTGGCCGAGCCGTGGGCGGCGCCGCTCGCGCGGTACGTCGGCGGCCCGGGCGACGAGGTGCGCCGGGGGCGGCGCCTGACGCTCGCGCGCCGGCTCGCGGACCTGCTCGTCGACTACGCGCGGCAGCGGCCCGAGGTCGTGCTCGCATGGTCGGCCCCGTCGCCGGTCGACGAGAGCGGCGACACCCCGGACGACCTCGCGTGGCAGCCCGAGCTCTGGCGCCGCCTGGTCGACCGCGTGCCGGCCACGGACCCGGCGCGGCGCGTGGAGGAGGCGGTCGCCGCGCTGCGCGCCGACCCCGCGTCCGTCGACCTCCCGCCGCGGCTGTCCGTGTTCGGCCCGACGCGGCTGCCCGAGGACGAGCTGCGGGTCCTGCGAGCGCTCGCCGAGCACCGCGACGTCCACCTGTGGCTCGTGCACCCGTCGCCCGCGCTGTGGGACAAGGTCGCGGCCTACGACGGCGGCCCCGCCACGAGCGACGACCTCGCCGACGACAGCGCCCCGGACGACGCGGGCACCCGACGTCGCGCGGACCTGCCCACGCTCGCCCGGCACCCGTTCCTCGCGTCGACCGGTCGCGACGCGGTCGAGCTGCAGCTCCGGCTCACCGGGGGCGGCGCGGTGCACGAGACCCGGCACGAGGCCGCACCCACCCCGCCGACTCTGCTCGGCGCGCTGCAGGGCGCTCTCCGCACGGACACGCCGGACGGGACCCACGTCGTCGACCCCGCCGACCGGTCGGTCCAGGTGCTCGCGTGCCACGGCAGGGCGCGGCAGGTCGAGGTGCTGCGGGAGACGCTCGTCGGGCTGTTCTCCGCCGACCCGACGCTCCAGGCGCGCGACGTCATCGTGCTGTGCCCCGACGTCGAGACGTTCGCACCCCTCGTCACGGCGACGTTCGGCGCGGTCCCCGAGCTCGGCGAGGACGCGCACCCCGGCCAGCGCCTGCGGGTCAGCCTCGCCGACCGCGGCGCCGGGACGACCAACCCCGTGCTCGCGCTGCTCGCCACGCTGCTGCGCCTCGCCGACGGCCGCGTCACGGCGTCGGAGGTGCTCGACCTCGCCGCGAGCGCGCCGGTGCGTCGCCGGTTCCGGTTCTCCGACGACGACGTCGACCGCCTGCGCCAGTGGGCCGTCGAGGCGGGCGTGCACTGGGGCGAGGACGGCGAGCGGCGCGCGCGGTTCGGGATCGACGGGCACGTGCGGCAGGGCACGTGGGACGCGGCGCTCGACCGCCTCCTGCTCGGCGCGGCGATGGCCGACGAGGACGCGCGGTTCGTCGGACCGGCGCTGCCGCTCGACGACGTCGGCTCGACGGACGTCGACCTCGCGGGCCGCCTCGCGGAGCTCGTCGCCCGGCTGACGGAGACGCTGCGCGCGCTCGACGGGGTGCACCCGCTCGCGCACTGGCTCGACGCGCTCGACCGCGCGCTCACGCTGCTCGCCGAGGCGCCGCCCACGGAGGCGTGGCAGATCGGCTCCGCGCGCCGCGTGCTGGGCGACGTCCGCGCGGCGGGCGCCGCGCACGGCGGGGTCGCGCTGCGGCTCGCGGACGTGCGCGCGCTGCTCGACGACCGCCTCGCGGGTCGCCCGACGCGCGCAGGCTTCCGCACGGGCGCGCTCACCGTGTGCTCGCTCGAGCCGATGCGCTCGGTGCCGCACCGGGTCGTGTGCCTCCTGGGCCTCGATGACGGCGTGTTCCCCCGCACCGCGGCGCCCGCGGGCGACGACCTGCTCGCGCGGCACCCGGAGATCGGCGAGCGCGACGCGCGCAGCGAGGACCGGCAGATCTTCCTCGACGCCGTCGCCGCGGCGGGCGACCACCTCGTCGTCGTGCACACGGGCGCCGACGAGCGCACGGGTGCCGTCCGGCCGCCGGCGGTCCCCGTCGCGGAGCTGCTCGACGCGCTCGACCGCGTGGCGACGACCGTCGACGGCCGCCCGGCGCGCGAGCACGTGGTCGTGCAGCACCCGCTCCAGACCGTGGACGAGCGCAACTTCGTCCCGGGTGCCCTGGGCGTGCCCGGGCCGTTCAGCCACGACGACGCCGCGCTCGCCGGCGCCCGACGCGCACGCGAGAAGCGTGAGCCGGTCGGGGCCCTCGTCGGAGCACCGCTCTCGCTGCCCGTCGGCGCAGCGAGCGGTCGGACGGAGGAAGAGGACCCGGCCACGGCGCCGGGGTTCCGCGCCGACGTCGAGCTCGACGACCTGGTCCGACTGCTGGAGAACGCGCCGAGGTGGTTCGCCCAGCACACGCTCGACGTGGGCCTCGTGCTGGAGGAGGACGACGTCGAGGACCGCCTCCCGCTCGCGCTTACCGGGCTCTCCGGCTGGGGCGTGGGCGACCGCGTGCTGCGGGCCGCGCTCTCCGGCGTCGACCCGAACCGGGCGATGCAGGCCGAGTGGCGCCGGGGCCAGGTCCCGCCACGCGAGCTGGGACGCTCGGCGTTGCAGGAGGTGATCCGTGCCGTCGGCCCGCTGCGTGTCACCGCCGTGGAGGCCGCGCGCGAGGCCGACCTCGCCGCCGGCCGCCCGGTGAGCCAGGACGTGCTGAGCTCGGCCGAGACGGTCGACGTCCGCGCCGTGCTGCCCGACGGCCGCACCCTCGTCGGGAGCGTCCCCGGCGTGCACGGCGCGCGCGTCGTGCGCACCGAGTACTCCCGCCTCGGGCCCAAGCACCGGCTGCGCGCCTGGGTCCAGGCGCTCGCGCTCACGGCGAGCGACCCCGGGCGCCGGTGGGACGCCGTCGCGATCGGCCGCTCGTCCCGGGGGCCGGGCGTCGCCTGGTCGACGCTCACGCCGCCGGACCGCGACACGGCGACGCGGGTCCTCGCCGACCTCGTGGCGCTGCGCGACGAGGCGGCGCGCGAGCCGCTGCCGGTGCTCCCCGAGGTGTCGCTGCGCTACACCGAGGAACGGAGCACGAGCGACGCGCGCGACGCCCTGATGCGCGCGGGCTGGGCGTGGAACAAGGGCTTCGAGCGCAAGGACCCGTACGTCGTCCTCGCCTGGGGCCAGAACCCGGCCCTGCCCGACGTCGCCGGGCTCGCCACCACGGCCGACCTGGGCCGATTCCCCGACGACCCGACCCGCCTCGGCGCGCTCGCGCGCCGCGTGTGGGAGCCCCTGCTGGAGAACGAGCTGCGAGGTGCCCGGTGAACGGCGCGACGTCCCGGACCGCGACCGACGGCGCCGCCCCGCACGGGGGCGACGTGACGACGAGCGGCACGCCGCGGCGCTTCGACCCGTTCGGCGAGCTGCCGAGCGGGACGGTCGTGCTCGAGGCGAGCGCCGGCACCGGCAAGACCCACACGATCGCGACCCTCACGACGCGGTACGTCGCCGAGGGCGTGGCCGCCCTGCCGGAGATCATGCTCGTGACCTTCGGCCGCGCCGCGACGTCGGAGCTGCGCGACCGCGTCCGCGAGCGCCTCGTCGCGACCGAGCGCGCGCTGCGCGGGCCCGCTCCCGCGGACGACCCGGAGCCCCTCGTCGCGTTCCTCGCCGCGGTCGACGACGCCGAGCTCGACCTGCGCCGCGAGCGTCTGCGCGTCGCGCTGTCCCAGCTCGACGCCGCGACCATCACGACGACGCACGGCTTCTGCCAGCAGATGCTCACCGCGCTGGGGACGGCGGCGGACGTCGACCTCGCGACGGGCTTCCTGCCCGACGTCGCGGACCTCGTCGAAGAGGTCACGGACGACCTGTACGTGCGGAGGTTCGCGGACGAGCCGGAGCCGATCCTCTCGCCGCGCGACGTGCGCGACGTCGCCCGTGCGGCGGTGAGCGACCACGGGGCGGTGGTCGCGCCGTCGGACGCGGCCGAGGGGTCGGTGGCCGCGGCGCGGTACGAGGCCGCGGTCGCCGCACGCCGCGAGGTCGAGGCGCGCAAGCGCGCGATGCACCTGCTCGACTACGACGACCTGCTCGTCCTGCTGCGCCGCGCGCTGACGGACCCGGAGCACGGCGCGACGGCGGCGCAGCGGGTCCGGTCGCGGTTCCGCGTCGTCATGGTGGACGAGTTCCAGGACACCGACCCCGAGCAGTGGGAGATCCTGCGCACGGCGTTCCACGGGCATCCCGAGGAGTGCCGCACGCTGGTGCTCATCGGCGATCCCAAGCAGGCGATCTACGCGTTCCGCGGCGCGGACGTCGTGACGTACCTGCGCGCGGTCGAGGACGCGGCGGACACCGCGACGCTCAGCACGAGCTGGCGCAGCGACGGCCCGCTCCTCGCGGGCCTGCACGCACTCCTGGGCGAGACGGCGCTGGGCGACCCGCGCATCGTGGTCCGGCCCGTCGACGCGGCTCACCCCGAGCCGCGCTTCTCCGGCGGCGCGCCGGTGCGGCTGCGGCAGGTCACGCGGCGGGCCTACCGCCTCGGGGGGTCGTCGGCGCCGTCGGCGCCCGACGCCCGCAGCCTGCTCGCGCAGGACGTGGCCGCGGACGTCGCGGGCCGCCTCGGGACCGCGGACGGCGGCGGCGACCGCGTGCGCGACGACGGGCTCGCGGCAGCAGGCGGCGACGCGGGCGGCGGCACCGGTCGATGGCGGCCGCTCGAGCCGCGCGACGTCGCGGTGCTCACCCGGACGAACGCGCAGGCCGAGGCGGTGCGCTCGGCGCTCGTCGCGCTGGGCGTCCCTGCGGTGGTGTCGGGACCGTCGAGCGTGTTCGGCTCGGCAGCCGCCCAGGACTGGCTCACGCTGCTCGCCGCGCTGGAGCAACCCGGCCTGCACCGCCGCGCGACGGCGCTCGCCCTCACGCCGTTCGTGGGCTGGGACGCGCAGCGGCTCGCGACGGCCGGGGACGCCGACCACGACGAGCTCGGCGACACCGTCCGAACCTGGGCGCGCCTGCTCACGGACCGCGGCGTGGCCGCGGTCGCGGAGGTCGCCGCCCGGGGAGGTGCGACCGCGCGGGTCATGGCCCGGATCGACGGCGAGCGCTACCTCACCGACCTGCGCCACGTCACGCAGGCGCTCCACGAGGCCGCCGTCACCG
Source organism: Cellulosimicrobium cellulans (assembly GCF_042723955.1). Lineage (GTDB taxonomy): Bacteria > Actinomycetota > Actinomycetes > Actinomycetales > Cellulomonadaceae > Cellulosimicrobium > Cellulosimicrobium cellulans_H. The sequence goes on along the minus strand of NZ_JBHXIC010000025.1, from coordinate 37,409 downwards.
ACGGGCTCGGCACGGCCGCCCTCACGGCGTGGCTGCGCGCTCGGATCGCCGAGGTCGGCACCGTCTTCACCGACGAGCGCACCCGGCGCCTCGAGACGGACGCCGCCGCCGTCCAGGTCGTCACCGTGCACGCCGCGAAGGGCCTGGAGTTCGGCGTCGTCTACGTCCCGTTCGGCTGGGAGCGGTTCGAGTCGGACGACCAGGAGCTGTTCGCGTTCCACGACGACCACGGGCAGCGCGTCCTGCACCTGGGCGGGGTCGGCTCCCCCGGGTTCGTGGACGCCAAGGCGCGTTGGCGCGACGAGGAGCTGGGTGAGGACCTGCGCCTGCTGTACGTCGCGCTCACGCGCGCCCGGCACCAGGTCGTCGTGCACTGGACCCCGACCAAGCGCAGCACCGGGTCCGGCCCGCTCACGCGGCTGGTCCTCGCGGACCGGATGCTCGGTGGGGAGCCCGGCCGCCACGCCCGGCCCGACGCGATGCGCGACGACGCCGTCCGGTCCGCGTTCGAGGCGCTCGCCGCGCGCTCGGGCGGGACGGTCGTCGTCGAGCAGGTCGAGAGCCGGCCCCAGGGCGTCCGCTGGTCCCCCGGACGCCGGACGGCCTCGGACCTCGCGCTCGCGACCACCGCGCACCTTCCGGACCGCGAGTGGCGACGCGCGTCGTACTCGGCGCTCACGGCGGCGGCGCACCACGGGCCGGTCGGCGGGATCGAGAGCGAGCCGGAGGACCCGGGCATCCAGGACGAGCCGGAGGAGTCGCCGGACGCCGACGAGACCGGCGCCGTGCCGACCGGGGTTCCGGTCACCCATCCCGGTGCCGACGTCCCCTCGCCCTACGAGGGGCAGCCGGGGGGCACCGCGTTCGGCACCCTGGTGCACGAGATCCTCGAGTACGTCGACACGGCCGCCGACGACCTCGACGCCGAGGTCCGCGCCCGGTGCGCCCAGGCAGCGACGGTCCGCGTGCCCGGCGTGGAGCCCGTGTCGCTCGCCGCGGCGCTGGGCCTGTCGCTGCGCACCCCGCTCGGGCCGATCGCGGGCGGGCTCACCCTCGCCGACGTCGACCCGCGCGACCGGCTGCCCGAGCTCGAGTTCGAGCTCCCGCTCGCGGGCGGCGACGAGACCGAGGGCGTCCGGCCCTCGACGTTGCGCGACCTCGCCGACGTCCTGCGCGCCCACCTGCCCACCGACGACGCGTTCGCCCGCTACCCCGACCTGCTCGCGGCGCTGGCCGACGAGAGCGGGACGGCAGGCGGCGCCGGCGGGGTCCCGCTGCGGGGGTACCTCACCGGCTCGATCGACGCGGTGCTGCGCGTTCCCGTCGCCGGCCCGGACGGTCGACCCGACCCCGCCGGCCGCCGGCGGTACCTCGTCGTCGACTACAAGACCAACCGCGTCGGCCCGCCCGGCGTGCCGCTCGCCGTCGGCGACTACCACCCGGACGCGACGCGCGACGCGATGCTCGCCTCGCACTACCCCCTCCAGCTCGTGCTCTACCTCGTCGCGCTGCACCGCTACCTGCGCTGGCGCGTGCGCGGCTACGACCCCGACCGCGACCTCGCGGGCGGCGCGTACCTGTTCGTGCGCGGCATGGCCGGCCCGGAAACCCCCACCGGTCCCGACGGCGCGCCGTACGGCGTCGTCGCCTGGACGCCGCCGCCAGGGCTCGTCGTCGCCCTGTCCGCCCTGCTCGACGGAGGTCGCGCATGACCACGACCCCTCTCGCCGCGACGGCCGCGTCGCCGACTCCCCCCGTGGACGAGGGTGACCCGCGCCTCGCTGTCGGCGTCCGCCCGTGGCTCGCCGCGTTCAATGCGGCGCGCGTCGTCTCCGCGGCCGACCTGCGCGTCGCGCTGCGGCTCGGGCGGCTCACGGGCGAGCACGACGACGACGTGCTGCTCGCCGTGGCGCTCGCCGTGCGCGCGGTGCGCAGCGGGTCGGTGTGCGTGCGCCTGGACGACCTCGGGTCGCTCGAGCTGCCCGAGGACGAGGAGGCGGCGCGCACCGACGCCACGGACCTGCCCTGGCCGGACCGGGCAGCGTGGGCGTCAGCCGTCGCGCGCAGTCCCCTCGTCGCGACGGGCGTCGACGGGCCGGACGACCGCCCCGCGCGCTGGGTGGGAGGCGCCCTCTACCTCGACCGGTACTGGCGCGACGAGCTCGCGGTCCGGCACGACGTCGACGGCCGGCTCGCCGCGGACGACCTGCCCGTGGACCCCGACCGCCTCGACACCGCGCTGTCCCGCCTCTTCCCCGCCGCGGACGACACCCGGCAGCGGCTCGCCGCCGCGCACGCCGCGACGCGCCGGCTCACCGTGCTCACGGGTGGCCCGGGCACGGGCAAGACGACGACGGTCGCGCGGCTGCTCGCCGTCCTGCACGACGCCGCGCTCCCGTCCTCGTCATCCGCCGTCACCGGGGTCGGCGCCCCGTCGTCGCCCGCGCGTCCGGGCACCGGCGCGACGCCGCCCGCCCCGGGCCCCGCGGGACCGGGCCGGGCCTCCGGCGCCGCGCTGCGCGTGGCGCTCGCCGCGCCCACGGGCAAAGCTGCCGCGCGCCTCCAGGAGGCCGTGCGCGAGGTCGTCGCCGGGTTCGGCGACCCGGCCGACCGCGAGCGCGTCGGCGCCCCCGTCGCGACGACGCTGCACCGTCTTCTCGGCTTCCGGCCGGGCAGCAGCACCCGGTTCCGGCACGACGCGCACCACCACCTGCCGCACGACGTGGTGGTCGTGGACGAGACGTCGATGGTCGCGCTGCCGCTCATGGCGCGGCTGCTCGAGGCGCTGCGGCCCGACGCACGGCTCGTGCTCGTCGGCGACCCCGACCAGCTCGCGTCCGTGGAGGCGGGTGCCGTGCTCGGGGACCTCGTGCACCGGGAGCCGGTCGCCCCGCCCGCGGCGGGGGGCCGCGGGGGGGGGGCCGCCCCCCGCGCCCGCGGCCCGGGCCCCCCCCCCCCCCCCCCCCGGGGTCGCCCCCCCCCCCGCCCCGGGGGGCGGGGGTGGGCGCCCGGCCCCCCGCCGCGCTCGCCGAGTCCCCGCCGCCCGCCGACGGCGAGGTGGACGACCGCGCCGTGCTGGGCAACGGCGTCGTGCGGCTGCGCACCGTCCACCGCCAGGACCGCGACTCCGAGATCCTGCCGCTCGCGGCCGCGATCAGGACCGGGGACGGGGAGGCGACGCTCGCGCTCCTACGCGCGGGCCACGGCTCGGTGGAGTTCCTCGAGACGCCCGACGACGTCCCGGACGACGCGGTGCTCGCCGCCGTGCGCGCCGACGCCGTCACGGCGGGCACGGCGCTCGTCGAGGCGGCCCGCGCAGGCGACGCCGCCGCGGCCCTGGACGCGCTCGCCCAGCACCGCGTCATGGTCGCGCACCGGCGCGGACCCGCGGGTCGGGGCCGGTGGGCGGCGCAGGTCGAGGCGTGGGTCGAGGAGGCCACGGGCCACCACGCGACCGACACGCCGTGGGTCGCCGGCCGACCGCTGCTCGTCACGACGAACGACGCCGAGGTCGGCCTCTACAACGGCGACACCGGCGTGCTCGTCGCAGAACCCGGGGGCGCCGGCGTCGTCGCCGTGTTCGGCGACCCGCGCGCCCCGCTGCGGGTGCGCACCCACCGCCTCCCGCCCGTGGAGACCGTGCACGCCATGACGGTCCACCGCGCGCAGGGCAGCCAGTTCGACCGCGTCACGCTCGTCCTGCCGCCCGCCACGTCGCCGCTGCTCACGCGCGAGCTGCTCTACACGGCGGTGACGCGCGCGCAGACGTTCGTGCGCGTCGTCGGCTCCGAGGACGCGGTCCGCACGGCCGTCACGAGTCCGGTCCACCGCGCGAGCGGCCTGCGCACGCCGCTCCCACCCGGTCAGCCCTCCGTGCGCTCCGGGGGAATGAGGCTCGGGGGTCGCCGGTTGGCACCAGGGTGAGCACCCAGACCCCCCGCCTGTCCGTCCTCGACCTCGTGCCCGTCCGCTCGGGCCAGTCCAGCACCCAGGCGGTGCGGGCGTCGCTCGACCTGGTCCGCCTCGCGGACCGGCTCGGGTACGAGCGGTACTGGTTCGCCGAGCACCACAACATGCCCGCGGTCGCGGCGTCGACGCCGCCCGTGATGATCGCCGCGGCGGCGTCGGTCACGGACCGCATCCGGGTCGGCTCGGGCGGGGTCATGCTCCCCAACCACGCGCCGCTCGTCGTCGCGGAGCAGTTCGCGGCGCTCGAGGCGATCGCCCCCGGGCGCGTCGACCTGGGGATCGGTCGTGCGCCGGGCTCCGACCCCGTCGTCACGCAGCTCCTGCGCATCACCGGCCCGACGGCCGACGTCGACCGGTTCCCCCAGCACGTGACCGACATCCTCGCGCTCATGAGCCCCCAGGGCGCGACCCTGCGCCTCACGAGCGGCCAGGTGTACGACGTGCGCGCGACCCCCGCCGCCGACGGCGCACCGACCGTCTGGCTGCTCGGGTCGAGCGACTACTCCGCGCGCCTCGCGGCCGAGCTCGGGCTGCCCTACGTGTTCGCGAACCACTTCTCCGGGCAGGGCATCGACGAGATCCTCGCCCTGTACCGCGAGGGCTACCGCCCGAGCGAGGCGTTCCCCGAGCCGCGCACGTTCCTCACGGTCAACGCCGTCGTCGCCGAGACCGACGACGAGGCCCGGGCCCGCGCGCTCCCGCAGGCGCGCATGATGTCGCGGCTGCGCACCGGTCAGCCGCTCACGGCGCTGGAGACCGTGGAGGAGGCCCAGTCGGCGCCCCTCGACGGTGCGGCCGGGCAGATGGTCGAGGACAGCCTGCGCCGCTGGGCCGTCGGGACGCCCGACGACGCCGCGGCCGAGGTCCGCCGGCTCGCCGAGCGCCACGGCGTCGACGAGGTGATGGTCGTCCCCGTCGCCGCGTCGCGCGCGGACGAGGCGCTGGACTCCACGCCGGGCCGCGCGCGCACGCTCGAGCTCCTCGCGGACGCTCTCGCCGGCGACCCGGCGGCCTGACCCGCCGACCGCCCGTCGCCCCCCACCCGCGCCTCACTGCCGAACACGACCCGGCACGCGATCGAACACGACATGAGGGTCGCCATCCACGGGATATCGACCCTCATGTCGTGTTCGGCGGGAGGGGGTAGCGTCGCGCGCATGACGACGAAGCTCGACGACGTGGCCTGGCACTCCGAGGGTGAGGGCTACCCGCCCGACGCCGGGCCCGCGGCGGGCGCGACGCACATCGGCATGTTCCTCGCGTGGGCGGTGCTCGGTGGGCACGTCTCCAAGGAGCTCGCCGACGACGCCGCGGACGAGCTCGCCGCGCTGCGCGACCGGAGGACGACGCCCGGAGCGTTCGTGCTCGACGCGTGCGACGGCAGGCTCGTCGACGAGGACCTCGACGACGTCGCCGCGGCGTTCGCGAGCGCGTACTACGCGGGCGACGACGAGGACGAGGACGACGGCGGCCTCTACCTGGAGGACTACGTCGACGCGGTGAGCCCCGGCGACGGCGAGCCCGAGGACGTGTACCGCGTGCCGGACACGTGGGAGACGTACGGCCTCGTCGGCCCGCTGATCGACGCCCGCTTCTCCCAGTGGGACGACGAGGGCCGCCCGACGGTCCTGCGGCACCGCGCCTGAGACGCGTCCACGATGACCGTGCCCACGCCCGTCACCCGGCTCGCCGCGGTGCTGCGCGCCGACAACCCGGGCCCGATGACGCTCGACGGCACGCGCTCGTACGTGCTGCGCGCGCCGGGGTCGGCGACGTGCGTCGTCGTGGACCCGGGACCCGACGACGCCGCGCACCTCGACGCGCTCGCCGCGGCCGGGCCCGTCGAGCTCGTGCTCGTCACGCATCGCCACGCCGACCACACGGCCGGGGCTCCCGGGCTGCGCGATCGCATCGGGGCGCCGGTGCGCGCCGCCGACGCGGCGCACTGCCACGGCGGCGAGCCACTCCGCGACGGCGAGGTGATCGAGGCCGCCGGGCTGCGCGTCGTCGTCCTCGCCACCCCGGGCCACACCGCCGACTCGGTCTGCCTCGTGCTGCCCGACGACGGCCCGCTCGCCCCGGCCGACGACCTCGCCGGAGGCGGCACGCGCCCTGGGGACGCGACGGGGTCGCCGTCGTGCCCGACGGTCCTCACCGGGGACACGGTGCTCGGGACCGGCACGACGGTGATCTCGCAGCCCGACGGCTCGCTCGGGGCGTACCTCGCGAGCCTCGACGCGATCGAGGCGGTCGCGTCCGCGGGGACAGGTCGGGCGACGGGCCTCCCCGGTCACGGGCCGGTCGTCGCCGACCTCGCGGATCGGGTGCGCGCGTACCGCGGGCACCGGCTCGAGCGCCTCGCCCAGGTCCGGGCGGCGCTCGACGCGCTCGGGCTGGCCGCGGGTGCGGACGACGCGGTGGAGCGGGTGGTCGCGCGCGTCTACGCCGACGTCGACCCGTCGGTCCGCGACGCGGCGCGGCAGTCCGTCGCGGCCCAGCTCGCCTTCCTGGCGCGGTCCGACGAGCTCTCACGGCGACCCGCCCAGGGGAGGTCACGCGCGCACCGCCGCGACGGCTGAGTGTCGGTGGCACCCGGCACGATGACGGGATGACGACACCACGGCTCGGTATCGCGTTCGTGCCCACCCACGCGCCGGAGAGCCTGCGGCGGCTCGCCACGACCGCCGAGGAGGCGGGCCTCGACGACCTCTGGGTGTGGGAGGACTGCTTCAAGCAGTCGGGCCTCGCGTCGGCGGCCGCAGCGCTCGCCTGGACCGAGCGGGTGCGCGTCGGCATCGGGCTCATGCCCGCCCCGCTGCGCAGCACGGCGATCACCGCGATGGAGGTCGCGACGCTCGCCCGGCTGTTCCCCGGGCGGCTCGTCGCGGGCGTGGGTCACGGGGTCCAGGAGTGGATGGGGCAGGCCGGCGTCCGCGTCGCGTCGCCGCTGACGCTGCTCCGCGAGCACGCCACGGCGCTGCGGAGCCTGCTCGCGGGCGAGGAGGTCACGACGGCGGGGCGGTACGTCACGCTCGACGCCGTGCGGCTCGACTGGCCTCCCACGGAGCCCGTCCCGCTGTGGCTCGGCGGCGTCGGCCCGCGGTCGCTCGCGCTGGCGGGCGAGCTGGGCGACGGCCTGATCCTCGCGAACGCGCTCACCCCGGACGACGTGCGGGCGGCAGCCGCGGCGGCTCGAGCAGGCAGGGGAGGGGACAGGGCCAGCGCCGGGAGCGACCTCGACGTTCACGCGACGCTCATCGCGGCGACCGGGCCGGATGCGCAGGAGCGCGTCGACCGCGAGGTGCCGCTGTGGGGCAAGGAAGCGGGTCAGGGCATCGGCGCGGGCGGGGACGCGGCGACGATCGCCGCGGCGGTCCAGGCGCTGGCCGACGCGGGTGCGACGGCCGTCGCGGTCCAGCCGACCGCCGACGAGCCGGACGTCGAGGGGTTCGTCCGCTTCCTGGGGCGGGAGGTCGTGCCGCTGCTCAGCGGCCGCTGACGCGCGTCGCCTCGGCGGGACCTTCGGCGCGCTGACGCGCGCTCAGCCCGTGGACCAGGGCGACGATCGCGCACACGAGCGCGACGGCGCCGACGGCGAGCGCGAGGCGCACGGGGAAGGCGGCATAGAGGTCGGACACCTCGCCGACCGGGAGCCCCCACTCGACCGCGGTCTCGCGCAGCTCGCCCGCGAGCACCCCGACCCGGCCGGGCACCCGTGAGGCGACCGCGGCGACCCAGCCGAGGAGCTCGAGGATCACGGAGGCCGCGGAGTAGGCACCGGTCGCGAGGGGGATCACGGAGACACCCTAGCGGGACCGGACACCGCGGGCATATCCGGCACACCCCTGAGAAGACCCTGGCGCGACCTCAGACGAGCGGCTTCGCGAAGCAGAGCGCGACGTGGTTGTCGCCGACGTACGGCGGGAACTGCTCGACGGCGCGGTACCCGAGCGAGCGGTAGAGCGCGATCGCGCCCGGCTGGCGGATGCCCGTCTCGAGCAGGAGCAGGCCCACCCCGCGCTCGCGCGCGACGGCCTCCAGGGCGTCGAGCAGCCGGCGCGCGGTCCCGGTCCGACGCGCGCGCTCGCGGACGAAGACCTTCTTCACCTCGAGCGCGTCCACGGGCGCCCCGGGTGCGGGGCGACGCAGCGATGCGCACCCGACGGCCTCTCCGTCCCGGTACGCGACGAGGGTCGCGACCACCTCGGTGCCCACGCGGGCGTCGACGACGTCGAAGCCTCCGGCGGCGTCGAGCCCGGCGAACAGCTCGGGGTAGAGCACCGCCGAGGACGTCTCGTGCATCTCCCGCCGCAGCGTCGCCGCGTCCGGGTCGTCCCACGGGACGGCGCGAACCTCGACGACCCCAGGGACAGGGACGGTCACGGGCGCGCTCGGGGTCGCGGTCCTGCGTGCGTCGCGCGCCCCGCGCCCGCCGCTCGTCGCCGAGGTCTCGTCCGCAGCGTCGGTGCCGACGCCCGGTCCCGCCGCCCCCAGGTCGAGCGCGAAGCAGCGCGAGAGCGGGTGCCCGGCGTAGTGGCCGTACGACTCGATCGGGACGTAGCCGAGCGAGAGGTACAGGTCGATCGACTCGGGCTGGAGGGTCCCGGTCTCCAGGACCAGGCGGTCGAGCCCGGCCTCGACCGCGTGCCGGTGCGCGGCGCGCATCGCGGTGCGGGCGTGCCCGCGGCCGCGGTGGGCCGGTTCGACCCAGAGGCGCTTCACCTCGCCCGTGCGCCGGGGATGAGTGCCGCCACGGCCGTCGGGCGTGCCCGACACGTCGCGCAGCGCGACGAACGCGACGGGCTCACCGTCCTCCCGGACCACGACGTTCGCGAGCGCGGCGTCGGGCACGAACGCGCCGGCGTCGGGCTCGCCGTAGCGCACGGCGAGCTCCGCCTGCTGACGACCGCACAGCAGCGCGGCCACGGCGTCGTCCCCGGGGACCGCCTCGACGGTGACGCGCACGCCCGGGCGGCCGGCGCCGTCGGGCAGGACGCGCGAGGGCGCACCCGTCACGCCGACCTCGTCATGCGTTGACGAGCGCGCCCAGGACCGACGTGAAGAAGCCGAGCCCGTCGGTGCCCGCGCGGGGTCCGGCCTCGTTCGCCGGGCCGAAGCCCGCCTCGACGGCGTGCTCGGGGTGCGGCATGAGGCCGACGACGTTGCCCGCGGCGTTCGTGATGCCCGCGATGCCGCGGCGCGACCCGTTCGGGTTCCAGCCGTCGTAGCGGAAGACGACGCGGCCCTCCGCCTCGAGCTCGTCGAGCGTGCGCTCGTCGGCGACGAACTGCCCGTCCTGGTTCTTCAGCGGGATCGTGATGCGCTGGCCGGACGTGTAGTCGCGCGTCCAGGCCGTGTCCGCGTTCTCGACCACGAGCACCTGCTCGCGGCAGATGAAGTGCAGGTGGTCGTTCTTGACCATCGAGCCGGGCAGTAGGTGGGCCTCGGTGAGGACCTGGAAGCCGTTGCAGATGCCCAGGACGGGCATGCCGCCCGCCGCCGCGTCGACGATCGACTCCATGACAGGTGCGAAGCGGCTGATCGCGCCCGCGCGCAGGTAGTCGCCGTAGGAGAAGCCACCGGGCAGGACGACCGCGTCGACACCGTGCAGGTCGGCGTCCGCGTGCCACAGCGACACGGCCTCGCCGCCCGCGAGACGCACCGCGCGCGCCGCGTCGCGGTCGTCCAGCGTGCCGGGGAACGTGACGACGCCGATCCGCGCCGTCGCGAGCGTGGCGCCGGACATCAGGCGAGCCCCTCGGACGTGATCGTCGCGGCCGCGTCCGCCTCGATGTCCGCCACACGCACGACGTCCTCGATGACCGGGTTCGACAGGACCTTGACCGCGGCCTCCTCGGCGGCGGCGAGGATCTCCGGCGTGACCGGGCCGTCGACCTCGAGCTCGAACCGCTTGCCCTGGCGCACGGACGTGAACTGGGTGAAACCGAGGCGCGGCAGCGCCCCGACGACGGCCTTGCCCTGCGGGTCCAGGATCTCGGGCTTGGGCATGACCTCGACGACGACGCGTCCCACGGGGGCTCCTTGGCGAGAGAGTTCGGGAGAGCCGGGGCTCCGGGATCCCGCCCACGTCACGGCCGTCGAGGACGGTCGGTGGGACGGGACGAGCGGGAGCCGACGGCGGGATTCCGCGCCCAGTCTACCGGGCGCGGGTGACGCTCCCGGCGGGCGTCCGCACCCTGGCACGACGGCGCGACGCCGGCTCAGGCACCCGCGGTCCGAGGCGGGTCGGGCTTGTCCACGGGGATGTTGCCGTCGAGCACGTGCTTGCGCCACGCACGAGCGACGTGCGAACGACGGAAGAGCAGGCCGCCGACGAGGAACGTCCCGCACCACACGAGGATCAGCCAGAGGTCGGGCCGCGTGACGTCCTGCGAGAACAGGATCTGCGCCAGCACGGGCCAGCCGTAGAAGATGGCGACGGCGGTTCCGAGTCCCGTGGTGGTCACGCGCCAGGGATACAGCGCACCGTGGATGTCGTCGGCCACCCACCACCAGTAGCGCGCGGGGAGCCGAGCGTCGAAGAGCCTGTACAGGAGCCAGCGGCCGAGCGGAGGGTGCTCGCGCCACCGCAGCCCCCAGCCCGCACGGACCAGGCCCCACGCCTCCCGGGCGCCGATCCCCCGGCTCCGGCGAGCGCCGTCGGTCACGGTGCTGGGCGGCTCGAGGTCGAGCAGCACCGCGAGCGCCTCGTCGCCGTGCAGGCGACGCCAGCGCGGTGGGTAGGCGCGGAGCCAGAACCGGGCGGACCGCTCGTACCGGCCCGTCCCGACGGCGGTCACGCCCCGCTCCCGGCCAGGCCGTCGGTGGTGCTCCCCGGACCGCGGCTCTCCAGCGACCGCCGTGCGCGCTCGGCGAGCTCGGCGAGCCGGAGGGTCTCGGTCCGAGCCGCGCGGCGCCCGTCGTCGGTGGCGCGGTAGTAGCGCCGCAGGCGGCCGTCGACGACCTCCTCGCCGGTGGGCTCGACGAGCCCGGCTGCGACGAGCCGGTCGAGGTTGCCGTAGAGCGTGCCCGCCCCGAGCCGGGTGCGGCCGTCGGAGAGCTCGCGCACCGCCTGGATCACCGCGTACCCGTGCCGCGGCTCCGTGCTGAGGGAGAGCAGCACGAGGTACGCCTGCTCGGTCATGCGGAACGCGGGAGGACTCGATGCCATGACCGATATATATCGGATGGCGACCTATCGCGCCAGCCCTCGACGCGCGTCAGAGGGTGCCGCTAGAGTCGAACACGTGTTCGAGACGCACGCTCGGGCACGGTGCGAGGGCGGGGTCCTGCCCCTTCCCCGCCCTCGCACGAACCATGGCTCGACGACGCAGGGAGGTCCGCATGGCAGCACCGCTCGCCCCCGCCGCGGAGCGCGGCAGGGCACGACCGTCGCCGCAGACCGTCGCGCGCGTCCTCACGCGCGACGAGACCTGCGTGTTCCCCGGCTGCCGCGTCCCGGCGTTCCGTTGCGACCTCGACCACGTCGTGGCCCCGCGGCCGGGCGCTGACGACGACGCCGCGGCCGCCGCGCAGGGGGCCGACAACCTCGTCGCGCTCTGCCGGCACCACCGGGTCGTCCGCGCGCGCGACGGCTGGCGGCCGGCCCTGCTCGCCGACGGCTCGGTCCGGTGGACCGCGCCGAGCGGGCACACCTACGTGCGCCCGGTTGCCGCCCGGACCGCCTGACGGCTCAGCCGAGCGTCGAGCCCGTGAGCCGCTCGTACGCCTCGAGGTACCGGGCGCGGGTGCGCGTGACGACGTCGGCGGGGATCGACGGCGGCGGGGTGTCGGACGCGCGGTCCCACCCAGACGCGGGCGACACGAGCCAGTCGCGCACGAACTGCTTGTCGTAGCTCGGCTGCGCGCGGCCCGGCTCCCACTGGTCGGCGGGCCAGAACCGCGACGAGTCGGGCGTGAGCACCTCGTCGCCGAGGACGGTCTGGCCCGTGGTCGGGTCCACGCCGAACTCGAGCTTGGTGTCCGCGAGGATCACGCCGCGATCGCGCGCGATCTGCTCGGCCCGGGCGTAGACGGCGAGCGTGAGGTCGCGCAGGCGCGTGGCGTCGTCGAGACCGATCTGCTCGGCGACCACGTCGAAGGAGACGTTCTCGTCGTGCTCGCCGACGGCGGCCTTGGTCGCGGGCGTGAAGATCGGCTCCGGCAGGCGCGAGCCGTCGACGAGACCGGCGGGCAGCGGGACGCCGCACACCTCTCCCCCGGCGCGGTACTCGACGAGCCCCGAGCCGGTGAGGTAGCCGCGCGCCACGCACTCGACGGGGAACATGTCGAGGCGGCGGCAGATCATCGCGCGCCCGGCGACGACGTCGGGCACGAGACCGTCGCCCGGCTCCGACGACACCTCGGTCGACACGACGTGGTTCGGCACGAGGTCGGCGAGCTGTTCGAACCACCACAGGCTGAGCTGGGTGAGCACGACGCCCTTGTCCGGGATCCCCGGCGACAGCACGTGGTCGTACGCGCTGACCCGGTCGCTCGCCACGACGAGCACGACGTCGCCGAGGGGGTGCACGCCGCCGACGGCGGGCAGGTCCGGCGCGTAGAGGTCGCGCACCTTGCCGGAGTACACGTGCGTCCAACCGGGCAGGTCGAGCGCCGCGGTGTCGAGGGCGTCCGCCTCGCCGAGCGAGAGGGCCGAGGCAGGGTCCTGAGGGATGTCGGTCACGGCCCCTAGTCTCGCACCGCCCTCCGCAGGCGCGGCACCGTGTCCGACGACCGGTCGGTCGGCCTGCCAGCCCGTCGTGCCGAACGCCGCCGAAGTCGCTACTGTGCCAGCAGGACGGTCGTGGGAGCGCTCCCTCACCGTCGGGGGCCTGCATCGGAGCGACCCCCTGGGGGCGCCCGCACTGCTGTCCCGGCCCCGCCGACGACGGCGGGCCGACATCCGCACCGAGGAGGCAACGATGCACCACGGCACGATGCACCATCGCCTGACAGCGCTAGCAACCGGAGTCGGCGTGATCGCCGCGAGCGTGGGGCTCGCGACGTCGGCGAGCGCGAGCGCACCCGTCGCCGCACCGACGAGCACCGGGGCCGACGTCCCCGCGCTGCTCGCCGGCCCCGTCCCCGGGCCCGACGACCTGTCCCCCGGCCAGCTCCGCGCGCTCGAGCGCGACCTGGGCCTCGACGCCGACGGCGTCGCCGACCGGCTGGCGCTCGACGCCGCGACCGGCGCCGTCGAGCAGGCGCTGAGCGGCGACCTGGGCGCGGCCTACGCCGGCACGTGGGTCGACGCCGACGCCGCGACGCCCGTCGTCGCCGTCACCGACCCCTCCGCCGTCCCCGATGTCGAGGCGGCCGGCGCCGAGGCCGTCGTGGTCGAGCGCGGCCTCGCCGAGCTCGACGCCGTCGCCGCCGAGCTGGACCAGGCGTCGACGCCCGACGCCGTCCAGGCCTGGTACGTCGACGTGACGACGAACGAGGTCGTCGTCGAGTCGCTCGACCCGGCCGCGGCGGAGGCGTTCGTCGCGGCGTCCGGGGTCGACGCGGCCGCCGTACGGACCGAGGTCGTCGACGCGCCGTACGAGCTCACGGCCGACGTGCGCGGCGGTGACCGGTACATCACCCGGGACCCCGGCGCGTCGTCGGGCTCGGCGTGCTCGATCGGCTTCGCCGTGCAGGGCGGCTTCGTCACGGCCGGGCACTGCGGCGCCGCGGGCAAGGAGGTGCTCACGGCGAGCTGGGCGCGCATGGGCACGGTCCAGGCGGCGTCGTTCCCCGGCCACGACTACGCCTGGGTACGCGTCGACGCCGGGTTCACCCCCGTCCCCCGGGTCAACAACTACGCGGGCGGCACGGTCGACGTCGCCGGTTCCGCCGAGGCCCCGGTGGGCGCGTCGGTCTGCCGGTCCGGCGCGACGACGGGCTGGCGCTGCGGCGTCATCGAGCAGAAGAACATCACCGTGAACTACGGCAACGGCGACATCCCCGGACTCGTGCGCGGCAGCGCGTGCGCCGAGGGCGGCGACTCCGGCGGCTCCGTGATCTCGGGCAACCAGGCGCAGGGCGTCACGTCGGGCCGCATCAACGACTGCTCCAACGGCGGCAAGTTCATCTACCAGCCCGTCAACCCGATCTTCTCGGCGTACGGGCTGTCCCTCGTCACGACGGGCGGCGGGTCGGGCAGCGCGCTCGTCGGGCTCGCAGGCAAGTGCATCGACGTGCCGAGCTCGGACTTCAGCGACGGCAAGCGGCTTCAGCTGTGGACGTGCAACGGCACGAGCGCGCAGCGGTGGACGTTCGAGGCGGACGGCACGGTCCGCGCGGGCGGCAAGTGCATGGACGTGGCATGGGCCGCGACGGCCGACGGGACCGCCGTCCAGCTCGCGAACTGCAGCGGCAACCCCGCCCAGCAGTTCGTGCTGAGCGGCGCGGGCGACCTCGTGTCCGTCCTCGCGAACAAGTGCGTCGACGTGCCGAGCAGCAACAGCAACAACGGCACGCAGCTCCAGATCTGGACGTGCAACGGCACCGCCGCCCAGAAGTGGCACCGCGCCTGACCCCTCGCCCCTGAGCCCTTCCTGGGCGCCGAGCACGACGTGGCGGTCGTTATCAGCGTGATAGCGACCGTCATGTCGTGTTCGACGAGGGGACGGGCGTCAGCCCGCGAGCGTGACCTCGCCCGCGGCGGCCTTGGCCGCGATGTCCGTGCGGTGGTGCGAGCCCGGGAGCACGATGCGGTCGACCGCCGCGTACGCCCGGCGGCGCGCCTCGGCGAGGTCGGTGCCGCGCGCCACGACCGAGAGCACCCGCCCGCCCGAGGCGACCAGGCCGCCGTCGTCCGCGCGCGACGTGCCCGCGTGCAGCACGTGCACGCCCTCGACGTCCTCCGCCGCGTCGATGCCCGTGATCGGGTCGCCGCCGCGCACCGCGCCCGGGTAGCCGTGGGCCGCGACGACGACGGTGACCGACGCGTCGTCGTGCCAGCGCAGCGCACCGATCTCCGCGAGGCGTCCCTGCGCCGCCGCGAGCATCACGGCGGACAGCGGCGTCGCGAGGCGCGTGAGCACCGACTGCGTCTCCGGGTCGCCGAACCGCGCGTTGAACTCGACGACGCGCGTCCCGCGGCTCGTCAGCGCGAGCCCCACGTACAGGACGCCGACGAACGGGGTGCCGCGCCGTGCCATCTCGTCGATCGTCGGCTGCGCGACGCGCGTGACGACCTCGTCGACGAGGCCCTCGGGTGCCCACGGCAGCGGGCTGTAGGCGCCCATGCCGCCCGTGTTGGGGCCGGCGTCGGCGTCGAACGCGCGCTTGAAGTCCTGGGCGGGGGCGAGCGGGACGACGGTCGCGCCGTCGCTCACGCAGAAGAGCGAGACCTCCGGGCCGTCCAGGTACTCCTCGACGACGACGCGCGGGTCCTCGGGAGTCCCGTCCACCGCGCGGCGCGGGGTCGCGAAGCACGCGGCGGCGTGCTCGAGCGCGGCCTGCCGGTCCTCGGTGACGACGACGCCCTTGCCCGCGGCGAGGCCGTCGTCCTTGATGACGTAGGGGGCGCCGAACGCGTCGACCGCGGCCGCGACCTGGTCGACGTCGGTGCACACGTGCGCGAGCGCCGTGGGGACGGACGCCGCCGCCATGACGTCCTTGGCGAACGCCTTGGAGCCCTCGAGGCGCGCAGCCTCGGCACTCGGACCGAACACCGGGACCCCGGCCTCGCGCACCGCGTCGCCGACGCCTGCGACCAGGGGGGCCTCCGGGCCGACGACGACGAGGTCCACGCCCAGGTCCGTGGCGAGCGCGGCCACCGCGGCGCCGTCGTTCTGGTCGACCGCGTGCAGCGTCGCGAGGTCGCCGATGCCGGGGTTCCCGGGGGCGGCGTGCAGCTCGTGCGGCTCGGCGCCCGGGCGGTCGGCCTCGTGCGCGAGGGCGTGGACGATGGCGTGCTCGCGGGCACCGGTCCCGACGACGAGGATCTTCACGGGCGCCGAGTCTACCGAGACGGCCCGGACACCCCGCAGGGCGTCCGGGCCGTGGTCGGCGTGCGGTGGTCGACTCAGTGGATGAGGTCGTGGCGCGGGATGATCGCGTCGCGGCTCGGGCCGACGCCGATCGCGGAGATGCGTGTGCCCGACATCTCCTCGAGCGCCAGCACGTAGCGCTGGGCGTTCGTCGGCAGGTCCTCGAACGTGCGGGCACCGGAGATGTCCTCCCACCAGCCGTCGAGCTCCTCGTAGATCGGCTTCGCGTGGTGGAACGCCGTCTGGTCGAGCGGCATCTCGTCGTACCGGACGCCGTCCACGTCGTACGCGACGCAGACCGGGACCTTCTCGAAGCCGGTGAGGATGTCCAGCTTGGTGAGCACCATGTCCGTGATGCCGTTGACGCGCGTCGCGTAGCGCGCGATGACCGAGTCGTACCAGCCGCAACGGCGCGCGCGGCCCGTCGTCACGCCGTACTCGCCGCCCTGCTTGAGCAGGTACTCCCCGTTCGCGTCGAACAGCTCGGTCGGGAACGGGCCCTCGCCCACGCGCGTCGTGTACGCCTTGATGACGCCGATGACGGAGCTGATGCGCGTCGGCCCGACGCCCGAGCCGGTGAGCGCGCCGCCCGCCGTCGCGTTGGACGACGTGACGAACGGGTAGGTGCCGTGGTCGACGTCGAGCATGGTCGCCTGGCCGCCCTCGAAGAGGACGTTCTTGCCGGCGTCGAGGGCCTTGTTCAGCTCGAGCGCGGTGTCGGCGACCATCGGCTTGAGGCGCTCGGCGTACTGGAGCAGCTCGGCCACGGTCTCGTCGACCGTGATGGCGCGGCGGTTGTAGACCTTCACCAGCAGGTGGTTCTTCTGGTCGAGCGAGCCCTCGATCTTCTCCGCGAGGATCTTCTCGTCGAACAGGTCCCAGATGCGGATGCCGACGCGGTTGATCTTGTCCGCGTAGGCCGGGCCGATCCCGCGGCCGGTCGTGCCGATGCGGCGCTTGCCGAGGAACCGCTCGCTCACCTTGTCGATCGTCCGGTGGTACCCCGCGATGACGTGCGCCGACCCCGAGACGAGCAGGCGCGAGACGTCCACGCCGCGCGAGATCAGG
This sequence comes from Cellulosimicrobium cellulans, assembly GCF_042723955.1. Taxonomy (GTDB): domain Bacteria; phylum Actinomycetota; class Actinomycetes; order Actinomycetales; family Cellulomonadaceae; genus Cellulosimicrobium; species Cellulosimicrobium cellulans_H. The sequence goes on along the minus strand of NZ_JBHXIC010000025.1, from coordinate 20,391 downwards.
TCGTCGAGCTCCTGGAACAGCACCTCGATGTCCACCACGACACCGTTCGCGATGACCGGCGTGACCCCCGGGGACAGGATGCCCGACGGCAGCAGGTGGAGCGCGTACTTCTCGTCCCCGATGACGACCGTGTGGCCGGCGTTGTTGCCGCCGTTGAACTTGACCACGTAGTCGACCCGGGACCCGAGTAGGTCGGTCGCCTTGCCCTTGCCCTCATCGCCCCACTGGGCACCGACGAGCACCACGCCTGGCATGGAATCCCCACTTTCGCACTGCCTGTTCCTCGGGCCGGTCATGGTCGTGGGCGCACCGGCGTCCGGAGCGGAGCGGGCAGGTCGTGCCCGACGGCGCTGGGCCCGCGGGCCCGAGGCGTCACCCGGGCGGCAGTCACCCGGGGACCGGCGACGAGTTTACCGGTCTGATGGCGGGAATTGACCTTCGGAGCGGCGGTCGTCCACGGCGCGCCCGCCGAACCCGGGGATGCGGCCGTGCTCGAGTGCCGAACCCGTCGCCGTCCCCGGGTTCGGCACCACCCTCCGGTGCCCCATGGGGCCGGGGCGGGCAGAATGGGCCCATGAGCGACACGCACGCGAACCTCCTCGACGGCCCCGCGCCGGTCCGCCTCCCCGACGACTTCGCGCACGTCCGCGACGCGATCGCGGCCGACGGCGACCCGTACGAGATCGCGGGCCGCTCGCCGGCGAGCTCGCTCGCGTGGGCCTACCTCGCGGAGGACTTCCTCCACGAGAACGGGTCCCGCGGCGCCGTGACGGCGTACGCGTTCGCGCGGACCGGCTACCACCGCGGCCTCGACTCGCTGCGTCGCGCAGGCTGGCGCGGGCAGGGCCCGATCCCCGCCGACCACGTCCCGAACCAGGGCTTCCTGCGCGCGCTGCTCGCGCTCGCGGAGTGCGCGGCGTACCTCGGCGAGGTCGAGGAGGCCGAGCGCTGCGAGCAGTTCCTGCGCGACTCCGGCACCTCGGCCGACGAGGTCCGCGCCCTGCGCTGACCAGCCCGGGTCGCGCGACCGCCGAGCAGGGCGGTGGACGCGCGACCCACCCGGGCGGCGTCTAGAGTCGACGACATGATCGAGATCGCCACGTCACCCGCGACGACGACCCTCGTCATCGCCGGAGACCTCGATCTCGCCGAGCGCGACCAGTTCCCGGAGATCGCCGCGCGCGTCGTCGGGCTGCGCCGTCAGCTCCTCGTGATCGACATGTGCCGCGTGACGTTCATGGACTCCACCGGCGCGGCGTTCCTCATCTCGCTCGCGGACTCGGGACGCAAGCGGGGCGGCGCCACGGTGCTGCGCGGTTGCGACGACCGCGACCTCTTCGTGCTCGAGGTGTGCGGCGCGCTCGAGCTGTTCCGCATCGACAACGACCACCGCTGCGAGCCCGCGACGCCGCCGTCCGGATTCGCCAAGGTCGAGCCCCCGGCCTGACGCTCCCGGGCGCTCCTACCGCCCCGAGGGCCGCAGCGTCGCCCAGACGAGCTTGCCCGACGCCGTCGGGCGCCAGCCCCAGTCCGCGAGCCGCTCGACGATCTGCATGCCGAAGCCGCCCATGCGGTTCGGGTGCCCGTCGGTCGGGACGGGCGGCGCCGGGTTGGAGTCCTCGACCTCGACGCGGATGCCGTCCCCCGTGTCGAAGAGGCGCAGGGCGAGGTGCCCCCAGCCGTGCAGCACCCCGTTCGCCACGAGCTCCGAGACGACGAGCTCCGCGTTCGCGCTGTCCCGCACGCCCCACGCCTGGCACGTGCGCACCACGGCGTGCCGCGCGCGACCGATCGACGCGGGCTCGCTGGGCAGGAGCCACCGGCGGCTGCGCGGGCTCAGCACGACGGCCGACGCGTCGTGCACCGGGTCGGGGATGCGCACGACGACGAGCGCGACGTCGTCCTCGGGGGCGTCCGCGAGGCGGGACAGCAGCTCCTCGCCCACGCCCGCGGCATCGACGGCCGTGACGGCCTCGGACGCGGCGACGAGAGCCTCGAGCCCCACCCGCAGCGCGCGGTCGCGGCGCTCGATGAGGCCGTCGGTGTAGAAGACGAGCGTGTCGCCCGGGGCGAGCGCCGCGACGCCCGTCGACCGGCTCCGGCCGCCGAAGCCGACGAGCGCGCCCCCGGCGTCGTCGAGCTGGGTCACGGTGCCGTCCCGCAGCAGGAGCGGCGGCAGGTGCCCGGCGCGCGAGTACTCGATGCGCCACGCGTCGTCGGGCTGCTCGGCGTCGGGCTGGGTGAGCGCCGCGTACACGAGGCTCGCGGAGCGCGGGATGCGCATGCCCTGGACGAGCTGGTCGACGCGCTCGAGCACCGGCCCGGGCGTCGTGAGCTCGTACGCGTACGACCGCACGACCGAGCGGAGCTGGCCCATCGCGGCCGCCGCCTCGACGTCGTGGCCCACGACGTCGCCGATGACGAGCCCGACGACGTCCGGCGCGATCTGGAGCACGTCGTACCAGTCGCCGCCGACCTGGGCGTGCTCCGAGTTGGGCGCGTAGTAGGTCCAGACGTCGAGGCCGGTCACGTCGGCCTGCTCGGGCAGCATCGCGCGCTGGAGCGTCTCGGCGAGGCGGTGCTCGCGCGCGTAGAGCCGCACGTTGTCGATCGCGGTGCCGGCGCGGCGCGCGATGATCTGGAGAAGCGTGCGCACGCCCTCGCGCGCCTCGGCCTCCGTGCCCAGCCCGTGGAGCGCCGCGTCGGGGACGTCGCCGGTGACGAGCAGGCCGAGGATGCGCCGACGTCCCGGGACGGCGGTGACCGTCACGGAGCCCGGCCGGTGCGGCAGGCCCGAGAGCCGGTGGTGCAGGTCGCGCTGGAGCCAGCCGGAGGCCGACCACTGCGGGTACGTGGCGGACAGGTCGAGGATCACGGGACCCTCGATGCGCCCGTCCAGGACGTCCTGGACGCGGTCCGGCACGTCCACGAGGCGCACGCGCGGCACCGAGCCGGTGACGGCGGCTGAGTCACCGAGGGCGTCGGTCGTGTGCAGGCCGGGCGCGACGGGGAACGCCCCGGGCGTGTAGCGGCCGTGCCGCTGCCCGCGCCCGCTCGGGGGCGCGGCGGTGTCCACGCCCTCCGCGTACCGGAGCCCGTCGTCGTTGAGGTAGAAGCCGGCCCAGTCGACGACGTACCCGGCGAGGAGCTCGGTGATGTCGCGCAGCGCGTAGGGCTGGTCGAGGTCGGCGAGGAGGTCCGAGCTGCGGGAGACGACGTCGAGCACGGCGCGCTCGCGCCGCTCGAGCGCGAGCGACGCGACCTGGGCCGCGTACCGCTCGAGGTGCTCGGAGACGTCGACCTGCACCCCGACCCAGTGCGTCACGGTGCCGTCCGGCGCGGCGAGCGGTGCGAGCGAGAGCTGCGTCCACACCGGGGAGCCGTCGCGGCGCAGGGCGCGGACGGTGTGCGTGATCTCACGCCCCTCCGCGACGGCCGTCCGCAGCTCCTGGGCGTCCACCGGCTCGGTGAGCAGCGACTCGAGGACGTGGGGGCTGCGGCCGAGGACCTCGGCGGCGGCGAACCCGGTCTGGCGCTCGAACGCGGCGTTCACCCACACGATCGGCATGTCGTCCGAGCGCGGGCCTGTGACGAACATCGCGACGCCGGCGCCCTCCATCGCCCGCGTGCACAGCTCCTGGACGTGTGCGGGCAGGTCGGTGCCGAGCCCCGGCGAGCTGCCCATCGTCACCTCCGACGGTCCGTGCGTCGATCGTCTGGATACGGACGCCACGGTCGCGTTACTGTCCCGACTGGACATTCAACCGTAGATTGGTGCTTCCCGAGACCGGAACGGGTCGGGACCACGCAGAGAGGAGCGCCGGTGCGCGAAGGTACACCCTCGGCCGCCGACCGTCCGGTCGGCGTCGCCGGCGACCCCGCAGGGGCGGGCGACCCCGCGAGCGTGCACGTCATCGTGGGGACGACGCGCGCCCGCATCGTGCTGTCGGGAGAGATCGACGCCGACCTCGGTGCCGACCTTCAGGAGGCGACCGCCGCGGCGGAGGACTCCGGGCTCCCGGTCGAGATCGACGCGCACCACGTGACCTTCATGGACTCGTCCGGTGTGGCGTTCCTCGCACGTCTCGCCTCGCGCGGCCCGCACCGGGTCCGCGTCCTGCGCGCCCCGCCGACGGTCCGGTTCCTCCTCGAGGTGACCCGCATCGGCGAGCTGCTCGACATCGTCGACGTGGACCCCGGCTTCGACCTCGACGAGCCGTCGAGCAAGAGCAACGGCTCCGACGCCACGGACTGAGGTCGCCGCGCACCGCACGGTCACGACCCGCCGGCACGGGTCACGACCTACCGGCACTACGGGACGGCCGCCTCGAGCCCGGCGTCACGAACGACGACGAAGGCCCCCGGTCCGTACGGACCGGGGGCCTTCGGTGCACCCGGAGCCGGCTCGCCGCCGGCTCCTGCGGGCGTCAGCGGATCTTGTTGCCCGCCGAGCGCAGCTGCTGCGACGCCTCGATGATGCGGGCGGCCATGCCGGCCTCGGCCAGCTTGCCCCAGGCGCGCGGGTCGTAGGCCTTCTTGTTGCCGACCTCGCCGTCGACCTTCAGGACGCCGTCGTAGTTCGAGAACATGTGGCCGACGACCGGACGCGTGAACGCGTACTGCGTGTCGGTGTCGATGTTCATCTTGATGACGCCGAAGTCGACCGCGGCCGAGATCTCCTCGGCCGTGGAGCCGGAGCCGCCGTGGAAGACGAGGTCGAACGGGTTCGCCTTGCCGACCTTCGCGCCGACGGCCTCCTGGATCTCCTTGAGGATCTCCGGGCGGAGCTTGACCGCGCCCGGCTTGTACACGCCGTGCACGTTGCCGAACGTGAGGGCCGTCAGGTAGCGGCCCTTCTCGCCCGTGCCGAGCGCCGCGATCGTCGCGAGGCCGTCCTCCACCGTGGTGTAGAGCTTCTCGTTGATCTCGGCCTCGTGGCCGTCCTCCTCGCCGCCGACGACGCCGACCTCGATCTCGAGGATCGTGCGCGCCGCCTGCGAGAGCTCGAGGAGCTCGGCGGCGATGGTGAGGTTCTCGTCCAGCGGGACGTCCGAGCCGTCGTACATGTGCGACTGGAACGTCGGCAGGCCGCCGTTCTTCACCTGCTCGGCCTCGATGGCCAGGAGCGGGCGGACCCAGGAGTCGAGGTTCTTCTTGACGCAGTGGTCGGTGTGGATCGCGATCTGCACCGGGTAGTTCTTCGCGACCTCGCGCGCGTACGCCGCGAGCGCGAGCGAACCGGCGATGCGGTCCTTGACCGTCGAACCCGAGCCGTACTCGGCGCCGCCCACGGAGACCTGGATGATGCCGTCGGACTCGGCCTCGGCAAAGCCCTGGAGCGCGGCGGTGATGGTCTGCGACGAGGTGATGTTGACGGCCGGGTAGGCGAACGAGCCTGCCTTCGCCCGGTCGATCATCTCGGCGTAGACCTCGGGGGTAGCGATGGGCATGCGAAGCTCCTGTGGAGTCGTGCGGGGTGGACTGTCGGGTCAAAGTCTGGCACGGATGAGAGCGTGGACGTCAGGGCCGTTCGACCTGTGGTCGCCCGGTGACCACGGTTCTACGTGGCCGTGCCGTCCGGCCGCAGGTGCTGGGCCGCCCACGCGTGCAGGGCGATCGCGCCCGCCGCGCCGGCGTTGATCGAGCGGGTCGAGCCGTGCTGGGTGATGTGCAGGACGTCGCGGCACGCGGCGACCGCCTCGGGCGTCAGCCCCGTCGACTCCTGGCCGAGCAGCAGCACGCACGACGCGGGCAGCGCGTACCCCTCGATCGGGACGGAGCCCGGGAGGTTGTCGACGCCCAGGAGGGGCAGCCCCTCTCCCGCGGCCCACGCCGCGAGGTCGTCGACGGACGCGTGGTGGTGCACGTGCAGGTAGCGGTCGGTGACCATCGCGCCGCGGCGGTTCCACCGGCGCCGCCCGACGACGTGCACGCCCGCCGCGTTGAACGCGTTCGCCGTCCGCACCACGGACCCGATGTTGAGGTCGTGCGCCCAGTTCTCGATCGCGACGTGCAGCGAGCGTCCCGGGTCGCGGCGTGCGTCGAGGTCCGCCACGACGGCCTCGACCGTCCAGTACCGGTAGGCGTCGACGACGTTGCGCCGGTCCCCGTGCGCGAGCAGCTCGGGGTCGTAGCGGGGGTCGAGGCGGGACGTCCCGAGCGGGCCCTCGGGGTCCGGGACGCGCGGCCACGCGTCCGGCCCCCCGGGCCAGGGCCCGACCCCCACCTCGCGCTCCTCGGTGCGCTCGTCCGTGCGCTCGCCGTCGGACCCGACGGCGGGCCGCGCCTCGGGCGGCTCCGCGCGCACCCCGTCGGACGACGTCACGCACGCTCCCGGAGCCACTCGCGGTAGGTGAGCGTCCCGTAGCGGTGGTCGGGCACGAGGTGGTGGCCCGCACGGAAGAACTCGCCCAGCGGGCCGGGCAGCGGCACGCCGACGACCGGGCGGCGCGAGCCGTGCGCAGCGCGCCACGCCTGTGCCATGTCCCGGGCATCGAGGACCTCGGGGCCGCCGATCGTCACGGTCGTCGCCTCCGGTCCGGGCCCCGGCACCCCGCCCCCGGGCGGCGTCCCCTCGGCGGCGTCGACGAGCGCCCGCGCGACATCGTCGAGCGCGATGGGCTGGAACCGCACCCCGCGCGGCACGGGCAGCAGGCCGAGGCGCGCCCACCGGCCGAGCCGCCCGTCGCGCCCGAGGAACAGCTCGAGGAACTCGTGGAACTGCGTCGCGCGCACGACCGTCGTCGGGACGCCGCCCGACGACAGGACGCGCTCCTGCTCCGCCTTCGCGCGGTAGTACCCGTAGTCGCCCTGGTCGACGTTCACGATGGACAGCACGACGAGGCGCCCGACGCCCGCGCGGTGCGCGGCCCCGGCAAGGCGTCGCGCACCGACGGTGAAGACCTTCATCGCACCGGGCGTCTGCCCGTTGCTCGCGTCGACCACCGCGTCCACGTCGGCGAGCGCGTCGCCGAGCGCGTGGGAGACCGCGACGTCGTCGGCGTCGAGGAGGTCCGCGCGGTGGTGCGTGGCGCCCCGGACCCGTGCCGCGCCGTCGGGCACGTGCCGCGAGACCACCCGCACCTCGTGGCCACGGGCCACGGCCTCCCGCACGACGGCGCTCCCCGCCGCGCCGGTGCCACCGACCACCGCGACCGTCGCCACGGTCAGCCCCGCGCCGCCGCGCGCCCGGCGGCGCGCCCCACCCACACCAACACCCCCCCCCCCCCCCCCCCCCCCCCCACCCGCGCCCCCGCCCACCGCACCCCGCCGCGCCCCGCCCCCCGCGCCCCCCCGCGACTCCCAGACCATCGCCGCCAGCACGACCGCCGCCCCCGAGAGCGCGAGCAGCAGCGGGACGACGACCGACCCCGTCGGCGCGAGGAGCGTGCCGTCCTCCTCCTGCCACGGCCACAGCGCGCGCAGAGAACCCACCATGAGGCCCGCGAGGACCGCCATCGTGCCCTGTCGCCGGTGGTGCAGGAGCCACTGCAACAGCTTGACGAAGCACCCGAGCCCGACGGCGGCACCCAGCGCGAACACCCCCACGAACGCCAGGTCCCGGTCCGAGAGCGCCTGCTGCACGGGGACGTAGAGCCCCATCGCGAGCAGGACGAACGAGCCGGAGACGCCGGGCAGGACGAGCGCGTTGATCGCGACCGCCGCGCCGAGGAACACGAACCACAGCGACGGGTCGTCGACCTGTCCGGGCGGCAGGCTCGTGAGGAGGAAGCCCGCGACGGCTGCCACGGCCATCAGCACCCCGTCGAGCACGCGGAACCGCCCGGGCATGAGGCGCAGCGGCACGGCGACCGAGACCACGATCATGCCGAAGAACACCGAGCGCACGGGGACGGGGTGCGACTCGAGCAGGGGCGCGATCAGGCGCAGCGAGAGGAGCAGCACCACGACCATCCCGAGGAGCACCGGGACGAGCAGGGGCCAGTCCACGGCGCGCAGGGTCCGCAGGGCCGCGCCGGTCCCGCGTCGCCGGACGAGCCCGGTGACGAGCTCCCTGCCGCCGTGCAGCACCTGGCCGGCCGCGTCGATGAGGTCGTCGTAGAGGCCGACGACGAGCGCGATGGTCCCTCCTGAGATCCCGGGGACCGACTCCGCGGCGCCGACGAGCCCGCCGCGGACCGCGGAGACCGGCGCCGACCGCCACGAGGTGCGCGGGCGCGCGAGGTGCGCGGGGTGGTCGGCGTGCTCGGTGTGCTCCGTGGGGGGCGTGTTCGTCACCCGCGAAGGGTAGCCGGTCGGCCAGTAGGCTGGCCGAGGCACCATCCCGGCAGAAGGAGCGCAGAGTGACCGAGCGGACCATCGAGTCGTGGCTCACCGACATGGACGGCGTGCTCGTCCACGAGGGCCACGCGATCCCCGGCGCCCCGGAGTTCGTCCGGGCGCTGCGCGACAAGGGGCGCCCGTTCCTCGTCCTCACGAACAACTCGATCTTCACGGCCCGCGACCTGCGCGCGCGGCTCGCGACGTCGGGCATCGAGGTGCCCGAGGACGCGATCTGGACGTCCGCGCTCGCGACCGCGCAGTTCCTGCACGACCAGGTGCCGGGCGGCAGCGCGTACGCGATCGGCGAGGCAGGCCTGACGACGGCCCTCTACGAGGCGGGGTACACGCTCACCGAGTCCGACCCGGACTACGTCGTGCTCGGGGAGACGCGCACGTACTCGTTCGAGGCCATCACCAAGGCGGTGCGCCTCATCCGCGGCGGGTCGCGCTTCATCTGCACGAACCCGGACACGACCGGCCCGTCCCAGGAGGGCCCGCTGCCCGCGACGGGCGCCGTCGCGGCCATGATCACGGCGGCGACGGGCCGCAAGCCGTACTTCGTCGGCAAGCCCAACCCCATGATGTTCCGCTCCGCGCTCAACCGGATCGACGCCCACTCGGAGAAGACGGCGATGATCGGCGACCGCATGGACACCGACGTCGTCGCGGGCATCGAGGCCGGGCTGTACACGTACCTCGTCATGACGGGGTCGACGAAGATGTCCGACGTCGACCGGTTCCCGTTCCGCCCGAGCAAGGTCGTCGACTCCGTCGCGGACCTCGTCGACCTGGTCTGAGCCTCCCCCCGCTCACGCACGACGACGCCGCACGGTCAGGATCGCCCCGCCCGTGAGCAGCAGGGTCGCGGCGAGGAGCGCGAGGCTGCCCGCGTCCGTCCCGGTCGAGGCGAGCGCGCCGGAGTACGCGTCGCACTCGACGTCGCCGCCGATCGGGAAGCTGAACGTCACGGGCGAGAGCGCCGTGCCGGCCTCGTAGAACCCGGCGAACGCCTTCGCCCCGGCGGCCGTGAGGGTCGCGGGAGCACCGCTCCACGTGATCGTGGAGCCCGACGACGACTTCTTGCCCGACAGGTCCAGGCTCGCGAACGCGACGCCGTTCGACGAGGACTTGTCGCCCTCCATGTCGCTGCTCTGGACGTCGACCACGAGCGTGCCCGACGAGCCGTCCACGACGACGCGCGGGTTGCTGATCCGCAGGTCGAGGATGCCCTCGTGGCCGGAGAACGACACCGAGCCGCCGAAGCTGGCGCGCCCCTTGCCGAGGTCCGTGTTGACCGAGCCCTTGCCGCCGCTCCACGTGAACGCCGAGCCGCCGTCGCGCACGCCGCTCGTCGAGACCGAGCCCTTCGCGATCGGGCCGGTGACGTACGCGCGGAACCGGTCGCTCACGCCCCACGAGAGGATCGCGCCGTTGACGCCCTGCGCGAAGCACTGCTCCGCCGCGCTGCCCGACCCCGTGCCGGTGCCGGTCGTGCCGGCGCCGACGATCGTGATGGGCGCGGACGCCGTGTGGTCCGCACCGATCAGCAGCAGCGTGTGCTCGCCCGGGGCGACGTCCTGCGGGATCGTCACCGTCGAGCTCGCGGCGCCGCCGGCGTTCGCCGTGGTCCCCGTCGCGAGCGTGCGAGGCGTCGAGCGGATCTCCGTGCGGATCCCCGTCTCGCTCGCACCGAACCCGACGCCGCTGATCGTGACCTCGTCACCCGGACGGGCCTGCGACACCGAGAGGGTCGCCTTCGCCGGGTCCGCCGGCGTCCCCGGCGTCCCGGTGCCCGGGGTGCCGATGGAGCCACCGTCACCGGGGCCTGTCGACGTCGCGCCGACGGTGAAGGTCACCGGGTCGAGCGCGGTGCCGGCAGGGTAGAAGCCGGAGAACGCGAGCGAGCCGTCGGCCGTGAGCGTCGCCGCGGCCTTCGTGTAGGTCACGGCCCCGTCCGCGCCCGTCGTCGGCGCACCGAGCGCGAGCGTCGCGAAGACGACGCCCTGTCGGTCGAACGTCGAGCCGTCGAGCCCCGTCGAGCGCGCGTCCACGAGCAGGCGACCCGCACCCGGTCCGGTGACGTCGACGACCGGGTTCGTCAGCGCGAGGTCCAGCGCGCCCGAGTGGCCCGTGAAGCGGACCGTGCCGGAGTACTTCACGCTGCCCCGCCCGCTCGCAGCGGTCCACGTGCCGCCGTCGGCCTGGCCGAACCGGAAGAGACCGTCGACCACGGCCGCGCCGGACGACGCCGACGCCCCGCCGGCCGCGACCGGGCCGACGATGTAGCTGCGGAACGACTCCTTGACGCCCCACGTCAGGGAGCCTGCCGTCGTCGGGACCGACTGCTTCGTCGTCACCGTGACCGTGACCGGCGACGAGACCGAACCGACGAACGCGGTGCTGTCCGCCGGGACGAACGTCGCCGACACGGCGTGCGACCCGGGCGCGAGACCGGTCGCCCGGTACGACGCGACGCCGTCGACGACCGTCGCCGTACCGAGCGTCGTGTCCCCGGCGGTGAATCGGACCGTGCCGGCCGCCTTCGGGGTGACCGTCGCCGTGAACGTCACGGCCGCACCCTCGACGACCGAGGTCGTCGAGGAGGCGAGGGCAGTCGTGGTCGGCCAGGCCTCCGGCGCGGGCTGGCGCACCGCGACCGGGGTGAACGTGTCGAGGCTGCGGTCGGTCACCGAGAGGCCGTGCGCCGCCGAGGTCGCGACCACGTACTCCGTCGACGGGTCGAACGAGCCCGCCGGGACGGTCAGCGTCGTCGTGAACGCGCCGTCGACCACCTGCTGCGGCATGACCCAGGCGAGCTGGAGCCAGCCCGTCGCGACGAGCGGGCCCGAGCCGTCCCAGATCGACGCGTCGCCGACCAGCACGTACGCGCCGAACCGCGCGCCGTCGCCGACGAACCCGGTGCCCGAGACCGTGAAGGTGTTCTCCACCGCCGGGTCCACGGGAGCGGACGGCGACACCGTCACCGTCGGGGTGGGCTCCGGAGCGACGGCCGAGACGGTGAGCGACGTGCTGCCGGTCACGCCGAGCTCGGACGTCACGACGACGGGGACGGAACCCACGGCGGCGTCGGCCGGGACCGTGAGGAGGATCGTGGCGCCGTCACGCGAGTAGGTCGCGGCCTTGCCCCCGAACGTCACACCCTTGACGACGTCGCCCTCGACGAGGCCGTCCACGGCGAGCCGCACGGTGCCGCCGGGCTCGACGGTCGTCGCGGCGGGCGTCACCGTGAGCGACGCGGGTACGTCGAACGCGACCGGGGCGAAGAGCTCCTGGTCCGCGTTGACGGCGCCACCCGCGGGGTAGGTGTAGACGCCGTAGCGCCCACCCTCCAGCGCCGCGGGGTTCTTCACGACGAGGCGCGCCTCGAACGTGCCGTCCTCGGCGATCTCGGTCCAGGCCGCGCGGATCGCCCCCTGGTACTGCGGCGGGACCTGGTCCAGGACGGAGGCCGCGAGTGCCCACGACTGCGAACCCACCTTGCGCGCCGACCCCTTGGCGCCCTCCGACGGACGCCACTCCTCCGCGAAGGACCCGAACACGACGTACGTGCCCTGGGGGAGCGTCGCGGGGATCGGCATGCCGTAGCCCCCGACGTTGGCCGCCGGGTCGAAGCCCGAGCCCTTGACGACGATCGTGTCGCCGACCTCGACGGAGGAGTCACCGAGCGGCGTGGTGCCGTCCGCGGCGTAGACGTCGATGGCGGGCTCCCACGCGGGGACCTCGTCCTCGCCGAACGCGAGGGTGACCGGTGCCGTCTTCTTGGCCTCGGCGTTCGCGTCGTTCGGGCCGCTCGCGGCGAAGTGCGCGCGCTGGCCCGTCGGCTCGAGGTAGGCGAGAAGAGCGTCCGTGTACTGCTGCGCCGACGACGTCACGACGACCCGGCCGGTGCCGAGCGCCTGCGGGTCGACGGTGAACGTCGCGACGTCGAGCCGCGTCGCGGCGGACGAGTCGGCCGCGTCCGTGAGGTTGTCCCACGACACGGCGGCGGACAGCACGCCGTGCCCCGCCTCGTCGACGCGCGCCGTGAGGTCCTCGAGCTGGAGCCAGTAGAACGGCGTGTTGCCCGCGTACGTGTTCTTCCACGTGAGGCGGACCGCGCCGGACAGGGTCAGGTCCGTGTCGCCGTCGGTCTGCGCCACCGCGGTGACGGGGAACCCGAACGTGCCATCGACCGTGACGCCGCCCGTGACCTGCTTGTCGTTGTAGTACGAGTAGACGCGGTCGGAGACCTTCCACGAGACGGTGCCGTGCGTCGTCCCCGGCTCGGCGATCCGCGGGAAGGGCGCGCTGACGGGCTCCTGGGGCGCCGGCTGCTGCACCGCGACCGGGGTGAAGGTGTCGAGGCTGCGGTCGGTCGCGGAGAGCCAGTGCGCCGCCGACGTCGCGACCACGTACTCCTTCGCCGGGTCGAACGACCCCGCCGGAACGGTCAGGGTCGTGGTGAACGCGCCGTCGACCACCCGCGCCGCCGGGACGTGGCCCTGCGCGAGCCAGCCCGTCGACACCAGCGGGCCGCTGCCGTCCCAGATCGACTTCTCGCCGATCAGCACGTACGCGCCGTTCGCCGCGCCCGCGCCCACGAACCCGGTCCCCGAGACCGTGAACGTGCTCTCCACCGCCGGGTCGACCGAGGTCGACGGCGACACCGTCACCGTCGGGTCCACCGTGGGCTCCGGCTCCGGCTCGGGCTCGGCGGCGACCACCGAGTGCTCGACGCCCGCCGAGGTCGAGGCGACGAAGGCTGCCGGGTCGGCGGGCGTGAAGAGGGCGCTGAGCTCGTGCGCACCCACGGCGAGGGTCGTCGTCTCCAGGCGCGCGACGCCGTCGGACACCGACGCTGTGCCGAGCGAGGTGCCGCCGTCGCGGAACTCGACCGTGCCCGCGGCGGCGGGTGCGACGGTCGCGGTGAGCGCGACGGCGGACCCCGCCACCGAGGTCTTCGCCGGCGACGCGGCGAGCGTCGTCGCCGTGGGGACGGCCGGCGCGGCAGGCGCGGGAGCCGTCACCGTCGCGGTCAGGGTCGAGATCGCCCGACCGTCGTAGAGGGACAGGTACGAGGACACGGCACCGAGCGACCCGATGGATCCGTTCGCGACGAACGTCACCTGGTCGCCGGAGCGCGTCGCGCTCACGGTGACGTCGGCGACCTTCTCGTCCTGTCCCCGGCCCGGCTCGACCGTCCCGCCGAAGTCGGCGCGCAGGGTCCCGGAACCGTTCCCCGTGAGCTCGAGCGTGACGTCGGAGATCGTGAGGTCGAGCTGCCCGTCGTGGCCCTCGTAGCGGGTCGAGCCACCCAGACGGACGGAGCCGGTCCCGCTCGCCTCGTCGTAGGTCCCGCCGGCGGGTCCGTACACGGACTTCCCGCCCTGCGGATCCGGCGTGATCGTGCCGTGGGCGATGGGGCCGGTGACGTACGAGGCCCACGAGTCGACGAAGTTCCAGGTGGCGGAGCCACCCTGGATCTCCGCGGGCGCGGCCTGGGCCGGGGCGGAGACCCCGGCGACGGTCAGGCCGCCGGCGAGCGCCGCGGCGAGGAACGAGGCGAGGCCGCGGCGGACGCGTCTCGACGGTGAAGTGCGCACAAGGTCTCCCGTGCTGGTCCGTGCGTGTCCCGGCAGGGGCGGGACGGCGGGGTGGGGCGGGCGATCGGACGCGCCGCCGTGACGGACCATATAAGGGTCGCCTCACCAAAGCAAGGTAAGCCTGACCTATCTTGGTGTGACGCGCGCCTCTCGCACGACGACGCCCCGCGGCACGGGCCACGGAGCGTCGTCGGGAAGAGCGCGGGGTGACGGTTCAGGCGAGGCCGAGGTCCTCCAGGCTGAACAGGAAGTGGTACGGCACGCCGAGCGCCTCGATCTTCTCGCCGGCACCCGTCGCGCGGTCGACGATCGTCGCGACACCGACGACCTCGCCGCCCGCGGCGCGCACGGCCTCGATCGCCGTGATGGGCGACCCGCCCGTCGTGGTGGTGTCCTCGACGACGACGACCTTGCGGCCGGCGACGTCCGGGCCCTCGATCTGCCGCTGCATGCCGTGCGCCTTGGCCGCCTTGCGCACCACGAACGCGTCGAGGTCCTGCCCGCGCGAGGCCGCGGCGTGCAGGAGCGCGGTCGCGATGGGGTCCGCCCCGAGGGTCAGCCCGCCGACGGCGTCGACCTCGGCCGTGCCGAGCCCGCGCTCCTCGAGGAGGTCGAGGAGCTGGTGCCCGATGAGCGGCGCCGCGCGGTGGTGCAGCGTCACGCGCCGCAGGTCGACGTAGTAGTCCGCCTCCTTGCCCGAGGAGAGCGTCACCCGACCGTGCACGACGGCGAGCTCGCGGATGAGGGCGAGCAGCTGCTCGCGGGGCGTGTCGGCGAGCGTCGAGCCCAGATCACTAGTCACGACGGCCAGGGTAGTCGGCCCGACCGTGGTGCCGTGCTCAGCGGTACTTGCCGATCGCCCGGACGGCCGAGCGCGGCATCGCCCGCAGTGCGGCCGACGCGACGCGGTAGCGCACCGACGGGGTCGAGATGACGACGCCGCGCCGCACGTCCGCGAGCGCCGTCGCGACCACACGGTCGGCGTCGAGCCACGCCAGGTCCGGCAGGACGGACTTGTCGATGCCCGCGCGGTCGTGGAACTCCGTGTGCGTGAAGCCCGGGCGCAGCACGGTCGCAGTGACCCCGGTGCCGTGGAGCTCGACGGCGAGGCCCTCCGTGAACGAGCGCACCCACGCCTTCGCGGCCGCGTACGTGCCGCCGGCGGTGAGGGCCGCGACGGACGCGACGTTGAGGATCGCGCCCCGCCCCCGCGCGGTCATCTGACCGGCGGCGGCGTGGGACAGGACCAGGACGGCACGCACCATGACGTCGAGGGCCCGGAGCTCGACGTCGAGGTCGCCGTCCACGAAGTGCTGCTGGGTCGCGAATCCGGCGTTGTTGACGAGCAGCCCGACCGGGCGCTCGTCCGAGCCGCCGGTCGAGGCGAGGCGCGTGGCCACGCGCGCGACGTCGTCGGCCACCGAGAGGTCCGCGGGGAGGACCTGGACCCGCACGCCCGCGGCGGCCCGGATCTGGCCCGCGACCTCCTCGAGGCGTGCCTCGTCGCGCGCGACGAGCACGAGGTCGTGCCGCGCCGTGGCGAGCTGCCACGCGAACTCCAGGCCCAGGCCGGCGCTCGCGCCGGTGATGAGTGCTGTCGCCATGGCCACAGCCTACGGGCGGCGGAGCGGGATACCGCCCGCCACACGGCGGCCGGCGTCGGTACGGTGGAGCCCGTGCGCCTCGCGACCTGGAACATCAACTCCGTCCGTGCCCGGGTCGACCGGGCGATCGCCTTCCTCGAGCGGACGGGGACCGACGTCCTCGCCCTCCAGGAGACCAAGTGCGCCGACGCGCAGTTCCCCGTCGCGCCGTTCGAGGCGGCGGGGTACGAGGTCGCGCACGTGGGCGTGAACCAGTGGAACGGCGTCGCGGTGGTCTCGCGCGTCGGTCTGGACGACGTCGAGACCTCCTTCCCGGGCCAGCCCGCCTTCGGCGAGAAGGTCGAGGCCCGCGCGCTGGGCGCGACGTGCGGCGGCGTGCGCGTGTGGAGCCTGTACGTCCCGCACGGCCGCGAGGTCGGCGACCCGCACTACGCGTACAAGCTGCGCTGGCTCGACGAGCTGCGCGGCCGGGCCGAGGGCTGGCTCGCGGACGACCCCGCGACGCAGGTCGCGCTGGTCGGGGACTGGAACGTCGCGCCGCTCGACACCGACGTGTGGGACGTCGCGTACTTCGCGGGCAAGACGCACGTGACGCCGGCCGAGCGCGACGCCTTCGCGGCGTTCGGCGCCGCCGGGTACACCGAGGTCACGCGGGAGGCGATCCCCGCCGAGCACACCTACACGTACTGGGACTACCAGCGGCTGCGCTTCCCGCGGAACGAGGGCATGCGGATCGACTTCGCCTACCTCTCCCCCGCCGCCCGCGCCCGCGTGACCGGCGTGACGATCGACCGCGACGAGCGCAAGGGCAAGGGCGCGTCGGACCACGTGCCGGTCGTCGTCGACCTCGGGGACTGAGCGCCCGTCCCCGCCCGCGGCGCACGGCCGCGGGCGGGACGGTCGAGCCTCTCCGGAGCTACTTCAGGTACGGGCCAGCCTGCCCGACCTTGCCCGGCGCGGGGTTGCCCGGGAGGTCGAGGACGTACGCGCGCAGGTTGCCCTTGCCCGGTGCGGGGACCGTCAGGGTCCCGGTCGTCACGACCTTCCGGTCGCCCGTCACGGCGTCCACGTAGGTGCCGTTCGGGACGCGGGAGAAGGTCGCGGCGTCGGTCACCGTGACGAGCACGAAGCTGTCCACGGCGCCCTCGGTGAACCGGCGCTTGTAGGCCATGTTCCCCTGCACGCCGACCGTCGAGTACTGCCCCTTCTGCAGCGCCGGCACGGCGCGACGGATCTGGTTGAGCCGCTGCACGTGCTGGACGAGCGGCTTCCGGAGCGTCTGCGCGACCGCGCCCGACGCGGACTCCACGACGCCGAAGTCGCTCGCCACGACGTCACCCGCGAGGTGGTCCCCGTAGTACGCGCGCCCGGTGGTCGCGAGCGGGCACGTCGGACCGCAGTCGATCGGCTTGCCCGCCTGGAACTCGATCTCCGAGCCGTAGTAGAGCGTCGGGATGCCCCGGAACGTCCACATGAGGCTCATATTCTCCGCCCACGCGTCGGTGCCGCCGGTGTAGCGCACGGTCGACTTGTTGGGCCCGTAGTCGTGCGAGTCGACGTACACGACGTTGTACGTCGCGTCGTTGTACGAGTCGTCCGAGTCCTTGCCGTTGTGGTACGCGTTGCCCGCGTCCCCGAAGTTCATGTGCATGCGCATGTCGATGACGTTCATGCCCGAGAACTTCGAGTGGTCGGGCGCGTGGTACGTGTTGCCGTCGGCGCCGCCGAGGAACGCGTTGTCCGACGTCGGCTGGTTGCCCGTGCCCAGGAGGTTCTCGTACTGGAACTGCTCGGCGGCCGCCACGACGTCGTCCAGCGAGTACTCCGTGCGCTCCTTCCACGTGTAGAACTGCGCGGAGTGGTTCACGGAGCCGCGGTTCCACTTGTCGTTGACGAACGCCGCGACCTCGCCGAAGACGTAGAAGTCCTTGCCCTTCTCGCCGTGCGTCGCGACGGCGTGCTCCTGGATCGCGGGCAGGAAGTGCCGGTTCCACATGACGCGCGGGACGTGCACGGCGGTGTCGACGCGGAAGCCGTCGACGCCCATGTCGATGTACCGGTTGTAGGCGTCGATCAGGTACTGCTGCACCTCGGCGTTCTCGGTGTTGAGGTCGGCGAGGTCGTCGTGCAGCCAGCAGTCCTGCGCGTCCTTGCCCTCCCAGTTCCCGATCCAGCACTGGTGGTAGAGGTTCGACGGGAACATGCCCGACGTCGGCGACGGCCACTGGCAGTGGTGGATCTGGAAACCCTCCGGGCTCCTGTGCTGGGTGGGCGTGCCGAACCCGGAGCACGTGCTCCCCGCCGGGGCCGTCGTCGACCACAGGTCGCCGTTGTACGTGCGGCCCTTCGCGAGCGCGTTCTGCGCGGCGGTGAGGGTCGGGTCGTTCCCGTCGTTCTCCTCCGTCGGGTCGTACTCGCGCCCCTGCTCCTTCGCCGAGTACATCCAGTCCCACTGCCCGTCGCGCGCGCCCCACACGGTCGGCACGAACAGGCCCTTGGCGCCCCAGCGCGACGAGTGGTTGTACACGACGTCCTGGTAGATCTTGATGCCCTTCGCGTGCGCCGCGTCGATGAGCTCCTGGTAGGAGGCGCCCGGCGTCTCGAGCCGCGGGTCCACCCGGAAGAAGTCCCAGCCGTGGTAGCCGTGGAAGTCGTAGTCGGAGCGGTTGAGCACCACCGGCGTGATCCAGATCGCCGAGAAGCCGAGGCCCTTGACGTAGTCCAGCTTGTCGATCAGCCCCTGGAAGTCGCCGCGGAACATCGGGTCGTCGTTCGCCGCGTTGCCCGACTTCACGTGCTGCGACCCGCCGCGGTTGTTCTCGCTCACGCCGTCGTTGAAGCGCGCGGTCATGACGAAGTAGATCGCGTCCTCGCGCGGGTCCCCGCCGAGCGGCTCGCCCGTCGTGCCCGGGTCGACGACGGGCTTCGTCCCCGTCGTGACGGCGACGGGCGCGCTCGCCGCCGAGCGGTTCCCGGCGGCGTCGACCGCCGTCACGGTGTACGTGTACGCGGTCCGCTCGAGCAGCCCGACGTCCGTCGCCGACGCGGTCGTGACGTCCCGCGTCACGGTGCCCGCTCCCCCGGTGCGGGTGAGGGTGTACCCGGTGACGCCCGTGTCGTCCGTCGCGGCGTCCCACGAGACCGTGACCCGGACGCCGTCGGCCGTCGCGACGACTCCCGACGGGACGCTCGGCGCCTGCGTGTCCGGCTCCTCGGGGACGTCTGGACCGCACGGGCTCTCCGCGACGGGCGCGAGGACGCCGCCCGAGACCGTCTGCGGTCCCGCGGCGTAGCGGTAGTTGCCTCCGCCGTCGTTGTCCCACCGCCCGGCGCCGTCGTTGAAGACGACCTGGCCGCCGCTCGCCTCGCCGAGGTCGATCGTGTGCGAGAACCAGCCCGCGCACGCGGCGGTCATCGGCGTGCCCGGGACGCTCGTCCACGCGCCCGAGCCCACCTGGTAGTGGATCCTCGGCGCGGCCCACGACGTCGCGTAGTAGATCGTCGCGGTCGGGTCGGTCGGGCCGGTCGGGTCCGTCGGGTCGGTGGGGTCGGTGCCGCACGGCGACGTGCCCGTGGTGAGCGCGCCGTCCCGCACGACGACCGTCCCCGCGCCCGCGCGGTAGTTGGCGCCCCGGTTGTTGTCCCACGTCCCGGCGCCGTCGTTGAAGGTGAGCTGCACCCCCGACGCCGCGCCGAGGTCGATCTCGGCCGTGAGCCAGCCCGTGCAGGCGTCCGCCATCGGGACGCCGGGGACCGCCGTCCACGCGGCGCCGTCGACGCCGTAGTGGACGTTCGTCACCGTCCAGCCCGGGCGGTCGGGGTAGTAGACGGTCGTCGTGGCGGTCGTCGCCGTCGTCGTCGCGCTCGGCGCCGCGACGGCGCTCAGGCCGGCCGCTCCCGGCAGGGCGACGGCGAGGGCCAGGGCCCCCGCCAGGCGTGCCCGCGACCTTGCGAGCCTCGTTGTTCGCATCGGTGATCCTCCGTGTCGTGCCCCGGCGTCGGTGCCGGGACGTCGGCCGCCGGTCCGCGTGCCGCCGTCGTGGAGGACGCACCCTGGCTGTACCGTTGCTGCAAGATGTAGCAACATTTGCGATGCCTTACAAGAGCCTGTTCATACGGCGGACGGCGCGCCGCCCCGTCGCTACGGTGTGTCCATGACCACGCCCCCCGTCCCGCCGTACGGGTCGCCCGACGAACCCGTCGACCCGTACGCCGCCCCGCGCCCGCACCAGCCGCCGCTCACCCCGTACAACCCGCCGACCGACGCCACCGCCCCGGCGCCGGAGCAGGGCGGCTTCGTCGCGCCGTCCGGGGCGGGCGGCGGGTACCCGGGCACGCCGGCGCCCGGGACGGGAACCGCCTACGGCGCGCCCGCCGCTCCGGTCGGGCAGGGGTCGCCCTACGGCCCGGGCACCGCACCTGCGTACGGCTCCGCACCGGGCGGCGGGTACCCGCCGTCGGACCCGGCCGCCTACCCCGGGTCCCCCGGCTACGGCGCCTACCCGCCCCCGTACGGGTCCGTGTACACGGCGCCGCCGCGGACGAACGGGCTGGCGCTCGCGTCGATGATCGTCTCGATCGCGAGCCTCGTGGTCTGCGCGGGCTTCCCCGGGATCGTCGGGCTCGTGCTCGGGATCGTCGCGCTCAACCAGGTGATGCGTGACGGCACGCGCGGGCGCGGGTTCGCCGTCACCGGCATCGTCGTGGGCGCCGTCTGCACGGTGTTCGCGATGTTCATCGTGCTCGCCGCGACCCTGAGCGACTCGTAGCCGTGGCCGACGACGACCTGTTCGCCCCGCCCGGCGGCCCGGCCGGCCCGCCCCGGCCGCCGGCCCCGGTCCCGCCCCCGCCGGCGGGGGCCCCGGCCCCGCCCCACGCCCCGGTACCCGCGGGGTGCCCGG
>NZ_JBHXIC010000024.1:43604-59687 GCF_042723955.1 Cellulosimicrobium cellulans | reverse complement strand
CGTCCGCGGCGGGCCCCCCCACCCCGGGGCCGGCCAACCGGTGCCCCGCATCCCCGGGCTCCGCGCCGCCGGGGTAGGCGGCGGTCACGTCCGAGGGGCGCGGGGGGGCCGCGCGCCCGCGGGCGGGGGCGGGGGGCCGCGCGGCGGACGACCCCGCGCTGCTCGGCGACCTTCTCTCCGTCCCGCGCACCCACCTCGTCGTCGACGGCTACAACGTGACCAAGACCGGCTTCGGCGAGCTCACGCTCGCCGAGCAGCGCGACCGGCTCCTCAACGGACTCCTGCGCGTCGCGGTGGGAGGTACCGAGGTCACGGTGTGCTTCGACGGCGCCGACGTCGCCGCCCGTCCCGTGCACGCCCCGCGCGGCGTGCGCGTCCTCTTCTCGTCGGGCGAGATCGCCGACGACCTCATCCGTCGCCTGGTCGCCGCCGAGCCCGCGGGCCGACCGGTGGTCGTGGTGACGAGCGACCGTGCGGTGTCGGACGACGTGCAGGCGATGGGCGCGGTGTGCCTCCCGGCGCAGGCGCTCCTCGCGCGGCTCGCGCGCCGCTGAACGCCGACGGCCCTCCCCGGCGGGTGCCGGGGAGGGCCGTACGGGTGTCGTCGACGACCGTCGGGCGTCAGCGGACCGGGGCGGGACCGTCCACGTAGATCGCCTCCACGTCGGCCGCGAAGTCCTTGAGCACCTCGCCGCGCTTCACCTTGAGCGACGGCGTGAGGTAGCCGTTCTCGACCGTGAAGTCGGTGGTGAGCACGGTGAACTTGCGGATGGACTCGGCCCGCGACACGGCCTGGTTGGCGCGCGTCACGGCGGCGTCGAGGGCGGCGAGCACGTCGGGGTCCTTCGCCGCGTCCTGGATCGACATCGGATCCTTGCCGTGCATGCTCGCCCAGCCCGGCAGCCCCTCGGGGTCGAGCGTGACGAGCGCGCCGATGAAGGGCTTCTGGTCGCCGACGACGACGCACTGGGAGACCAGCGCGTGGGCGCGGATGCGGTCCTCGAGGACGGCGGGGGCGACGTTCTTGCCGCCCGCGGTCACGATGATCTCCTTCTTGCGGCCCGTGATGCGCAGGAACCCGTCCTCGTCGAGCGAGCCGAGGTCGCCCGTGCGGAACCAGCCGTCGACGAACGCGTCCGCCGTGGCCTGCTCGTTGTTGTGGTAGCCGCGGAAGATGTGGTCGCCCTTGAGCAGGATCTCGCCGTCCTCGGCGATGCGCGCCGCGCAGCCCGGGAGCTGCTCGCCGACGGTCCCGATCTTCGTGGTCGCGGGGCGGTTGACGCACGTCGGCGCCGTCGACTCGGTGAGCCCGTAGCCCTCGAGGATGCGCACGCCGATGCCCCGGTAGAAGTGCCCGAGCCGCTCGCCGAGCGGCGCGCCGCCGGAGACCGCGTACTTCGCGCGGCCGCCGAGCGCGTGGCGGAGCTTCTTGAACACGAGCGCGTCGGCGACCTTGTGCTGGAGGCGCAGCCCGATGCCGGGGCCGGACGGCTCGTCGAGCGCCCGGGAGTACGCGATCGCCGTCGCGGCGGCCCAGTGGAAGATCTTCAGCTTGCCGCCCGCCGCGGCCTTCTGCTCGGACGAGTTGTAGACCTTCTCGAACACGCGCGGCACCGAGAGGATGTACGTCGGCTTGAAGGTGCCGAGGTCGTCGAGCAGCGTCTTCGTGTCGGGAGTGTGTCCCAGCACCGTGCCGCCGGCGACGACGAGCACGCCGATGAACCGCGCGAACACGTGCGCGAGCGGCATGAAGAGCAGCGTGCGACCGCCCGGCTCACCGAACACCTCGGGCACCGCCTTCACGGCGTTGACCGTGAGCGAGTAGAAGTTCTCGTGCGTGAGCTCCGCGCCCTTGGGCCGCCCGGTGGTCCCGGACGTGTAGATGATCGTCGCGACGTCGGCCAGGTTCGCCAGGCCCCTGCGGCGGGCGATCTCCGCGTCCTCGACCTCCGCGCCGTCGGCGGTCAGGGTCGCGATCGCGCCCGAGTCGATCGCGAGGACGTCGGACAGCGCGGGGACCTGGTCGCGCACCTCGCCGACGGTCGCCGCGTGCGCCTCGGTCTCGACGACGAGCAGCCGGACGTCGGCGTCCGAGAGGATCCACTGCACCTGCTCGGCGCTCGACGTCTCGTAGAGCGGCACCGGCACGGCGCCTGCCGCCCACGTGGCCCAGTCCAGGAGCGTCCACTCGTAGCGCGTGCGCGACATGATGCCCACGTGGTCGCCGGGCTGGATGCCGCGCGCGACGAGCCCCTTCGCCACGGCGACGACCTCGGCGTCGAACCCGCGGGCGCTGAGAGCCTGCCACGCACCGTCGGTGCCGACGCGGCGCTCGACCATCGGCGCCGCCGGGTCGGCCGCGACGCGGCTCGCGAGCAGGTCGTTGAGGTTCTTCGAGGGATCGACTTCGACGATCCGTGGGGCGCTGATCTCGTCCATTCTGGCTCCAGTGGCAGTAGTCGACGGTGGGAGAACCCTACCCAGTGGCGGTGTGTGCCCGGGACCTGTCGATGTCGGTAGGCTTCAGGTGCTGTGCGCTGCTTGCGCAACGTTTCGCGCGGGCGCGGAGTTCCGGCAGGACGACCCGGGCGCGGGGTCGCGAGCCGTCGTCGTGCGTCGCCCGTGCGCGGGCAGCACCCGCAGCGTGAGGCATCCAGCCAGCGGTTAGTCAGCGGTTACCGAGCGAGTGAGGACGGGACATGCACGCCATCGGTGTGGACATCGGCGGGACGAAGATCGCGGCCGGGGTCGTCGACGAGAAGGGCGAGATCCTCGTCCAGACGCGCCGCGACACCGAGCCCGACGACGTCGCGAGCATCGACCGTGCCATCGCCGACGTGTATGCCGAGCTGACCGCCGAGCACGAGGTGGGCGCGATGGGCCTGGCCGCGGCCGGCTTCGTCAGCCCCGACCGCACGTCCGTGCTCTTCGCGCCGAACATCGCGTGGCGCGAGTACCCCCTCGCGAGGAACGTGCGCGAGCTCATCGGCGACTCCGACGTGTCGATCGTCGTCGAGAACGACGCGAACGCCGCGGGCTGGGCCGAGTTCCAGTTCGGCGTCGGGCGCGACGCGACCGACATGCTCATGCTGACGGTCGGGACCGGCCTCGGCGGCGCGATCGTCGTCGACCGCGAGCTCGTGCGCGGCAAGTGGGGCGTCGCCGCCGAGGTGGGGCACATGCGCGTCGTCCCGGGCGGCCACTACTGCGGCTGCGGCCACGAGGGCTGCTGGGAGCAGTACGCGTCCGGGCGCGCCCTGGTGCGCGACGGGCAGAACGCGCTCATCGCCCAGCCGGACCGCGCGACGCGCCTCCTGGAGATCTGCGCCGGGGACCCGGACAAGCTCAACGGCCCCCAGATCACGCAGGCCGCGCAGGAGGGCGACGACCTCGCGGTCGAGCTGCTCGCGAACCTCGGCCGCTGGATCGGCGAGGGCGCGGCCTCGGTGACGGCGCTGCTCGACCCGGAGCTCATCGTCATCGGCGGCGGCGTCGGCGCGGCCGGCGACCTGCTGCTCCAGCCGGTGCGCCGCGCGTTCGCGGACCAGCTCTCCGCCCGTGGCCACCGTCCCGAGGCGCGCATCGAGCTCGCCGAGCACGGCAACGAGGCCGGGATCGTCGGCGCGGCGGACCTGGCGCGCCGCTGACCGCTGACGACCGGCCGACGGGGCGGCGCGACCAGGTGCGGGCGAGGCCCGGGCGTCAGACGACGGCGCCCGGGCCCCCGTCGTCGTCCCGGCGGTGGGGCATCCGCCAGAGCAGGATCGCGAGCCCGGCCAGGAACGCCCCGCCGCCCACCTGCGCGACGATCACCGGGTACGGACGCACCACGACGAGCACGACCAGCAGGAGGATCGGCACGCCGACGACCAAGGCCCAGGCCATGGTGAGGAGCGGGTCGCGGCCGAGCACGAGCGGCGGGTCCGGCGGCACGAAGTGGCTCTCGGCCTCCTCGAGGTCCTCGACCTCCGGCGTCGTCGGCCAGTCGCGGGGACCGCTGGTGCGGACCCACGGCGCGACCGGGACGGACCCGAGCACGTCGCGGCCGTCGCGCGGCGACGGCGCGGGCCCGTCCGGGGCGTCGGCGGGCTCGTCTCCGTCCTCGGGGCGGCGCGCGGCGTCACGGTCGAGGTCGGACAGGTCGGAGAGCTCGGCCACGATGCCGGCCCACTGCGCGTCGACGTCGAGGGCCGGCTCCTGCGGCGCGTCGTCCTGCCGGGCACCCTCGTCGTCGGGACCGGGGCGCTCCGGGCCCCGCGACGCGTCGTCGGGCGTGGGGTCGGGTGCGTCGTCGGGCTGCGGGGAGTCCGGCTGGGCGTTCGGTGCGGCCATAGGAATCACTCTAGAGTCGGATGCGTGTCCCGCGCCGGGACCCCGCGAGGAGGAACGTTGTTCTACTGGTTCATGAAGCAGGTGATGGTCGGCCCGATCCTGCGGGTCCTGTACCGTCCCTGGACGCGGGGTGTCGAGCACGTGCCGGACGAGGGCGGTGCGATCCTCGCGAGCAACCACCTCGCGGTGATCGACTCGTTCATCCTGCCGCTCGTCCTCGACCGCAAGGTCCAGTTCCTCGGCAAGTCCGACTACTTCACGGGCACGGGGGTCAAGGGGCGCCTGACGGCCGGGTTCATGCGCGGCGTCGGCACGATCCCCGTCGACCGGGCCGGCGGCAAGGCGAGCGAGGCCGCGCTCGAGACCGGCCTGCGCGTCCTGCGCGAGGGCGACCTGTTCGGCATCTACCCCGAGGGCACGCGCAGCCCCGACGGCCGGCTGTACCGCGGCAAGACGGGCGTCGCGCGCCTCGCGCTCGAGTCGGGCGCCCCCGTGGTGCCGGTCGCGATGGTGGGTACGAACATCGCCCAGCCGATCGGCAAGGTCATCCCCAAGCCCATGCGTATCGGGATCGTCGTCGGCGAGCCGCTCGACTTCTCGCGGTACCGCGGCATGGAGAACGACCGCTTCATCCTGCGCGCCGTCGCCGACGAGATCCAGTACGCGATCATGCGGTTGTCCGGCCAGGAGTACGTCGACATCTACGCCGCGACGGCCAAGGCGCGCCTCGCCGCGGGGCACACGGAGTCCGAGGAGGCGGGCGGGGCGCCCGGCGGCCGTCCGGCCCCCGACGTCCAGGTCCCGGAACCGCCGCCGGAGCCCGGCGCGACGTCAGTAGACTGAGCGACGGCCGGTCGCGCAGTGCTCGTGGTGCCCCTCGCGGGGTACGTGCCCGCCGCCGTCGCCGCCACCCCGCCGGACCGCGTCCGTCCGGCCAGGATCCGTCCTACGAGAGGTTCTGAGTTCACATGTCGGTTCGTCGCGTCGCCCTCCTCACCGCGGGCGGTTTCGCCCCGTGCCTGTCCTCCGCCGTCGGGGGTCTCATCGAGCGGTACACGGAGCTCGACCCGGAGATCGAGATCATCGCCTACCAGTACGGCTACCACGGCCTGCTGACCGGCACGAAGATCGTGGTGGACGAGGAGGGCCGCAAGCAGGCCGGCATCCTGCACCGCTTCGGCGGCTCGCCGATCGGCAACTCGCGCGTCAAGCTCACCAACGCGGCCGACTGCGTCAAGCGCGGCCTCGTCGAAGAGGGCCAGGACCCGCTGCAGGTCGCCGCGGAGCAGCTCAAGGCGGACGGCGTCGACGTGCTGCACACGATCGGCGGCGACGACACCAACACGACCGCCGCCGACCTCGCGGCGTACCTGCACGACAACGGCTACGAGCTCACCGTCGTGGGCCTGCCGAAGACGATCGACAACGACGTGATCCCGATCCGTCAGTCGCTCGGCGCGTGGACCGCCGCCGAGGAGGCCGCGGGCTTCGCGGCGAACGTCATCGGCGAGCACCGCTCGGGCCCGCGCATGCTCATCGTGCACGAGGTCATGGGCCGCCACTGCGGGTGGCTCACCGCCGCGTCCGCGGCCGAGTACCGCAAGTGGCTCGACGCGCAGGAGTGGGCCCCGGCCCTCGGCCTGTCGCGCGAGCGCTGGGACGTCCACGCCGTCTTCCTGCCGGAGCTCGCGCTCGACATCGACGCCGAGGCCGAGCGCCTCAAGGCGATCATGGACGAGCAGGGGAACGTGAACATCTTCCTGTCCGAGGGCGCCGGCATGCACGAGATCGTCGCGCAGCTCGAGGCGGCCGGCGAGGAGGTCCAGCGAGACCCGTTCGGCCACGTGAAGCTCGACACCGTCAACCCGGGCCAGTGGTTCGCCAAGCAGTTCGCCGACAAGCTGGGCGCCGAGAAGGTCATGGTCCAGAAGTCCGGCTACTTCTCGCGCGCCGCGGCCGCGAACGCCGAGGACCTGCGCCTCATCAAGTCGATGACCGACCTCGCGGTCGAGTGCGCGCTGCGCGGCGAGTCCGGCGTCATCGGGCACGACGAGGAGAACGGCGACCGCCTGCGCGCGATCGAGTTCCCGCGCATCGCCGGCGGCAAGGCGTTCGACGTCACGCAGCAGTGGTTCGGCGAGCTCCTCGAGGGCATCGGCCAGCCGCTCGTCGCCGCGGCACCTGCCGCGCACTGATCCGGACCACGGGATGACCACCACGAGCGAGCCGGGGACCGACGCCGGGCTCGACCACTTCCGCACGCTCGTCGCGCTCCAGCAGCCGACGTGGCCGGACGAGGCGGCGCTCGACGCCGTCCGGGACCGGCTGGCGGCCTCCGCGCCGCTCGTGGTGCCCGCCGCGGCCGACACGCTGCGCTCCCGCCTGGCCGCGGCCGGGCGGGGCGAGGCGTTCCTCCTCCAGGGGGGCGACTGCGCCGAGACGTTCGCCGAGGCGAACGCCGACCGCATCCGCAACAAGATCCGCACGATCCTCCAGATGGCGGTCATCCTCACGCACGGGGCGAGCATGCCCGTCGTGAAGATGGGCCGGATGGCCGGGCAGTACGCCAAGCCGCGCAGCTCCGACTCGGAGACGCGCGACGGCGTGACGCTGCCCGCCTACCGGGGCGACATGATCAACGGGCACGCGTTCACGCCCGAGGCGCGCGTGCCCGACCCGGAGCGCCTCGTGCAGGCGTACCAGATCTCGTCGGCCACGTGGAACGTCGTGCGGGCCTTCACGACCGGCGGGTTCGCCGACCTGCGCCAGGTCCACGAGTGGAACCGCGGCTTCATGCGGAACCCCGCCTACGCGCGCTACGAGCAGACGGCGTCGGAGATCGACCGCGCGATCCGCTTCATGGACGCGTGCGGCGCCGACTTCGACGCCCTGCGCACGGTCGAGTTCTTCGTCAGCCACGAGGCCCTCGTCCTGGACTACGAGCGCGCGCTCACGCGCCGTGACACGCGCACGGGCGACGCGTACGACACGTCGGCCCACTTCCTGTGGATCGGCGAGCGCACGCGCCAGCTCGACGGCGCGCACGTCGACTTCCTGTCGCGCGTCGCGAACCCGATCGGCGTCAAGCTCGGGCCGACCACGACGCCCGACGTCGCGCTGGAGCTCGCGCACCGGCTCAACCCGGACGACGTCGAGGGTCGCCTGACGTTCGTCACGCGCATGGGCGCGGGGAACGTGCGCGACGCGCTGCCGCCGCTCGTCGAGGCCGTCTCGCGGGCCGGCGTGCCCGTCACGTGGGTCACCGACCCGATGCACGGCAACACCATCACGTCCGCGAGCGGTTACAAGACGCGTCGCTTCGACGACGTGCTCGACGAGGTCCGCGGGTTCTTCGAGGTGCACCGCGCCGCGGGCACCGTCCCCGGCGGGCTGCACGTCGAGCTCACGGGCGACGACGTCACCGAGGTGCTCGGCGGCAGCGAGGAGATCGACGACGCGGGCCTGGCCCTGCGGTACGAGACGCTCGTCGACCCTCGGCTCAACCACCAGCAGTCGCTGGAGATGGCGTTCCAGGTCGCGGAGATGCTGCGTCGTTGACGGCTCGCCGTCGCGTCAGAAGACGTTGATGACGATCGTCGAGCCCTTGGGCGCGGTCCGGCCGTCGCCGCCCGGCGGGTCCTGGGCGTAAACGATGTTGAGCGGGTGGATGCCCTGTGGGTAGCGGATCTCGACCTGGAAGCCCGCATCCTTCAGGGCCTTCTCGGCGTCCGTGACGTTGCTGGTGTTGACGTTCGGTACATCGACGAGCGGGGGCCCGAGCGAGACGACGACGTTCACAGTGTCCGTCCGGTGCGCGTCGCTGCCCTGCTCCGGGTCCTGACGGATCACGAGACCCGCGGCGACGGACTCCGAGTACTCCTCGGTGACCGCGGGCACGAGGCCCTGGTCCTCCAGGGCCTTGACCGCGGCGTCCTTCTGAGAGCCCGTGACCTGCGGGACGACGACGGGCGCCGGGCCGGACGAGACCGTGAGCACGACGGGCACGTCGTGCCGGATCGTGGCGCCCTCCTCGATCGCGTTGCCGTCGGCGTCGGTCACAGCCATGACCTGGCCCGCCGGGACCTCGTCGTGCGCCTGGGCGACGGGATCGCCGACCGTCAGGTCCGCGCCCTCGAGCGCCGACGTGGCGTCCACCTGCGTGGCGCCCACGAGGCCGGTCGGCACCGTGAGCATCCGCACGCCCTTCGAGACGACGAGCAGGACGCTCCCGTCCTTGCGCACCGGCTCGCCGGACGGAGGGTCGGTCTCGACGACGGCACCCTCGGGCACGGTGTCGTCGTAGCGCTCCTCGACCGTGTGGTCGAGGTTCGCCCCGTCGAGGATCGCTGCGGCCTCGGTCCGGGACACCTCGACGAGGCCGTCGGGGACCTGCGTGTACGCGCCCGGCCCGGACGAGAACCACCAGGCCGCGCCGCCACCGACGCCCGCCAGGACGAGCAGGACGACGAGCGACCACACGAGGGCACGACCTCGCCCGCGACGTCGGGCCGTGGCCGGCGGAGCCGGAGGCGGTGGCGGGCCAGGCCGTGTCGTCGGGGCGACGACGTGGCCCACGGCGAGCGGCTCCGTGAGGCCGGCGGCCTCGCGGTCCTGGAGGCTGAGCGCGGCGAGGGGTGCGGTCGCGGCCGAACGGTGCTCCGCCGTCGGGCCAGGCTCCGCGCCCTGGGCGGGGCCGACGGCGCCCGCGGCCGCGGGCGGGTCGACGCGCCGCTCGAGGTCGGCTGGGTCGAGCTCCGCCCGGACCGAGCGGACGAGCGCGAGGGCGGCGCCGGCGTCGGCGGGGCGGTCGGCGGGGTCGCGCGCGGCGAGCGCGCAGAGCAGGTCGTCGACCTCCGGCGGGATCCACGGGGCGACGTCCGAGGGCGGTGGCACGTCGTTGTTGACGTGCTGGAACGCGACCTGGATCGGGGTCGTGCCGGTGTGCGGGACCGTGCCCAGCAGCATCTCGTAGGCGAGAATCCCCACGGCGTAGACGTCGGTCCGCGCGTCGCACGCGCCCGTCGCGATGAGCTCGGGGGAGAGGTAGGCGACGGTCCCGAGGATGGTGCCGGTCGTCGTCGCCGTGACCTCGTTGACCGCGCGCGCGAGCCCGAAGTCGGTGACCTTGAGCCGGCCCTCGGTGTCGAGGAGCACGTTCTCCGGCTTGATGTCGCGGTGCACGAGCCCGGCGCGGTGGGCGGCGGCGAGCGCGTCGAGGACGTCCTCGAGCACGTCGAGCGTGCGGCCGAGCGGCAGCGTGCGCTCGGTGAGCATCGCGCGGCGCAGGTTCGAGCCCGCCACGTACTCCATCGTGAGGTAGCTCGTGTCGCCGTCGAGCCCCTGGTCGTACACGGCGACGAGACCGGGGTGCGTGAGGCGGGCCGCCGCGCGCGCCTCACGGCGGAAGCGCGAGACGAAGTCGGCGCCCGACGCGCCCTCGGCGAGGTGGGCGTGCATGACCTTGAGCGCGACCTCGCGCTCGAGGCGCCGGTCGACGGCCAGGTAGACCGTCGCCATGCCGCCTCGCGCGATGCGCGAGACGACCTCGTACCGCCCGTCGACCAGGCGGCCGACGAGAGGATCGGTCGTCACGGTGGCCACGGGGAGAGTCTAGGTGGCCGGGCGTCGCGATCCGGTGAGCGAGGGCGCGCACGGCGTGGGTGTCGTGTGGAGGCACGCCGTAGGCTTGCCCGGTGACCGACCGTGACCCCAGCCCCCGCCCGACCCTCGACGACCTGGTCGGCGAGTGGCTGACCCTCCCCGACGTCGCCGAGGCGCTCGGCACCGACGTCGGCAAGGTGCGCCGGATCGTCCAGGAGCGACGCGTCGTCGGCGTGAAGCGCGGCGAGCGCACGACGTTCCAGATCCCGGCCCGGTTCCTCGTGCCGCTGCACCTGGTCGACCCGGCGAACGCCGGCCGTCCGGACGAGAGCGGCCGGGTCGGCGTCCTGTCGAGCCTCCAGGGCACGATCGTCGTGCTCACCGACGCCGGCTTCGACGACGCCGAGATCCTCGAGTGGCTGTTCGCGCCGCACGCCGAGCTGGGGGAGCCGCCGTTCGACACGCTCCTGAGCGGCCACAAGGCGCGCGTGCGGCGCGTCGCGCAGTCCGAGCTCTGACCCGCGCGTCCGACGCGCTCGTCCGAGCTGCTCGACCCCGCGTCAGGCGGTGCGCTCGACGGCGGCCCGTGCGAGCAGCCCGAGCATCGTGGCCCCGGGCTCGTCGAGCCCGGCACCGGCGAGGGCCGACGACGCCCGGTCGGTGAGCTCGGCGATGAGCGACTCCACGGCGTCGCGCGCACCGGTCTCGACGAGCACGGCGCGCAGCTCCTCGACCGTGCGCGCGTCGAGGTCCGGGTCGCCCAGGTGCGTGAGCAGGAGGTCGCGCTGCGCGGGCGTCGCCGCGGCGAGCGCGCGCACGACGAGCACCGTGCGCTTGCCCTCGCGCAGGTCGTCGCCCGCGGGCTTGCCCGTGACGCGCGCGTCCCCGAACACGCCGAGCACGTCGTCACGGAGCTGGAACGCCTCGCCCACGGGCAGCCCGAACGTGCTCGTCGCGGCGACGGCGGCGTCGTCGGCCCCGGCGAGCGCCGCGCCGAGCGCGATGGGGTGCTCGACGCTGTAGCGCGCGGACTTCGACCGGATCACGGCCCGCGCGCGCTCCTCGTCGGCCGCGGGGTCGTCGCCCCACGGCAGCACCTGCGCCTGCACGTCGAGGTACTGCCCCACGATCACCTCGGTCTGCATGCGACCGAACACGACGCGCGACCGCGTCGCGACGTCGGTGGGGAGGGCGTCGAGCGCCTCGCCCAGCTCGCGGTGGCTCGCGATGAGCGCGAGGTCGCCGAGCAGGATCGCCGTGTTCTCGCCGTACCGGTCGGCGTCGCCCGACCAGCCGAGAGCGCGGTGCCGCGCCCCGAACGCGCGGTGCGCGGTCGGGTGCCCGCGCCGCGTGTCGGAGGCGTCCATGACGTCGTCGTGGAAGAGCGCCGCGGCCTGGAACAGCTCGAGCGCCGCACCCGCGCGGAGCACGACGTCGCGGTGCGGGCCCTCCGGGTCGCCGCCGTGCGCACGCCAGGACCAGTAGCAGAAGGCGGCGCGCAGGCGCTTGCCGCCGGCGACCAGCTCGTCCGTCGCGTCGGCGAGCGGGTCCGCGTCGGGGTGCGTGGAGGAGAGCTCGGCGCGCAGCGCGGCGGTCGCGACGTGCAGGGCCTCGTCGACCCCGGCGCGCACGCCCTCCCGGTCGACGAGCGCGCTCGCGCTCGGGTCGGAGACGCTCTGAGCGGCCTCCGAGGCGAGGGGCTCGGGCGAGGACGAGGTCGGCAGCGACGGGTTCGGCACGGGGGCAGCCTATGCGGTGCGGTCGCCTCGGGGCGTCGTACCACGGTCGGAGCCTCAGCCGGCCGCGACCTGCCCGCTGATCGTCACCAGGCGCTCGGTCTCGTCGTCGAACACGCCGACGGCCAGCGACTCGGTGGGGGAGTCGGGGGCGGGCGTCCGGACGAACGTCGTGAGGGACGTGAGCGCGCTCGGGACGCTCGAGGGCGACACCTCGAACCCGGCGGCGCCGAGCGCGTCGGTGTAGTAGGCGGTGAGGGCCTCGACGGGCTCGTCGGAGCGCAGGTTGAGGGTGACGTCGACGAGCGTGCCGTCCACCGTGGGCCTGGCCGAGCTCGCGAGCACCTGGGCGCCCGGGGGGACCGTGACGAGCTCCGCCGGGAAGCCCTCCACGAGGTCGCCGACCGCAGACGCGGCGTCGTAGTCGGGCAGCGGCGTGCCCGGGACTCCGGCCGCCTCGGACGCCGGGGGCTCCGGCGTGCCGCGGGGCCCGGCTGCCCCCTGGACGTCGTCCGGGTCGGACCGGCAGCCCGCGAGCGTCGTGCCGAGCAGCGCCACGACGAGGACGACGGCGGCAGCACGAGCGGACGGGTCCGCTCGCCGCGCGCGGGCTCGGGTTCGTGGTGGCACGCGCACACCGTAGTCACCCGGGCCTCCGCGAGCCACCACCGGCCCCGGGGCTGGACCACAGGCGCGTTCCGGGGCGTCGCCGGACGCGGGGCGTCCACAGGCGTCCGCGCGCTCTCCCCGCGTGGCCCCGGGACGGGCTGGGATGGGCTCATGACCACCCTGATCCGGGCCCAGGGCCCGCGCGAGCTCCTCGCCTACGTCCCCTACCGGCTCGGCTACCGACCGCAGGACAGCGTCGTCCTCGTCGGGCTGCGCCCACCGCGCGGTCGGATCGGCCTCGTCGTCCGGGTCGACGTGGCCGACGTGGCCGACCTCGAGCACGGTCCGCAGCTCGCGCGGTCCGTCGTCGGACACCTCGCCGCGGACGGCGCGGAACGAGTCGTCCTCGTCGTCTACACGGACGCCCCGCTGCGGTCCGGCGGCGTCGAGGCCGCCGTCGCGAGGGCCGCCGTCGAGCACTGCCGCGAGGCCGTCGAGCCGCACCACGGCCCGGTGGACGTCTGGGTCGTGGCGCCGAGCGGCTGGTACGCGCTCGACTGCGTCGAGGACGAGTGCTGCCCGCCGGGCGGGCGCCCGCTGCGCGAGCTCGAGTCGACCGAGGTGGGCGCGCACATGGTCCTCGCGGGGGCGGCGCTCGCGGACTCGCGGGAGGAGGCGCTGCGGATCCCGCGCGCGGGTGCCGACGAGCGACGGCGTGCGGCGCGTGCCGCGCGGCGGGTACGGGACCGCGCACGCGGGGGCGTCCCCACCGACGCCGGGGCAGATCCGGACCCCGTCGCCCGTCGGGTCGAGAGCCTGGCCGAGTGGCGCGCGGCGGTCGCCCGCGCGGCGCAGCACGCGCGGGACCGCGCGGGGGGCCAGGCACCCGACGCGCGAGCCGGGGCGGGGCTGCCTCCGGCCACGGTCCTGGGCCGGCTCGCGGCCGGGCTCGAGGCGGTCCCGGTGCGCGACGCCGTGCTCGTCTCGCTCGTGCCCGGGACGGACGACCTCGCGGACCGCACGGTGCGCGGCGGCGACGTCGACGCCGGGACGGCCCGCGCGATCGCGTCGATCGTCGACCCGGCAGCGGGACTGGCACCGGACCCGGCCGTCACGGGACCGGTCCGCACCGTGCTGGAGGCGGTCGTGGCCCACGCGCCGCGCGGGAGCACCGCGCCGGCGCTCACGCTCCTCGCGCTGGTCGCCTGGTGGCACGGGGACGGCGCCCGGGCGGGACGCCGGCTCGACGAGGCGCTCGCGGAGGACCCGACGTACCGGCTCGCCCTCCTGCTGTCGAGCGCGCTCGACGCCGGTGTGCCGCCGGGCTGGATCCGCGCCGACGTGTGAGCCGCGGCGCGCGGGTTCGGGTAGGTTCGACCGCAACACGACCTGCGGTCGCCGCCCGCGGCCGGCCGCGCCCACGAGCCGATCCGGAGGACACATGAGCGTCGTCGTCGCGCACCTGAGCACGCCCGAGGGTCGCGAGGCTCTCGACAGTGCGGCCACCGAGGCGGTCCGGCGCGGCACCGAGCTCGTGGTCGTGGTCACGGAGGGTTCGACGTCGACGCCCGAGCTCGCCGCCGCGCACGAGGACGACCTGCGCCGGGTCGAGGAGCGGCTCGAGGGGACGGGGACGACGCTGCGCCGCGAGCAGGGGACGTCCGACCTCGCCGACGACCTCGTGAGCGCAGCCGAGCGCGCCTCCGCGGACCTCATCGTCATCGGCCTGCGCCGCCGCAGCCCGGTCGGCAAGCTCATCCTCGGGTCGAACGCGCAGCGCATCCTGCTCGACGCGCCCTGCCCGGTGCTGGCCGTCAAGCCCGAGCGCGCCGCGGGGGCCTGAGCAGGGAATCTTCGCGGGTGCCCGGCCGTTGTACAGGCCAGGACCCGGGTGACGGACGTCGCCGAGACGTGGTGTGCGGGACCGCCGAGCGGCGGTCAGGTCCGACCTCACCCCGTGTCGCGGCGTCCGGTGCACGGATCGCCGGTACAATATAGGTATCCGCCAGAGCCCGACGACTCACCGTGAGAGTCCACGAGAAGCCCGCACTTCACGGTTCACGTCCCCGCTCCGGCGGCCCTACCGCCCCCCATGATTGCCGAAAGGTCGGTTTGTGGCGCCCTCAACCCCGATTTCCGCACTCCCGCGAGAGTTCGAGCACCCCGCCCTGCAGGAGCTCCTGCGGCGCGGCAGCGCGAACGGTCGCGTCGACGCCGAGAGCTTCCGCACCGCGTGCGAGCAGGCCGCCGTCAACGACGCCAAGCGGCTGAAGGCGGTCTTCCGCGCGCTCGCAGGCGCCGGCGTCGAGGTCGACATCCCGACCACGACGAAGGTCGCCGCGGCGGCATCGCCGCGCAGCACGACGACCGCGCGCACGAAGCCCGCCGCCGCGAAGTCGACGTCGTCGACGACGCGTCGCACGACGACCGCCACCAAGGCCGCCTCGGCGACCGAGGGCGACGCGGCCGAGGCTGCGCCGTCCACCGGACCCGCGAAGCCCGCCGCCCGCAAGACCGCGGCGAAGGCTCCGGCCAAGGCGAAGGCGACGCCCGCGCGCGCCAAGAAGAAGGACGACGCCGAGGACGACGCCGAGGTCGAGGTCGAGGACCTCGAGATCGACGTGACCGAGGACGAGGAGGACGCGGCCGCGGACTCGGGCGCGAAGAAGCCCGCCGCCGGTGCCGCGACCGAGGAGCCCGAGGAGACGGGCTTCGTCGTGTCGGACGCCGACGAGGACGACGCGCCGGTCCAGCAGGTCGTCACCGCCGGTGCGACGGCCGACCCGGTCAAGGACTACCTCAAGCAGATCGGCAAGGTCGCGCTGCTGAACGCGGAGCAGGAGGTCGAGCTCGCGAAGCGGATCGAGGCCGGCCTGTTCGCGGAGGAGAAGCTCGCGGCCGAGGGCGACGACCTGGACCGCAAGCTCAAGCGCGAGCTGCAGTGGATCGCGCACGACGGCAAGCGCGCGAAGAACCACCTGCTCGAGGCGAACCTGCGTCTGGTGGTGTCGCTGGCCAAGCGGTACACGGGTCGCGGCATGCTGTTCCTGGACCTGATCCAGGAGGGCAACCTCGGTCTGATCCGTGCGGTCGAGAAGTTCGACTACACCAAGGGCTACAAGTTCTCGACGTACGCGACGTGGTGGATCCGCCAGGCGATCACGCGCGCGATGGCGGACCAGGCGCGCACCATCCGTATCCCGGTGCACATGGTCGAGGTCATCAACAAGCTCGCGCGCGTCCAGCGGCAGATGCTGCAGGACCTGGGTCGTGAGCCCACGCCGGAGGAGCTCGCCAAGGAGCTCGACATGACCCCGGAGAAGGTCGTCGAGGTCCAGAAGTACGGTCGCGAGCCCATCTCGCTGCACACGCCGCTCGGTGAGGACGGCGACAGCGAGTTCGGTGACCTCATCGAGGACTCCGAGGCGATCGTCCCAGCCGACGCGGTGAGCTTCACGCTCCTCCAGGAGCAGCTCCACCAGGTGCTCGACACCCTCAGCGAGCGCGAGGCGGGCGTCGTCTCGATGCGGTTCGGCCTCTCCGACGGGCAGCCTAAGACGCTCGACGAGATCGGCAAGGTCTACGGCGTGACGCGCGAGCGCATCCGGCAGATCGAGTCGAAGACCATGTCGAAGCTGCGACACCCGAGCCGCTCGCAGGTCCTGCGCGACTACCTCGACTGACGTCTCGCCCTCGGCCGGGCGGGCCGGCCGGGCGGGGGGGGGGTAGATGCACGTGGCGCGAGTAGACGCCGGGGGAGGAGCCGGGGGGGCGGGGGGGTGGTGGGGGGGGGTGGGGGGCGCCC
>NZ_JBHXIC010000024.1:0-43594 GCF_042723955.1 Cellulosimicrobium cellulans | reverse complement strand
CGGACTACCAGCCAGCGACTCCCCGCCCGGGCCCGCCCGCCCCGCCGGCCGGGGGGTGAGAAACGTCGAGACGCACGAAGGCCCCGAGGAGATCTCCTCGGGGCCTTCGTCGTGTCGTCGGCTGTCGGCCGCCGGACCGGGCGGTGGAGCCGGTCCTCGTGGTCCCTGATGGTCCCCGCTCGCGGCGAGGTGGCCGGCGGGTGCGAGCGGCGCGTCAGCGCGCGCCGTGCTCCGCGAGCAGCTTGTCGGTCTCGTCCTGGATGGACGTCGCGAGGTCGGTGTAGGCGTCGGCGTGCGCCCGCGCGTGGTGGCCGCAGAACAGCAGCTCACCGCTCGGCAGGACCACGCGGACGTACGCCTGGGCCCCGCAGCGGTCGCAGCGGTCGGCCGCGGTCAGCGGTTCGGTGGTGGTCGTCGTAGCAGTCACGTGAACATCAAACCATCCGCTCCTGAGGATTCGTCCCCCGCGGGCCCCTGGTTCGCTACCCGCGAAGCGTCTCGAGTCCGCGCCAGGGCTGTGCCGGGTCCGTGCCGCCTCGCGCGCCTGGGCCGGAGCCGCAGGCCCGCGGCGGGGGAGCGCAAGAGTGTGGGCGCGCTCGTCTAGGCTTGCGGCCGTGACGACCACCTCCGCTGAGTCCAGCTACACCGCTCGGCACCTTTCCGTGCTCGAGGGCCTCGAGGCCGTGCGCAAGCGCCCCGGCATGTACATCGGGACCACCGACTCGCGCGGTCTCATGCACTGCCTGTGGGAGATCATCGACAACGCCGTCGACGAGGCGCTCGCCGGGAACTGCTCCAAGATCCTCGTGGTGCTGCACGCCGACTCCTCCGTGACGGTCGAGGACGACGGCCGCGGTATTCCCGTGGACATCGAGCCCAAGACCGGCCTGTCGGGCGTCGAGGTCGTCTTCACAAAGCTGCACGCCGGCGGCAAGTTCGGTGGCGGCTCGTACACGGCGTCGGGCGGTCTCCACGGCGTCGGTGCGTCGGTCGTCAACGCGCTGTCCGCGCGCCTGGACGTCGAGGTCGACCGCGGCGGCAAGACCCACCGCATGACCTTCCACCGCGGCGAGCCCGGGGTCTTCGCCGACCCGAAGTCGGGGCCGACGCCGGACGCCCCGTTCGAGCCGTTCGTGTCGGGCTCCGAGCTCGCGATCGTCGGGAAGACGAAGCGCGGCGTCACGGGCACGCGCGTGCGCTACTGGGCGGACCGCCAGATCTTCCTCAAGACCGCCGTCTTCTCCTACGACGAGCTCGTCACGCGCGTGCGCCAGACGACGTTCCTCGTCCCCGGTCTCGAGATCACCGTGCGCGACGAGCGGGGCGTCCCCGGCACGCCGGGGGAGTCCGGGCCGCACGAGGAGACGTTCGTGCACACGGGCGGGTCGGTCGACTTCGTCGACTTCCTCGCGCCGGACACGCCCGTCACCGCGACGTGGCACCTCACGGGCTCGGGGTCGTTCACGGAGACCGTCCCGGTGCTCGACGACCGCGGCCACATGACGCCGCAGGCCGTGCAGCGCGACTGCGAGGTCGACGTCGCGCTGCGCTGGGGCACGGGGTACGAGACCGAGGTCCGCAGCTTCGTCAACATCATCGCGACGCCCAAGGGCGGCTCCCACCTCGGCGGGTTCGAGCAGGGCCTGCTCAAGGTGCTGCGCAAGTCCGTCGAGACGAACGCGCGCCGCCTCAAGGTCTCGACCAAGGACGCGTCCGAGCGCATCGAGAAGGACGACGTGCTCGCGGGCCTGACCGCCGTCGTCACCGTGCGCCTCGCGGAGCCGCAGTTCGAGGGCCAGACCAAGGAGGTCCTCGGGACGGCTCCCGTGCGCGGCATCGTCGCGCGCGTGGTGGAGAAGGAGCTCAACGCGCTCCTCACCTCGACCAAGCGCGACGAGAAGACGCAGGCCGCGCTCCTGCTCGACAAGGTCGTGGCGGAGATGCGCGCCCGCATCACCGCGCGCAAGCAGAAGGAGATCTCACGGCGCAAGAACGCGCTCGAGACGTCGTCCCTGCCGGCCAAGCTCGTGGACTGCCGCAGCGACGACGTCGAGCGCAGCGAGCTGTTCATCGTCGAGGGCGACAGCGCGCTCGGCACCGCCCGCCTCGCGCGCAGCTCCGACTTCCAGGCGCTCCTGCCCATCCGCGGCAAGATCCTCAACGTGCAGAAGGCGTCCGTGAGCGACATGCTCCGCAACGCCGAGTGCACCGCGATCATCCAGGTGCTCGGTGCCGGTTCCGGACGGTCGTTCGACCTCGAGGCCGCGCGCTACGGCAAGATCGTGCTCATGACGGACGCCGACGTCGACGGCGCCCACATCCGCACGCTCCTCCTCACGCTCTTCTACCGGTACATGAAGCCGCTCGTGGAGGCGGGCCGCGTGTTCGCGGCCGTGCCACCGCTGCACCGCGTCGAGGTCATCGGCGCCGGACGCCGCAAGAACGAGTACATCTACACCTACTCCGAGGCGGAGCTCGCGGCGACGCTCAAGAAGCTCGACAAGGCGGGGCGTCGCTACAAGGACGACATCCAGCGGTACAAGGGTCTCGGGGAGATGGACGCCGACCAGCTCGCCGAGACGACGATGGACCCGCGCCACCGCACGCTGCGCCGCGTCACGGCCGAGCACGCCGAGGCGGCGGAGCGCGTGTTCGAGCTGCTCATGGGCAGCGACGTCGCGCCGCGCAAGGAGTTCATCGTCGCGGGGGCGGCCGAGCTGGACCACGCCCGCATCGACGTCTGACGGTGACCACCGGCCAGGACGCGCGCCGGCCCGACGAGGCCGACGTCGCGCGTCGTCTGCGCCGCGTGGTCCTGGTCGTCGCGGCGCTCAACCTGGCGTACTTCGTCGTCCAGTTCACCGTCGCGCTCGGGGCGGGGTCGGTGTCGCTGCTCGCCGACAGCGTGGACTTCCTCGAGGACACGGCGATCAACCTCCTCATCGCCGTCGCGCTGGGCTTCCCCCTCGCGCGGCGCGCCGCGCTGGGCAAGGTCATGGCGCTGCTCATCCTCGGCCCCGCCCTCTTCGCGGCCTGGGAGGCCGTGCAGCGCTTCGGCGATCCGACGGCGCCCCAGGTCGTGCCGCTCGTCCTCGCCTCGCTCGGGGCGATCGCCGTCAACGGCGTGTGCGCGTGGCTCCTGGTGCGCGTGCGGCACCACGGCGGGTCGCTCAGCCGGGCCGCGTTCCTCTCGGCGCGCAACGACGTCCTCGTGAACGTCGCCGTCATCGCGATGGGCCTCGTGACCGCGTGGACCGGGTCCGGCTGGCCGGACCTCGTGCTCGGGTGCGGGATCATCCTCCTCGCGTTCCACTCCGCCTACGAGGTCTGGGAGGTCGGCGAAGAGGAACGGCTCGCCGCCAAGGCCGTCGCCGGGGAGGAGATCGGGTGACGGCGCGTCGTCCGACAGGCGGGCGCCCGGGCGCGCACCGCCGGTCGCTCCGTACGCTGGCGTCGTGACCCTCCGAACCTTCCGCGACACCCCCGCGCGCCCGCTCACCGCCCTGACCGCCGTCCTGCTCACCGCGGGCCTGCTGGCCGGGTGCTCGTCCACCGACGAGCCCGCGACCGACGTCACGACGTCGACCGCGAGCGAGGAGACGAGCGCGCCCGCTGACGACGCGACGGACGAGGCGTCCGACGACGAGTCCGGCGACACCGACGACGCCCCGGAGTTCTCCTACGAGGGCCGCGCCGGCACGACCGCGCTCGACCTGCTGCTCGAGGCAGACCCGTCCGCCCAGGTGACCGGCGAGGGCGAGAACGCCTTCGTCACGGCGATCGACGGCGTCGCTGCCGACCCGGACAGCGAGTTCTGGGCGCTGTACGTCGACGGCGAGATGGCTACCGTGGGAGCAGGATCCCTCGAGACGGAGGACGGGGACGAGATCACGTGGAAGCTCGAGACGTTCACCTCGTGACGCGCTCGCAGACCTCGCCCGCGACCCGCTGGTGGCGTCCGGCGCTCGTCGTGGCGATCGCGGCGCTCGCCGTCGTGTGGCGCCTCGTGCGCGCGGACCTCGGTGCGCCCCCGAACCTGGAGCTCGTCACGGCCGCCACGTTCGCGGCGACGCTCCTGCTGCGCTCGCGCTGGGCGTTCGTCGTGCCGCTGGCCGTGACGGTCGTGTCCGACGTCGTGCTCGGCAACACGTCGATCGCGCTCTTCACGTGGAGCGCGTGGCTCGTCGTCGGGCTGGGCTCGCTGCTCGCACGGAACACGACCGGCTGGCGCCGCGTCGGCGCGGGCGCGGCGTTCGGGGTCGCGGGCTCGCTGTGGTTCTTCGCGTGGACCAACTTCGGCGTCTGGCTCCAGGGTCGCGGCGTCTGGTACCCGGCCGGCGTCGACGGGCTCGTCGCGAGCTACGTCGCGGGCCTGCCGTTCCTGCGCACGATGCTGCTGGGCAACCTCGTGCTCGTGCCGCTCGTCGCGGCGGGCACGCTGCTCGTGGACCGGCTCGAGGCGTCGCACGGGATGGTCGCAGCCCGACCCGCCTGACCCGCGCTAGCGTGGTCCGTACCGGATCGCGGCACGGGCCGAGCCGGGGACAGGCCCGGCCGGGCAGGAGGAGGACACCCATGGCGGGACACCGGATCTTCGGGATGAGCTTCGCGAGCATCTACCCGCTCTACGTGACCAAGGTGGAGCGCAAGGGGCGCACGACGGACGAGCTCGACCAGGTCATCGGCTGGCTCACCGGCTACGACGACGCAGGCCTGGCGCAGGCGGTCGCGGACGAGATCACGCTCGAGGAGTTCTTCGAGCGGGCGCCCGCGTGGAACCCGAACGCCTCGCTCATCACCGGGGTGATCTGCGGCGTCCGCGTCGAGGACATCGAGGACCCGCTCATGCAGAAGGTCCGCTACCTCGACAAGCTCGTCGACGAGGTGGCGCGCGGCAAGAAGATGACGTCGATCCTGCGCGGCGAGACGTCGGTCGCCCCCTCGGCGGCCGCGCTCAGCCGAGCTGCTCGGCGATCCCGACGATGATCCCGCCCGGCCCGCGCAGGTAGCAGAGCCGGTAGACGTCCTCGTACCGCACGATCTCGCCCAACACCTCGGCGCCGTGGGTGCCGAGCCGTTCGACCGTGTCGTCGATGTCGTCGACGGCGAACATCACCCGGTGCAGGCCCAGCACGTTCGGCGGGGCGGTGCGCAGGCCGAGGTCGAGCGGCGCGGGCGCGTGGTACCGCGTGAGCTCGAGGCGCCCGTTGCCGTCGGGGACGCGCATCATCGCGATCTCCGACCGCAGGCCTTCGAGCCCGACGACGCGCTCCGCCCACCGCCCTTCGATCGTCATGCGGTCCTCGAGCTCCATCCCGAGCTCGGCGAAGAACGCGACGGCCGCGTCGAGGTCGTCGACCACGACGGCCACGTTGTCGAGGCGCTGGAGCGCCATGGGTGCCTCCTGAAGGTCTGGTGTCGGTGAGCTGTCCGGGGGCTCGCGAGCTCCCGTGCCGGGTGGTCCGTTCCCGGGTCAGGCGTCCTGCCCGACGCCGCGCCCCGGCTCGCTCATGTCGCCCGTCCCGGGAGTCCCGTCGGCGAGGCCGTAGCGCAGCAGGACGGTGCCCGTCGGGCTCGGCGCGGGCGGTTCGAGGAGGGTGAGGTTGGTGGGGACGGCGCCGCCGTCGAACACGGTCTTGCCCGTGCCGAGCACGATGGGGTGCACCCACAGGTCGAGCCGGTCGAACAGCCTCTCGCGCAGCAGCGTCTGCACCAGGTCGAGGCTGCCGACGACCTTGACGTGCTCGTGCCTGTCGCGCACCTCGCGCACCGCGGAGGGCAGGTCCGGGCCGAGCAGCGCCGACCCGGCCCACGTCAGGTCAGGAGTGCCGCGCGACGCCACGTACTTGGGGATGCGGTTGAACAGGGCCGCGAAGTCGTCGTCCTGCCCGCCCTCCTGGAACGGCCAGTACGACGCGAAGATGTCGTACGTGCGCCGCCCGAGCAGCAGCGCGTCCGTCCCCTCGTACGCCGCGGCGATCTGCGCACCCGCGACGTCGTCGAGCAGCGGCGCCTGCCACCCGCCGAACGCGAACCCGCCCTCCGGGTCCTCCTCCGGCCCGCCGGGCGCCTGCCCGACGAGGTCGAGGGTCGTGAACAGCTCGATCTCGATGGATCCCATGGTCGTCTCCAGGTCGGCTCGCCGTCTCGGTCCAGGGGTAGACCGCGGGGCGCCGCGGAAGTCATCGAGCAGGGCGGAGGGAACCGACCCCCTCGGCGACGACGTGGCGCACCCCACAGCGCACGGTTGGAACGGCGGGCATCCGCCGAGCGTCCTACGCTCAAGGACGCGGGAGTGGGCGGCACCAGCCGCCGCCCCCGCCCGGCGCGGTCGCGCGGCCGCACCGGCGGTCACGCGCCCCCGGTCGTCTCGTCGCTGAGCCGGACGCTGGTGCGTCCGGCCGTCTGGAGCTCGTGTGTCAGGTAACGCCACCGCCAGGTTCACCAACGTCGCGCTGCTGTCCGTCACCAGCCGGCTCCCCGCCGGAGTGCGGACCTCCGCCGAGGTGCAGGAGCGCCTCGCTCCCGCGCTGCGGCGACTGCGCCTGCCGTCGACGCTGCTGCAGCGGGTGGCGGGCGTGCGCGAGCGGCGCGCCTGGACCGCCCAGGAGGACGTCGACGCCGCCACGGTCGCCGCGGGGCAGGAGGCGCTGCGCGCCGCCGGGGTGGACCCGAGCGACGTCGGGCTCCTGATCAACACGTCGGTCACGCGCAAGCACCTCGAGCCGTCGGTCGCGGTGCGGCTTCACCACGGTCTCGACCTGCCGTCGTCCGCCACCAACTTCGACGTCGCGAACGCGTGCCTCGGCTTCATCAACGGCATGAGCCTCGCCGCGGGCATGATCGAGTCCGGCCAGATCCGCTACGCGGTCGTCGTCGACGGCGAGGACGCCGACGTCATCCACGACCGCACGATCGAGCGGCTGCTGCGCGAGGACCGGGACCGCGACGACTTCATGCAGGAGTTCGCCTCGCTCACGCTCGGCTCCGGCTCGGCCGCCGCCGTGCTCGGCCGCGCGGACGAGCACCCGGGCGCGCACCGCGTGCTCGGCGGCGTCACTCGCGCCGCCACGCGGTTCCACGACCTGTGCGTCGGCAGCACCGAGGGCATGTTCACCGACGCCAAGGCGTTGCTCGAGGGCGGCCTCGAGCTCGTCGTGGACGCCTGGAAGGACGCCGTCGCCGACTGGGACTGGTCGTCCATGGACCGGTACATCACGCACCAGGTCTCGCGCGTGCACACCGACGCGATCGTCGAGGCGGTGGGCCTGAACCCCTCCCGTGTGCCCGTCACCTACGACCGGCTCGGCAACGTGGGGCCGGCGTCCGTGCCGAT
Source organism: Cellulosimicrobium cellulans (assembly GCF_042723955.1). Classification (GTDB taxonomy): domain Bacteria; phylum Actinomycetota; class Actinomycetes; order Actinomycetales; family Cellulomonadaceae; genus Cellulosimicrobium; species Cellulosimicrobium cellulans_H. Next base: position 36,258 of record NZ_JBHXIC010000024.1, on the reverse strand, counting down.
CACCCTCGTCGAGGAGCAGGCCACCCTCAGCGCCGGGGACCGTGTGCTGCTCATGGGCGTGGGCTCAGGCATCAACACGGCGATGCTGGAGCTGGCCTGGTGACCGGGTCCGCTCTCACGCCCGCGACCGATCCCCTCCTGCGCCACGCCGCCACCGTCCCGCACGGGCTGCCGGGCCTGGACCCGCGGTACAGCCACGTGCTGCGCGACGCCCGAGGCGGGACCTGGCACTACCTCGACACGGGTCCTGAGCTCGAGCGGCACGGCGTCGCGCCCGTCGGCACCGTGCTCGCCGTGCACGGCAACCCCACGTGGTCCTACCTGTGGCGGCGGCTCGTGACCGACTCCGTCGCCGCCGCTCGGGGTGGCCGTGCGGCGTGGCGCGTCGTCGCCGTCGACCAGCTCGAGATGGGGTTCTCCGGCCGCACGGGCGAGCACCGCCCGCTCGCGCGCCGCGTCGCCGACCTGGGCGCCTTCACCGACGCCCTCGGTCTTGCCGGGCCCGTCGTCACCCTCGGCCACGACTGGGGCGGTGTCGTCTCCCTCGGCTGGGCCGTCGACCACCCCGACCTGCTCGCCGGCGTCGCACTGCTCAACACGGCCGTGCACCAGCCCGACGGCGCCCCGGTGCCCGCGCCGCTGCGCCTCGCGCTCGCCGGACCCGTGCACCGGCTCGGCACCCGCACCACGCCCGCGTTCCTCGACACGACGCTCGCCATGGCGCGCCCGCGCCTGCCTGCGGACGTCGCGGACGCCTACCGCCTGCCCTACCGCACCGCGCACGACCGCGACGGGATCGAGGGCTTCGTCGCCGACATCCCCGTGGACGTCGCGCACCCCAGCGCGCCGGAGCTCGACCGCATCGCCGTCGGCGTCATGCGGCTCCGCGTGCCCGCCGTGCTGCTGTGGGGACCGCACGACCCGGTGTTCTCCGACCGCTACCTCGACGACCTCGTCCGGCGGCTGCCGCACGCGCACGTCCACCGGTATGCGGACGCCGGCCATCTCGTCGCCGAGGACGCCGACTGGACGCCTGCCGTCCTCGGGTGGCTGGCAGGGGAGGTGCGGCCCGGGGACGACGCTGGAGTGCGCGCCGACTCGTCCGCCTCGGACGGCGATCGCCCGTCGTTCGTACCGCTGTGGGCGGGACTGGACGCGCGTGCCGACGACGACGCTCCCGCGGTATTGGACATGGCGTCGACCGATGCCGACGGGTCTGCCCGGGTCGTGAGCTGGCGGGCGCTGGACCGGCAGGTGCGACGGGTGGCCGCGGGCCTGCACGCGATCGGGGTGCGCCGGGGCGACCGGGTGTCGCTGCTGGTGGAGCCCGGTCCCACGCTGACCGCGCTGGTCTACGCGTGCCTGCGGATCGGGGCCGTCGTGGTGGTCGCCGACGCCGGGCTGGGGGTGCGCGGTCTCACCCGCGCTCAGCGCGGGGCATGGCCGCGGTTCGTCGTCGCGCAGACCAAGGGGCTGGCTGCGGCACGCGCGCTCGGCTGGCCCGGCGTGCGGATCTCGGCCGACCCGCTCGCGCCCGCGGTCCGGCGGGCGCTGGGCGTGGAGCACGAGCTCGTCGACGTCGCGCGCGCCGGGGAGGGTGCCGCGCTGCCGCCTGAGCCCGGCCCCGACGACGAGGCCGCCGTGCTGTTCACGTCCGGGTCCACGGGCCCGGCCAAGGGTGTCGTGTACTCCCACGCCCGCCTCTCCGCGCTGCGGGACACGCTCGCCGAGCACTTCGACGTCGGCCCGGACACCGGCCTCGTCACGGGCTTCGCCCCGTTCGCGCTGCTCGGGCCCGCGCTCGGCACCCGGTCGGTGACGCCACGCATGGACGTCTCCTCGCCACGCACGCTCACCGCCCGGGCCGTCGCCGACGCCGTGCGCGCGTCGGACGCGCGCATCGTGTTCCTCTCGCCCGCCGCGATCCTCAACGTGGTCGCGACCGCCGACGCGCTCGACGCCGCCGACCGCACCGCCCTCGCGCGCGTGCGCACATTCCTCTCCACGGGCGCGCCGATCTCCGCCGCGCTGCTCGGCTCGGCCGCCGAGCTCATGCCCGCGGCCACCGCGCACACCCCGTACGGGATGACGGAGTGCCTGCTGGTCACGGACGTCACGCTCGACGGCATCCGCGACGCCGCCGCGGCCCCCGACGCGGGCGTGTGCGTGGGCCGTCCCGTGCCCGGGGCGGAGGTGCTCGTCAGCGCGCTCGAGGACGACGGCGCCGCGACCGGCACGCCGTCGGAAGCGCCCGGCGTTCTCGGCGAGGTCCTCGTGCAGGCCGGGCACCTCAAGGAGCGCTACGACCGGCTGTGGCTCACCGACCTGGCCGCCGAGCGCGGCACCCCGCCCGGACACTGGCACCGCACCGGCGACGTCGGGCACCTCGACGCGCAGGGCCGGCTGTGGATCGAGGGGCGCCTCGCTCACGTGCTCCGCACCGCCGACGGCCCGCTGGCGCCCGTGGGGCCGGAGCAGCACGTGGAGCGGGTGGCGCAGCTGCGGCGGGCCGCCGTCGTCGGCGTCGGGCCCGCAGGCCTGCAGCAGGCGGTCGCGGTGGTCGAGACCGTGCCCGACGCCCGGCGCCCCGGGCTGGCGTCCGAGGCGCTCACCGCCGCCGTGCGCGCCGCGTCGCCCGTGGCGCTCGCGGCCGTGCTCGTGGTGCCGCGCATGCCCACCGACGTGCGACACAACTCCAAGATCGACCGGGTGCGCCTCGCCGCCTGGGCGGACGGCGTCCTCGCCGGCGGGCGGGTGGGGCAGCCGTGACCGTGCTCGTGACCGGGGCGTCGGGACTGCTCGGAGGCGCCGTCGCCCGCGCGCTCGTGGCACGCGGCGACGAGGTCCGCACGCTCCAGCGTCGCGCGTCCGGCGTGCCGGGCGCCGAGGACGTCCGGGGGTCCGTGACCGATCCGGCGGCCATCGCGCGCGCTGTCGAAGGCGTCGACGCGGTCGTGCACCTCGCGGCCAAGGTGTCGCTCGCTGGCGATCCCGCGGAGTTCCACGCCGTGAACGTCGAGGGCACCGCCGCGCTCCTCGACGCGGCCGAGCGTGCCGGGGTCGAGCGGTTCGTGCAGGTGTCGTCGCCGTCCGTGGCCCACCTGGGCTCGTCCCTGGTCGGGGCGGGCACGACGCCCGCCGACCCCCGGCACGCGCGCGGCGAGTACGCGCGCACCAAGGCGGCGGGCGAGCTGCTCGCCCTGGGCCGCGACCGCCGTCGGCGTCCGGATGGTTCGGGCGGGACCGGGCCGAGCGTTGTCGCCGTGCGCCCGCACCTCGTGTGGGGGCCGGGGGACACCCAGCTCGTGGAGCGGGTGCTCGAGCGCGCGGCGGGCGGGCGCCTGCCCCTGCTGGGGCATGGCGCGGCGCTCATCGACACGCTGTACGTGGACAACGCCGCGGACGGCATCCTCGCCGCGCTCGACCGGGCGCACGACGTGCACGGCCGCGCCTACGCGCTGACGAACGGCGAGCCGCGCACCGTCGCCGACCTGCTCACGGGCATCTGCCGAGCGGGCGGCGTCGAGCCACCGCGGTGGCGCGTGCCGGCCGGGGTCGCGCGGGCCGCGGGCAGCCTGGTCGAGGCCGTGTGGCGCGTGCGCCCGGGTGCCGACGAGCCGCCGATGACGCGCTTCCTGGCAGAGCAGCTGTCGACCGCGCACTGGTTCGACCAGCGGGCCACGCGTCGTGACCTGCGCTGGCGCCCCGCCGTGAGCGTCGACGAGGGGCTGCGGCGCCTGGCCGCGCACTACGGTGGCGCGGCCGCCTGACGCCGTTCCGCTTCACCGCCCCGCCCGCCTGAGCACTGGGTGCCTGCCTGGCTCGGTCACGCACTGGGGGGACGGGCCCCTAGTCCCACCAGAGTCGGAGCCATCCCGTGGCCGCTTCCTCGCGGGTCGCGCGGAGCGTGAGCGAGCCAGCGGCTCCGGGTGGATCTCGTCCGGTGCGCCTTCATGGTCGAGACGCAGCTCCTCACGCATGTAGCGGAGGACGTCCGTGCATCCGCACCAGTCCAGGTGGACGTAGTCGACGTCACCGCCCCAGGGCTCGAGCTGGCTCTGGTCCTCCATGAATCGGTCGATCGGTCGGTCGGACACAGTGTGCTGGGCCAGTGCCGTGCGGGTCGGAGCCTGTGGATAACTCATAGCCGCGGGCGTCGGGCGTCTAGCGTTTCGGAGCCAGACACCCACAGCAGGAGGATCATCTTGCTCGACTCGTACGAGCCCCCGACCACGTCGCGTGTGACACAGGGCGTCCCTGGCGGGCGTGCGGCGCCCCGTCGCCGGGCCTCCACCAGCCGCCGGATCCTCGCAGTCGCCGGCATCCTTGCCGCGCTGAGTGGCTGCGCGTTTCCCGGCGACATCGCGACGGATGACGAATCGGGAGCTGCGCCCACGTCACAGAGCGAGCGCGCGCCGGCAACCCTCGCAACTCCCGCGCAGGAGGACTACTCGATCGTCTCCGGCCAGCAGATCGAGACGCCGTGCTGGTCCTACGAGGGTCCGCAGAACTTCGTGAACAACATCTCGTCCGACGACGAGAGATTGTGCCTGGGCGCTCTCGAGCTCTGGGGCGAGGTCTTCGACGGCGCGGTGTTGCCGACGGGAGTAGGAGCGATCTACGGCCGGGTAAAGGTCGAACCAGTGCGCGTCTCGACGTCCGACGCCTGGGGGTCGGGAGCGATCTCGACGGTGCCGTCGACGCCCTCGCGGACTCGTACTTCGCGGAGAACGGCACGATCATCAGTCTGCACGAGCCGACCGACCTCGACGGTGTCCCGGCGAACATCACCCGGGTCGAAGGGGACTTCGACGCGACGCAGACGAAGGCCTTCATCACCGCCTTCGCGCCGGAGCCGTTCACACCCGGCGCGGATACGGTCCAGTTCTTCGTGATCGCGATCGTCACGCCCTACGACAACGGCGAGGCGCTCATCGAGCAGGTCGTCAGTACCTGGAGGTGGGCCTGACGCTCGTGGCCCGCGAGCTCCGGAACTGCTGGAGAACGTCAGACGCTGAAGTACTTGGCCTCGGGGTGATGGAACACGAACGCGTCGGTCGACTGCTCCGGGTGAAGCTGGAGCTCCGCGGAGAGCTCGACGCCCACGCGCTCGGGGCGCAGGAGCTCGACCACCTTGGTGCGGTCCTCCATGTCCGGGCAGGCGGGGTAGCCGAGGGAGAAGCGGGCGCCGCGGTACTCGAGCTTGAACATGCCCTCGACCTCGGTCGGGTCCTCGTCGGCGAACCCGAGCTCGGCACGCACGCGCGAGTGCCACATCTCGGCGAGCGCCTCGGTGAGCTGCACCGACAGGCCGTGCAGCTCCATGTACTCGCGGTAGTGGTTCCCGGCGAAGAGCTTCGCGGTGTGCTGGTCCACGCTCGCGCCCATCGTGACGAGCTGGACGGGCAGCACGTCGTACCGTCCCGTCTCCTCGACCCACGACCGCGGCTTGACGAAGTCGGCGAGGCACAGGTGCCGGTCGCGGCGCTGGCGCGGGAACGTGAAGCGCAGCCGCTCCGTCCCCGGCTCGCCGCCCGACCCGCCGTCAGGCGCGCCGATCCCCGCGAGCCCGGCGCCGTGGTGCGCGACGACGACGTCGTCGCCCTCCGACCACACCGGGAAGTACCCGTACACGACCGACGGGTCGACCATGCCTTCGGTCCGGATCCGGTCGAGCCACGCGTTGAGCCGCGGGCGGCCCTCGGTCTCGACGAGCTCCTCGTACGACGCCCCGTCGTCGCCACGCCCCGGCTTGAGACCCCACTGGCCCATGAACGTCGCGCGCTCGTCGAGGAACGCCGCGTACTCGGCGAGCTGGACACCCTTGACGAGGCGCGTGCCCCAGAACGGGGGAGCGGGCACCGGGTTGTCGGCCGCGACGTCGGACCGCGCGGGCAGGTCCTCGACGGGCGTCTCGGTCACGGTGACCACCGCGTGCCGGCGCTTCTTCAGCGCGGGCAGTCCGACGGCGTCGGGCGACTCGCCGCGCGCGACGCGCACGAGCGGCTCCATGAGGCGCAGTCCCTCGAACGCGTCGCGCGCGTACCGGACGACGCCGGGGAACTGGCCCGCGAGGTCGTCCTCGACGTAGGTGCGCGTGAGCGCCGCGCCCCCGAGCAGCACGGGCCAGCGCCCGGCGAGCCCGCGCGACGCGAGCTCCGCGAGGTTTTCCTTCATCACCACGGTGGACTTCACGAGCAGCCCGGACATGCCGATGACGTCGGCCTCGTGCTGCTCGGCGGCCTCGATCATCGCGGAGATCGGCTGCTTGATGCCGATGTTGACGACCGTGTAGCCGTTGTTCGTGAGGATGATGTCGACGAGGTTCTTGCCGATGTCGTGCACGTCGCCGCGCACGGTCGCGAGCACGATCGTGCCCTTCGACCCGGACTCGCCCTCGACCTTCTCCATGTGCGGCTCGAGGTACGCGACCGCCGTCTTCATCGCCTCGGCGGACTGGAGCACGAACGGGAGCTGCATCTCGCCGCGCCCGAACAGGTCGCCGACGACCTTCATGCCCTCGAGCAGGTGGTCGTTGACGATCTCGAGCGGCTTCAGCCCGGACGCCATCGCGGCGTCGAGGTCCTCCTCGAGACCCTTGCGCGCGCCGTCGACGATGCGTCGCTCGAGGCGCTCGCCGACCGGCAGCGCCGCCATCTCGGCGGCCCGGGCGTCCTTCAGCGCCGCCGAGTCCACACCCTCGAACAGGTCGAGCAGCCGGGCGAGCGGGTCGTGCACGAGGTTGCCCTCGTCGTCGTACCGCCGCCGGTCCCACACGAGGTCGAGCGCGGCCTCGCGCTGCTCGTCGGGGATCTGTGCGAGCGGCAGGATCTTCGCGGCGTGCACGATCGCGGAGTCCAGCCCCGCCTCGACCGCCTCGTGGAGGAACACCGAGTTGAGCACGGTGCGCGCAGCGGGGTTGAGCCCGAACGACACGTTCGAGACGCCGAGCGTCGTGTGGATGCCGGGGTAGCGGCGCGTGATCTCGCGGATCGCCTCGATCGTCTCGATCGCGTCGCGACGCGTCTCCTCCTGGCCCGTGGCGATGGGGAACGTCAGGGCGTCGACGATGATGTCGTCGACCCGCATGCCCCAGTCGCCCGTCAGCGTCTCGACGAGCCGGGTCGCGATCTCCACCTTGCCCGACGCCGTGCGCGCCTGGCCCTCCTCGTCGATCGTCAGCGCGACGACGGCCGCCCCGTGCTCGACGACGTGCGGCATGATCCGCGCGAACCGCGACGTCGGACCGTCGCCGTCCTCGAAGTTCACCGAGTTCACGACGGCGCGCCCGCCCACGAGCTCGAGGCCCGCCGCGATCACCTCGGGCTCGGTCGAGTCGATGACGAGCGGCAGCGTCGACGCGCTCGCGAGACGCGAGACGACCTGCTGCACGTCCGCGACGCCGTCGCGCCCCACGTAGTCGATGCAGACGTCGAGCAGGTGCGCGCCGTCGCGCGTCTGGGCGCGCGCGATCTCGACGCACTCGTCCCAGTTCTCCGCGAGCATCGCCTCGCGGAACGCCTTGGAGCCGTTCGCGTTGGTGCGCTCGCCGATCGCGAGGAACGACGCGTCCTGGTGCAGGTCCGTGTGCGAGTACAGGCTCGCGACGCCGTTCTCCCGCTCCGGGTGGCGCTCGACGACCGGGCGCGCACGCACCGCCTCGACGACGCGGCGCAGGTGCTCGGGCGTCGTGCCGCAGCAGCCCCCGACCAGCCCCAGGCCGAACTCCGTGACGAACTGGGTGTGCGCGGCCGCGAGCTCGTCGGGCGTGAGCGGGTACGACGCGCCGTTCGGGCCGAGCACGGGCAGTCCCGCGTTCGGCATGCACGTCACGGGGATCTCGGCGTGCCGGGAAAGGTGGCGCAGGTGCTCGCTCATCTCGGCCGGGCCGGTCGCGCAGTTGAGGCCGATCGCGTCGACGTCGAGCGCCTGGAGGGTCGTCAGCGCGGCCCCGATCTCGGAGCCCATGAGCATCGTGCCCGTGGTCTCGACCGTCACCTGCACGATCACGGGAACCTCGCGCCCGACGTCGCGCATCGCGTTCCGCGACCCCGTCACCGCGGCCTTGGCCTGGAGCAGGTCCTGGCTCGTCTCGACGAGGATCGCGTCGACGCCGCCCTCCAGGAGGCCCGCGGCCTGCTCGGCGAACGTGTCGCGCAGGTGCGCGTACGTCGTGTGCCCGAGGCTCGGCAGCTTGGTCCCGGGGCCCATCGACCCGAGCACCCACCGGGGCTGCTCGTCGGTCGCGAACGCGTCGGCGCGCTCGCGCGCGATCCGCGCCCCGGCCGCGGCGAGCTCGCGGATGCGGTCGTCGATGTCGTAGTCCGAGAGGTTGGACCAGTTGGCTCCGAACGTGTTCGTCTCGATCGCGTCGACCCCGACCTCGAGGTACGCGTCGTGCACGGCCGCGATGATGTCCGGACGCGAGACGTTGAGGATCTCGTTGCAGCCCTCGAGCCCCTGGTAGTCCTCCAGGCTCGGGTCCTGCTCCTGGATCATCGTGCCCATCGCGCCGTCCGCAACGACGACGCGCGTGCGCAGCGCATCGGCAAGAGCCCGCGAACGGGCGTCGGCAAGATCCTGGGGGACGACGATCGGCATGTTCGCAGCGTAGATCGCGCACGCCCGGTCGTGGGATGCCGTCTCAGGGGGACCCGACCGCCGCCGAGCGACGCGTCTCGGGGCGAGCGATGCGTTCAGGGACGCATCGCTCGAGCCGGGACGCATCGCTCGGGCTCCGGGCGGGGCGGGAAAAGCGCGTGCCCGACGGCGCGGGCGCACCTACCGTGGTCGGCATGTCCTCTCCCGCGACCGACCAGGTCGAGAACCCGGCCCCCACGACGCTCGCCCCGATCGCCGAGCGCGCCGCCGCGCCGTCGACCCTCCCGCCGGTGACCGCGGGCGACCTGACCTGGCGCCCCGCCGTGCCGGCCGACGCCCCCGCGCTGCTGGCCCTGCGCAACGGCATCGCCGAGGCGGACCAGGAGCCGTACCGCGAGACGATCGGCGAGATCGAGGAGCTGTTCACCGCGCCGTGGCGCGACCTCGCGGCCGACTCGCTCGTCGGCGTCGACACCGACGGGACGCTGCGCGCGTACGCCCTGGTCGACACCAACCCGGGGGACGCGAACACCGTGCGCGCGTTCCTCTGGGGCGGCGTGCACCCCACCCACCGAGAGCGCGGGGTCGGGCGTGAGCTGTTCGCGTGGGAGATCGCGCGCGGACGCCAGCTCCTCGCGGCGAGCGGCAAGGAGCTGCCCGCGCGCCTGCTGACGTACGGCGAGGACACCGACCCTCCGGCGAAGGCGCGGCTCTACGCGCGGTTCGGGCTCGGGACCCGCCGCTTCTACTCCGACCTGCGTCGCGACCTCTCCACGCCCATCCCCGAGGTGCCGCTCGACGGGTCGCTGCGGCTCGTCCCGTGGTCGGCGGAGCTCGACGAGGCGACCCGCCTCGCGCACAACGACGCGTTCCGCGACCACTGGGGGAGCGAGCCCCGGACCTCCGAGGCGTGGACGCACGGGCGCAGCGAGTTCGCGCCGCAGTGGTCGTTCCTCGTGGTCGACGACGCGCCCGACGTCGACGCGCTGCTCGCGGACCCGACGACGGACCCCGAGACGGCGGCGGCGCTCCGCGCGGGGGAGCCGCTCGTCGTCGGCTACGAGATGGCGGGCCGCTACGACGAGGACTTCCCCGTGCGCGGCTACACGTTCGGCTACACCGAGATTCTCGGCGTGCGCAGCGCGTACCGGGGGCGTCGCGTCGCCGTCGCGGCGCTCGCGGCCGGGATGCGCGCCTTCGCCGAGGACGGCATGCAGTACGCCGCGCTCGACGTCGACACCGAGAACCCGTCCGGCGCGCACGGCCTCTACGCGAGCCTGGGCTACGAGAAGGTCACAGGCTCCCGGATGTACTCGATCGAGCTCTAGCGAGCCGCGGCTGACGATCCCGTCACACAGAGGCGAGGAGAACCCCGACCAGCACCGACCCGGGCATCACCGTGAGGAGCTGGACGATCTCGCCGGGTGCCAAGCGGACGAGGCGGGGTCGCGGCGGGCTCGGGTCGGGAGCCTCTTGGGCGGCGAGGGCTCGGAAACGGTGGACCCGTCGACGCTCCAGCTCCTCGACCACGGCGTCCACGCGGGAGCGCCTACCGGTGGCGGCGGCGATCCGCGCGCGTTGCACGGCCCACAGCGTCGTGCGGCTACCGTCGTGGGTGACGACGACGACGTTCATCTGCGGGTCGAACCAGGCGATCTGTGCCCACGTGAAGCGGTAGCAGAGGAGGATGTTGCGCGCGTCGACGCCGTATTCGTCTGCCTGCACGTAGCCGCGCGCCATGAGGACGTAGAGCATGTGGGTGGCGAACCCGATCACGCACCACGGCACGACCAGAGCGAGGTCGTACGATCGCCAGTACCCGGCGGCGAAGGTGAAGAGCGCGAGGAAGACCGTGGCGATGGTCGCGATCACGCGCGTGCCGGGCGAGAGCAGCCAACGGGCCGGGCGTTGATCGTGCGCTTCCTGCCCGACCAGAGGAACACCGCCTGGGAGTGCTTCTCGCCCTGCTGTCATGAGCACATCGAACCACGGGCTGGTCCGCGGGCCTCCGCTGATCAGGATGGCGCCGTCGCGCACCAGCGTTCGAGCTCGGCGACGGCGGCCTGCTCCTCGTCCCGCGATCCCCACCACCAGGCGGACAACATGAAGTGGCCCGTGAGCTCGTATTGCCAGTCGTCCCGGCACGCGTCGCGGTGGCGAGAGGCGTGATCGCTCGTCCGGGCTTCACGGTCCAGGACGTCGAGCCAGGGATGGACCTTCCCGGTCGCGACGACGCAGGCCTCGAAGACTCCCGCCACGCGGACCAGGCCCGCCTCCCGGCGCAGCGTCGCAGTCCACCACGCGTCGAGAAACTCTCTGATCGACGACGACTGCGGGGCCGGCCAGGTCGACCACCCCGCGGCCGCGAGGCCACGTGCTGTCAAATATGGCTCGGACGCGCCGTCGGCGAGGGCGCGGACGGCGGCGGGGAGCACCCGGCGGATCATCGCGGGCTGGTCGTCCCAGTGGAACGGGTCCTTCCCGGCGACCCGGACCGCGAGCTCCCGTGGCACCGCGACGCCGGGCGTGCGGAGCAGCAGCAACTCGGTCTCGGAGAAGCAGCGCCCGCAGCCGCTCTCGTCGGTCGCGGCCGAAGCGTCGCGGAAGACCTGCGCGACGCGTTCGGTCGCGGCGACGAGGGCGTCGTCCGCTGCGCTGCCGGTCACAGCGACGAGGCGGAGAGAGCGTTGCAGTCCTGGATCGTGCCGCCGTTGTAGCCGATGGTGAACCAGCGCTGGCGCTGCTCGCTCGAGCCGTGGGTCCAGCCCTCGGGGTTCACCTGGCCGGTCGCGGCCTCCTGGATCCGGTCGTCGCCGACGGCGGACGCGGCGGACAGCGCGTCGTTCAGCTCCTGGTCGGTGATCGGCGCGAGGAACGTCACGCCGGTGTCCGGGTCGACGGTGCTCGCGGCGTGACCCGCCCACATGCCCGCGAGGCAGTCGGCCATGAGCTCGATACGCACGGAGTCGGACTCGGGGCCCGTGCCCTGGCGGTCCGCAGTGTCCATGGCTCCGACGAGCTGCTCGATGTGGTGCCCGAACTCGTGCGCGACGACGTACATCTCCGCGAGCCCGCCGTCGTTCGCGCCGAACCGGCTCGTGAGGTCGTCGTAGAAGCCGAGGTCGATGTAGACGGTCTGGTCGGGCGGGCAGTAGAACGGCCCGACGGCGCTGGTCGCCGCGCCGCAGCCCGTCGAGACCTGCCCGGTGAAGCTCACGACCTCCGGGAGCGCGTACTGGACGCCCGCCTGCTGCGGGAGCGCCTCGGTCCAGTAGGCGTCGAGCGACTGGACCGTGCCGTTGAGGCGGCACTCGCGCGTCGAGTTCGCCTCCTCGGCCGTGCACGTGTCGATGTACTCCTGCTGGCCCTCGCCGTACGCGCCGGAGTCCGACCCGTCGCCGCCCGTGAGCGCACTGAGGTCCACGCCGGTCTGGTTGCCGAGGAACGCGACGAGCAGCGCGACGAGCACGGCCCCGATCCCGCCGCCCGCGATCATCGTGCCGCGCCGACCGCCACCCTTGCGGACGCGCCCGCCCTCGAACGAGCCACCCTCCTGGAAAGTCACAGGTCAACGCTACCGCCGGGTCGCGCACCAGGCGTCCTAGCGGGCCGCGGCAGCCGAGACCGGGTCCCGCCCGGACCCCGCGACCGACCTCACGCGCGCCGACGGCGGAATGGGGTGGGACGCGGCGGCGGGCCCCCGTAGAATCGACGAGGCCCGGACGCCGGGGCGCACGCACCCCGGCCCCACGACGAGCCGCCGGCCGACCGGTCCGGCGAGGGCCGTCGTCGGGCACCCGCACCACCCGAGAGGACCCTCCCGTGATCACCGCTCACGGCGTCGAGCTGCGCGTCGGCGCCCGCGTCCTGCTGCACGAGGCGACCTTCCAGATCGCCTCGGGCGACCGGATCGGTCTCGTCGGGCGCAACGGCGCCGGCAAGACGACCCTGACCAAGACGCTCGCGGGGGAGACCCAGCCGACGGCGGGGAAGATCACGCGCGGCAACGACATCGGCTACCTGCCGCAGGACCCGCGCACGGGCGACCTCGACGTCATCGCGATGGACCGCGTGCTCTCGGCCCGCAGCCTCGACAAGATCGTGCGCCAGATGCGCGAGACCGAGGGTGCGATGGCGAGCGCCGATGTCGAGACGCACGAGGCCGCGATGGAGCGGTACCCGAAGCTCGAGGCGCGCTTCCTCGCCGCCGGCGGGTACGCCGCCGAGAGCGAGGCGCACCGCATCACGAGCAACCTCGGCCTCGACGACCGCGTGCTCGGCCAGCCGCTCAGCACGCTGTCGGGCGGTCAGCGCCGCCGCATCGAGCTCGCGCGCATCCTGTTCTCCGGGGTCGAGACGCTGCTCCTCGACGAGCCGACGAACCACCTCGACGCGGACTCGATCATCTGGCTGCGCGACTACCTCAAGTCGTACAGCGGCGGGTTCGTCGTGATCTCCCACGACGTCGAGCTGCTGCGCGCCACCGTGAACAAGGTCTTCCACCTCGACGCGAACCGCGGCGAGCTCGACCAGTACAACCTTGGCTGGGACGCGTACCTCGCGCAGCGCGAGTCGGACGAGCGCCGCCGCCGGCGCGAGCGGCAGAACGCGGAGAAGAAGGCGGGCGCGCTGCTCGCCCAGGGCGAGAAGATGCGCGCCAAGGCCACCAAGGCCGTGGCCGCGCAGCAGATGATGCGCCGCGCGGAGAAGATGCTCGCAGGGCTGGAGGGCGAGCGCCAGAGCGACAAGGTCGCCAAGCTCCGGTTCCCCAAGCCCGCGCCGTGCGGGCGCACGCCGCTCACCGCGAGCGGGCTGTCCAAGGCGTACGGGTCGCAGGAGGTCTTCGCGGGCGTCGACCTCGCGATCGACCGGGGGAGCCGCGTCGTCGTCCTGGGCCTCAACGGCGCGGGCAAGACGACGCTCCTGCGCATCCTCGGCGGCGTCGAGGAGCCGGACACGGGCGAGGTGCACCCCGGTCACGGCCTGAAGATCGGCTACTACGCCCAGGAGCACGACACGCTCGACATGGACGCGACGGTCGTCGAGAACCTGCGCCACGCCGCGCCCGACCTCACCGACACCCAGGTGCGCTCCGTGCTCGGGTCGTTCCTGTTCTCGGGCGACGACGCGGAGAAGCCGACGAACGTGCTGTCCGGCGGGGAGAAGACGCGCCTCGCGCTCGCGACGCTCGTCGTCTCGGCGGCGAACGTGCTGCTCCTCGACGAGCCGACGAACAACCTCGACCCCGCGTCGCGCGCCGAGATCCTCGGGGCGCTCAAGACGTACGAGGGCGCCGTCGTCATGGTCACGCACGACGACGGCGCGGTCGAGGCGCTCGAGCCCGAGCGCGTCCTGCTGCTGCCCGACGGCGACGAGGACCTGTGGAGCGACGAGTACGCGGAGCTCGTCTCGCTCGCCTGAGGCAGATGCCCGCTGCGCCTGTGCGCGACAGGCGGCGAGGTGTCAGGTGAGGAGTCGCCGGCGGTAGCCCTCGGCCACCGCCGAGGCGCGGTCGCGGACGCCGAGCTTGTCGTAGACGTGCTGCAGGTGGGTCTTGATGCTCGCCTCGCCGATGAACAGCGCGGCGGCGGCCTCGCGGTTCGAGGAGCCGTTCGCGACGAGCTGCAGCACCTGCTTCTCCCGGTCGGTCAGCGTGCCGGCGCCAGGCCTGCGCACCTGTCCCATGAGGTGCTGCGTCACCGACGGCGCGAGCACCGACTCCCCGCGCCCGGCCGCACGGACAGCGCGGATCAGGTCGTCGGGCAGCGCGTCCTTCAGGAGGTAGCCGATCGCCCCCGCCTCGATGGCCGGCAGGACGTCGCTCTCGCTGTCGAAGGTCGTCAGGACCAGCACGCGGGCGCTCGGGACCTGCTCGCGCAGCGCGGCCGTCGCGGCGACCCCGTCCGTCCCTGGCATCCGCAGGTCCATGAGCACCACATCGGCCGCCAGGGTCCGGGCGCGGTCGACCCCGTCGGCGCCGTCGGCGGCCTCTCCGACGACGACGATGTCCTCGACGTCCGCGAAGGTGTCGCGGAGGCCGCCTCGCACGATCGGGTGGTCGTCGACGATCACGAGTCGAAGCATCCGTCGGTCTACTCCCTGTCCGTCGTTCTCCCGGGGGCGATCGCCGGGACGCGGGCGCTCACGGAGGTTCCCTCACCGGGTGCGCTCTGCACCTCGAGGTGACCGCCGACCCCTCTGATCCGCTGGCGCATGCTCGTCAGGCCGAAGCCGGTGGCGACCCCTGCGACGAACCCGCGCCCATCATCCCGCACGTCCAGCAGCACCTCGGCGCCTGCGTACGACAGCGTGACCCCGACGCGCGAGGCCTCCGCGTGCTTCGCCACGTTGGTCAGCGACTCCTGGGCGACCCGGAAGAGCGAGACCTCGATCGCCGGGCTCAGCGGTTCCTCGGCGCCGGTGATCTCGACGCGAGCGCGGACGTCGTGGTCGTGCGACCAGCGCTCGGTCAGGGTGCGCAGCGCCTCGGGGAGGTGGGCGCGCCCGAGCTCCTGGGGTCCGAGCGCCTGCACGGATCGACGGGCCTCCGCCAGGCTGCTGCGCGCCAGCCCGAGCGCCCGCGCGACGTGCGCGTCGGTCTCGCCCGGTGCGGGCACGGAGCGTTCCGCGGCCTGGAGCTGCGTGATGATGCCCGCCAGGCCTTGCGCGAGGGTGTCGTGGATCTCGCGGGCCAGGCGCTGCCGCTCGTCCTGGGCGCCGGACTCCCTGGCCTGGACGACCAGCTGCGCGTGGAGCCCGGCGTTCTCGTGCAGCGCGGCCTCGAGCCGCTCGACCAGCTCCTCCCGCTTGCGTTCCGCCGACTCGTTGCGCGCCCCCAGCAGGATGCCCGCCCCGATCGCCGCCGTCTGCACCACGACGACGAGCGCGAGCTCGGCGAGCACCTGCGGGGTCGGGTCGGCCCACGCGTCCATCACGGAGCCGTTGAGGGCCACCGAGGTGGCGAGGACGCCGAGCACGCCCAGGGGCCACGGTGTGAGCAGGTACGCGTGGAAGAATCCCGCGACGGTGAAGACGAGGAAGATCTCGGAGTAGGTCATGAGGGTGACGCACAGCGCCAGCAGGCCGACGAAGTAGATGCCCGCCGGGACGGGCCGCAGCGTCCCCCTCCTCAGGGGCAGCGTGTGCCCGAACAGCACCCACAGCGCTGATACCGCGACCAGTCCGAGGACGGAGGCGCCCTCGGGCCAGAAGCGCTCACCGGACGCCGGGAGCACCCCCGCGAAGTAGACCGCGGTCGAGATCGCGAGGAGCAGCCACGGGGTGAACAGCTGCAGGACGTCCCAGACCCGGAGCTGCTCCTCCTTCCAGTCGCCCGTCGAGGCGCCGCCCGGCGCCTGCGCGCCATCGGCGACGGCGGGCCCGCGCGGCCCGGAGGTCGAGCGTTCGGCGGCCCCGGCGTCCTGCATCGTCGACTCCTGTTCCCGGTCCGGCTCCTGGTTGCTACTCCCAGCGGAAGAGCTTCGCGGCGACGGCGCCCGCGATCAGCGCGATGCCCGCCATTATGGCCATCTGCAGCCAGAACGGCTGCCCGCCGGCCGTGGCGGTCAGGGCGCCCGCGTCGGCGGACCACGCCGTGGTCAGGGCCTGCAACCCCGGCGGGACCACGTCGCCGACCGCGCGCAGCAGGTCGGGCATGAGGACGCGGGGCAGGAACGCACCGCCGAAGAACATCAGCGCGACGAACAGGAGGGTGCCGACCTGGTTCGCCGCACCGCTCGTGCGGACCACCGCCGCGGAGACCAGTCCGATCCCGAGCAGCGCCGCGTAGCCGACGACGAACGCGACGACGAACTCGAGGGGCCGCTCCGGCGGTGCGATACCCAGCACCGCCCACGCGGCGAGGACCAGGAGCACCGCGGACACCACCACGGAGGCGAACGCGACGATCACCTGCGCGAGCAGGACGCTCCGCGGAGGCGCCGGGGTGGTCGACAGCCTGCGCAGGATGCCGCGCTCCCGGTACGTCGCGATCACCGCCGGGACGTGCTGCACCGCGATCATCACCATCCCGAACACCAGCGCGGTCGGCGCCCAGACGTCGATGGGCCGGAGTCCGCCGGTCTCGGGCGTCGGTTCTCTGAGGGTCGGCACGGTGCCGAGGCCGAGCAGGAGCGCCGTCGGGAACAGCACGCCGAAGACGACGGTCGCGGAGTCCCGGAGGAAGAGCCTCGTCTCGACCCGGACCAGCTTCCGGAGCGCGGGCATCAGCCGGCCCTCCGCACGGAGGCGTCCGCGGAGCCTGAGGGCCGCCCCGTCAAGGCGACGAACGCGTCGTCGAGCGTGCGCTGGTCGACGCGGAGGTCCTCCGCCACGACGTGCGCCCGGGCGAGAGCCCCGGCGACGCTGCTCAGGAGCTGCCCGCGGCCCGTGACCCGCCAGCGGTCCGCGGTGTTCTCGACGTCGGTCACGTCGGGAAGCCCGATCAGGAGGCGCCTGTCCAGCGGCTGGCTCACGCGGAACCGGACCTGCTGCGCCGCGTTCGCCTGTGCGATCAGGCCCGCGGGCGTGTCCACCGCCGCGACCCTGCCGCCGTTGACGACGGCGATCCGGTCGCTGAGGCGCTCGGCCTCGTCCATGAAGTGCGTGACGAGGACGATCGTGACGCCGGTGTCCCGGACGCGCTCGACGAGGCTCCAGGTGTCGCGCCTCGCCTGCGGGTCCAGCCCCGTCGTGAGCTCGTCGAGGATCGCGACCTTCGGGCCACCGACCAGCGCGAGCGCGATGGACAAGCGCTGCTTCTGCCCGCCGGAGAGGGCCTTGTACCGGGTGTCGCGCTTCTCGGTGAGGTCGAGGAGCTCCATGAGCTCGCGCCAGTCGACGGGGTCCCGGTAGAACGAGCTGTAGAGGTCGAGAGCCTCGGCGACCGTGATCGCGTCGGGGAAGCTGCTCTCCTGCAGCTGCACGCCCAGCTGCTCCCGCACCTCGGCCCGGTCCGTGGCCGGGTCGAGACCCAGTACCGAGATCGTCCCGGAGTCGGGTGTCCGCAGGCCGGCGACGCACTCCACGGTCGTCGTCTTGCCGGCGCCGTTCGGCCCGATGATGCCGAAGATCTCGCCGTCCTCGACGGCCAGCGACACGTCGTCGACGGCGACGCGGTCCCCGTAGCGTTTGTGCAGGTTGCGGACTTCCAGAGCGGTCATGCTGCGACGCTACGGTCGCCGGCCACCGGGCCACATCGACCGTCACGGCTCTGCCGAGGTGGACGCGCGCCTCCACCGTTCGGTGGACCCGCGACCCTCGCGGCACGCGAACATGGCTACCGCAGCGGAGGGCGCTCGGGCCGCAGGTCGCGCTCGGAGCTCGTCTCGTCGGCCTGACCGGTTGGCGGCCCGGGGTGGGAGCCCAGCTGGGCGTCGATGAGGGCGTCCTCCTCGTCCTCGGCGCTCGGGCGGCGGGACCGCGGCTCGCGGCGCGCCCGGGCGGCGTCCGGGTCCTGGGCAGCGAGGAGGTCGCCTGCGGTGAGCGTGATCTCCTCACCGCGCGCGTCGCGCCGGTCGCGGCGGACCAGGAGCCAGAAGCCGGCGACCGCCCCGATCGCGAACACCGCCCACTGGAACGCGTACGACAGGTGCGACCCGGGGTCGGTGTCGGGCTTGGGGAGCGCCTCGAGCGTCTCGTCCGCCGGCGGCACCTCCGTGCGGAGCTGCCCGTAGGCGCCGACCGTCCGGCCCTCGGCCCACGCGGCGCCGTCCGGTCCGGCGGCGAGCACCTGGTCGGTCGCGATCGCCTGGACCTGGCCGTCGGGAGCGTCGCGGCCCGACGGCGGCTCGTCGCCCCGGAGCGTGACGGTCGCCTCGACCTCACCGTCCGGGGGCGGCGGGACGTCGCCCGGCGTGACGGCGTCGCTGCCGAGCGGGACGAACCCGCGGTCGACGACCACGACGAGGCCGTCGGGCGCGGAGGCCGTGGGATTCGTCACGAACGGGACGAGCACGTGGAAGCCGGGGCTGCCGCCCACGGGGCGGTTGCGCAGCAGGACGGTCGCGTCGGTCTCGTAGCGGCCGACGAGCGTCACGGGTCGCCAGAGGTCGACCTCGTCGAGGGTGGCGCCCGGGCCGCCGAGGACGTCGTCGACCGGGACGGGTTCCGACGCGTAGTTCGTCTCGATGCGCTCGATCTCGGCGTCGCGCGAGACGTACCGGTTCCACTGCCAGCGCCCCGCCACGAGGCACAGCGCGACGAGGACGAGGACCCCGACCGCGAGGGTGACCCACTGCCGCGGCGTGCGCGGCTGGTGCGCGTCCGCGGTGGCGCGCTCCGGCGTCGGGCCTGCGGGGGCGCCCGGCGCCGGGCTCGACGGCGCGGTCTGCGTCACGGGGCCGCCCGGCGCTCGAGCTCGTGGACGGGCACGGTCGAGCGCCAGAACGAGCGGGCGCCGAGGAACGTCTCGAGGTGCTCACGGTGCGCGTCGCACGCGAGCCAGACCTTGCGCCGCTCGGGCGTGTGGATCTTGGGGTTGTTCCACAGCAGGCCCCAGACGGCCGCCTCGCGGCAGCCCTTGGCGCTGCACACCAGATCCTCCTCGCCGACGGGGTCGGCGAGGCCCAGGACGTCGGTCACCGGTGGTCCTCCTCGTGGTCCTGCGGGTCGGGCGACTCTTCGCCGGCGATCCCGTGGGATCCCGGTACCCCGGCAGCAGGCAGCGCGCGGTGCTCCATCGGCGAGGTGTCGTAGTGGGCCTGGTCGCGGCCGGCGTTGGCGATGAGCACCGCGCTGTACGGCAGGACGATCGCCGCAGCGGCGAACACCCAGGTCAGCCAGCTCGGCGCGACCAGGATCGCGGCCACGAAGCACACGATGCGGATGCCCATCTGGATGAGGTACTTGCGCTCGCGGCGTGACTGGTCCGCGGCCAGCGGCTCCGGGGCTGACGTGATGCTCGGGACCGCCTCGGCCGACCTCCGGGCCGTGCGTCGTGTGCTCACGCCACCAGTCTACGTTTGTCGGGACCCCACAAAGTGTGGGGGAGCGGTGTGACCTCGGCGCACCGCGCACGGCGGGGCCCGCGCGCGGTACGGTCGGTGCGGCGCGTTCGCGCGGCTCCCTCCCGAGCCCGCACGGGCCCACCTGGCACCAGCCGTGCGGGACCCGTCCCCGGCCGCCGACCGACCCGACCGTCCCGAGGAGCCGCACCGTGTCCGAAGCCACCGCACCCGCCCCGCGCACCGTCGTCGTCACCGGCGCGAACCGGGGGATCGGCCGCGCGATCGCCGAGCGGTTCGTGGCGAACGGCGACCGCGTCGCGACCGTCTACCGCGGCGGCGACCTGCCCGAGGGCGTGTTCGGCGCCGTGGCGGACATCACGGACACCGCGGCCGTGGACGCCGCGTTCACCGAGATCGAGAACGAGCTCGGGCCGGTCGAGGTGCTCGTCGCGAACGCGGGCGTCACGCACGACCAGCTCCTGCTGCGCATGACCGACGAGGACTTCGAGTCCGTGATCGACGTCAACCTGACCGGCACGTTCCGCTGCGTGCGCCGCGTGAGCAAGGGCATGATCCGCCTGCGCCGCGGCCGCATCGTGCTCGTGTCGTCCGTGATCGGCCTCTACGGGGGCGCCGGGCAGGTCAACTACGCGTCCTCCAAGGCGGCGCTCGTCGGCATGGCGCGCTCGATCACGC
This sequence comes from Cellulosimicrobium cellulans, assembly GCF_042723955.1. GTDB lineage: Bacteria > Actinomycetota > Actinomycetes > Actinomycetales > Cellulomonadaceae > Cellulosimicrobium > Cellulosimicrobium cellulans_H. The sequence goes on along the minus strand of NZ_JBHXIC010000024.1, from coordinate 16,015 downwards.
GCGAGCTCGGGTCGCGCAACATCACGGCGAACGTCGTGGCGCCCGGCTTCATCGACACCGCGATGACGGCCGAGCTGCCCGAGGAGCGCCAGGCCGCGTACAAGGCCGCGATCCCCGCCGGGCGCTTCGCGCAGGCCGACGAGGTCGCCGGGGTCGTCCAGTTCCTCGCGTCCGACGACGCCGCGTACGTCTCCGGGGCCGTCATCCCCGTCGACGGCGGCCTCGGCATGGGCCACTGAGCGGACCCGCGACCCGGCCCGTGCGTGGGCCTCGTCACGGGCACGGTCACCGGCGCGCCCGCGCCCCCTCTCTTTCAGTACGCTCAGCCTCAGCGCGCCCGCACGGCGGGTGCACGACGGAAGGAAACCGATGGGTCTGCTCGACGGCAAGAAGCTCCTGATCACCGGAGTGCTCACCGACTCCTCGATCGCGTTCCACGCGGCGCGTCTCGCGCAGGAGGAGGGGGCCGAGGTCGTGCTCTCCTCGTTCGGCCGCCAGATGAAGCTCACGCAGGCCTTCGCCAAGCGCCTGCCCGTCGAGGCGCCCGTCGTGCAGCTCGACGTGACGGACGATGCTGACCTCGCCGGCCTGGCCGACGCGGTCCGCGAGCACACGGACCGCCTCGACGGCGTCGTGCACTCCATCGGCTTCGCGCCGCAGAGCGTCATGGGCGGCAACTTCCTCTCCGGCACCTGGGAGGACGTGGCCACCGCGCTCCAGGTCTCGACGTTCTCCTACAAGTCGCTCGCGGTCGCCGCCAAGCCGCTCATGACGAACGGTGGCGCCGTGGTGGGCCTCACGTTCGACGCGCAGTTCGCCTGGCCCGTCTACGACTGGATGGGCGTCGCGAAGGCCGGCCTCGAGTCCGCGAACCGCTACCTCGCGCGCGACCTCGGCCCGGACGGCATCCGTGCCAACCTCGTCTCGGCAGGCCCGATCCGCACGACGGCCGCCAAGTCGATCCCCGGCTTCGAGCAGATGGAGGACGGCTGGCCCAAGCGGGCACCCCTCGGCTGGGACCAGACGACGGCGGAGCCCGCCGCGCGCGCGGTCGTCGCGCTCCTCTCCGACTGGTTCCCGGCGACGACCGGTGAGATCGTGCACGTCGACGGCGGCGTGCACGCCATGGGGCAGTGACTCAGGAGGAGAGCATGGGCGCGGAGACCACCGACGGCGGCGTGCGCCGCCTCGTCCTCCTGCGCCACGCGAAGGCGGAGCCGGGCGGCGGGAGCATCGACGACGTCCTGCGACCCCTCGCCCTCAACGGGCGCCGGCAGGCGGTCCGCGTCGGCGGCGCGCTGCGCGAGACGGGGCTCGTCCCCGAGCGCGTGCTGTGCTCGTCGGCGCTCCGCACGCGCCAGACGTGGGAGCTCCTGTCCGCGCACCTGGGCGACGTGGACCCCGACGTCGTAGTGAGCGACGACCTCTACGCGGCCGACATGACCGACGTGCTGGACCTCGTCCGGTCGACGGACTCGCGTGTCCGCACGCTGCTCGTCGTCGGGCACGAGCCCACCATGGCCGCGACGGCGTCGCACCTGGCCGACCCGTCGTCCGACGGCGGGGCGCTCGCCCAGGTGCGTGTCGGCGTGCCGACCGCGACGTACTCCGTCCTGGAGTCGGCGACGGCCTGGGACTCCTGGGTGCCTCGTGGCGCCCTGCTCACCTACGTGGGTCGCCCGTCCTGACGGTCGCGTCCCACTCGTGACGCGAGGGAGCCCTGGCCCGCACGGACCAGGGCTCCCTCGCGTGGTGGTCGGGACTCAGCGGGCGGCGTCCACCTGGTCGACGACGTCGAGGACGGCGTCGATGCGCGGGCCGTCGACGCCGTAGGGCGCCTGGGCGCGGACGACCGGCTTCGCGGCGAACGCGACGCCGATGCCCGCGGCGCCGATCATGTCGAGGTCGTTCGCGCCGTCGCCCACGGCGATCGTCGCGCTCATCGGCAGTCCGAGCTCGGCCGCGAACTCGCGCAGCGCGACCTCCTTGGCGGCACGGTCGACCACCGGCCCGGTGGTGCGACCGGTGAGACGCCCGTCCGCGACCTCGAGGCGGTTCGCGCGGAAGCGCGTGATCCCCAGCTCGGCCGCGAGGTCGGCGACGATCTCCTCGAAGCCGCCCGAGACGAGACCGACCTCCCACCCGCGGCGGCGGGGGGGGGGGGGGGGCGCGGCGGCCCCCGCCGGGGGGGTCCCGCGCGGCCGCGGCGGGCGGGGGGCCGCGGCCTCCCGCGCCCCCCCCCCCCCACACCCCCCCGCGCCCCCGCCCCCCCCCATCCCCACCCCCCGCCCCCCCCGCGAGGGTCGCGACGCGCTCGCGCAGCGAGGCGCCGAAGTCGATCTCGCCGCGCATCGCGCGCTCGGTCACCTCGGTGACCTCGGCGCGCGTGCCCGCGTGGTCGGCGAGGAGCTCGATGACCTCCTGCTCGATGAGCGTCGAGTCGACGTCCATGACGAGGAGCCGGACGGGGCCGCTCGTGGGGTCGGGGGTCACGCGGGGGCTCCTCGCGGTGTCGGTCTCGTCGGCGCCCGGGCCGGGCACCTCGGCGGGTGCGTCGACGGGCAGCGCGGTGCGGACGGCGTCGGGCGCGACGCCGGCAGGGGCGGGCGTCACTCGACGACCGTCCCCTTGGGGACGACCGTGATGCCGGACTCGGTGACCGTGAACCCGCGGGCGCGGTCCTGCTCGGGGTCGAGGCCGATGCGTGCCTGCTCGCCCACGACGACGTTCTTGTCGATGATCGCGCGGTGGACCTGCGCGTGGCGGTGCACCTGCACCCCGTCCATGAGCACGGAGTCCGACACCGACGACCACGAGTGCAGGTAGGTGCCGGGCGAGAGCACCGAGCCGACCGCCGTCGCGCCCGAGATGATCACGCCGGGGGAGACGAGGGAGTCCGCGGCGTGCCCGAGGCGGCCGCGGCCCGCGTGCACGAACTTCGCGGGAGGCAGCCCCGTGTAGCCCGTGTGGAGCGGCCACTCCTCGTTGTAGAGGTTGAAGACCGGGGTGACCGCGATGAGGTCCTTGTTCGCGTCGTAGTACGAGTCGATCGTCCCCACGTCGCGCCAGTAGTCGCGGTCGCGGTCCGTCGAGCCCGGGACGTCGTTGCGGATGAAGTCGTAGACCGCCGCCGTGCCCTTCTCGACGAACGCGGGCACGATGTCGCCGCCCATGTCGTGGCGCGAGTCCGCGTTCGCGGCGTCGGACGTCACGGCATCGACGAGCGCGTCGGTGTCGATGACGTAGTTGCCCATCGACGCGAGCACCTCGTCGGGCGAGTCCGCGAGGCCGACCGGGTCCTTGGGCTTCTCGCGGAACGCCGCGATCTTCGTGGGGTCCTTCGGGTCGGTCTCGATGACGCCGAACTGGTCCGCCATGGAGATCGGCTGGCGAATGCCCGCGACGGTGAGCTGCGCGCCCGACTCGACGTGCGCGTCGACCATCTGGGAGAAGTCCATGCGGTACACGTGGTCGGCGCCGACCACGACGACGATGTCCGGCCGCTCGTCGTCGATGATGTTGAGGCACTGGTAGATCGCGTCCGCGCTGCCGAGGTACCAGTGCTTGCCGACGCGCTGCTGCGCGGGGACCGGCGCCACGTAGTTGCCCAGGAGCGACGACATGCGCCACGTCTTGGTGATGTGCCGGTCGAGGCTGTGGGACTTGTACTGCGTGAGCACGATGATGTGCAGGTAGTGCGAGTTCACGAGGTTGGAGAGCGCGAAGTCCACCAGTCGGTAGATGCCTCCGAACGGCACCGCGGGCTTGGCCCGCGAGGCGGTCAGCGGCATGAGGCGCTTGCCCTCGCCCCCGGCGAGGACGATGGCGAGGACTCGTGGTGCGGCGGCCATGCCCAGACCGTAGCCCCTCGGGGCGGCACCACGCAGCAGGGAGCCGCATCCTGGGCGCGGCGCGTCCGCGCGCTCGCTCGCGGCGTCGGCGCGCCCTCTCACGCGTGCCGCGAGACAGGCCCGCCGGCGGTCATCGCGGGACCGCGGCGGGCGACTCGGCTACGGTGTGGCGCGTGAGAGTGGACCTGCTGACCCGTGAGTACCCGCCGCACGTCTACGGCGGCGCCGGCGTGCACGTCGCCGAGCTGTCCGCGGTCCTGCGCCGCCACGTCGACGTGCGCGTGCGCTGCTTCGACGGCCCGCGCGGCGAGGACGGCGTGACGGGTTACTCGGTGCCGGGCGTCCTGTCCGAGGCCAACGCGGCGCTCGGCACGTTCGGCGTCGACCTCCAGATGGCCGACGACGTCGCGGGCGCCGACCTCGTCCACTCCCACACCTGGTACGCGAACCTCGGCGGCCACCTGGCCGGGCTGCTGCACGGCGTCCCGCACGTGCTGTCCGCGCACTCGCTCGAGCCGCTGCGCCCGTGGAAGGCCGAGCAGCTCGGTGGCGGCTACGCGCTGTCGTCCTGGGCGGAGCGCACCGCGTACGAGGGCGCGGCCGGGATCGTCGCGGTGTCCGGCGGGATGCGCGACGACATCCTGCGGGTGTACCCGCAGGTCGACCCGGCGAAGGTCCACGTGGTGCACAACGGCATCGACCTCGACGGCTGGCGGCGCCCCGAGCCGGGGACGCAGACCGACGTCGCGGCGCGGGTCGTGCGTGACCTCGGCATCGACCCCGACCGCCCCGCCGTCGTGTTCGTCGGTCGGATCACGCGGCAGAAGGGTCTGCCCTACCTGCTGCGCGCCGCGCGCTCGCTGCCCGACGACGTCCAGCTCGTGCTGTGCGCGGGCGCACCCGACACGCCCGAGATCGCCGCCGAGGTGAGCGGCGCCGTCGCGGAGCTCCAGAAGGAGCGCAGCGGCGTCGTCTGGATCGAGCAGATGCTCCCGCGCGCCGAGCTCGTCGCGGTGCTCGCCGCGTCCACCGTGTTCGTCTGCCCGTCCGTGTACGAGCCGCTCGGCATCGTCAACCTCGAGGCCATGGCCGTCGGCCTGCCCGTCGTCGGGACCGCGACCGGCGGCATCCCCGAGGTCGTGGACGACGGCGTCACCGGCCTCCTCGTGCCCATCGACCAGGCGGACGACGGCACGGGCACCCCGCTCGACCCCGACCGGTTCGTCGCGGACCTCGCGGCCGCGCTCACGCAGGTCGTGCGCGACCCCGAGCGCGCCGCCGAGATGGGCCGCGCCGCACGGCAGCGCGTCGAGGACCACTTCGCGTGGGACGCGATCGGGGAGCGCACGCTCGAGATCTACCGGACGGTGCTGGGGCAGTCGTGACCGCCGCGGGGTCCGGCCGGGTCGACGAGGCGTCGCGCCTCGTCGGCGCCGCGCCCCGCGACGTTTACCGAGCCCTCGTCGACCGTGACGCGCTCGTCGCGTGGCTCCCTCCCGAGGGTATGACCGGCCGCTTCGAGCGGTTCGATCTGCGCCCCGGCGGTAGCTACCGCATGGTTCTCGCCTACGCCGACCCGGACGCCGACCCCGGCAAGACCGGCGAGGGGACCGACGTCGTGGACGTCGCGATCGTCGACCTCGTGCCCGGCCGGAAGGTCGTGCAGGAGGTCGACTTCCCGTCCGACGACCCGGCCTTCGCCGGCACCATGACGATGACCTGGACCGTCGAGCCGGCCGGAGACGGAGCGCGCGTCACCGTCCGTGCCACGGGCGTGCCGTCCGGCATCTCGCCGGAGGACCACGCCGCGGGCCTGGCGTCGTCGCTCGCGCACCTCGACACGTACGTGACGTCGCGCTCCTGAGTCGCCGCGGGGCACCCGGCGGGTTGTCCACAGATCGGGACACGTGGTTCCGCCGTCGGCGCCGCTTCGCTAGGTTGCTCAGCAGCCCGCGCGCCTCATGGGAGTGGCGTGCGGGGTGTTCGCATCGATCTGCAGGGGGTCTCGTGCGCCGTTCTCGTGTGCTGTCCCGTGCCCGACGGCGGTCTTTCGCCGTCGGTGCCGTCGTCGCCGTGGGATGGGTGGTCGCTGGGTGTACCGGAGGCGGCGATCCCGGCCCGTCGCGGTCGGTCGAGGAGCCGGTCGTGCCGTCGCCGTCGGAGACGCCCGAGCCCACGCCGACAGAGACCGGCCCGGTGAAGCCCGAGCGGCCAGCGGCCATGGATCGCGACGACGGTGAGGGCGCGGCGGCCGCAGCGGAGTATTTTTTCGAGCTTCTCCCCTACGTCGTTGCTACTGGTGACACCGCTGAGTGGGACGCCATGACCTGGGCAGACAGTTGTGAGTTCTGTGTGAGCATACGTACTAAGGCGGTTGATGGGTTGCAGAGCGGCGACACCTCTAGTGGTGCAGAAGTGGTGCTCTCCAACCCAGATGTTGGCGAGTTCGACGACTTCGGTGGCGGATTCCCTGTGTTGTTCGACTTCGAGCAGTCCCCTTACACAAGGGTTGCCAGCGATGGCTCGGTCGTTGCCGAGGACAACGGCGGTTCAGGGCGAATTCAGGTCGACATGCACCATGGCGATACGGGCTGGGTCGTCCTAGGAGTGAGTGCAGCATCGTGAATGGGCATCAGCCGTCGCATGCCTTGCCGGTCTTCGTGCTTGCGATGATCCTCGCCGTGACCTCGGTAACCGTGACGTGGGCTGACGAGGGCTCCTTGGTCGAGACGTCACTCGAGGATGACAAAGCACTGGTGCATGCGAATGTGCCGCAAGGTGGCGCCGAGTATGTGCCGGCTTCGGCGGGTGGCGCTCCGGCGTCGGAGGCGTTTCGGCGGGGGCCGGCGTTCCGGTGCTTCGACGGGGACACCGCCACGACGTATCCCGGGCTGGTGCAGGTGTGCCCCGGCGGGCAGACACCGGTCGACCACACCCAGGAGTGCACGGCGGACGAGTTCGCGATGGACCCGTTGTTCCGTCAGACGTGGACCAACGGCCCCGACGGGTCACGCACCGCGGTCTCGGGCTGGGAGTTCGTCGATGACGGCGCCTGCATCGGGGCCGCGGACCTCGCCGCCCACGCCGAGGCCGCGTTCCGCACCCTGACGATCGCGCCGTCGTCGATCGTCGTGCAGCCCCCCGACGGGTGGACCCTGGTCAACGTTCCAACCATCACCTACACCCAGCCCACCGAGCAGACCCTGGACACGACCCTTCTCGGCATCTCGGTGCAGATCCGCGCCACCCCGCGGTCCTACACATGGGACTACGGCGACGGCACCGCCCCGCTCACCACGACCGACCCCGGTGCGGCCTACCCCCACCACACCGTCGCGCACACCTACGACCAGCCCGCCGACCAGGTCCAGATCGCGCTCACCACGACCTGGTCCGGGCAGTTCCGCATCACGGGCACTCCCACCTGGACCGACGTCACCGGCACCGCCACCACCACCAGCACCGCCGACCCCCTGCGCGTCTACGAGGCCCGATCCCGCCTCGTCACCGACAACCTGCCCGGCTGACACCCGCGCACACCTCGCGAGCTCGACCCCAGCGTTTGAGATCGACCCTCAGAAGGTCGAACTCACGAGGCGCGGGTCGATCTCGCGGAACTTCAGGAGGCGATCCAGAGGGTGGCGGCGCCGACGGCGTGGCGGGAGGCTCTGTCGACCTCGCGCAGGGCGGTGGAGCGCTGGTCGGCCTGCCAGAGGTTGACGGAACCGCCGTCGTCGGCGGTGGCGAGGTCGACGATGGCGCGCAGGCGCACCGCCTGGGTCAGCACCTGGACTGCGCGCGGTGGCACGGTCGCGGGGAGCTGCCAGGTCGGGGCGCCGCCCGCGCGCAGGTTGGCGATGGCACCGGCGGCGTCGTCGCGCCAGCGCGCGACGTCGAGCTCGTCGAGGGCACGGGTTGCGAGGAGCAGGGCGGTGCGCAGGTCGCGTTCGGCCTCGGCGAGCGTGCCGAGGGCGCCGAGGACACGCGTGCTCCACGGACCGACGGAGGTCACGTGCCAGGTGACGAGGTGACCGGGCTCGAGGTCGCTGCCGAACTCGGTGACCTCGGGCACGAGCGCCCACGACCCGGAGGACGTGGTGACGACGACGCACTCGCCGGCGTCGGTCGCGCGTGCCGCGGCCTCCGGCGGGACGCCGCTGACGTCACCGGGGACCGGGGCGAGTGCCACGACCTCGCGCGCGTCGCCAGCCCAGGCGCCGGCCAGGTCCTGCAGGCGGAGGTCGCCCAGCGCCCCGGACACGACGTGCGGCTCGTCGTCGCGCTGCACCGCGCGGAGCAGGCGGGCCAGACCGTCGTCGTCGCCGAGGCGCACCGCGCGCAGCCAGAGCGCGAGGAGCGCGCTGCGGGGGAGGGCACCCGCGGTGGAGGCGGAGCCGGGTCCGGAACCGGGACCGGAGGCGTCGTGCGGACCCTCGGACGAGTGTGAGACCACGTCGGCCAACCTATAGGGTCGGTGACCATGAGCGCGGTTCTCGACCTGAAGGGCGTCACCGTCCGACGCCACCCCAAGACCATCCTCGACGCGGTGGACTGGCAGGTGAACGAGGGCGAGCGGTGGGTCGTGCTCGGCCGCAACGGCGCCGGGAAGACGACGCTCCTGCAGATCGCGTCCGCGCGCATGCATCCCACGGCCGGCACGGCGGACGTCCTCGGCGAGCGCCTGGGCCGCGTCGACGTGTTCGAGCTCCGCCCGCGCGTCGGGCTCGCGTCCGCGGCGCTGGCCGACCGCATCCCGGGCGACGAGACCGTGCGTGACGTCGTGCTCACGGCCGCGTACGGCGTCACGGGGCGCTGGCGCGAGGAGTACGAGGAGTTCGACGCCGAGCGCGCGAGCGACCTGCTGGCCGCGTTCGGCGTGGACCACCTGGCGGACCGTACGTTCGGGACCCTGTCGGAGGGTGAGCGCAAGCGCACCCAGATCGCGCGGTCGCTCATGACCGACCCGGAGCTGCTGCTCCTCGACGAGCCGGCGGCAGGCCTGGACCTCGGTGGGCGCGAGGAGCTCGTTGGTGCGCTCGCCGAGCTCGCGGGCGACCCGGCCTCACCGGTTCTCGTGCTCGTCACGCACCACGTCGAGGAGATCCCGCCGGGGTTCACGCACCTGCTGCTGCTCAAGGACGGCGCGGTGCACAGCGCCGGACCGATCGCCGAGGTGCTCACGGCGGAGAACCTCAGCGACGCGTTCGGCGTGCCGCTCCTCGTCGCGCACGGTGGCGGACGCTGGATGGCGCGCGCCGCACGCGTGTGACGCACGCGGTCCTCGAACTGGTACGCCCGGGGGCGTGCACCGCGGGCGGAAATTCGGTAAAGTACACGTAAAGCGCGCACGTGGGAACGGGGGTCGAGATGGACTGGCTGTGGTGGGTCGGAGCGGCGCTGCTCCTCGGGCTCGTGGAGATCATCTCGCTCGACCTCGTGCTCATCATGCTGGCCGGCGGCTCGCTCGCCGCGGCGGGCGTGAACGCGGCCGGTGGGCCGCTCTGGCTCCAGATCGTCACGTTCGCGGTCGTGAGCGTCATCCTGCTGCTCACGCTGCGGCCGTGGCTGCTCCGGCACCTGCGCTCGCGGGTCCCGCTCACCGAGACGAACGTCGCGGCCCACGTGGGCCGGACGGCGCTCGCCGTCGACCGCGTGAGCGAGTTCGGGGGCCGTGTGAAGCTCGTCGGCGAGGTCTGGACCGCGCGGACCGAGCCCGACGCCCCCCAGATCCCCGTGGGGACGGAGGTGCGCGTCGTGCGGATCGACGGCGCGACGGCCGTCGTCGCGCCGCTGCCCGCGCAGCACCCGACCGGGTCGTGACCGACCGGCACGACCCGCACCGCGCCGCCGGGCGACCGGTCGCGCCGACGACCAGGAGGTAGTCGATGAACGACCCCAGTCCCGGAACGATCCTCGCGTACATCGTCCTCGCGCTGATCCTGATCTTCGTGATCGTCGCGCTCGTCAAGGCGGTGCGCATCGTGCCGCAGGCGGTCGCGATCATCGTCGAGCGCCTGGGCCGGTACTCGCGCACGCTCGAGCCGGGCCTGCACCTGCTGGTGCCGTTCATCGACCGTGTGCGCGCCTCGGTCGACCTGCGCGAGCAGGTCGTGTCGTTCCCGCCGCAGCCCGTGATCACGTCGGACAACCTCGTGGTCAGCATCGACACGGTGATCTACTTCCAGGTCACGGAGCCCAAGTCGGCGGTCTACGAGATCGCGAACTACATCACGGCGATCGAGCAGCTCACCGTCACGACCCTGCGCAACGTCATCGGCTCGATGGACCTCGAGCAGACTCTCACGAGCCGTGACCAGATCAACGGCCAGCTCCGCGGCGTGCTCGACGAGGCGACCGGCCGCTGGGGAATCCGCGTCAACCGCGTCGAGCTCAAGTCGATCGACCCGCCGCCCAGCGTGCAGGGCTCGATGGAGCAGCAGATGCGCGCCGAGCGTGACCGCCGCGCCGCCATCCTCACCGCGGAGGGCGTCAAGCAGTCGCAGATCCTCACGGCCGAGGGTGAGAAGCAGGCGGCGATCCTCCGCGCCGAGGGTGACGCGCAGTCGAAGATCCTCACCGCGGAGGGCGAGGCGCGCGCGATCCTCCAGGTGTTCGACGCCATCCACGAGGGCGACGCCGACCCCAAGCTGCTCGCGTACCAGTACCTGCAGATGCTCCCGCAGATCGCGAACGGCAGCGCCAGCAAGCTGTGGGTCGTGCCGACGGAGTTCACCGCCGCGCTCGGGTCCATCGCCAAGGGCTTCGGCGGCGTGCCGGGGATCGACGGCGGGGGAGTGCCAGGCGCGACGCCGGCCCAGGACGCGGAGGCGGCCGAGGCGAGTGCCGAGGCGCGCCGCGAGCGCGAGCGCGACCGCGTGAAGTTCGGCGTGCCGTCGCTCACCGACCCGTCGGAGGCGCTGGCCGAGGCACGTCGGCAGGCCGAGGCGGCCACGGCGGACGCCACGAGCGCGGGGACGCGCTCCGGTCTGCCGTTCGACCCGCAGACCGAGCGCGGTCAGCATCCGGGCGGCTCCGGCGAGCACCGTGCCGGACCGCCGGAGCCGGGAGCCCCCGCACCGCGCCCGCTGGGTGGCCCCTCGCAGTACGCGCCGCCGCCACCGCAGCCGATCGTGGAGGACGCGCCGACGACGGACGAGCCGCCGACCGACGAGCCGCCGGCAGGTGGGCCGCCGTCGTTCCCGCCGCACCGCTGAGGCGGACCGCGCTCCCCAGAACCGGAGCGCGGTCGGCCCACAGCGCCGACCACGGAGCCCCTGTACCCGGCCGGGTGCGGGGGCTTCGTCGCGCGACCGCCGTCTGGGCCCGCCGAGCGGACGCCGGTCGCCGCCGTCGGGGTTCGCCCTGAGCGGACGAGCTTGAGAGTGAGTGCTCACTCAGTTAGCGTCGGCGACGTGACACCCGTCGCCGTCCCCCACGACACGCCCCCGGACGCACCCGCCCCCGAGCGCACGCGCGCCCGCCCGCTCTCGCGCGAGGAGCGTCGCGACGCGATCGCCGCCGCGACGATCCCGCTGCTCGTCGAGCACGGTGCCGCCGTGACGACGCGCCAGATCGCCGACGCCGCGGGCGTCGCGGAAGGCACGTTGTTCCGCGCGTTCGCGGACAAGGACGAGATCCTGCACGCCGCCGTCGTGCGCTCGCTCGACCCGGCGCCCGCGGTCGCGGCGATCGGCCTGCTCCCGGACGACGACGGTCTGCGGCCGCTCGTGGTGAGCATCGTCGAGTTCCTGCTCGAGGCGCAGCGCGTGGGGATGCGGATCTTCGCAGCGGCGCACCAGGTGCTCGACCCACACCGCCATTCCGCCGAGCGCAGCGGGGGCCAGCACGGCGACGCAGGGCCGGACCACGCCACCGGCGACCGCGCGACCGCAGACCGCGCGGAGGCCGTGCGCCGGATGCGGGCCGGGGGCGGCCCGGACGCCCGTCGGGCGGGCTTCGACGCGCGCGAACGCTCCGCGCGGGAGATCGTCGGCGCGATCGAGCGCAAGCTCTCCGCCCACCGCGCCGAGCTGCGTGTGGAGCCCGGGCTCGCGGCGCGCGCCGTCTTCTCCCTCGTCTTCGGAAACGCCTTGCCGCACCTCTCGGGCGGTGACAGGCTCGACGCCGTGCAGCTCGCCGACCTGATCCTGGGCGGCATCGGAGCGGACGTCACGACCGACCCCTCGCCCTGACGGGCCGGCGACGACTCTAGCGGCAGCCCTCGCCCGGCCCCGCCCGCCACATCGAGCCCCCGGCGTGCCCGGGAGCCCCCCGCCCGACGGCCCGTCCCGTAGCCCCCACCCGGACAGGAACCCCATGCTCGTCAGCCTCTTGCGGACGCGGTTGCGTCCCTACCTGACACCGATCCTCCTCCTCCTCGGCCTCCAGCTCCTCGCGACGCTCGCGTCGCTGTACCTGCCGAGCCTCAACGCCGACATCATCGACCAGGGCGTCACGCAGGGCGACACCGCCTACATCATGCGCACCGGCGGGCTCATGCTCCTCGTGAGCCTCGGGCAGGTCGTGTGCGCGGTCGCGGCCGTCTACTTCGGCGCGCGGGTCGCGATGTCGTTCGGCCGCGACGTGCGCGCCGGGCTGTTCACCAACGTGCAGCGCTTCTCCGCCCAGGAGATGGGCCAGTTCGGTGCGCCGTCCCTCATCACGCGCACCACGAACGACGTGCAGCAGGTGCAGATGCTCGTGCTGCTGTCCCTGACCATCATGGTCATGGCGCCGATCATGCTGGTCGGCGGCGTGGTGATGGCGCTCCAGGAGAACGTCGAGCTCTCCGCCCTCCTGCTCGTCATCGTGCCCGTGCTCGGCGTGAGCGTCGGGCTCATCATCTGGCGGATGGTGCCGTACTTCCGGCAGATGCAGAAGAAGATCGACGGCATCAACGCCGTCCTGCGCGAGCAGATCACGGGCATCCGCGTGATCCGGGCGTTCGTGCGCGAGCGTCGCGAGGCCGAGCGGTTCGACGTCGCGAACGACGCGCTGTTCGACGTCTCGCTCAAGGCGGGCAAGCTCATGGCGCTCATGTTCCCGACCGTCATGCTCGTCATGAACGCGTCGAGCGTCGCGGTGCTGTGGTTCGGCGGTCGTCAGATCGACGCAGGCGACATGGAGGTCGGTGCGCTCACCGCGTTCCTGTCCTACCTCATGTACATCCTCATGGCCGTGATGATGTCGACGATGATGTTCATGATGGTGCCGCGCGCGGCGGTCTCCGCCGAGCGCATCACGGACGTCCTGCGCACGACCGCCACGGTCGTCGAACCCGAGCGGCCGGTGACCCTCACCTCGCGCACCGGGCGCGTCGAGCTCGACGGCGTGGAGTTCCGCTATCCGGGCGCCGAGGACCCGGTGCTCCACGACGTGTCGTTCGTGGCCGAGCCCGGGCAGACGACGGCGATCATCGGCTCGACCGGCTCCGGCAAGACGACGCTGCTCAACCTCGTGCCGCGGCTGTTCGACGTCACGGGCGGCTCCGTGCGGACCGACGGGACCGACGTGCGCGACCTCACGGGCGCGGACCTCGGCTCGCTCCTGGGCCTCGTGCCCCAGAAGGCCTACCTGTTCTCGGGGACCGTCGCGGACAACCTCCGCTACGGGCGGCCCGACGCGACCGAGGAGCAGATGTGGGAGGCGCTCGACGTCGCCCAGGCCCGCGACTTCGTCGAGGCGCTGGACGGCGGGCTCGACGCGCCCGTCGCGCAGGGCGGGACGAACTTCTCCGGCGGCCAGCGCCAGCGGCTCGCCATCGCCCGCGCGATCGTGCGCGACCCCGCGGTCTACCTGTTCGACGACTCGTTCTCCGCGCTCGACTACGCGACCGACGCGCGCCTGCGCGCGGCCCTCGCGCCCCGCACCCGGCACTCCACCGTGATCGTCGTCGCGCAGCGCGTCGCGACGATCCGCGGCGCCGACCAGATCCTCGTGCTCGACCACGGCCGCATCGTCGGCCGCGGCACGCACGCCGAGCTCCTCGAGTCCAACGAGACCTACCAGGAGATCGTCTACTCCCAGCTCTCGATCGAGGAGGCAGCATGAGCGGCGAGCAGGACGCCTCGCGCACGCCCGCGAAGGGCGGCGACGTCGCCCGGACCCGGCTCGCCGGACGTCCCCGCGGTGGCGGCGGGCACGGCCCTATGGGCGGCATGGGCGTGCCGGGCGAGAAGGCGCTCGACTTCAAGGGCTCGCTGCGCCGGTTCGCCGCGTCGCTGCAGCCCGAGCGCGTGCCGATCGTCGCCGTCGTGATCCTCGGGGTCGTGTCCGTGGCGCTCGCCGTGGCCGGTCCCAAGCTCCTCGGCAACGCGACGAACATCATCTTCGCGGGCGTCGTCGGGTCCCAGCTCCCGGCGGGCGTGACGCAGTCCCAGGCCGTCGACGCGCTGCGCGCCCAGGGGCAGGACCAGATCGCGGACCTCGTCTCGGGCGTCCCCGGCCTCGTCCCCGGCGAGGGCATCGACTTCACGGCGCTCGCGACCGTGCTCGCGTGGGTGCTCGCGGTCTACGTCGGCTCGTTCCTGTTCGGGTGGCTCCAGGGACGCATCACGGCGATCGTCGTGCAGCGCACGGTCTACCGGCTCCGCGGCGAGGTGCAGACCAAGCTCGGACGCCTGCCGCTGTCGTACTTCGACCGCAACCCGCGCGGCGAGATCCTCTCGCGCGTGACGAACGACATCGACAACATCTCCCAGACGCTCACGCAGACGCTCTCGCAGCTCGTGACGTCGGTCCTCACCGTCTTCGGTGTGCTCGGCGTGATGTTCTGGATCTCGCCCCTGCTCGCGGTGGTCGCGCTCGTGACGGTGCCGCTGTCCGTGATCATCACGGCGCAGATCGCCAAACGCTCGCAGCCGCAGTTCATCCAGCAGTGGGCGGCCACGGGGCGCCTCAACGCCCACATCGAGGAGATGTACACCGGGCACACGCTGGTCAAGGTCTACGGCCACCAGCAGGCCGCGATCGACGACTTCGAGCGCGAGAACGGCGACCTGTACGACGCGAGCTTCAAGGCACAGTTCATCTCCGGCACCATCCAGCCGGCGATGGGGTTCATCGCGAACCTCAACTACGTGATCGTCGCGGTCGTCGGCGGGCTGCGCGTCGCGTCGGGCACCATGACGCTCGGCGACGTGCAGGCGTTCATCCAGTACTCGCGCCAGTTCACGCAGCCCATCACGCAGATCGCGTCGATGATGAACCTGCTCCAGTCGGGCGTCGCGTCGGCCGAGCGCGTCTACGACCTGCTCGACGCCGAGGAGCAGACGCCGGACCCGTCGCCCGCGAAGAAGGTCGACCCGGTGCGCGGCCGCGTCGCGTTCGACGACGTGTCGTTCTCCTACAGCCCCGACACGCCGCTCATCGAGCACCTCGACCTGGTCGTCGAGCCCGGCCAGACGATCGCGATCGTCGGGCCGACGGGCGCGGGCAAGACCACGCTCGTCAACCTGCTCATGCGGTTCTACGACGTCGACTCGGGTCGGATCACGCTCGACGGCGTGGACACGCGCGACATGACGCGCGACGACCTGCGCTCCGACATCGGGATGGTGCTCCAGGACACGTGGCTCTTCAAGGGCACGATCGAGGAGAACCTGCGCTACGGCGTGCGCGACGGGCGCGACGTGGGCGAGGAGGAGTTCCTCGCCGCGACGCGCGCGACGCACGTCGACCCGTTCGTGCGCACGCTGCCCGACGGGTACGCGACGGTGATCGACGACGAGGGCTCGAGCGTGAGCGCGGGGGAGAAGCAGCTCCTCACGATCGCGCGCGCGTTCCTCGCCGACCCGGCGATCCTCGTGCTCGACGAGGCGACGAGCTCGGTCGACACACGCACCGAGGTGCTGGTCCAGCAGGCGATGAACGCGCTGCGCGAGGGGCGCACGTCGTTCGTCATCGCGCACCGCCTGTCGACGATCCGCGACGCGGACACGATCCTCGTCATGGAGCAGGGGTCGATCGTCGAGCAGGGCTCGCACGACGAGCTGCTCGCGGCAGGCGGCGCGTACGCGCGGCTGTACGAGAGCCAGTTCGCGGCGCCCGTCGGCGCCGAGGCGCAGGACGACGCGGTGGACGCGGCTGCCCCCGCCGGGCGGCCGGCAGGCGCCTGACGGGCCGCAGGCACGGCACGGCCCCCGTCGGTCCACCTGAGGGTGGAC
>NZ_JBHXIC010000023.1:46593-60386 GCF_042723955.1 Cellulosimicrobium cellulans | reverse complement strand
GGCGCCTTTCTGTCCGCACTCGCGTGGCCCCGGTCAGCCGAAGCGCGCGAGCAGCTCTGCCGCCTGGGGGTCGCCCTGGGCGGCGGCCTCGCTCCAGAGCGTCATGGCCTCGGCGACCCGGCCGGCCCGCAGCCGCAGGACGCCGAGGCTCGTGCGCGCGGTCGGCTCGCCCACGAGCGCCGCCTGCGCCAGCAGGTCCTCCGCGTCGAGGGCGCGGCCGGCCCGGACGTAGAGGTCCGCCAGCGCTGCCGCGACGCGCGCCTCGCCCGCCTCCGCCCAGCCCTCGAGGAGGGCCACGGCGTCGTCTCCGGAGAGCGCGCCGTTGCGCGCCAGCTCGACGGCCGCCTCCCAGCTCTCGCCCGACGTCGCGACGAGGAGGTCGTCGGCGGCCTCCTGCTCCCCCAGCTCGGCGAGCACCTGCGCGAGCCGGACGGAGGCGCCCTCGACGTCCTGCGCCTGCTCGTACCACCGGCGGGCGGCGTGCAGGTCGCCGCGCTCGGTCGCGACCTGCGCGGCCATGAACGCGCCGAGGACGTCGCCCGCGAGGCCCGCGAGCTCGAAGCAGCGGAACGCCTCGGCGGCGTCGCCCGCCTCGTGGTGCGCGACGCCCAGCCGGTACACGGCCCCGGGGACACCGTGCTCGACGGCCGACTCGTAGAACGGCACGGCGGCGGCGGGACTGCCGAGGGCGCGCAGGTCGTCGGCGATGGCGACGAGCTCGGCGGGGTCGTCGGGGTGCAGGTGCCCGACGGCGGCCCGCAGGTCGGCGAGCGCGGTCGCCGTGGCGGGACCCGCGCTCTGGTCGGTGGTCGGCATGCGGCACCGTGTCCCTTCGGCCCCCTGCGTCGACGGCCTCGGTCGGCTCGCGCCGGGCCGGCCGCGGTGGGCGACCGGCAGGACGGCGACGGACGTCCCGAGATGTGGACGCACGATAGCGCGCGGGTGTCGCCCACGTCACACCTCCAGGTCAAGCCGGGTGCCGCCCGGAGCCCGGCGTCTGGGAGACTGGCTCGGGTGAGCGGAACGACGGACCTGCCGGCCACCGCCGGGCAACGCGTGCTGGACGCCGTCGTGGCGGTGACGAGCGACCTCGACCTCCCGCAGGTGCTGCGGCGCATCGTCGAGGCGGCGATGGAGCTCACCGGCGCCCGGTACGGCGCGCTGGGCGTGCTCGACGCCTCGGGCCGCGAGCGCCTCGCGCAGTTCATCCCGCTCGGGCTCTCGGACGACGAGGTCGCCGCGATCGACCACTGGCCGCACGGCGAGGGACTGCTCGGGGAGCTCATCGACCATCCGGAACCGATCCGCGTGCCGGAGATCGCCGACGACGTGCGCTCGGCGGGCTTCCCCGAGGGCCACCCGCCGATGCACACGTTCCTCGGCGTGCCGGTCCGGGTGCGCGAGACGGTGTTCGGCAACCTCTACCTCACGGACAAGCGGGTGCCCGGGGCGGGCGGCGAGGACTCCACGACCGAGTTCACGGCGGAGGACGAGGCGGCCGTGATCGCGCTCGCCGCGGCCGCGGGCGTCGCGATCGAGAACGCGCGGCTCTACGGGCGGGCCAAGCAGGTGGGCGTGCTCGAGGACCGCGATCGCATCGCGCGCGACCTGCACGACGTCGTGATCCAGCGCCTGTTCGCGTCGGCGATGACGCTCATGAGCGTGCAGCCGCTCGTCGCCGACCCGAACGCGCGGACCCGCATCGAGGAGACCGTCTCCGACCTCGACGAGACGATCCGGCAGATCCGCTCGACGATCTTCGCCCTGCACACCGCGACCGACCCGGACGCGCCGTCGATCGAGGACCGGTTCCGTGCCCAGGCGGAGGCGGCGACGACGGTGCTGGGCTTCGCGCCGGAGGTGAGCGTCGAGGTCGCGACCGAGGGGTCGGGCGCGGGCGTGTCCGACGGCGGCCCGAGCCTGCCCGCCGAGGTCGCCGACCAGCTCGTCGTCGTGCTCGGCGAGTCCCTCACCAACGTGGCCCGGCACGCGCAGGCGAGCCACGTCGTCGTGCACCTGTCCGTGACCGCGCACGAGGCGCGCCTCACGGTGACGGACGACGGCGTGGGCATCCAGCCCGGCGGGCGCCGCTCCGGCCTGCGGAACATGCAGGCGCGCGCGGCGGCGCTGGGCGGCTCGAGCACCGCGACCGCGCTGCCCGACGGCGGCACGCGCCTCGAGTGGTGGGTGCCGCTCGGCTGACCCGGCTCCCAGGCCGTCTCAGCGCTGTATCCGCCGCCCGGTGACGATGCGCGGGACGACCTTGATGACGCGGTCGCGCACGCCCGGCACGAACGTCACGAGCGGGAGGGCGAGCAGCCGCGCACGCTCCACCGGCTCGGTGACCTCGAACGTGCGGCCCACGAGCACGACGGACCAGCCGGAGCGCGCGTCGGCGTCGAACTGGTCCACCTCGAACGCGACGACCGCGCGGCTCGCGGCGACCGCGAGCTTGGAGCCCTCGGCGGTGCGGAACACGACGTCCGGCCCGTCGAGGACGAAGTTCACCGGCTGGATCGCCGGCAGCGCGTGGTCGGTGTAGACGATCCTGCCCACGGGGACGGTCGCGAGGAGCGCGTAGCTCTCCTCCGGCGTGAGCTCCGCGAGCCCTGCCGAGGCGCGCGGGCGTTCGGCCGTCATGGCCCCCGCACCCGCCACCGGTGCCCCTGTCCCGGTCCGCTCGACTCTGTCCATCTCCACATCGTCGCGCCGCGGTGTCAGATCGGGGAGAGCCGAAGGTCCCGACGCCGCGCGGTCGCCCGGACCCTGCCCGTCGGCCCCCGGGCCGTCCGGGGACGAGCCCTCGGGCCCCCCGGTCGTCGCCTCGGCGTGGCGGTCAGGGACGGAAGGGCTGGCCACCGCGCTGCCGGTCCGCCGTCGGAGCGCCCTGGCCCGGCATGCCCGGGCGCGACGCCTCCTCCTGGCGCATCTCGGTCGCGAGCACCGCGACCTGGGTGCGCCGCTGCAGGCCGAGCGTCGCGAGGACGTGCGAGACGTAGTTCTTGACCGTCTTCTCCGCGAGGTAGAGGCGCTTGCCGATCTCCCGGTTCGTCAGGCCCTCGCCGATGAGCGCGACGATCTGGCGCTCCTGCTGGGACAGGCCCTCGAGACGGTCGGGCGTCTCGTCCGCGGCGTGGCGCAGGCGCTCGAGCACGCGCGCCGTGCTCGCCGGGTCGAGGAGCGAGCCGCCCGCCGCGACGGTGCGGACCGCGCCGACCAGGTCGGACCCGTGGATCTGCTTGAGCACGTAGCCCGACGCACCGGCGAGCACGGCCTGGAACAGCGCCTCGTCGTCGGCGAACGACGTGAGCATGAGGCAGCCGACCTCGGGGAGCTCGGAGCGCACCTCGCGGCACACCTCGACGCCGGAGCCGTCGGGCAGGCGCACGTCGAGGATCGCGACGTCGGGTCGGGTCGCCTTGATGCGCGCGAGCGCGGAGGCGGCGGTGCCGGCCTCGCCGACGACGGCGATGTCACCGGCCGCCTCGAGCAGCGCGGCGACGCCGCGTCGGACCACCTCGTGGTCGTCGAGCAGGAACACACGGATCGGGTGGGGAGAGCCCATGTCCTCAACGTAGCCCGTCGGTGGCGGATTCTCGCGCGCGCGAGGGAGCGCCGCCGCAGGTGCGGGACCTTCGTCCCGCGACCTGGAGCCGTGGGTCCCCGCGCGCGGGGGCGGTCGCAAGGTGCGCACGCCTGGTCTCGGGGAGTATCCAGGAGGTGTGCAGGCGGCGGGAGGACACCCGCCGCGAAGGGGACGAGGGACCGAGGTGGGAACCGTGAGCGGATCGACGCAGCAGGTCGTGCTGGTCGGTGTGGACGGCAGCGCGACGAGCGGCAAGGCCCTGGACTGGGCCGTGCGCGAGGCGGCGCGGCGCGGCGCCGAGCTGCGCGTGCTGCACGTCGCGTACGTGCCGGTGGTCGCGACGCCCTTCGTCGGGGGCGCGTACTACCCGAGCGTCGAGGAGCTGGGCGAGATCGCCGGTCCCATCCTGTCGGCCGCCGCCGAGCGCGCCGCGCACGTCGACCCCACGGTGCCCGTGCGCACCACGCTGCGCTCCGGCCCGCCCGCGGAGGCGCTGCTCGACGAGGCCAAGAGCGCCGACCTCGTCGTGGTCGGGTCGCGCGGCCTGGGCTCGGTCGGCTCCATGTTCTTCGGCTCCGTCGGGACCCGGCTCGCCGCGCGCTCGCCCGTGCCGGTCGTCGTCGTGCCACCCGTCGTGGACCGGGCCGAGCGGACGACCGACGTCGTCGTTGGCGTCGACGGGTCCGTGCACGGCGACGCGGCGCTGCGGTTCGCGCTCGACGAGGCGGCGCGCACCCGGTCGCGCGTCGTCGCGGTGTGCGCGTGGCGGCTGCCCGTGGGGCCGCTGTGGGAGGAGAACCCGTCGTTCTACACGTCGGCCGAGCGCGACGCGCGGGCCGAGGCGTCGCGCACCGTCGAGGCGGCGCTCGCGCGCGTGCGGACCACCGAGCACGACGACGTCCTCGTCGAGACGTTCGTCGTGGACCGCGAGCCGTCCGTCGCGATCCGGGAGGCCGCGGCCGGGGCGGCGCTGACCGTCGTCGGCTCGCGCGGCCGGGGTGACCTGCGCGGCATGGTCCTGGGTTCCGTGAGCCAGCAGGTGCTGCACCACGCGACGCACCCGGTCGCCGTCGTGCACGCCGAGAAGGCGTAGCCCGAGAGGTCGCGGCGAACCGGGGGCGCTCCCGCGCCCGTGCCGCGGGAGCGAGAAGCGGCCGGGTGGTGGTGCGCCCGCTGCCGGACGGGCACACCACCACCGAGAAGTGGGGCGGCATCGGCCGCCGCCCCACGTGGCGCCCCGGTGACGCCGGGCGAGACGGTGTCGGACCCCCGTCTCACCCGGCGCTCGGGTCACCTCAGCCGCACGACCGCGCGGCGTACTCGACCGTGACCGTGTCGGTGGCGCCGTCCGCATCGGTCACGGTGACGGTCACCTCGCCGGCCTCGATCTCCGTGGCGCGCGTGCTGAACGACTGGTAGGCGTTCTTGCCCGAAGCCACGTCCGCGAAGGTCTTGCTGCCGAACGGCGTCTCGATCGCGATGTCGAGCGTGGAGTCGTCCACGTTGAGCGCACGCACCGCGACGTAGGTCTTGCCGGCCAGGCAGCGCGGCTCGACCGTCACGTCGACCTCCGGGGTGTCCGCACCGGCCTCGAGGCCGGTGAGGTACTCGAAGCCCTCGGCGGAGAACACGTCGTTCGCCGGCGAGCCGTCGTACTCCATGACGAAGTACGCCACGTCCGCGTCGAGGCCGGCCCGCAGGATCTCCTGCAGCGGCATGTCGCCCTCACCGAGGTTGGTGAACGTCGGACGCCCACCCTGGTTGAGGTTCGTCGCGTCCTTGATGTGCAGGAGCTCGATGCGGTCCGCGTGCTCGTCGATCAGAGCGGGCACGTCCACGCCGGCGTTCGCCGCCCAGGCCGTGTCCAGCTCGAACGCGACGAACTCGGGGTTCGTCTCGGCCACGAGGATCTCCCACGCGGAGGTCAGCTCACCGTCGTACTCGTACTTGGTGTTGAACTCCTGGTCGTGGTTGTGCCCGAACAGCTTGCCGGTGCCGTTCGCGACCGAACGCTCGCCGAGACGGTCCATGGCCTCGGCCGTGGCCAGCACGTTCTCCAGCCCCCCGCCGATCCCCGGGGACGGGAACCCGCCCGAGCCCACGTACTCCTGGCCCATCGTCTTGACGTACGCGAGGGTCGCGTCGAAGGTGCCCTCGTTCACGTTGTAGTGCGAGGACGGGACACG
Source organism: Cellulosimicrobium cellulans (assembly GCF_042723955.1). GTDB lineage: Bacteria > Actinomycetota > Actinomycetes > Actinomycetales > Cellulomonadaceae > Cellulosimicrobium > Cellulosimicrobium cellulans_H. The sequence goes on along the minus strand of NZ_JBHXIC010000023.1, from coordinate 54,614 downwards.
AAGCCCGGCAGCGTCGAACTGGGCGCGAGCCTGCTCCGCCGTCAGACCGGAGTAGTTCGAACCGAACGGCTCGACGTTCTCGAAGCCGATCTCGCCCAGGCGGTCGTAGACGCCCTCCCAGCCGATCTGGCGGCTCCACGAGCTGAGCGAGTACAGCTGCATCGAGACCTTGTCTACCGGGATGGTGACCGGCTCCGTCGGCTCCTCCGAGCCGCCCGCGGCCTCACCCGTGAGGTACTCGAACCCGGTCGTGGCGAAGGACTCGCCGTCGGCGGCCATGTCGTACTCCATGACGTAGTACGCGACGCCCGCCTCCTGACCGGCGGCCAGGATCTCCTGCAGCGGCATGTCGCCGTCGCCGAGGTTGGTGAACGTCGGGCGCCCACCGGCGTTGAGGTTGACGGCGTCCTTGATGTGCAGGAGCTCGATCCGGTCGCCGTACTGCTCGATGAGCGCCGGGACGTCGACGCCCGCGTGGGCGGCCCACGCCGTGTCGAGCTCGAAGGTCACGAACTCGGGGTTCGTCTCCGCCACGAGGATCTCCCACGCCGACGTGAGCTCACCGTCGTACTCGTACTTGGTGGTGAACTCCTGGTCGTGGTTGTGGCCGAACACCTTGCCGACGCCCGCCTCCACGGAGCGCTGACCGAGGCGGTTCATCGCCTCGGCCGTGGCCAGCGTGTTCTCCAGGCTGCCGATCCCCGGGCTGGGGAAGCCGCCGGAGCCCACGTACTTCTGCCCCACCGTGGCCACGTAGTCGAGCGTCGTGTCGAAGTCGGCCTCGCCCACGTTGTAGTGCGAGGACGGCACGCTCAGGCCCGCGGAGTCCGCCTGCGCGCGGAACTGCTCCGCCGTCAGGCCGGAGTAGTTGCCGCCGAAGGGCTCGATGTTCTGGAGCCCGATCTCGCCGAGGCGGTCGAGCACGGCCGGCTGGCCGTCGGCGGTGACCCAGGGGATCAGCGAGAACATCTGGAGCGAGACCTGGTCCGCCGGGATGATGACGGACTTGCCGAAGAACACGTTGTCGACGTCGACGCCGCCCGTGCTCGTCACGACGACCTTGCCCGAGCCCTCCGGCACGCTGGTGAGCGTCCGGGTGACGTCGGTCCAGCCCTCGCTGGCGAAGCGGAACTCGGCGAGCGACTCGTCGGTCGTGCCGTCGGCGCCCTCCCAGCCCAGCGTGACGGTGCCCTCGCCGCGACCGAGGACGGTCACACGGTTGATGGCGTCGCCCGACGGGGCGTGCTCGAAGGCCACGGGCTCGTACGCGAACGAGTCGCCCGCGTCGAGGGACGTGACGTAGCCACCGGCGTCGGCGGTCTCGTCGACGACGACCTCGATGCCCTCGGCCTCGTCGTACCACTCGGCCTGCTGCTCCTCGGGCTTGAAGATGCGCGTCAGCTCACCGGTCGTGGCCGGGACGTCGCCCTGCGCCTTGTCCGTGTAGGTCACGACGAGGGTGCCGAAGATCTTCTCGCCCTCACCGTGCTCCACGGCGTCCGCGTTGGTCGCGATGGTGATGCCGCAGCCGTCGGCCGTGGCCTTCGCGGACCCCGTGACCTCGGGGTGCGCGTGGGTGTTGTGTCCCAGGCCGAACGTGTACTTGACGTCGCTGCACACGACCTCGTCGCCGTCCTCGGCGTCGTGCACCGAGACCCCGAGCGAGAGCTCGTCGCCCCAGTTGAAGATCGCCCCGTCCGCGACGTCGACGCTGATCTCGGGTGCCGTGTTGCCGACCGTGATCTGCTTCGTCGAGAGCGTGAACAGACCCTCGGGGTCCGTGACCCGCAGGATGGCGTCGTACTGCCCGAGCTCGGTGTACTCGTGCGTGACCTTCACGCCGGTGGCGTCGGTCTGACCGTCGCCGTCGAAGTCCCACTCGTAGGTGAGCTCGGCGCCCTCGGGGTCGCTCGACCGCGAGGCATCGAACGTGACCTCGAGCGGGGCCTCGCTGCTGGAGATCGCGCTGGCGGTGAACGACGCCTGCGGGTGCTGGTTGCCCTCGCTGTAGGACACGCGGTACAGGCCCGCGTCCGGGTTCTGGCGGAAGAAGCCGTCACCGTACTCGAGGACGTACAGGTTGCCGTCGGGACCGAACTCGAAGTCCATGACGTTGTCCCAGATGGGCTGCGCGGCGCTCGTGAGGTGCGCGTTCGGCAGGAAGTCCTCCACGGCCGTCACCACGCCGTCGCTGCTCAGCTCGTCGAGCGTGAACGCGGCGACGTAGTCCTGTGAGAACTCCGCCATGAACGGCTTGCCGTCCCAGTACGCGGGGAACTTGCCCGGTGCGTCCGGGTAGTCGGCCGAGCGGAAGATCGGCCCGCCCATGGGGGCCTGGCCGCCGCCGCCCCACTCCGTCAGCGGGTCGAGCAGCTCGGGCTGGTCGCCGGCCTTGTCGCCGTAGTAGACCTGCGGCGCGGTGGCCGGCGGCAGGACGTCCAGGCCCGTGTTCCACGTCGAGTTGTTCTCGGCGCCGGCCTCGCAGTCGAAGAACTCGCCCGGCGTCTGGGTCGCGTAGTCGTACTCGTTGTAGTTCGCGTTGGGGCCGTGGCAGTACGGCCAGCCGCCGTTCATCGGCTCGGTCGTGAGGTTCCACTCGACGTAGCCCATGGGGCCACGGTCGGGGTTCGCGGCGGCCGCGTCGGGGCCGTAGTCGCCCCACACGAGCGCGCCCGCCTCGACGTCGTAGTCGATCCGGAACGGGTTGCGCAGACCCATGACGTAGGTCTCGTCGCGCACCAGGTCGCGCACGTCGTCGTACTGCGGGTCGTCGAAGAGGTTGCCCTCGGGGATCGTGTACGTGCTCCCCGGGCCCACCTCGGTGTCGGCCGCGAGGTCCTCGATCGGGTTGATCCGCAGGATCTTGCCGCGCAGGTCGTTCGTGCTGCCGGCCCCGCGACGGTCGTCGAAGCCCGGGTTCATGCCCGGCGCGTTGTTGTTCGGCGCGTACCCGGCCGCACCGGGCGCGCTCGCCGGGGTGTTGTCACCGGTGGAGAGGAACAGGTTCCCCTCCTCGTCCCACGCCATGTCCGCCCCGACGTGGCAGCACTGCCCGCGCTGCGCGTCGACCTTGAGGATCTCGCGCTCGGTGGACAGGTCGATCGCGGCCGTCGTCGGGTCCCACGTGAACCGCGAGAGCACGTTGTACCCCAGCCACTGGTCCCAGTAGCTCTCGTCCTCGCCCGCGGGCAGGGAGTTCGGGGCGCTGCCGTTCGGCGTCGTCTCCGGGTAGTCGACCCCGGAAGGCGACGTGCCCGACATCACCCGAGGCGCGTAGACCATGTAGACGAAGTGGTTCTCCTCGAAGTTCGGGTCCAGGGAGATCCCCTGGAGGCCGTCCTCCGAGTTCTTGTAGACGTCGAGCTGCGCGATCTGGCTCGTCAGACCCGTCATCGGGTCCGTGAGCCGCACGACGCCGTCGCGTGCCGTGTGCAGGACGCGCGAGTCGGGCAGGACGGCGAGGTCGATCGGCTCGCCCGTGTCCTTGCTGAGCAGCACCTTCTCGTAGTTGTCCCAGTCGAGCGCGGCGGCAGCGGCGGTGTCGCCGCCTTCCTCGTGCCCGGGGTGGGCGTACGCCCCGCTGACGGTCAGCGGTACCAGCACCGCGGCTGAGACCGCCGCGGCGACATATCGAGACCACCTTCGGTGGCCTGGGGAAAATCTGTGCACAACGTCCTCCTTGACGCACTGGGGGAACCAAGCAGCCCGCACCGCGAGGAGCGAGGCACAGGATCGCTGGCCGCACTCCTCCGTCGCTCGCGCCGGTCGACGCGTGCGAGCACTCGACGCTGAGGCTGCACGTGCGACCGACCGGGGATGCCCGCGTCAGCCGACGAAACCCGACCGTACCTTCGGGATCGACTTTTGTCGACGGTTAGTCGAAAGACGCGCGCCGTGGATCTTTGTTATGCGCACTCGCTATGCACAAGTGGGGTCTGCGCTAAGCCCAGGGGTCGGTGATCTCCCGCAGTCGCGCGAGCTGACGACGTAGCGAGGCCATGCCCCGCGCGCCGAGGTGGGCGGTCCACTCCTCCTCGACCCGGGCGAGCTCCGCCGCGGCGACGCGCGACGCCGCCTCGCCCCGTGCGGTCACGCGCACGAGGCGCGCTCTGCGGTCGACAGGGTCGGGGACCCGCTCGACGTATCCGGCGGACTCGAGCTGGTCGACGAGGAACCCTGCGGTCTGCTTGGTGATCTCCGCCGCCTCGGCGAGCTCCGTGAGGCGCGTGCCGTGCGGCCCGACCCGCTGGAACACGCGGAGCTGTGCGGGCGTCGCGTCGTCGAACCCCGCCTCCCGGACCGCGGTGTAGACCCGCAGCTCGAGCGCGCGGTACGGGATGAACAGGAGCAGCCCGGTGTTGAGCTCGTCCTGCTCGCTCACGTGCGCCTCCGAGGGGGGTCGAGGGGTTGACCATCGTCAGTCCGGCTGACTAAAGTAGTCAGATCATCGTATCAGTTCTGGAGGCGCTCCCATGAGTGCACCCGACTACTGGATGACGGAGGACGACGTCTGGGCGGCCGTCGCGACCGCTCGGACCTCCTTCGTGGACCTCGTCGCCGGTCTGGACCCTGCCGACTGGGAGCGCCCCAGCCTGTGCGCGGGATGGCGCGTCCACGACGTCGCCGCGCACCTCACCCTCGCCCCCACCTCCTCACGCACCGCGCTCGCCCGCGGGCTCGCCCGGGCGCTCGTCCGCGGCCGCGCGAGCTTCGACGGGATGATGGACCTCCTCACGCGCGAGGCCGGGACGCGCCCGCGCGAGGACGTCCTCGCCGCCCTGCGCGCGGCCGTCGGGTCGCGCCGCCTCGCCCCGGGGACGACGCCGCACGTCGCGCTCGTCGACGCGCTCGTCCACACCCAGGACGTCGCCGTCGCGCTCGGTATCGACCTCCCCGCACCGCCGCTCGCGTCCCGCGAGGCCGCCGAGCGCGTGTGGGCGGTGTCGTTCCCCTTCCGCGCCCGACGGCGCCTCGCCGGGTTCCGTCTCGTCGCCGCGGACGTGCCGTGGGAGCGCGGCGAGGGCCAGCAGGTGACCGGGTCGATGACCGCCCTGCTCCTGCTGCTCACCGGGCGACCCGCGGCCCTCGCCCTCCTGGACGGTGACGGCGCCCGCCGCCTCGCCCGCTCGTTCGCGCCGCACGACCGGGAGGAGCTCCCATGAGCACGCTCGCCCAGGTCCTCGCCGTCGCCGCCGGCGTGCTGCACGTCGGCGTCGGGGTCGTCGAGGCCTTCTTCTTCCACCGGCCCTGGGCCCAGCAGTTCCTGCTGCGCAAGCGCTTCTCTCCGCCCGAGGTCGGGCTGTGGGCGTTCAACGTCGCGTTCTACAACATGTTCCTCGGCGCCGGGACGGTGCTCGGGGTCGTGCTCGCCGCGAACGGCCTCGTGGACGAGGGACGCACCCTCGTCCTGTACACGGCGGGCTTCATGACCCTCGGCGGGGTCGTGCTGTGGGTCTCCGACCACCGGCTCTGGACGGGCACCCTCGGGCAGTCCGGGTTCGGGCTCGCGACGCTCGTCGCGACCCTCGCGTCCTGACCCGCACCCTGCGCCCGGCGCGTTGCTACGGTCGGGACGTGAGCAGCGCCGCACAGCCCCTCTCCCACGACCCGTCCTGGCCCCGGGCGGGCGGCTGGCCCCCGCTCGGCGGGGAGGACGTCGACGTCGCGCTGCTCGGCGTCCCGGCCTGGCGCACGTCGCTCTCCCCCACCGGCGCGCACGCGACCCCCGCCGCCGTACGCGACGCGCTGCGCCGGTTCAGCCCCGCGCTCGCTCCCGACCGCCCCCTGCCCGACGGCGGCGCCTCCGCCCGCGTGCGGCCGGCCGTCGCGCAGGGCGGCGGCGCACGGGACGGTGGCGTCGGGAGCGGGCGCGCGACGCCGTCGGACCGGGGTGGCCCGGTCGACCTCACGGGCCTCGCGTTCGCGGACCTCGGCGACGTCGACGAGCCGGACGGCGCAGAGGGCGAGGCGCGGACACGCGCGGCGGTCAGCGCGGCGCTGGAGCACGCGCGCCTGCTCGTCGCGCTCGGCGGCGACAACTCCGTCACCGTCGCGACGGCGCTCGGCGCGTGGGGCGACGACCTCGCCACCGCGGGACTCGTCACCCTCGACGCCCATCACGACCTGCGCGACGGTGTCTCGAACGGGTCGCCCGTGCGGCGGCTGGTCGAGGCCGGGCTCGACCCGACGCGGGTCGTGCAGATCGGCATCGCGGACTTCGCCAACTCGGCCGAGTACGCGCGCCGCGCGGTCGAGCTCGGGATCACGGTCGTGCACGTCGACGAGCTGCGCCGGCGCGGCACGGAGGACGTCATGCGGGCGGCGCTCGCGATCGCGGGCGCGGCGGGCGGGCCGGTGCACCTCGACGCCGACGTCGACGTGTGCGACCGGTCCGTCGCCCCGGGCTGCCCGGCGAGCGTGCCCGGCGGCATCGCGGCGTGGGAGCTGCGCGCCCTCGTCCGCGCAGCGGCCCGTGACGACCGCCTCCGGTCCGCCGACGTCGTCGAGGTCGACGCCACCGCCGACGCCCCCGACGGCCGCACCGTCCGCCTGGCCGCCCTCTGCGTCCTCGAGCTCGCCGCCGGCGTCGCCCTCCGCGAGGTAGAGCGTCCGGTCGCGACGTAGGACGCGGCGAGCTCTGTCTCCTGACCGGAGCCTCTATCTCGGCGGGCGTCGGACGCCGTCCTTCCAGACGGCCGCGACGAGCGGGACGCCCGGGCGGTAGGCGAGGTGGGTGCGGCTCGGGGCGTCGAGCAGCACGACGTCGGCCCGCGCGCCGGGGGCGAGGTGCCCGACGTCGTCCCGCCGCAGCGCGAGCGCGCCGCCCGCGGTCGCGGACCACACGGCCTCGGCGACGGTCATCCGCATCTCGCGGACCGCGAGCGCGACGCACAGCGGCATCGACGACGTGTAGCTCGACCCGGGGTTGCAGTCGCTCGCGAGCGCGACGACGGCGCCCGCGTCGAGGAGGCGCCGCGCGTCGGGGTAGGGCTGGCGCGTGGAGAACTCCACGCCGGGGAGCAGCGTCGCCACGGTCCCAGCGACCGCTCCCGACGGCGCGTCCGGTCGCGTCCCGCTGCCGGTCCACGACCCGGCGAGCGCCGCGACGTCGGCGTCGGTGAGGTACGTGCAGTGGTCGACGGCGGGCGCGCCCAGCTCGACGGCGAGGCGCACGCCCTCCCCCGGGCCGAGCTGGTTCGCGTGCACGCGCACCCCGAGTCCCGCGGCGGAACCCGCCTCGAGGACGCGGCGGGATTGCGCGGGCGTGAACGCGCCGGTCTCGCAGAACACGTCGACCCACCGCGCGTGCGGCGCGCACGCGGCGAGCATGTCACCGCACACGAGGTCGACGTACGCGTCCGCGCGCCCGGAGAACTCCGCCGGCACGACGTGCGCGCCGAGGAACGTGACCTCGGGCGTCACCTCGCGCGCGAGCCGCACCGTGCGCTCCTCGTCCGCGACCGTGAGGCCGTACCCGCTCTTCACCTCGACCGTGGTCGTGCCCTGCCGGGCCGCCTCGTCGAGGTGCCGGGCGAGACCCGCTCGCAGGACGGCGTCGGGCGCCGCGCGCGTCGCCGCGACGGTCGACCGGATGCCGCCCGCCTCGTACGGGCGCCCGGCCATGCGCGCCTCGAACTCGGCGGCGCGGTCGCCCGCGAACACGAGGTGCGTGTGCGAGTCGACGAACCCGGGGATCACCGCGCGCCCGCCCACGTCGACCGTGGCGTCCGGCGCCCGACCGCCCAGCGCACGCCCGACGGCGTCCCGCGCCTCGCGGGCCGGCCCCGCCCAGGCGACCCGGCCGCCGTCGAGCAGCACGACGGCGTCCGCCACCAGGCCGGTCGGGTCGCCCTCACCCGTGCCGGGCCCGCCGGGCGCGTTGGTCGTCAGCTCGCCGATCCCGGTGAGGAGCGTCGACCCGCTTGCCGGCCCCGCGCCTGCGGGCCGCCCGGCCGCTGCCGAACCCGGGGTTGCGGGCTAGCCGGCCGCCGAAACCACCCGTATCCCCGGGTTCGGCAGCG
>NZ_JBHXIC010000023.1:28840-46583 GCF_042723955.1 Cellulosimicrobium cellulans | reverse complement strand
GGCCGTCCCTCCCCCCCGCCTCCGCCCTCTGGGGTGCGCCTCCCCGCCCCCCCCCCCCACCCCACTCTCCAGCGGGTCCCCCCCACCGGGGGGTGGCCCATCAGGACTCCCGCGTCGGGACGCGGAGGCCGCCGCGCTCGGCCGCGGTGACGGCGTCGTCGTAGCCCGCGTCGACGTGGCGCAGCACGCCGAGGCCGGGGTCGTTCGACAGCACGCGCGCGAGCTTCGCCGCGGCGAGCGGCGTGCCGTCCGCGACGGACACCTGGCCCGCGTGGATCGACCGGCCCATGCCGACGCCGCCGCCGTGGTGGATCGAGACCCACGTCGCGCCCGACGACGCCGCCGTGAGCGCGTTGAGCAGCGGCCAGTCGGCGATCGCGTCGGAGCCGTCGGCCATGGCCTCGGTCTCGCGGTACGGGGACGCGACGGACCCGGCGTCGAGGTGGTCGCGGCCGATGACGACCGGCGCGCTCACCGCGCCCGACGCCACGAGGTCGTTGAACGCCAGGCCCGCGCGGTCGCGCTCGCCGTGCCCGAGCCAGCAGATGCGCGCGGGCAGGCCCTGGAACGCGACCCGGCCCTGGGCGGCGCGGATCCAGCGGTGCAGGTGGTCGTCGTCGAACAGGTCGAGCACGGCGGCGTCGGTCGCGGCGATGTCACGCGGGTCGCCCGACAGCGCGGCCCACCGGAACGGGCCCTTGCCCTGCGCGAACAGCGGCCGGATGTACGCGGGCACGAACCCCGGGAAGTCGAACGCCCGGTCGTACCCGCCCCGACGCGCCTCGTCGCGGATCGAGTTGCCGTAGTCGAAGACCTCGGCACCCGCGTCGAGAAAGCCCACCATGCCCTCGACGTGCCGCGCCATGGACTCGCGCGCGCGGTCGGTGAATTCGTCGGGCTTGGCCGCCGCGTAGTCGGCCCACTCGTCGACCGCCACCCCGACCGGCAGGTACGACAACGGGTCGTGCGCCGATGTCTGGTCCGTGACGACGTCGACCTCGACCCCGCGCCGCAGCAGCTCCGGCACGACCGTCGCGCTGTTCCCCTCGACCCCCACCGACAGCGCCCGGCGCCCGCGCCGCGCGTCCTCGACGAGCCGGACCGCGGCGTCGAGGTCGTCCGCGACCATGTCGAGGTACCGCTCCCGGACGCGGCGGTCGAGGCGCGACCGGTCGACGTCGACCACGAGGCACGCCCCGCCGTTGAGCGTCACCGCGAGCGGCTGCGCCCCACCCATGCCGCCGCACCCGCCCGTGAGGGTCAGCGTCCCGGCGAGGGTCCCCCCACTGAGCCCCTGCCCGCCCTGACGGGCGGCGAGCTTCGCGGCGACCGCGGCGAGCGTCTCGTACGTGCCCTGGAGGATGCCCTGCGCGCCGATGTAGATCCACGACCCGGCCGTCATCTGGCCGTACATCGTCAGGCCCATGGCCTCGAGCCGCCGGAACTCGGGCCACGTCGCCCAGTCCCCCACGAGGTTGCTGTTCCCGAGCAGCACGCGCGGCGCCCACTCGTGCGTCCGCAGCACCCCGACCGGCTTGCCCGACTGCACGAGGAGCGTCTCGTCGTCGGCCAGCGTCGTGAGGGTGCGGACGATCGCGTGGTAGCTCGGCCAGTCGCGCGCCGCCCGGCCGGTGCCGCCATAGACGACGAGGTCGTCGGGCCGCTCCGCGACCTCCGGGTCGAGGTTGTTCATGAGCATCCGCAGCGGCGCCTCGGTCTGCCACGACCGCGCGGTGAGGGTCGTGCCGCGCGGGGCGCGGACGGGGACGGGCGTGCCGAGTCGGTGGGTCTGCTGCTGTGCCACGGGTCGCTCCTTCGCGGGTAGGGGTCTCAGGCCAGGTGCCCGACGGCGGCGCTCGCCGCCGCGGTCACGGCACCGGTCGTGACGAGACGGGTGACGGCCTCGATCTCGGGCGAGAGGTACCGGTCCGGGCCGGGACCGGCGACGACGGTGCGCACGAGGTCACGCACCGCACCGGTCCCCCGCGCGGGCACCAGCGACGCCGTTGAGCCGTCAGCGGTGGACGGGTCGGACGGCCCGCGGGGTGCTGACGGGTCGGGGGCGCAGCGGAGGTCCAGGGCGCGTGTCGCGGTGAGGAGCTCGATCGCGAGCACGCGGCCGAGGCCGTCGACGGCGCGGCGGAGCTTGCGCGCACCCGCCCACCCCATCGACACGTGGTCCTCCTGCATGGCCGACGACGGGATCGAGTCGACGCTCGACGGCACCGCGAGGCGCTTGAGCTCCGAGACGATCCCCGCCGCCGTGTACTGCGCGATCATGAGGCCCGAGTCGACGCCCGGGTCGTCGGCGAGGAACGGCGGCAGGCCCTCGTTCCGGGCCTTGTCGAGGAACCGGTCCGTGCGGCGCTCGCTCATGCTCGCGACGTCGGCCGCGGCGATCGCGAGGAAGTCGAGCACGTACGCGATCGGGGCCCCGTGGAAGTTGCCGTTCGACTCCACGCGCCCGTCCACCGTGACGACCGGGTTGTCGATCGCCGCTGCGAGCTCGCGGCGTGCGACGGCGGCCGCGTGGTCGAGCGTGTCGCGCGCGGCGCCGTGCACCTGGGGCGCGCACCGCAGCGAGTACGCGTCCTGCACGCGCGTGCACTCCGGACGGCCGTCGGCGTCGAGCGTGCGGTGGCTCGCGACGACGGGCGAGCCGTCGAGCAGGGCGCGCAGGTTCGCGGCCGACGCCGCCTGGCCGGGGTGCGGGCGCATCGCCACGAGGTCTGCGGCGAACGGCGCGTCCGAGCCGAGCAGCGCCTCGACGCTCGCCGCCGCCGCGACGTCGGCCGTCGTGAGCAGGGACCGCAGGTCGTGCAGCGCGAGCGCGAGCATGCCGAGCATGCCGTCCGTGCCGTTGATGAGCGCGAGGCCCTCCTTCTCGCGCAGCGCGAGCGGCGCCACCCCGGCCGCGGCGAGCGCGTCCGCGGCCGGCACGAGGGCGCCCGTCGCGTCCCGGGCCTCGCCCTCGCCCAGCGCCGCGAGCGCCACGTGCGCGAGCGGTGCCAGGTCGCCCGAGCAGCCGAGCGAGCCGAACTCGCGCACCACGGGCGTGACCCCGGCGTCGAGCATCGCGGCGTACGTCTGCGCGACGACGGGGCGCGCCCCGGTCCGCCCGGTCGCCAGGGTCGCGAGCCGCAGGAGCTGGAGCGCGCGCACGACCTCGCGCTCGACCTCCCGCCCGGAGCCCGCGGCGTGCGACCGCACGAGGCTGAGCTGGAGCTGTGCGCGCCGCTCGACCGGGATGTGCCGCCGGGCGAGCGCACCGAACCCGGTCGAGACGCCGTAGTGCGGGCGGTCGTCGTCCGCGAGCCCCTCGACGACGGCCCGGCTCGCCGCCATCGCCTCGACCGCCGCGTCGGCGAGACGGACGCGCGCGCCGTGCCGCGCGACGTCGACGACGTCCTCGATCGTCAGCGGTCCGGCGCCCACCTCGACGGTGCGCGTCGTCGAGCCGGGGCGGCCAGTGGTCCCGCCCAGGGCCGCCGGGGGATGCGTCGTCGTCACCATGCCGTCAGCACACACCGTGCTCCGGGCCCGCCGACAGGCCCGCGCTGCAGGTTCGGTCTGGGATCTCAGACAACCACCGCAGGGTCTCTCAGGCCGGCGGACCGCCGGCGACCGCGGAGGTCCACGCCGCGAGCTCGGCGGCCAGCGCGACCGGGGCGTCGAGCTGGACCAGGTGCCCCGCGCCGGGGATCCGCCGGACCGACGAGCCGGGTACCGCGGCGCGCAGCCGATCGGCACGGTCCACGGGGATCCACGTGTCCTCGGTGCCCCAGACGACGTGCACCGGCTCGGTGAGCGTGCCGTAGAGGGGCTCGACCTCGTCCGTGAAGCGTTCGTCCGCCTGGGCGATCTGCCGGTAGAACGCGGCCTGGCCCTCTGGCCCGGTCCAGGGCGCCACGAGCGCCTCCCGCTCGGCCGCCGAGAGCCCGCGGTGGCTCGCGCCGGCGACGTAAGCACCCACGATCCCCTCGTGCACGCCGGCCGGGACCCGGGCGAACACGTCGGCGTTGTCCCGGACGAGCCGGAAGAAGGGCGATCCCCACGGGGAGAGCGCCACCACGTCGACGAGGCAGAGCGAGGCGAACCGTGCCCCGTGCAGCAGGCGCGCCCGCAGGGCCACCGCCCCGCCGACGTCGTGCGCGACGACGTGCGGCGCGTCCAGCCCCCACGTCCGCAGGAGGTCGGCGAAGAGCAGGCCCTGCGTGCCGAGGCCCACGTCGTGCTCGGGATCCTTCGAGGAGACGCCGTAGCCGGGCATGTCCCACAGGTAGACCGTGAAGCGCGACGACAGCTCCTCCGCGTACGGGCGCCAGAGCCATGACGACCACGGCGTCCCGTGCAGCATCACGAGCGGCGGGCCGGACCCCAGCCGGTCCCACGCGACGCGTCGGCCGCTCCACTCCAGCGTCCTGGTGAGCGTGCTCGACGACGTGCGTCCGTGGTCCCGGGGCGCACCTGGTCCGTCCATGCCGGGTCAGGAGCCCACGTACGCGGCGAGGTGCTCGCCCGTGAGCGTGGACCGCGCGGCCACGAGGTCGGCCGGGGTGCCCTCGAAGACGATCGTGCCGCCGTCGTGCCCGGCACCGGGACCGAGGTCGATGATCCAGTCCGCGTGCGCCATGACCGCCTGGTGGTGCTCGATGACGATCACCGACTTGCCCGAGTCGACGATCCGGTCGAGCAGGCCGAGGAGGTTCTGCACGTCGGCGAGGTGCAGGCCCGTCGTCGGCTCGTCGAGGACGATCACGCCGCCCTTGTCGCCGAGGTGGGTGGCGAGCTTGAGGCGCTGGCGCTCGCCGCCGGACAGGGTCGTGAGCGGCTGGCCGAGGCTCACGTACCCGAGGCCGACGTCGTCGAGGCGCTCGAGGATCGCCTTCGCAGCAGGCACCTTGGCCTCGCCGGACGAGAAGAACTCGCGCGCCTTCGCGACCGGGAGGTCCAGCACGTCGGCGATGTTCAGCCCGCCGAGCGTGTAGTCGAGCACCGCGGCCTGGAACCGGCGGCCCCCGCAGTCCTCGCACGGGGTCGAGACGGTCTCCATGAAGCCGAGCTCGGTGTAGATGACGCCCGCGCCCTTGCACTCGGGGCACGCGCCCTCGGAGTTCGCGCTGAACAGGGCCGGCTTGACGCCGTTGGCCTTGGCGAACGCCTTGCGGATGGGCTCCAGCAGGCCTGTGTACGTCGCGGGGTTGCTGCGGCGCGACCCCCGCACGGCGCCCTGGTCGATCGTCACGACGTCCTCGCGCCGCGAGACCGAGCCCTCGATGAGGGAGCTCTTGCCCGACCCGGCCACGCCCGTCACGACGACGAGCACGCCGAGCGGGATGTCGACGTCGACGTCCTGGAGGTTGTGCGCGTCCGCGCCGCGGACCTCCAGAGCGCCCGACGGCGTCCGCACCTGGTCCTTGATCGTCGCCCGGTCGTCGAGGTGGTGTCCCGTCACGGTGTCGCTCGCCCGGAGCCCGTCGACCGTGCCCTCGAACGTCACGTGCCCGCCGGCCGTGCCCGCCCCCGGGCCGAGGTCGACGACGTGGTCCGCGACGACGATCGTCTCCGGCTTGTGCTCGACGACGAGCACCGTGTTGCCCTTGTCGCGCAGCTGGAGCAGGAGGCCGTTCATGCGGTCGATGTCGTGCGGGTGCAGGCCGATCGTCGGCTCGTCGAACACGTAGGTGACGTCGGTGAGCGACGACCCGAGGTGGCGCAGCATCTTGATGCGCTGCGACTCGCCGCCCGACAGCGTGCCCGACGGCCGGTCGAGGCTGAGGTAGCCCAGCCCGAGCTCGACGAACGACGCGAGGTTGTCGCCGAGCGCGTTGACGACGGGCGCCATGTGCGGGTCGTCGAGGTCCCGGATCCACGCGGCGAGGTCGGTGATCTGCATCGCGCACAGGTCGGCGATGTTCACGCCGCGGATCTTCGAGGAGCGTGCCGACTCCGACAGTCGCGTCCCGCCGCAGTCGGGGCACGGCGCGAACGTCGCGGCGCGCTCGACGAACGCGCGGACGTGCGGCTGGAGCGAGTCCACGTCCTTGGAGAACATCGACTTCTGGATCTTGGGGATGAGCCCCTCGTAGGTGACGTTGATCCCCATCGCCTTGATCTTGGTGGGCTCCTTGTAGAGGAAGTCCTGCATCTGCTGGTCGGTGAACTCGCGGATCGGCCGGTCGCCCGGGAAGAACCCCGACTCGGCGAACCCGCGCACCATCCACCCGTCGGCGGTGTACCCCGGGACCTTGATCGCGCCGTCGAGCAGCGACTTGGAGTCGTCGAAGATCTCCGTGAGGTCGAGGTCCGAGACCGCGCCGCGCCCCTCGCACCGCGGGCACATGCCGCCGTGGTAGATCGCGTTGCGGACGATCGTCTTCTCGCCCGTCGCCGACGTCATGATGCCGCTCGCCTTGCGCGCGGGGATGTTGAAGGAGAACGCCGTGGGCGGCCCCACCTGCGGCTCGCCGAACCGGCTGAACAGCACCCGCAGGATCGCGTTGGCGTCAGTCACCGTGCCCACCGTGGAGCGCGGGTTCGCGCCCAGGCGCTCCTGGTCCACCACGATCGCCGTCGTGAGCCCCTCGAGCATGTCGACGTCGGGGCGGTCGAGCGTGGGCATGAAGCCTTGAAGGAACGCCGGGTACGTCTCGTTGATGAGGCGCTGCGACTCGGCCGCGACCGTGTCGAACACGAGCGAGCTCTTGCCGGAGCCCGAGACGCCCGTGAACACCGTGAGGCGCCGCTTGGGGATCTCGACGCTCACGTCCTGGAGGTTGTTCGCCCGCGCCCCCTGGACGCGGATGACATCGTGCGCGTCGGGGTCCTGGGGCACCGAGGTCTGCGTTCCCGTCGTCGTTGCCGTGCTCATCGTGTCTCCTCGTCGTCGAGCCTCGTCGCGCGGCCACCGCTGATGCGGTCGGCTGGCCGGTCGACGGCGCCGACCGTCCGACCTCGGCAGCCCGGTGAAAGTCTGCCCGAGAGCCGGTCGTTCCGGCGCGTGGATCCTGCTGCGCCGCGCGGCCGTCCTGTGTCAGGACCGGCCGTGCGGGCGGAACTCACCGCGGCGTGAGCCGCACGAGCGGGTACTGCCGTTCGGCCTTGCTCTGGTACTTCGCGATGCGCGGCTGCGCCGTCGCGACGCGCTGCCACGCGCGCTCCCGGTCCGCGCCGTCGAGCTCGTGCGGCGTCGCCGGGACGGGCGCGCGCCCGGGCAGCTCGATCGCGACGTCGTCGGGGTGCGCCGCGAGGTTGGCGTGCCAGTCCGGGTTGCGGCTGCCGCCTCCCGAGGCCACGACGAGGACGGCGTCGCCCTCGTCCGGCAGCCACATGAGCGGCGTCTCGCGCGGCGCGCGGCTGCGGCGACCGACCGTGTGCAGCACGAGGACGTCCATCCCCATGAACGTGGCCTTGCCGCCACGGACCTTGCGCACGAGCCGCGCGTTCGAGCGGCGCTGCATCCAGCGCGAGAACCGTCCCGGCGTCCCCGGGGCGCGGCCCGCGCCGTTCGTCGTCCGTCCTTCTGTGCTCATCGTCCTGCTCCTCCTGCGTCGGTCCAGCCGTACCCTGCGTGGCCGCGTCGGTCGCGGCCGCCCGTCCGGACCGTCGTCCCCCGCCGTGGCGGCCGGGGACGACGGCGGTCCTCACCGCTCGTCCAGCACCTCGCCGTCGAGCGCCTCGTGGTCGGTGGTGAGGCCGAGCGTCGCCCCGACGAGCGGGACGTCGCGCGCGGCCTGCGCCGCCGTCCGCATCGCGGCGGCCGAGTCCCACCGCCAGATGTCGAGGTACGTCCCGTCCTCCAGCCGGACGAGCGTGGCCGCGGTGAACGCGGGGTTCGCCGCGCGCAGCCCCTGGATCAGCGCGCTGCGCTGCTCGAGCATCTGGGCCAGCCGGCCCGTCTCCACCGTGTACCGGTGCGTCCTGACGACGGACATGGTCGTCTCCTCCCGATCCCGCCCGGCGCCTCTCGCCGTGCCCTTCCAGGCTCGCGCCGGGCGGTCGCGCGAACAACGGCCGATCCCGTAACGGTGGTTGCGCCCGGGGTTAACGAACGCGACGATCGTCGGGTGGAGCTGCGCGACATCGAGATCTTCCTGACCCTCGCCGAGGAGCTGCACTTCGGGCGCACGGCCGAGCGCCTGCACGTGTCCGCGCCCCGGGTGAGCCAGGCGATCGCCAAGCAGGAGCGCCGGATCGGCGCGCCCCTGTTCGAGCGCACCAGCCGGCGCGTCACGCTCACGCCCCTCGGGGAGCAGCTCCGCGCCGACCTCGAGGCCGGGTACCGCAGGATCCTCGAGGGCGTCGAGTCCGCGGCGAGCACCGCGCGGGCGGCGCGCGAGACCCTGACGTTCGGCGTCATGGGGCCGCTCTGGCAGGAGCTCGCTCCCGTCACGGCCCTGTTCCGCGCCCGCAACCCGCACGTCGACCTCCGCATGCGCGAGGTCCGCATCGACGAGCCCTTCCGCCTCCTGCGCGAGGGCGAGGTCGACGTCGCGCTCCTGTGGCTGCCCGTCGAGGAGAGGGACCTCGCCGTCGGCCCGGTGACCTTCACCGAGCCGATCGTGCTCGCCGTGGGGCGGACGCACCCGCTCGCCACGCGCTCGTCGGTGTCCGTCGCGGAGCTGGCCGACGAGAACGTCCTGCCCTCGGGGCTGCCCGTCCCCGACTACTGGGAGGCCGCCGTCAGCCCCGTCCCCCGCAGCGAGCCCGACCGCGGCGGCACCACCCCGACGCGCGAGGAGGTGCTGTGGCGCGTGATGTCCGGCGACGGCGTCGCGGTCGCGTGCGCCCAGGGCATCCGGTACCTCGAGCGCTCGGACGTGGCCTACGTGCCGCTCGACGAGCGGCCGGTGCTGCGCTGGGGACTCGTCCGGCGCGCCGGGCCGATCCCCCCGCTCGTCGCCGAGTTCTCGCAGGTCGCGGCCGAGCTCGGTCCGCTCGCGCTGACGCTCGACCTCGAGGCCGCGGGGTCGAGCGGCCGGGTCTGACGACCCTCAGCGGCGCTGCTGGATGCGGATCTCGTTGCCCGCGGGGTCGCGGAACGCGCAGTCGCGGACGCCGTAGGGCTGGTCGATCGGCTCCTGCACGACCTCCGCCCCCGCCGCCTCGATCCGCGCGAACGTCTCGTCGACGTCCGGCGTCGCGAGGTTCACGCCGAAGTACGCGCCCTTCGCGACGATCTCCAGGAGCGCGCGCTTGTCGTCGTCGCTGAGGCCCGGCGTCGCGGCCGGCGGGTGCAGCACGATCGCCGTGTCCGGCTGGTCGGCCGGGCCCACGGTGATCCACCGCATCCCCTCGTAGCCGACGTCGTTGCGGATCTCGAAGCCGAGGACGTCGCGGTAGAAGGCCAGCGAGGCGTCGGGGTCGGTCTGGGGCAGGAAGCTGGAGTTGATGGTGAGGTTCATGGGAACGACGCTAGGACCGTCGTCCTGCCCGCGCTTCTCGATTCCTGACCGGTCGCGTGACGCGCCGCGCGACGCACGCCGGCATCCCGTCGAGGCGCTCCGCACCGGGGTCGGTGCCGGTCTCGGTGCCGCGTGAGGCGGCCGTCGCGGCCGTCCGGGACTCCACGGGCGCGGGAGACGCGGCGTCGGGTTCCGCCGCGCGGCGCCGGTAGACGCTCGGCGGTACGCCCACGAGCTCGGTGAACCGCGTGCTGAAGGTTCCCAGCGACGAGCACCCCACGGCGAAGCACACGTCCGTGACGCTCAGGTCGCCGCGGCGCAGCAGCGCCTTCGCGCGCTCGATGCGCCGCGTCATGAGGTACGCGTACACCGACTCCCCGTAGGCGGCCTTGAACTCGCGGCTCAGGTGCCCCGCCGACACGTGCACGCCGGCCGCGAGCGCCGCGACGTCGAGCGGCTGCGCGTACTCGCGGTCGATCCGGTCCCGCACGCGCCGCAGCCGCGCGAGGTCGCGCAGGCGCTGGTCGTCGGGCAGGGTCGTCACGCCTCGATCGTGCCACGCGCCTACCGTGGTCTCCATGCCGAGCGACGTCCCCGCCGCGCGCCAGGCCGTCCGCGTGCTCACGTACCTCGCCGCGCAGGCCGGCCCGTCGCCCGCGGCCGCCGTCGCGCAGGGCCTCGGCCTCCCCCGCTCGACCGTCTACCACCTGCTGTCCGTCCTCGTGGACGAGGGCTTCGTGACCCACCTCCCCGAGGAGCACCGGTACGGGCTCGGCACGGCGTCGCTCGCGCTCGGGTCCGCGTACGCGCGCCAGGCGCCGCTCGCGCGCCTCGCACGCCCCGTCGTCGCGCGCCTCGTCGAGACGACCGGCGAGAGCGCCCACCTCGCCGTCCTCAACGGTCGCGAGGTCCTCTACCTCGTCGAGCAGCGCGCACCGCGCCGCCCCACGCTCGTGACGGACGTCGACGTCCGCCTCCCCGCCCACCTCACCGCGAGCGGGCGCGCCGTGCTCGCCGGCCTGCCTGCCGCCCAGGTCCGCGCGCTCTTCCCGAGCGCCGCCGCGTTCGCCGACCGCACCGGCGTCGGACCGCAGTCCCTCAGCGCCCTGCGCGAGGTCCTGCGCGGCGTCCGACGGCGCGGCTGGGCCGAGGAGGACGGCGAGGTCACCCCCGGCCTCGCGTCCGTCGCCCACGCCGCGGTGGACCACACCGGCCTCCCCGTCGCCGGCATCGCCCTCACGTTCTGGGCCGACGACGCCCCGCCCGCCCGCCGCGCCGAGCTCGCCGCCGCCGTCGGTCGCGCCGCCGCCGAGGTCAGCCGCCGCCTCGGCGCGAGGGAGCACCCCGGTCCTACGAGGCCGAGCCCTGGTCCGCCGACGTAGAACTCTGGTTCTACCTCGGGCGACCGCGGTTCGGCCGTCGCTGGGTGCCCTTCCCCCGCCAAGGTGGCCGTTGCGTGTGACGGGTCGTCGGACTAGATTTTTCGGTATGCCGAACTTTGTGTCCCGGATGGCCGGAAGGCGCGCCGCTCGCGGCGCAGCGCTGGCGGCGTTGGCCGCGATCGTGATCGCCGGGTGCTCCGCCGGGACGGACGCGGGCGGCGAGGCCGCCGTCGACGACGGTCGGCCCGTCGTCCTCACGACGTTCACCGTGCTCGCGGACATGGCGCAGAACGTCGCGGGCGATCACCTGCGCGTCGAGTCGATCACGAAGGTCGGCGCGGAGATCCATGGCTACGAGCCGACGCCGGGCGACATCCGCAAGGCGGCGGACGCCGACCTGATCCTCGACAACGGCATGGGGCTCGAGGCGTGGTTCGGGCGGTTCGTCGACGGGCTGGACGTGCCGCACGTCGTCGTCAGCGAGGGCGTCGACCCGATCGCGCTCGGCGACGACACCGCCGAGGAGTACCAGGGCAAGGACAACCCGCACGCGTGGATGTCGCCCGTGAACGGGCAGCTCTACGTGCAGAACATGGCCGACGCGTTCGCCGAGCTCGACCCCGCGCACGCCGACGACTACGCGGCCAACGCCGCGGCGTACTCGGCCGAGCTCGCCGCCGTGCACGACGAGCTGACCGATGCTCTCCACGCGCTCCCCGAGAGCCACCGCGCGCTCGTGACGTGCGAGGGCGCGTTCTCCTACCTCGCGCGCGACGCGGGCCTCACCGAGCGGTACCTGTGGGCCGTCAACGCCGAGCAGCAGGCGACGCCGCAGTCCGTCGTGAGCGCGATCGAGTTCGTCGAGGAGCACGACGTGCCGGCCGTGTTCTGCGAGTCCACGGTCTCGGACAAGGCGATGCGCCAGGTGGCCCACGAGTCGGGGGCGGCGTTCGGCGGCACGCTCTACGTCGACTCGCTCTCGGAGCCCGGCGGCCCGGTGCCGACGTACCTCGACCTCTTGCGGCACGACACGGAGACCGTCGTCGCGGGTCTCGCCGGGACGACGGCGGAGGGCGACGCGTGAGCGCGGGCGA
Source organism: Cellulosimicrobium cellulans (assembly GCF_042723955.1). Classification (GTDB taxonomy): domain Bacteria; phylum Actinomycetota; class Actinomycetes; order Actinomycetales; family Cellulomonadaceae; genus Cellulosimicrobium; species Cellulosimicrobium cellulans_H. Next base: position 34,703 of record NZ_JBHXIC010000023.1, on the reverse strand, counting down.
GCGGACGCCGTCGGGCACGCCCGCGATCGACGTGCGCGACCTCACCGTCCACTACGGCGGCGTCCTCGCGCTCGACGGCGCGACCCTCGCCCTGGGGTCCGCGCACGGGCCGGGCACCGTGTGCGGGCTCGTGGGCATGAACGGGTCGGGCAAGTCGACGCTCTTCAAGGCGGTCATGGGCATGGTGCGCCCGGACCGCGGCACCGTGCTGGTCGACGGCGCACCCCCGGCGCGCGCCCGGCGCGCCCAGGCCGTGGGGTACGTGCCGCAGAGCGAGGACGTGGACTGGGCGTTCCCGCTGAGCGTGCGCGACGTCGTCATGACCGGCCGCTACGGCTACCAGGGGTTCACGCGGCGCACGCGGCCCGCCGACCGCGACGCCGTCGCGCACGCGCTGGAGCGCGTCGAGCTCACCGACCTCGCGGACCGGCAGATCGGCGCGCTCTCGGGTGGGCAGCGCAAGCGCGCGTTCGTCGCGCGCGGGCTCGCGCAGGGCGCGACGATCCTGCTGCTCGACGAGCCGTTCGCGGGCGTGGACAAGCGCACGGAGGCCACGATCACCGCGCTGCTGCGCGAGCTCGCGGCGGGTGGCGCGACCGTCCTCGTCTCGACCCACGACCTGCACGCGCTGCCCGAGCTCGCGGACGAGGCGGTGCTGCTCCAGCAGCGCGTCCTGCTGCACTCGACGCCCGCGGAGGTCCTGCGGCCGGAGAACCTCGCGCTCGCGTTCGGCGTGGAGGTGGCCCCGTGACCGACCTCCTCGCCGTGCTCGTCGAACGGCTCACCGAGCCGCTGTCGTTCGAGTTCCTGCGCACCGCGCTCGCCGTCACGGTCACCGCGGGGATCGTGTGCGGCGTGCTGTCCTGCTGGCTCGTGCTCGTCGGGTGGTCGCTCATGGGCGACGCCGTCTCGCACGCCGTGCTGCCCGGCGTCGTGCTCGCGTACGTCGTCGGGGCGCCGTTCGCGCTCGGGGCCCTCGTCTTCGGGCTGCTCGCGGTCCTGCTCATCGGCGCGGTCAGGGACACGAGCCGCGTGAAGGAGGACGCGGCCATCGGCGTCGTGTTCACGACGCTCTTCGCGCTCGGTCTCGTCCTCATCTCGGTCACGCCGAGCCAGACCGACCTCAACCACATCCTGTTCGGCAACCTCCTCGGGGTGTCGCGCGCCGACCTGCTCCAGGTGCTGATCCTCGGTGCGGTGACGCTCGCCGTCGTCGTGCTCAAGCGGCGCGACCTCACGCTGTACGCGTTCGACCCGACCCACGCCCACGCGATCGGCCTGTCCCCGCGCCGGCTCGGCGCGCTGCTCCTCGGGCTGCTCGCACTGACCGTCGTCGTCGCGCTCCAGGCGGTCGGCGTGGTCCTCGTCGTCGCGCTGCTCATCACGCCCGGCGCGACGGCCTACCTGCTCACCGACCGGTTCTCGCGGATGCTGTGGATCTCGCCGCTCGTCGCGGCGGTGTGCGGGGTGGTCGGGATCTACGTGAGCTACTACCTCGACACCGCGTCGGGCGGCACCGTCGTCGTCGCGCTCGGCGTCGCGTTCGCCCTCGCGTACCTGTTCAGCCCTCGCCACGGCCTGATCGGGACCCGCGTGGCCGCCGCACGACGCCGCCGCCTCGTCCGGGTCTGAGCTCCGCCCGGCGGGCCCGCGCCCGTTCCGGACCTGTCGCCCACGTGCGCTGTGTGCGAAATCTCCATGAATTCGCCCACGATTCCCTGGCTCTTCTCAGGTTCGACCGGGAGACTGGGTGCCATGTCAGCGAGGACGAGCGAGCCCACGACGCCGCAGCGCACGCGCACGTCTGCCCGGTTCGCCGCGGCGAGCCTGCTCGCGCTGGCCATGATGCTCCCGATGTGCTCGACCGCGACCGCCGCCGAGGTCCAGCAGCTCATCGCGGACGCGCAGGTCCAGACCGAGACCATCGGTGACGACCTCGACCGCGTCCACGCCCAGCTCCCCGCCCTCCACCCCGTGCTCCGCAACGACGTGCTCGACGCCGTCGAGTCGGTCCAGGCCGCGACGGACGAGGCCCGTTCCGCGCTCGACCGCGCGACCGACGGCGACGAGGCCGCCGACGGCCGCGCCGCCGTCGCGCTGGCCGACGCGCAGGTCGCGCTCGATGCGGCGTCCGCGCAGCTCCGGCACGTGACCGACCTCGCGCACGACGCGGGCGAGGGCGTCGCCGTCGCGCTCGAGCGGCTCCAGGCCCACATCGACGTGCTCCGCGGCGAGACGAGCCGCGCGGGGGTCTGACCCCGCCACCTGGCCTCGCGAGATCGACCGCCGCCGCGCGGTCCGTCGTGACGCTTCCTACGATGGCGAGATGCCTCGCCTCACCGGGATCGTCAAGCCGCACGAGGCATTCCCCGGAGTCGCCCGGCTCGACCGCGCGGTCAACGGCTGGACCAACCGTCGCGCTCTGGGCCCCATCGCGGACGCCGCGCTCTCGCGCCTGTCGACCGCGGCCGACCACAGCGTGCTGTGGGCGGGTACGGCACTCGGGATCGCCGCGACCGGCAGGCGCGGGCGCGAGGCGGCGCTGCGCGGCTACGGCTCGCTGCTCGTCTCGAGCCTCCTGGCGAACGTCGTCGGCAAGACCGTGTTCGGCGGCGAGCGCCCCTCGCTCGAACCGCTCCCCCTGTGGCGCCGGCTTGCCGACCCGCCGACCTCGCCGTCGTTCCCGTCCGGCCACTCGGCGTCGGCGGCGGCGTTCGTCGCGGGCGTCGCGATCGAGTGGCCGTCGCTGGGCCTCGCGCTCGCCCCGCTCGCCGGCGCGGTGATGTACTCGCGGCTCCACACCGGGTCGCACTGGTTCTCCGACGTCGCCGCGGGCGCCGCGCTCGGGGCGGGGGTCGCGCTCGTCGGTCGCGTCCTCGTGCCCGGCCGGGCCGAGCGCGGCCCCGACGTCCCCGCCGGCCCGCCCGCCGTCGTCCCGGCGCTCGACGACGGCGTGGGGCTGTTCGTCGTCGTCAACCCGGCGGCGGGATCGGGCCGCGTGCTCAAGGAGGACCCGCTCGCCGCAGTGCGCGCGCACCTGCCGCGCGCCGAGGTGCACGTGCTCGGCGAGGGCGACGACCTCCGGGGCCTCTTCGACGCGGCCGCCGGACGTGGCGCCCGGGCGCTCGGCATCAGCGGTGGCGACGGGACCGTCGCGACGGCCGCCGCGGCCGCCCGCGCGCACGACCTCCCGCTCGCCGTCTTCCCGGGCGGGACGCTCAACCACTTCGCGCGTGCCGCCGACCTCACGTCCATGACGGCGACGGCAGACGCGGTCCGCACGGGCTCGGGCGTGACGATCGACGTCGCGGACCTCGAGGTCGACGGGCACGACGGTCCGCCGCGGACGGTGCTCAACACGTTCTCCGCCGGGGTGTACCCGGAGCTCGTCACGGAGCGTGAGAAGCACGAGCACCGCCTGGGCAAGTGGCCGGCGGCGGTGCTCGCCGCGGCACGCGTGCTGCGGCGGGCCCACCGCGTGCGGATGGCGGTCGAGGGACACGAGGGCGAGTACTGGTCGCTCTTCGCGGGCGTCAACCGCTACTTCCCGCAGAGCCTCGCCCCCGTCGAGCGACACCGCCTCGACGACGGCGTGCTCGACGTCCGTACCGCCCGCGCCGAGCGGCGCGCGAGCCGGCTGCGCACGTTCCTCGAGGTGGCCGCAGGCGACACGGGGACGCGGGTCGCGCGCCGGGTGCCCGGCGTCCGGAGCCATCTGGTCGTCGACGCGACGGACGTCCCGACGCTCGAGCTGCGGTTCCCCGCGCACGGCGCCGTGGTCGGGCCGGACGGACCGCCCGTGCCCGACGGCGTGACCTCGCCCGGCGCCGGCACGGCGCCGCCCGTGGTCCTCGCGCACGACGGTGAGACGCTCCCCCTCGACGGGACCGCGGGTGCCGCACCCGTCACCGTCCGTCTCACGATGCGGCGCGGCGCGCTCCGTCTCTACGCCCCGAGCGACTCCACCGCCGGGTAGCCGGTCGCTTGTGTCGGTTTTGTCTCTCTTTCACTGACATCGGGGAGAACTCCCCCTGTTCAGACACACACGGGATGCCCCAGAATGAGCCCCGCAGTCGCGCGGACGGCACCAGTCCGCGCCACGTCGAACTCGGCCACGTCGGCCCACCCAGAAAGCAGAACAACCATGGCCCAGCAGTACCCTGCCGCCCCCCAGGCACCCGCCGGCTACGCCGCCCCGATCGAGGACCCGGGCAAGACCCTCGGCATCGTGGGCTTCGTGCTCGCGTTCGTCTTCGCGATCGCCGGCATCGTCGTGAGCGCCATCGCGCGCAAGAAGAGCAAGGAGGCGGGCTTCGACAACCAGCTCGCCAAGTGGGGCCTGATCCTCAGCATCATCTTCACGGTGCTCGGCGTCATCGGCACCATCCTCTACGTCGTCGCGTTCGCAGCCCTCCTCGCGAGCGGCGACGTCTCGACGTACTGACGTCCCCGCGTCGGCGGACCGCCGGCGCCGCGGACCCGACGGCCGTCGTCCCCACAGGACGGCGGCCGTCGCCGCGTTTCGAGACCTGTCCAGCGGCGTCCGACGGGTCGCGGAAGAAGCGACGGCCGGGCACGGTTGAGACGGCGCACGACCGCGCCGCCGGTGAGAGCACCGGTCCGCCGACGGTCGCCCGACCGCAGGAGCAGACGATGACCGACGACACGACTCCCCCGACCTTCGCCGGACCCGAGGGCACCACCGCCGGGCCGCCGTCGGGCCCCGCGACCGTCGAGCTCGGCCTCGACACGTTCGGCGACGTCACCGCCGGCCCGGACGGCGCGCTGCTCAGCGGGGCGCGCACCATCCGCGACGTCGTCGAGGAGGCGGTGCTCGCGGACCAGGTGGGCGTCGACTTCTTCGGTGTCGGGGAGCACCACCGCGCGGACTTCGCCATCAGCGCGCCGGAGGTCGTGCTCGCGGGGATCGCGACGCGGACGTCGCGCATCCGGCTCGGGTCGGCGGTGACCGTGCTCAGCTCGGACGACCCGGTGCGGGTGTTCGAGCGGTTCTCGACGCTCGACGCGCTGTCCGGCGGGCGCGCGGAGGTCATCCTCGGGCGCGGGTCGTTCATCGAGTCGTTCCCGCTGTTCGGGTACGACCTCGCCGACTACGAGGTGCTGTTCGAGGAGAAGCTTGACCTGTTCGTGCACCTGCTCGACGAGGGCCCGGTCACGTGGTCGGGCACGACCCGCGCCGGGCTCGCCGACCAGGAGGTCTGGCCCAAGACGGAGAGCGGTCGGCTCCGCACGTGGGTGGGCGTGGGCGGCTCGCCCGAGTCGGTCGTGCGGACCGCGCGGCACGGGCTCGGCCTCATGCTCGCGATCATCGGCGGCGAGCCCGAGCGGTTCCGTCCCTACGTGGACCTCTACCACCGCGCCGTCGAGGAGCTCGGCAACCCGGTGCTGCCGGTCGGGGTCCACTCGCCCGGCCACGTCGCCGGCTCGGACGAGCAGGCGCAGGAGGAGGTCTACGAGCACTTCGCGGCGATGAACAACCGCATCGGCCGCGAGCGAGGCTGGCCCGCCTACCACCGCGGGCGCTTCGCCCACGACGTGCGTGACGGGTCGCTCTACGTCGGCTCGCCCGAGACGGTCGCGCGCAAGATCGCCCGGACGGTGCGGCTCCTCGGAGCCGGCCGGTTCGACCTCAAGTACTCGACCGGCACGCTCCCCCACTCGGCCATGCTCCGCAGCATCGAGCTCTACGGCACGCAGGTCATCCCGCGCGTGCGCGAGCTCCTCGCGGAGGGCTGAGCCCCGCCCCCGCGCCACCCGCCCCTGCGCCCGGCGCCCACCAGGCTTGGTCCGCCACGCCCCCAAAAGACGCCAGCGAGGGGTGTGGGGGGGGGGGGGGCGGGGT
>NZ_JBHXIC010000023.1:0-28830 GCF_042723955.1 Cellulosimicrobium cellulans | reverse complement strand
CGACATGAGGGTCGCCATCCGGCCGATAACGACCCTCATGTCGTGTTCGGCGGCGGGCAGGGTCGTGCTCGGTGGCGGCTGGCCGGCGGGTTGGTCGCCTCCGGTTCTACGGGTCAGGCGGTGGCGGCCGCGGCGAGGGTGGCGGCCTCGAGGTCCGGCGGGAGCCCGACGGCGGGGCGGTCCGCGCGCTGCGGCGTCGCCTCGCCCGCGGCGTCGAGCGCGCGGAGCCAGGCCCAGGTGTCGCGCACGGTCTCGCGCACGTCCCGGGGGCGGAGCCCGAGGGCGTACGCACGGGACGTGTCGGAGCCGTGGAGCGCGTCGTGCAACTCGCCCGGCGGGAGCCAGACCGGGAGCTGGCTCCACGGCTCGATGCCCGCCGCCAGCACGGCCTCCGGCTCGACCCAGACGAGCTCGGCGGGCGGGTTCCCGGCGGCCGCCGCGTCGTCCGCCGTCGCGGCGACGCACGCCGCGAGCAGCTCGCCCATGGTCGTGTGGCCTGCGGTGCTGACGACGTCGACCGGGCCCGACGCTCCCGCGAGCGCCGCATCCAGCGCGAACGCCGCGAGGTCGCGCGCGTCGACGTACTGCAACGGCAGGTCCTCCGGTCCGGGCGCGAGCACCGGCCCACCCTGCGCGACGCGCCGGAGCCACCACGGCAGACGCCCGATGTTCTCCCGCGGTCCGAGGATCAGCCCCGCGCGCAGGAGCACGGCCCGGTCCCCGAGCGCGTCCACGGCGGCGATCTCCGCGCCCCGCTTGGCGCGGGCGTAGTCGTCGTGGCTCGTGTCGTCCGGGTCCCCGTCGACGAGCGGCGCGGTCTCGTCGGCGCCGCGCGCGGTCGGGAACGGGTACACCGAGCGCGACGACACGTAGACGTACCGGGCGTCGCCGGGGACCCTGCCGGCGAGCAGCCGCGCGGCGTCGCGGACCGCCGAGGGCGCCCACGACCATGTGTCCACCACGACGTCCCACTTCTGCGGGACGGCGTCGGCGCGCAGCGCGTCCAGGCCGTGCGCTCGGGTGCGGTCACCGACGAGCTGCCGGACGCCGTCGGGCACGGGCGTGCTGCCCCGGTTGAGGACCGTGACGTCCCACCCGCGGGCGAGGGCGTCGTCGACGACGGCGCGCCCCACGAAGTCGGAGCCGCCGAGGACCAGGAGACGCGTCATGGCCCCACCCTCGCGCGTCGTCGGCTCGCCCGCAGCCCGTTACGCCGGGGGCAGACGGCGCACCTGCGCGAGCGCGCACCCGGATCTCTTCCGTCCCACGACCTGGCCAGGTATCCTGGCCATGAAGCCGGGATGTCGAGGAGTCACCGTGCAGGTCAACGTGCTCGAGGCCAAGAACAATCTCTCCCAGCTCCTCAGCCGAGCCGCGGCCGGAGAGGACGTCGTCATCGCGCGCCGCGGCGTCCCGCTCGTCCGGCTCGTGCCGGTCCGCGCCGACCTCGTGCACGGCACGGGCGCAGCGATCGTCGAGTGGATCGACGACCATCCGCCGTCGGCACGGTCGACGCGTCCCGCGGACGAGGTCGACGCCGGGATCGAGGCCGAGCGCGAGGGGTGGGAGTGATCTACCTCGACACGTGCCTGGTGATCTACCTGGTCGAGGACGGCGAGCGCGGCCCTCGGGTGCGCACCCTCCTCGCCCGCCACGGCGACGACGAGTTCGCGATCAGCCCCCTCGTCCGGCTCGAGTGCCTCGTCGGGCCGCTCCGGTCCGGGGACGTGGAGATCGAGGACCGGTACCGCGCAGTCCTGGACCTGTTCGTCGAGGTGCCGCTCGACACCGCGGTCTTCGAGCGCGCCGCACGCCTCCGCGCAGCCTCGGCGCTTCGCGCTCCCGACGCGCTCCACCTCGCTGCCGCGCAGGTCCACAGGTGTTCCGCCCTGTGGACGAACGACTCGCGACTCGCGGTCGCGGGCCGAGGGCTCGCCGTGGACGTCCTGCACGGCGGCTGACCCGGCGGGTGAGCGCTCAGTCGGCGTCGGTCGGGTCCAGCGGTGCCTCGGGGTCGAGGTTGACCACGCCGCGGCGCCAGTAGCCGTGGAGCGCGACCTGGTCCGTGCGCGCGCCGGTTTGCCGCAGGTCGCGGCGCACCTGTGCGAGGTCGGTCGCCTCGCCCGCGCCGAACACGTACTCGTCGGCGTCGAACGGACCGAGCGCGCGCACCGCCTCCGCGAGCTGACCCGGCCCGTCGGTGCGGTAGAGGATCTCGACCGTCGCGCGGCCGAGCTCGTCCTCGACGAACGCCTCGTCCACGTCGTCGCCGATCTCCACGATCGCCGTCACCGGCACGTCCGCCCCGACGGCGTCGACCCACCGCGCGAGCGCGGGCAGCCCGGCCTCGTCCCCGACGAGCAGGAGCCGCGCGACGCCGTCCGGAACGCCTCGGCTCGTCGTCGGACCGGCGAGCACGACCTCGTCGCCGGTCTCGGCGCCCGCAGCCCAGGCGGACGCCGGGCCGCCCTCCCCGGTGGGCGGCGCCCCCGGGTCGGCGCCGCCGTGCAGCACCCAGTCGACGTCGACCTCGGCGACCCCGTCGACGACCCGCGTCGCCCGCAGGGTCAGCTCGCGCGAGATCGACACGACGCCGGTGGGGCGCTGGAGCGCGCCGTCGGCCGTGAGCGTCGGGGCGTGCAGGACGCCGGTCGCCGGGTCGGGCAGGAAGACCTTGACGTGGTCGTCGGGACCGGTGGCGCGCAGCGTCGCGAGCGAGGCCCCGCCTGGACCGTCGCCACCCGGCCCGCTGGTCGGTCCGTCGTCGTGCACCGTCGGGGCGGCGTCGCGGAACGTGATGCGCCGGAGCGCCCCGGACGTCTCGCGGACGCGGTGCACGCGGACGCGGCGCGGGACGGGCTCGAGAGGGGTGCGGGCTCGGGAGAACACCGCCCCATTCTGCGCCGAGCACGACATTGCTGTCGTTATCCGGCCGATAACGACAGCAACGTCGTGGTCGAGGGCGCGTTGCGCCGTTCTCGACGGACGTGACGTCAGGCGAAGAACGTCCGGAGGTCGGCGACGACGTCGAGCGGGACCTCGAGCGAGGCGTAGTGGCCGCCGCGCGGGTGCTCGGACCAGTGCTCGATCCGGGCGTTGTCGCGCTCCGCGAAGGCGCGGATCGTCTGGAAGTCGTCCTTGAACACGGCCACGCCGATCCGGCCCTGGCTCACGACCGGCTCGGCGCCCGACCGCTGCTCGGCGTAGTGGTAGCGCGCAGCCGTCGCGTAGGAGTTGGTCAGCCAGTAGAGCGTCGCCTGCGCGAGCACCTGGTCGGCGCTCACGAGGCTCGTCCCGTTGCCGAAGCTCTCGAAGAGCTCGTGGTACGCCAGGACGGCGGCGGGCGAGTCGGCGAGGCCTGCAGCCATCGTCTGCGGCCGGGACGCGTTCATCGTGTTGTAGGCGCCCACGGACTGGAACCACTGGAGGTGCCCGAGCGCCGCGTACTCCTTCTCCCCGAAGCCGTCCATCTCGCCCGGCGCGCCGGACGGGAAGGAGAAGAGCTGGAGCACGTGGGCGCCGAGGAAGCCCTCGGGGTCGAGGATCGCGAGCTCGCGCGAGACCATCGCGCCGCCGTCGCTCCCGTGGATGCCGTAGGAGGCGTAGCCGAGGTCGCGCATGAGCACGTCGTAGGCGCGCGCCACGCGCGCCATGGTCCAGTCGGTGTCGCCGACGACGGGCGTGGAGAACCCGAAGCCCGGCATGGACGGGATCACGAGGTGGAACGCGTCCTCGGGCCGGCCGCCGTGCGCGACGGGGTCGACGAGCGGATCGATCATGTCGAGGAAGTCGAGGATCGAGCCTGGGTAGCTGTGCGCGAGCAGCAGCGGCGTCGCGCCCTCGTGCTGCGAGCGGACGTGGAGGTAGTGGATCGGCTGGCCGTCGATCTCCGTGCGGAAGCCCGGGTACGCGTTGACCCGGTCCTCGACGGCGCGCCAGTCGAAGGACGTCCAGCGCCCGACCATGTCGCGCAGGTAGGACTCTGGCGTGCCGTAGTCCCAGGAGTCGCCGGGCGCGGCCGGCGCGAAGCGGGTGCGCTCGAGGCGCTCGCGCAGGTCGTCCAGGTCGGCCTGCGGGACGGCGACGGAGAACGGGCGGTGCTCGAGGTTCGTGCTGCTCATGGTGTCTCCTCGGTCGGAGCGGGCCTCGTGCCCTGCTCTGGTACCGACGTTACGCAGGGTTCAGGAACGGTTTCTTCCGCTATTCTGGACCGGTTCCGCCCTTCTTCCGACTACCTCTCGGAGGACCCGTGGCCTCCACCTCGGCCCGCATGCTCGCCCTGCTCGGGCTGCTCCAGTCGCGTCCCGACTGGTCGGGCGGCGAGCTCGCCGCGCGCCTCGACGTCACCGACCGCACCGTCCGGAACGACGTCGCGCGGTTGCGCGAGCTCGGCTACCCCGTCGACGCCGTGCGCGGGCCGGGCGGCCGGTACCGGCTGGGCGCGGGCGCCCGGCTCCCCCCGCTCCTGCTCGACGACGCCGAGGCGGTCGCGGTCGCCGTCGGGCTGCGGGCCGCGACCGGCACGGCAGGGTTCGAGGAGTCCGGGGCATCGGCGCTCGCGAAGCTCGAGCAGGTCATGCCCGACCGGCTGCGGCGTCGCCTCGTCGCGCTGCGGTCTGCGAGCGCCGCCGGCCCGGCCAACACCGACTCGAACGTCGAGGACCCGGTCGTGGACCCCGACACGCTGACCGCCCTCGCCGACGCCGTACGCGACCACCAGGGGCTGCGCTGCTTCTACCGGGACGAGCCGCTCGAGCTCGAGCCGTACCGCCTCGTCGCGTGGCAGCGCCGCTGGTTCCTCGTGGCCCGCGACCCGGCGACGGGCAGGTGGGCTCCCTACCGCGTCGACTGGCTCGTGCTGCGCGTGCCGGGCGGGCGACGGTTCGCGCCGGTCGACTTCCCCGGGGACATGACCGAGTTCGTCGTGCGGGAGGTCGCGCGCACGGGCTGGGCCGTCCACGCCCGGATCGTCGTCGACGCGCCCGCTGAGGAGGTCCTGCGGCGCATCAACCCGACGGTCGGCACGGTCGAGCCGCTCGACGACGACCGTTGCGTCCTCGTCACCGGCGGCGACAGCGTCGAGGTGGTCGCGGTGTGGGTCGGCATGCTCGGCCTCGACTTCCACGTGGCGGAGCCGCAGGCGCTCGTCGACCACGTGCGCACCCTGGCAACCCGCTACGCCCGCGCCACCCCGCCCTGACCCCGACCTTGACCCGCCGAGCACGACATGAAGGTCGTTGTGCGCCGCTTTCCGTCCGCCAGGTCGTGCTCGACGGCGGGTGGTGTCGTTCTCGGCGACCGCTCCCCCGATCTGGTGCCAGACGGCGGCGCTCGCCCGTGTGGGCGGGCGCGCCTAGCGTGGGCGGGATGGACGTGGAGGTGCGCTCCGCCGTCGGGCGGTACGACGACTTCGCCACCGTGGTGGGCCCGCGGAAGGAGGGCGTGCGCGGCTGCTGGTGCATGTCCTACCGCGACAGCCGGGTCAGCGCCGAGGACCGTCCGGCGTTCATGGCCGGTCTGTGCGAGACCGATCCCGGGCCGGGCGTGCTCGCGTACGTCGACGGCGAGGTCGCGGGCTGGTGCTCGGTCGCGCCGCGCAGCACCTACCGGCGGCTCATGAACGCCCGGACCATCCCGTTCGTGGACGATCTCGACGCGTGGAGCGCGGTGTGCTTCGTCGTCCGAGCCGGGTACCGCCGCCGCGGGCTGATGCACGACCTGCTCTCGGGTGCCGTCGAGCACGCCGCCGCGCACGGTGCGCCCGCGGTCGAGGGATACCCCGTCGACGCGGGCGGCGAGCGGGTCGACGTGATCTCCGGCTACGTGGGCACCGTCGCGCTGTTCGAGAAGGCGGGGTTCGTGCGCGCCGCCCCGACCACCGGCGTCAGCGGCGGCGTGCCGCGGGTCGTGATGCGCAAGGCGCTCGGCTGAGCCTGCAGGGTCAGGAAGGCCCTGTGCCCCACGGGTCGACGACGGCCACGCCGGTGCCGACGAAGTCGCGGACGTTGCGCGTCGCGAGCGTCGCGTCGTGCACGCGACAGATCGCGGCGATCTGCGCGTCCGCGGTACCGATGGGTTGCCCGGCGCGGTCTCGTCCGGCCATGACTGCGCCGAACGCGTGGGCGGCCTGCTGGTCGAACGACAGCACCTGACCGCCGAGACCGTCGAGAACCGTCTCGACGCGCACGACGAGCTCGTCGCGGCGCCGACCGGCCACCAACCGGGCGATGCCGTACGACATCTCCGCGATCGTGATCGATGTGAGCCAGACATCCAGCGGCGACACGCCGTCGAGCCATCGCACCACGGAGCGCTCCGGCGTCGTTCTCGTGAGCTCCGAGACGACGTCCGTGTCGAGGACGATCACGCTGGGCCGCTGAGGTCGACCACCCGGGGGCGGTCATCACGGCGCACGTCGAACACGTCCGCCTCGGCCCCACCGATCCCGGCGAAGGTCTCGGCGATCCAGGTCCCGAGACCGCGCTCGACCCCGCTCGGAGAGCGAACGGCAGCGGCAAGGATCTCGCGCACCTCCGCCTCCATGGACCGCCCGTGCTCGACGGCGCGCGCGCGCAGCCGTTCGCGCACGTCGTCGTCGAGCCCTCGGATCGTCAGCGTCGCCATCGCGACCACCTCCACGGCGATGCTAGCAAGATGACAGCAGCTCTCGCCACGATCTCCCCCGGACCGAGAGCAATGAAGTTGCGACGGGTTGAGAGAATGGACCGTCGTGAGTACCGAGCCCGCAGCGAACCAGCCTGACGTGCGCCCTCCCCAGCGGGACGGCGCCGCCGAGGGCACCCCGCGCGAGGGTCGCCGACGCCGCGGGAACCGCCGCGGGCGTGGCCGGGGCGACCACGCGGCGTCGGGCACCTCGACGAACGCGGCCCAGGGGCGGCGCGCGCGGGGCGAGCGGGCGCCGTCCGGCCCGCGGCAGGTGAGCCGCGCGCAGCTCGAACGGGCCACGCAGGCGCGCGAGAGCGTGACGGTCCCGCCCATCACGTACCCCGAGCAGCTCCCCGTCAGCGCGCGTCGCGCGGACATCGCCGCCGCGATCCGGGACCACCAGGTCGTCATCGTCGCGGGCGAGACGGGCTCCGGGAAGACGACGCAGCTCCCCAAGATCGCGCTCGAGCTCGGCCGTGGCCGCACGGGTCAGGTCGGGCACACGCAGCCCCGCCGCATCGCCGCGCGCACGGTCGCCGAGCGGATCGCGGAGGAGCTCGGCACGGAGCTGGGCGGCGTCGTCGGGTACCAGGTGCGGTTCACCGACACCTCCAGCGAGGACACGCTCGTCAAGGTCATGACGGACGGCATCCTGCTCGCGCAGATCCAGCGCGACCCGGAGCTGCTCGCCTACGACACGATCATCGTCGACGAGGCGCACGAGCGGTCCCTCAACATCGACTTCCTGCTCGGCTACCTCGCGCGGCTCCTGCCGCGCCGCCCCGACCTCAAGCTGATCATCACGTCGGCGACGATCGACTCCGAGCGCTTCGCGCAGCACTTCTCCCCCGCGCACCTCGCTCAGCTCGGCGGCGCGCCGGACTACGTGGTCGACGCGCTGCCCGACGCCGCGCCCGTCGTCGAGGTCTCCGGCCGCACCTACCCGGTCGAGATCCGGTACCGGCCGCTGTCGCCCGACGTCGACCCCGGCTCCGGGAAGGCCAAGGGGCGCGCCGGCGCCGAGGAGAAGGACCTCGTGACCGGCATCGTCGACGCGTGCGACGAGCTCATGCGCGAGGGGCACGGCGACATCCTCGTGTTCCTCTCCGGCGAGCGCGAGATCCACGACGCCGCCGACGCGCTCACCGGCCACCTCAAGGACCGCGTCACCGACCCGAAGCACCCGCAGCGCGTCGAGATCCTGCCGCTGTACGCGCGGCTGTCGTCGGCCGAGCAGCACCGCGTGTTCCAGGCGCACGCGTCGCGGCGCATCGTGCTCGCGACGAACGTCGCCGAGACGTCGCTCACCGTGCCCGGCATCCACTACGTCGTCGACCCCGGAACAGCCCGCATCTCGCGCTACTCCAAGGCGACGAAGGTCCAGCGCCTGCCGATCGAGCCCGTGTCGCAGGCGAGCGCGAACCAGCGCTCCGGCCGCTCCGGCCGCGTCGCCGACGGCATCGCGGTGCGCCTCTACTCCGAGGACGACTTCCTCTCCCGGCCCGAGTTCACCGAGCCCGAGATCCTGCGCACCTCCCTCGCGTCCGTGCTGCTCCAGATGATCTCCGTCGGCGTCGTCGAGACCCCGGACGAGGTGGCGCGCTTCCCGTTCGTCGAGCCCCCGGACACGCGCGCCGTGCGCGACGGCGTCCAGCTCCTCACCGAGCTCGGCGCCCTCGCCACGTCCGACGGCGTGACGCGCCTCACCGAGGTCGGGCGCGTCCTCGCGCAGCTCCCCATGGACCCGCGCCTCGCCCGCATGATCTGGGAGGGGTCGAAGCTCGGCGTCGCGCGCGAGGTCGCGATCATCGCCGCCGTCATGTCGATCCAGGACCCGCGCGAGCGCCCCGCCGAGGTCCGCGCGCAGGCCGACCAGGCGCACGCGCGCTTCACCGACCCGCACTCCGACTTCCTCACGTACCTCAACGTCTGGGAGTACGTCCGCGAGCAGCAGCACGAGCTCTCGTCGTCGGCCTTCCGCCGCCTGTGCAAGGCCGAGTACCTCAACTTCCTGCGCATCCGCGAGTGGCAGGACGTCGTCGCCCAGCTCCGCGAGATGTCCAAGCCCCTCGGCATCGACATGTCGTACAAGCCCCGCAACGCCTCCCCCCGACCGTCGAGTGCGGGGGACTCGTCGTCCGACGGCGCCCGAGACGACGAATCCCCCGCACTCAACGGGGACGGGGCCGCGTACAAGCGGGCGTGGGACGGGGACACCATCCATCGGGCGCTGCTGTCCGGACTGTTGTCGCAGATCGGGATGCAGGACACGGGCGACGTGAAGGCGTCGTCGGTCGCGCACCTCAAGGGCGAGGCTCGGGCCAAGGCGCTGCGGCGCGCGCAGAAGCAGGCGCGCAACGAGTACACCGGCGCACGGGGCGCGCGGTTCGCGATCTTCCCCGGGTCGCCGCTGAGCAAGAAGCCGCCGGCGTGGATCATGGCGGGCGAGCTCGTGGAGACGTCGCGGCTGTGGGCGCGCGACGTCGCGCGCATCCAGCCCGAGTGGGCCGAGGACCTCGCGGGCGACCTCGCGCGGCGCACGTACTCCGAGCCGCACTGGTCGACCAAGCGCGGCGCGGCGATCGCGACCGAGAAGGTGCTGCTGTACGGCGTGCCGATCGTCGCGGACCGCAAGGTCCTCTACGCCAAGGTCGACCCCGAGGCCGCACGCGAGATGTTCGTGCGGCACGCGCTCGTGCAGGGCGAGTGGACGACGCACCACCGGTTCTTCCACGACAACCGCAAGCTCCTCGAGGAGGCTGAGGAGCTCGAGGCACGCTCGCGCCAGCGCGGGCTCGTCGTCGACGACGACGTGCTGTTCGACTTCTACGACGAGCGCGTGCCCGACGACGTCGTGTCCGCCGCGCACTTCGACCGCTGGTGGAAGACGGCGCGGCGCCGCGACCCCGACCTGCTCACCTTCACGCTCGAGCAGCTGGTGCCCGACGCCGAGCAGATCGACACCTCGCAGTTCCCCGAGACCTGGCCCCAGGGCGAGCTCACGCTCCCGCTCACCTACCAGTTCCAGCCCGGGACCGAGGCCGACGGCGTCACGGTGCACGTCCCGATCTCCGTGCTCAACCGCGTCGTGCCCGACGGGTTCGACTGGATGGTCCCCGGCCTGCTCGACGAGCTCGCCACCGCGACGATCCGCTCGCTGCCCAAGCCGGTCCGCGTCCAGCTCGTGCCCGCCCCGGACGTCGCGCGCGACGTCGTCGCCTGGCTCCGTGAGCACACGCCCACGTGGGAGGACATGGCCCGCGCGGGCGACATGGCCGAGCCGTTCCACGTCGCGTTCACCCGCGCCGTCCGCGCCCTGCGCGACGTCATCATCCCCGACGACGCGTGGGGCCCCGAGCAGGAGGCACGCCTGCCCGCGCACCTGCGCGTGACGTTCCGCGTCGAGGACCCGCGCGGCCGGGGCGGTTCGGTCGTCCTCGACGAGTCGAAGGATCTTCTCGCGCTCCAGCGCCGCCTCGCGGCACAGAACCAGGCGGCGGTGCGGGCGGCCGTCAAGGGGGCGGTGGGCGCTGCTCTCCGCGAGGCGGCGTCGAGTTCCGTCTCAGGGACGGGTGCGTCGGTCTCGGGGTCGGGTCCGGTGGCGGAGGGGGCGTCCGGCTCACCGACACGCGGCAGCCAGGCCACGGGGGCCGACGACGGGCGGGCGGCCACGGCGGCCGGCTCGCCCGGGCGAGGTGCAGGACGAGGAGCGGCAGCCGCCGGGGACGCTGCCGCGCTCGTCACCGAGCAGACCGGTCTCACGACGTGGCCCGAACTCAGGGGCGGCGAGCTGCCCGCGACGGTGTCGACGGACCTCGGGGGTGGGGTCGTCGTCCGGGGGTACCCGGCGGTCGTCGAGGAGCAGGACGCCACGGGGAAGCCGGTCGTCGCGCTGCGCGTGCTGGCCGACGCGAACGCGCAGGCGCGCGAGCACGCGCGCGGCGTGCGGCGTGTGCTGCTCTCCGAGACGGCACTCCAGACCGGGCGCATCACGAGCCGGTGGAACGGGACGCAGTCGCTCACGATGGCGGCCGGCCCGTACCGGAACACCGAGGCGCTCGTCGCGGACCTCCAGCTCGCCGCGGTGATCGCGCTGACAAGCGGGGGCAGCGGGCAGTACGGCAAGCAGCCGGACGTCGCGACGATCCGCGACGCCGAGACCTACGCGGCGGCGCGGGCGTTCGTGCGGACGCACCTGGAGGACCAGGTGCACCAGGTCGTCGGGCACGTGGTCGCGGCGCTCACGGCGTCGCGGAACCTCGACGCGGAGATCCGCGCGTCGAACAGCCTCGCGCTGCTCAACACGCTCACCGATCTGCGCGACCAGGCCGCGGGCCTGATCCACGACGGCTTCGTCTCCCAGACCCCGCCGCGGCGGCTGCCGCACCTCACGCGCTACCTGCGAGCGGCGTCGTACCGGCTGGAGAAGGCGCAGGCGAACCCGAACCGTGACGCCGAGCTCGCGTGGCGCGTGCACGACGTCGAGGAGGCGTACCAGCGCGCCCGCGCCGCGTTCACGCAGGGTCCGGCCGACCCCGTCCGCGCGGCCGACCTGGCCGAGGTCCGGTGGCTGATCGAGGAGCTGCGCGTGTCGCTGTTCGCGCAGCAGCTCGGGACCGACGGCCCTGTGAGCGAGAAGCGCATCCGCAAGCTCCTCACGCCCGACGGCTGGTGACGCGCGGCGCCGAACAGCCCGTTGGGCCGGCGCATGGACTGAGAGCCGTCGGGCGGTGCGTCAGCAGGCGTCGTAGACGTAGCCGGGGTCGTCGGGGGTGACGAGGTCGCGGTCGCGCAGGATCGCGAGCGGGGCGCGGTCGTCGAGGGCGCACACGTCGTCGAAAGTGAGACCCGCGTCGGCGAGCGCGTCGGGGTACTCGACCTGGAGCACGTGGCTGCCGTAGACGTCGGTGTAGGCGGCGCACTCGTCGAAGACCGCGCACTCCTCGGTGACGGCGAAGTCGAAGCCGAGGTCGTCGCGCGCGACCCCCGCGACCTCCGCCGCGTTCTTCTGCGCGATGGCGAGCCCGGCGTCGTGCGCGAGGTGGACGTACGCCCGCGCGAGCGCGTGGGCGCCGTCCTCGTCGATCGCGTCGAAGCGCGTCCAGGTGTCGAGGTTGTCGATCTCGACGGCGTCGAACCCGTCGTCGGCGCAGCCCGTGACGACCGGGCCGAGGATCGCGAGGATGCCCTCGCGCTGCTCGGCGGTGGACGGGTCGAGGACGTGCTCGTCCGGCCAGTCGGGGTCGACGACGAGGCCACCGGCCGCGTCGTGCAGCAGCAGGTCCTCGTGGTAGTCGAGCCACCGGTCGGCCTCGCCCGGCTGGGTCTGGAACCCGTTGACGTAGCAGACCGAGTAGGCACCGGCCAGGGGCTCGGCGGTCGCGTCCCGGACGACGACGTCGGGCGGCACGGGCCCGGGACCGGCGTCGACCTCGTCGTACGCGCCGCCGAGCTGGTAGTCGAGGACGCCGTCGGTCGGCGGGAGGTCGAACGCCGGCACCTGCAGAGGAGACGCGGTCGCCGTAGGCGTCCGGTCGACGGTGCACCCGGTCGCCCCCGCTGCGAGGAGGGCCAGCACGACGGCCGCAGGCGCCACGAGCCCGACGAGACCCGGCCTCACGGCAGCACGACCTCCCGCGCCGGGTGGACCGACGCGTCGAGCACGACGCGGTCGCCGAGGGGCTCGTCGAGCTCCACGACGAACGGTGTCGGCGGGTTCGACGGGCAGTCCGCCTCGCCCGTGCGCGGCTCGACGCCGACCGTCACCGCGACGGCGTCGTCACGCACGGCGAGCGCTGACAACCGCACCCGGCCCTCGGCGTCCTCCCCGCTGTTGCACGCCATCTCCGTGACGAGCAGGTGCACCTCGCGCGCGTCGGGGGCGCGCGGGTGATCCGGGTCGAGCGTGAGCGTCGCGGTGCCGAGCCCGTCGAGGTCGGCGCGCAGCGCGCAGGTCTGCGCGGCGGTGAGGAACCACGTCGGCACCGGGTCGACGTCCGTGGCGTCGGTCAGCTCGACCACCAGCATCTCGTGCGTGCGCACGTCACCGGCGCCCAGGTCCTCGGGGTCGTCGAGCTCGCGCAGGAGCGCGACCCGCTCGGCGTCGTCCTCGACGACGGTCCACTCGGCAGGGTCGATCGGCGGCACCTCGAGACCGTCGAGGGCGGCCCGGCCGCCCTCGCTCAGGTGGTCCGCCGTCACGCCCGACTCCAGCACGTCGTCGGGGACCACCGTCTCCCAGCACCGGTACGAACCCTCCGCGCCGGCGCCGTCCGCCGTCGCGCAGCCCGCGAGCCCCAGCACGGCGGCCGCCACCGCGACGACCGCACCCCCAGCACGACCCACCTGGCGCTCCTCCATGTCCCGTCTGTGTGCCGACCGTGCGCGACCTTGCGAGACGGCCGCGCCCCGATCACCCACCTGCCGCTTCACTCGTGGTGAGCGAGAGCGTGCGCACTGTCACACTGTCGGACAAGACAAACCCCATACGGATGTCTTGAAATGGGACCCATCGACCACAACCGTCGCCGCCGGGGCGACGCCCGCAGGTAGGGGGACACCATGACACGAGCCGTCGTCACCGGCTACGGGGCGGTGACCCCTGTGGGGCTCACCGCGGAGGACACCTGGGACGCGCTGCTGCGCGGCGAGCCCGGGGTGCGGGCCATCAAGGAGGACTGGGCCGCCGACCTGCCCGTGCGCATCGCGGCGCGGGTGGACGACGCCTTCGCGGAGGGCCTCGCCGTGCGCGAGGCGCGCCGCACGGACCGGGCCGAGCAGCTCACGCTCGTCGCGGGCCGCGAGGCCTGGGCGTCGGCCGGGTCGCCCGACGTCGACCCGACGCGGCTCGCCGTCGTCGTCGGGTCCGCGAACGGCGGGATCGCGACGACGCTCGACCAGTCCCACGTGCTCGACGAGCACGGGCCGCGGCGCGTCTCGCCGCACACCGTCACCATGCTCATGGCCAACGGTCCGGCGGCCTGGCTCTCGATCGACCTGGGGGCCAAGGCGGGTGCGCGGGCGCCGATCAGCGCGTGCGCCGCGGGGTCGGAGGCGATCACGATGGGCCGCGAGATGATCCTCGCCGGGTCGGCGGACGTCGTCGTGTGCGGCGGGGTGGAGGCGGGCGTCCGCCCGTTCTCGCTCGCCGCCTTCGCGGCGGCACGGGCCATGTCGACGCGCAACGACCAGCCCGAGCGCGCGTCGCGACCGTTCGACGTGCACCGCGACGGCTTCGTCATGGGCGAGGGCTCGACGCTCCTCGTCCTCGAGAGCGAGGAGCACGCGCGAGCTCGCGGCGCCGCGGTGCACGGCGTCGTCTCCGGCGCCGCGCTGACCTCCGACGCGTTCGACATCGTCGGCGGCGACCCCGAGAACCAGGCCCGCACGATCGGGATGGCGCTGCGCTCGGCGGGCCTCTCCCCCGGCGACCTCGGCCTCGTCCACGCGCACGCGACGTCGACCCCGGTGGGCGACGTCAACGAGTCCGACGCCCTCCACGCCGCGCTCGGCATGCCCCCGCCCGTGACGAGCACCAAGGGCGCGACGGGCCACCTGCTCGGCGCCTCGGGCGCGCTGGGCATCCTCGTCGCGCTGCTCGCCGTGCGCGACGGCCGCGTGCCGCCGACGCTCAACCTCGACGCGCTCGACCCGGCGATCGACCTCGACGTCGTGCGGGGATCGGCCCGGGAGACCGCCGCCCGCCACGCGCTGGTCAACGCGTTCGGCTTCGGCGGCCACAGCGCGAGCGTCGTGGTCTCGCGCGACTGACCTCCCCGGCGCGAGCAACGACGACACTCGCGTGAGGATGGAGCCATGGACCTCGACGCCCGGCTCGCCGACATCACGACGCTCACCGCCGACGCGATCGTCAACGCCGCCAACTCGTCGCTGCTCGGCGGTGGGGGCGTGGACGGCGCCATCCACGCCGCCGCCGGTCCCGGGCTCCTGGAGGAGTGCCGCCGGATCCGGCGCACGGCCCTCCCCGACGGCCTGCCCGTCGGCGACGCCGTCGCGACCGGCGCCTACGACCTCCCCGCCCGCTGGGTCGTCCATACCGTCGGGCCGAACCGCCACCGCGGCCAGACCGACCCCGCACTCCTCGCGTCGTGCTTCACGCGCTCGCTCGACGTCGCCGCCGACCTCGGCGCCGCGACCGTCGCCTTCCCCGCCGTGAGCGCGGGCGTCTACGGCTGGGACGTCGACGACGTCGCGCGGGTCGCGGTCGGGGCAGTGCGCGGGTGGTCGGCCGCCCGTCCGGGTGTCGACCCCGGCGACGGCGTCACCGCCGTGACGTTCGCGCTCGCGTCGCCCCGCGCTCTGGCGGCGTTCGAGGCCACCCTCGGGAGCTGAGCCGGGCCCTCTGGAGCTGAGCAAGGGGTCAGGGTCGGCCTCGCGAGGATCAGGGTCGGTTCGGGGGACTTCCCGATACCGCCGCGACGAGCGGGCTCCTACCGTCGAGGTATGAGCACCTCAGACGCCTCCGCAGCCTCGTTCCGGCCGACCCTGTCCCGGCCGCGCCACGGCCGGATGATCGCGGGCGTGTGCGCAGGGATCGCCCGCCGGTTCGGGTGGGACCCGACCGTCGTGCGCATCGTCGCCGCGGTCTCGATCCTGCTCCCCGGCCCGCAGGTCATCGCCTACCTCATCCTCTGGGCCCTCATGCCCAACGACCGCGACTGAGCCGGGCGCCAGCGCCAGTCGGCCGAGCCCGGGGTTGCGGGCGGTCTCGGGCTCGAGACCGCCCGCAAGCCCGGGTTCGGCGTGGGGCCCGCTCGTCAGCCCGGGAGGCCGCGCATACGGCGCCGGGCGACGACGATCGTCGCGCCGCCGGCGATCAGCACGATGGCGAGGCCCACGAGCGCGCCGACGTGCGCGCCGGTCGTGGCGAGACCGTCGGGCCCGCCCTCCTCCGCGCCGTCCGAGCCGCCGGGCGCACCGTCCGCCGCGAGGACCTCGAGCTCCGTCCACAGGACGCGCCCGTCCACCTGCCCGACGATCGCGAACCGGTGCTCGCCCGCCGCGGCGTCGGCCGGGACCGTCACGGTCGCCGTGAGGGTGCCCGAGGCGTCGGCGCGGTACATCCCGAGGTCCGCCGGCGTCGAGAAGAGGGTCGCGGAGACCCACTCGCCGGGCGCGAAGCCCTCGGCCGTCGCCGTGACCTGCTCACCCGCGCGGACCTGCGCCGGGGAGAGGGTGACGCCGCCGTGGTTCGCGTCGGTGAGGTCGTCCGCGCCGACCGTGTGCAGCGGGGACGACGGCGGCTCCTCGCCCGCGCCGGGCGTCTCGCCGGGCTCGCCCGGTCCGCCCGGGTTCTCACCGTCGAGGTGCCCCTCGAACACGTCCGACGCCGCGCCGAGGCTCAGGAGCACGGTCTCGCCCGTCGCGTCGTCGAGGCCGTCGTTGTCGGTGATCGCCCAGACCGTGCCGTCGCCGCCGACCGTGAGGCCCTCGAGCTTCTCCTGCGTCCAGCCGTTCGTGGCGCGCAGGTCGGGCAGGACGTCGTGCGCGAGCGTCTTGGTCACGGCGACCGGGGTCGTCGACGCGGCCCCGACGGCGACGTCGGGCACGTCGACCGCGTAGACGCGCTTCACCGCGGCGGCGGGACCGTTGAGCTTGTCGCGCTCGATCACGGCGAGGGTGTCGTGGTCGACGACGGTCACCTCGCTGAGACCCAGCCAGTCACCGTCGGTCGTGGTCTGCTCGAGCGGGTACGCGAACCAGTCCCACGTGCCCGACGCGACGTCGTAGCGGCCGAGGCGCGCGGTGCCCGCCGTGCCGCCGTCGTCGGTGGTCAGGCCGCGCTGGAGCGCGACCCACACCTGCTCGCCGACGCGCTCGCCGGCCTCCGTGACGGGCGCCGAGACCGCGACGCCCTCGATGCCCTGCTTGCCGAGGCCGGCGGCGACGCCCTCGGGCAGCGCGACGGTCTCGACGATCGCGCCAGCGGCGTCGACGCGCACGATCGCGTTGTCCGCGCCCTTCGCACCCTCGACGCCGAGCCAGAAGCCGCCCTCGGCACGGGCAGCGACGCCCTCGACGTCGAGGCCCACCGGGGCGCCGTCGCGCGTGAGGGTCACGGTCCGGTCGATGACGGCCGGGGAACCCGCGCCGTAGCCGCTGACGTCGAGGGACAGGAGCTGCGTCGTGGAGTACGCGGCGTCGGTCGCCGTCCACAGGCGCTGGGGATCGGTCGGGTCGGCACTCAGCGCGCCGAGCGCGCCCCACCCGATCGGGGCGCCGGCCTGCGGGCCGTGCGTCGCGTCCGCCGAGACGACGCTCGGGAACCGCGGCGACCCCGCACCGTCGGCCCACCGCGCGCCGCGCCCGAACACGGTGACGGCCGACCGCACGCCCGCTTCGGCGTCGTCCTCCTCGCTCGACACGACGAGCAGGTCGCGCTCCGGCACGGCGAGAAGGCCCTCGGGGCCGTTGGTCGTCGCGAGCACCTGGACGAACCGCGGGTCGCTCGGGTCGGAGACGTCGTAGACGGCGACGAAGTTCGAGCGCTCCGAGCCGACGAACGCGAAGCGCGTCCCGCCGAGCGTCGCGACGCTCAGGCCCTCGGGCTCGACGCCCTTCTTGGCCGCGCGGTCCTCGGTGTGGAGGCCGACGCGCACCGCGAGGCGCTCGAGCTCGGCGCCCGCGTCCCACACGACCTCGCCCGACGCGGCGTCGAACACCGACCAGCCGCGCGAGCCGCCCTTCCAGTCGCCCTCGTTCGCGGTCGCGACGTGCGCGTCGTCGAGCCAGCCGATCGCGTCGGGCTCGCGCGGCGTCGCCGGGATCGACCCGGTCTGGTCGATCACGCCGTCCTTCTTCACGTCGATCCCGGACACGGCGACCGCGCCCGCCGAGAAGACGGTCTCGATCTCGCCCGTCGCGATGTCGACGACGGCGACACCGTTGTTCTCCTGGAGCGTCACCGCGACCTTGGTGCCCGCCGGGTTGACGGCGACGTACTCGGGCTCGGGGTCCTGCGGGGTGTCGAGACCGGCCGCCGCGACGACGGGGAGCGGCGCGCCGGCCTCGTCGAGGAACGGGACGGCGCGGGTCGACCACGCGGCGGGGTCCTCGCCGGGGAGGTCGAGGATCTGGAGGAAGCCGCCGGGGAGCTGCGGGAGGTCGCCCTCGTCGCCGCCCTCGGGGGTGATCTCCTCGTCACGCTGGTTCTCGATCGCGACGACGGCGTGCGCGCCGTCGGGCGTCACGGCGATCGAGTCGGGCTGGCCCCCGAGGTCGAGCGACCGCACGCGCTCGCGCGTGGCGAGGTCGACGACGTCCAGGCGACCGCTCGGCTCCGTGAAGCTCACGGACGTGTCGACGACGACGAGGACGTACTCGCCGACGATCGCGACCGACGTCGGTTCGTCGTGCTCCGAGCCGAGCTCGGCGAGGCTCAGCGTGCCCAGGCCCTTCGGCGCGCTCGGGTCGGTGAGGTCGAGGAAGCCGATGCGGCGCGCGAGCGCGTCCGTGTGGACGACCGTGCGCCCGTCCTCGCTCACCGCCGAGATCTCGGCGACCGTCTCGGCCGCGGCGTCCTCGCCGGCCGGTCGGTTCTGGAACACGGGGTACGTGGCGAGGCGGTGGAACGTCTCGTCCGCGGCCGGCGTCGACCAGGCACCTGCCGCCGCGAGGGCTGCCGCCGGGGTCGACGACGCGGCGCCGGCCGGGTTCGTGGGAACCGCGGCGAGCGCGGGCAGCGCGCCCAGGCCCAGGGTGAGCGTCGCGCCCGTGGCGACGAGCGCGGCGAGGCGCGTGCGGCGGGCCGGGGCGCGCACGGGGGTGCGCATCGCGGTCCGCTGACGGGCCTGCTCGGGGATGACTGACATGTCTCTCCTTCGACGAGGGTCGAGCAGAGGTTGGTGTCCCCCGGTGGCGCGACGACGACCGTCCCGGGACCGCCGGGTGACGGGTGGATGAACAGTGCGCACCGGCAGGTGCGGGCCTCTGGAGACCCGCCCGTTGCCCCGAGCGACGGGTTCCGGGGCGGAGTACCTGATACTTCGGCCCCGTGACCGAATCGTGACGGCGAAAGTACCTAGTACTCGCTGTCCGCCCTGCGTCGGCGGTTGCTAGCGTCTTTCGAGATTTACCTGCTACTCCACGTCCCACCAACGCTGGCGGGCGCGGCCCCGGCGCCCTCTCCGCGCCGGGTGAGCACGGCCCGGCTCTCTCCGCCCTCTCCCCCGCTTGTCTCTCCCCACTGCCGACCGCCCCGCGACGACGCCGGGCGCGAGGAAGGACGACCGATGACGCAGCACGCCTCTCCCCGACCGTCGCGCACCCACACGGTCCTCACGTCCGTCGCGCTCGCCGTGCTCGCTCTCGCGGTGGCCGGCCTGATCGCGTTCCTGCTCGTGTACAACGGCAAGGTCGCCGACGGCGCCACCCGCCTCGACGACGGGGCGGCGCAGCTCTCCGACGGCGCGGCGACGCTCGCCGACGGGACCGCCGAGGCCCAGGCCGGCGCCGAGCGCCTCGCCGACGGGGCCGGCGACCTGGAGGACGGCGCCGGCGACCTCGTCACCGGGGCGCAGAAGGCGTCGGACGGCGCGGCCCAGCTCGCCGCGGGCGGCACCACCGCGCTCGACGGGGCGACCGAGCTCGCCGCCGGCGCGGACGAGCTGAACGCCGGAGCCGCGCGCCTCGCCGCGGGCACGGGCGACGCCGCGAGCGGCGCGGCCCGCCTCGCCGCGGGCAGCAAGGACCTCGACGCCGGGGCCGCCCGCCTCGCCGCCGGCAACGCGCGCGCCGCCGACGGTGCGTCGCAGATCGCCGACGGCGCGAGCACGCTGAAGGACGGCGCCGCCGAGCTGTACGTCGGCAACGCGACCGCCGCGCACGGCGCCGGGCTGCTGGCCGAGGGCACCTCCACCCTCGCGACGGGCGCGACCACCGTGGCCGGTGGGGCGGCTCAGATCTCCGCGGGCGTCGGCGGTCTGGCGAACGGCTCGTCGGCGATCGCCGCCGGGATGTCCGGTGCCGCGAAGGGAGCGAACGACCTCGCCCGGGGCTCCGGCGCGCTCGCGACCGGCACCAGCACGCTGCGCGACGGCGCTGCCGCGGTCGCGACGGGGGCGCAGAGCCTCTCGGTCGGCGCGGCCGACCTCGAGGACGGGACCGCGCGGCTCGCGTCGGGCGCGCCGGTCGTTGCCGACGGGGCGGCGACGCTGCACGCCGGGGCGGACCGTCTCAGCGCCGGGATCGCCTCTGCACGCGACGCCGCTGCCTCGCTCACGGACGGGACCCGGTCCCTGGCACAGGGCGCCGGCGCAGTGCACGACGGCGCGACGACCCTGGCGGACCAGCTCACGGGCCTCGCCGCCACGACGGACGACCCCGCCCTCAAGGCACGGCTCCAGGCCCTCGCGGGGGCCGCGGGCTCCGTTCGGGACGGTGCGGCGGGCGTCGATGCCGGCGCCGCCCGGCTCTCGACCGGAGCGACGGCGCTCCGCGACGGACTGGCAGGTGAGGACGGTGCGGCGGCGAGCGCGGCTCGCCTCGCGGGAGGCCTCGAAAAGGTCAGCGCGGGAGCCGACGAGGTGGCTCGCGGAGCGCAGGCCGCGCACGAGGGCGCGACGCGGGTCGCGGCGGGAGCGGCCCAGGTCGCCCAGGGCACGGCGAGCGTGGCCGGCGGTGCGCGCGGCGTCGCAGACGGCGCCAGCGAGATCTCCACGGGCAACAGCGACCTCGCGAACGGTACTGCGGCGCTCGCCGCGGGCTCGGCGGACCTCGCGGGGGGTGCGAGCCGGCTCCTCGTCGGCTCCTCGGACGTCGCCGCCGGTGCCGCTCGTGTCGCGGACGGCAACGCCGGTGCCGCCGAGGCCTCGGCAGCGCTTGCCCGGGGCACGGCCTCCCTCGCCGAGGGCGCATTCCAGATCGCGGGTGGCAACGCGTTCCTCGCGACGAAGACCTCCGAGCTCGCCACGGGCACGTCGGATCTCGCCACCGGTGCCGCCGACCTCAAGGCGGGGACGGCCAGGGCCACGACCGGCGCGGCGGACCTCGCGGCCGGCACGGTGCGGCTCCGCACGGGCGCGGGCGACCTGTTCGCCGGGACGACGCGCCTCGAGGACGGGACGCTGCGCCTGCAGAACGGGCTCACGACGCTGTCCACCGGCGCGACGACCCTGGCGGCGGGCAACGCCGCGCTCGCCGAGGGCTCGACGACGCTGCACGCCGGCACGACGACGCTCGCCGACGGCGCGTCGGACCTGCACGACGGCAGCACCCGCATCGCGGACGGCGCCGCCACGCTGTCCGACGGCACGGGGACCCTCTCCGACGGCACGGCGGAGCTCAAGGACAGCGTCGAGAACAGCCCCGTCGGACGGGTGTCGCTCGGCATGTCGGCGCTCGTCGGCGGGACCGTGCTCGCGGGTGTCGCGGGCGTCGGGCTCGGGCTGCGCCGTCGGCTCGCGGCGGTCTGACCGACCGTCGCGCACGGCCGGGCGGCCCCTCCTCACCGCCCGGCCCCCGACTCGGGGGCGGCTTCACGTCGACGGTGTCGCCCCCGCGGGCGGCGGTCCCGGTGGACAGGACTCCGGGACCGCCGCCCTTCTTCGTGTCCCTGGCGCATCGCACCGGCGCGAGCGGTCGGGCGCTGCCGCCGGACCGACACCGGCTACCGTGACCGCGTGACGCTGCTCCTCAAGCTCGTGCTGGCGCCGGCCCTCGTGGTCGCGTCCACGCTCGCCGGACGGCGCTGGGGAGCGCGGCTCACGGGGGTGCTCGTCGGGCTGCCGGTCGTCGCCGGGCCGATCCTGCTCATCACCACGCTCGACCACGGCACCGCGTTCGGAGCTGCCGCCGCCTCCTCGGCGCTCCTCGGCCTCACGTCCCTCGCACTGTTCGCCGTGGTGTTCGCCTGGTGCTCGCGCCGGACCGGCTGGGTCGGTGCGCTCGCCGCCTCCTGGGCGGCGTGCCTCCTGGCGGACGTGGCGCTCGCCCGGGTGACGCTGCCCGCCGGGATCGGGTTCGTGGTGGCGCTCGCGACGTTCTGGGGCGCGTCCCGGGTCATGCCACCCGACGCACCGGGGCGCCCGCCGTCGACCGTCCCGCCGCCCTGGTGGGATCTCCCCGCCCGTGCCGCGACGACGGCGGCGCTCGTCCTCGCCGTCACCACCGCGTCGGGCGCGCTCGGACCGGCGATGACGGGTGTGCTCGCGCCGTTCCCGATCGCGTCGAGCGTGGTCGCCGCGTTCGCGCTCGCGCAGCGCGGCTCGGCCGAGACCGTCCGCCTCCTGCGGGGACTGCTCGCCGGACTCACCGGCTTCGCGGTGTTCTGCCTCCTCGTCGCACTCCTCGTGGACCGGCTCGGCGTCGCCGCGGCCTTCGGGATCGCGCTGGTCGCCAGCATCGCCGTCCAGACCGTCGTCCCGCTCGCCGGTCGGCTCGCCGTCGGCGCGTCCGGCCGACGCCGCCGCTCCTGACGACGGCGCCCGGCGCACGCTCCGGCGCCGCCGCTCGCCGGGTAGATCGACCGACGGGCACCGCGCCGGCAGCGGTCACGACGCGACGTCCCGGGCGCGGCTCATGGTGACGTACGCCGAGAACCCCGCCCGCCGGGCGAACCGCACCGGGCGGCGCCCCGTCTCCGTGAACCCGAGCTTGCGGTAGAGCCCGAGCGCCGGGGCGTTGGTGTCCTTGATGTCGCGCAGCACGAGCTCGTCGTACGGCAGCGCCATCAGGTGGCGCATGAGTGCGGTGCCCACACCCCGACCCTGGTGCTCCGGCGCGGTCGTGACGAACCCGATCTCGGCGAGGCCGTCCCGCGCGCCGTCGTACGCGCCGAGGAACTGGCTCCGGACGATCCGGTAGCTGATCGCGCCGTGGACACGACCCCACGCGTCCCGGAAGGGACGCTTCTCGGGGGCGAAGCACTCCTGCGCGCCCTCGGTGACCGAGGCGACGGCGGCGGGCTCGCCGTCGACGACCGCGACGTAGAACCGTTCGAGGACGAGCATGTGCGCGAACGCGTCCGCCAGCTCGCGCGGGTCCTTCGAGAAGTACGCGAAGTCGTCCGCGAAGCCGCGCACGAGAACCTCGGTGATCCGCCGCCGACTGCTCTCGCCGAGCTCGTCGCCGCGCCTGATCTCGATCATTCGTTTCCTGCCTCCTGGGTGAGTTCGCCGCGCGGATCGGTCTACCGGCGACGACGGCGCGCGAACACGGATGCCGCCGCGCCGAGGAACACCAGGACCAGGCCGCCGCACCACGCGAGGGCGAGCGCCGCCGTCGGGCCGAGGTCCGTGACCGGCGCGCCCGTCGAGTCCATGCCGACGAGCAGGCCGCGGATCGTCTCGATCACCGGCGTGACGGGCTGGTGCTCCGCGAACCCGCGCAGCCACGACGGCATGGTCTCCGGGGGCACGAACGCGCTCGACACGTACGGCAGGAACAGCATGAAGAAGCCGAAGCCCCCGGCTGCGGCGGGCGAGCGCACGAGCACGCCGATGAAGGCAGCCACGCTCGTGATCGCGAGGACGTACGCCGCGACCACCCCGACGGCGCCGAGCCACTCGAGCACGTCCGCGTCGGGTCGGAAGCCGATGAGGAACGCGACGCCGAGCACGACGCCCGTCGTGACGAGATTCTTCACGACGCTCGCCACGACGTGCCCGACGAGGACCGTCGAGCTCGCGATCGGCATCGACCGGAACCGGTCCATGATGCCGCCGGACATGTCCTGCTCCACGGCGATCGCCGTGTTCGACGCCCCGTAGCCCGCGCACAGCAGGATGATCCCCGGCGTCGCGTACGTGACGTAGTCCGTGCCGACGCTCATCGCGCCGCCGAACACGTACACGAACAGGATCATGAGCATCACCGGCAGCACGAGCCCGAGGATCAGCTCGTCCGGCTCGCGCCGCACGAGCCGTAGCGACCGGGCGACCATCGTCGCAGCGTCGGCGAGCACGTGGCGGCCCGGCCGGGCCAGAGGGGCGGGGAGGCGCGGCGTCGTGCCCGACGGCGCAGCGGTGGCCTGGGCGGTCATGCCGCCGCCTCCTCGTGGTCGGCCGGGGCGGTCCCGGGCTCGTCGGCGCGGTCGCGTGTGCGCGCCGCGTGGCCGGTGAGGGTGAGGAACACGTCGTCGAGCGTCGGCTCGCGCACCTCCCACCGCACCGGCTCGACGCCGGACGCGGCCACCGTGGCGAGGACGTCGCGCACGTGCCGCACCGACCCGTCGGTGGCGACGCGCAGCGTCGCGGAGGTGCCGCCGGCCGCCGGAGCGAGGTCCTGGCCGGAGGACACGAGGGACCCCGCCGACTCGACCGACGCCGCCTCGGCGACCGACGCGAACGTGAGCTCGATGCTCGCGTCACCCACGCGACGCTTGAGGTCCGAGGGCGAGCCCTCCGCGACGACGCGGCCGTCGTCGACGAGCGCGACGCGGTCGGCGAGCTGGTCGGCCTCCTCGAGGTACTGCGTCGTGAGGAACAGGCTCGTGCCGTCGGCGACGACGCCGCGGATCACCTCCCACATGGTCTGACGGCTGCGCGGGTCGAGGCCGGTGGTGGGCTCGTCGAGGAACATGACCTGGGGACGGGTGAGGAGCCCAGCCGCCAGGTCGAGCCGGCGCCGCATGCCGCCGGAGTAGGTCGCGACGCGACGGTCGGCGGCCGCGGCGAGGTCGAACGCGTCGAGCAGTCCGTCGACGCGGGCGCGCGCGGCTCGGCGGGGCAGGTGCGCGAGGCGACCCATCATCGTGAGGTTCTCGCGTCCCGACTGCTTCTCGTCGACCGCCGCGTACTGGCCGGTGAGGCTGATGAGGCCGCGCACGCGCGCGGCGTCGTGCACGACGTCGTGACCCGCGACGGTGGCCGTCCCGCCGTCGGGGCGCAGGAGCGTGGCGAGGATGCGGACGGTGGTGGTCTTCCCCGCGCCGTTGGGACCGAGGAGGGCGAGGACCTCGCCACGGTGCAGCGTGAGGTCGACGCCGTCGAGCACGCGCACGGACCGGCGCGTGGAGCCGTAGCTCTTGCGCAGGCCCTCGGCGCGCACGAGCACGTCGGGTGCTGGCATGGGGACTCCCTCGATCGTCCGGGCAAACCGCTTCCAAGCAAAACTGTTTATGGGCACTACTATTCTGCTGACGGTAGACACAGTTTCGCGAGCGGTCAAGCCCCACGGGAGGATGACGACATGACCGGGACCGACGCCGACGACCGACCCAGCACCGACCGACCGGACGCCAGGACGGAGCTCCCGCCCGTCATCGCGCGCCTGTGGGGACGCGGCCCCGCACCGCGTCGCGGCCCCAAGCCCGCGCTCACCGTCGAGCAGGTGGTGCGCGCCGCCGTCGACCTCGCCGACGCCGAGGGCCTGCCCGCGGTGTCCATGGCGCGCGTCGCCGAGTCGCTGGGTTACTCGTCGATGGCGCTCTACCGCTACGTCGAGAGCAAGGACGAGCTCCTCGTCCTCATGGCCGACGCCGCCGCGGACGTGCTCGAGATGCCCGGCTACGACGAGACCGACTGGCGCGCCGGGCTCGCGGCGTGGACGCGCGCGCAGATCGAGGGCGTCCTCGCGCGCCCGTGGTACCTCGACCTGCCGCTGACGACGGCGCAGGTCGGCCCGAACCGCCTGCGTTGGATCGACCGCGCGTTCGCGATCCTCGCTCCGCTCGCCCTGACGACGGACGAGAAGCTCCAGATCGTGGGGCTCCTCGCGCAGCACGTGCTCGGCGAGGGGCGCGTCCTGGTCGAGACCCGGCGCGCCGCCGCGGAGGCCGTGCGCCAGGCGCAGGGTCTCCCGGCCGACACGCCCGAGGCCGAGCTCGACCAGGACGCGGTCGCGGCCGCCAACCCGTACGCCGACTACGAGCTCGTGCTCACCCGGCTCGTCGACCCCGAGACGTACCCCGCGCTCACCGGGGCGCTCGCCGCGTGGACGCCCGCCGAGGCCCAGCCCGACGACTGGGAGAGCGACATCGGGTTCGGGCTCGACATCCTCCTCGACGGGATCGAGGCGTTCGTCGCCCAGCGTGCCGCCGCCCGCGCGGTCGCCGACCACGGCTGACCGCCGCACGGTGCCGGGTCCACGCGTGGGGCGCCGCCCCGCCCGCTCGCCCGACGCCTCACCTCGTCAGGGAGCCGGCTGGGCCGGGGCGTCGGGGACCTGGACCTCCGGCAGGTCCGGCAGGTCGAGCGTCGGGACGTCGATGCTCGGGATGTCGATGTCCTCCATCCGGTCGCGCAGCTCCTCCTGCCGGATGCGGTTGTTCTCCTGGATGCAGGAGAGACGGGTCACGGGACGGCCTCCGCACTCCTGGACGTCCGAGTCCGGGTCGCGCGGGGCCTTCGGCGCCTGGACGTAGCGCCCGTCGGCGTCGTGCTCGCCCGGGCTCACCGGCAGCGCGGCCAGCGCCGCCACGCCGCCGAGCGCGAGGAGCGTCGTCGCGACGAGGAGGACGGCGGCACCCAGCCCGGCGCGGACGGCGGCACCGGCACTGGCGGCCGGGCGCTCGTCCGACGCCGCGCGCTGCTGCGCGGCTACCCGCCACGCGACCCACAGCCCGACCGCCACCGGCAGGACGAACGCGACGGCGGCGAGCGCCGCGACCGGCCGGGCGTCGCCGCGCGCGAACCCGCCCGGGCCGATCGCGGCGACCACGATCGCGACGAGGCCCATGACCACCGTGCGACGCACGACGGCGCCGCGCAGCCCCGACCGCAGCGCGGCGATGCGGGCCGCGCCCGCCGGGCCGGGCGGGAGGTACCCGAGGTCGCGCGTCTGCGTGAGCATGGCCGCGTGCAGGACCGCGGACGTCACGGCCGTGACCGCGAGCACCACCCCGAGGCCGACGAGGAACCAGCGCACGACGACGGCGTCGCGCACCACGTAGAGCAGCGCGAGACCCGCGAGCACGCCCACCCAGCCCACGACCACGGCGGCGACGGTCCCGCCCCGGAACGGCGTCCGGCGCAGCGTGCGGCGCAGCAGGCCGCGCGGCACCTGGAGGAGGACGGGCAGCACGCGCAGGGCGGTGATCCCCGTCCACAGCAGGACCACGATCCCCCAGACGGGAACGCTGCCGACGTGCGCGTCGCTCATCGAGAAGGCGACGACCAGCGCGACCGCCCCGACGAGCAGGACCGGCATCTCGACGAGACGCAGGATCTGCTGCCACACGCTGAGGTGCAGCAGGTAGCCGGCCTCGGCGTGCTCGGGGTTCATCGCGAGGACGCCGCTGTACCCCTTCGCGCTGCGTCCCGCGTCGAGGGCGAGCGCCGCGTCGAGGTAGAGCAGGTCCTCGTGCTCCGGGGCGACGGCGAGGCCCTGGCGCACGAGCGTCCGTGCCCGGTCGTCGTCGCCGAGCCTCGACCACAGCCGTGCGGCCTGCACGATCCGGTCGGGGTTCTCCGGGGCGAGCTCGAGCGCCGACTCGATGCGCTCGCGCGCGAGCCTCCGGTCGGCGCCGCGCACGCGGCCCGACAGGTGGGTGTCGGCGAGCTGAAGGTGGTACCGCGCGTCGTCGGGGTCGAGCTCGAGCGCCTTCGCCGCGGCGTCGCGCGCGCCCGCCACGTCGCCGGTGTTCTGGCGCGCGATCGAGAGCAGGTACAGCGCGCCGTCGGCCGCGGGCTGCGCGCCGACGACCTGCTCCAGGAGCGGCAGCGCCTCGACCGACCGCTGGAGGTGCAGGCGCACCCAGGCCGCGGCGAGGAGCAGCCGCGGGTCGTCGGGCAGGCTCGCGAGCGCGTCGTCGACCTCGTCGAGCGCGCGCTCGGGCCGCCCCATCTGGACGAGCAGCTCCGCGCGCGAGGCGACGGCGCGCGGGTCGGTCGTGGTGCTCACGGTCGAGGTCCCCGGCTCAGAGCATGCGCCGCGCGCGCAGGTACGCGGCGAGGTCGTCGTAGCGGCCGTCGTTGTTCGCGAACGTGACGACGTTGCGCGCGGACTGGAGCCACGCCGTCGTCGAGGGACGCACGTCGGCGAGGGCGGCGTCCAGGTCCGCCATGCTGATCGGCCGCACCTGCCCCGACGCGATCGAGTCCATCATCGCCTTCTCGGCCGCCGTCGCCGCGAGGTGCTCGAGGTCGGCGCCGGAGAATCCGTCGGTGCGCTGCACGATCGCACGCAGGTCGATCCCCGCGACCGGGCGGCCGGCGAGGTGGTGGCGCAGGATCGCCTCGCGCGCGGGCTCGTCGGGCGGCAGGACGAGCACGACGCGGTCGAACCGACCCGGGCGCAGCAGCGCGGTGTCGACGTCCCACGGGTGGTTCGTCGCGCCGAGGACGAACAGCCCGTCGTTGTCGGAGCCGATGCCGTCCATCTCCTGGAGGAGCTGGTTGACGACGGTCCGCATGCCGGACGATCCGGAGTACTGCGCGCGCTTGCCGCCGATCGCATCGACCTCGTCGAGGAAGAGCACGGCGGGCGCGAGCCGGCGCGCCTTCTGGAACAGCGCGTGGAGGTTCTGCTCGCTCTCCCCGATGTACTTGTCGAGGATGTCCGCGAGCGTCACCGTGAGGAACCGCGCGCCGAGCTCGCCCGCGACGGCCCGGGCCATGTACGTCTTGCCGGTCCCGGGCGGCCCGTAGAGCAGGAGCCCGCCGCGCAGCGACTTGCCGAACGCCTTGGCGATCGCCTGGTTCCGCATCGGTTCGAGGAACGCCTCGCGGATGCGCTGCTTCACCGGCTCCAGGCCGCCGACGTCCGCGAGCGTCACCGTCTCGCGCGAGACCTCGAGCAGGCCGGACCCGTCGTCGGGGGCGTCGTCGCGCGCGGGCACGAGGAACGGCGCCCCGCCCGGGGCGGGCGCCGCGCCGACGTCGCCCCGGTCGGCCGGCGCGGCCGGGCCGGGCTCCGGCGCGACGGGCTGCTCGGCGGGCCGGACGACCGACGGCAGCTCGACGAACGGCGGCGGGACCTGCACGCCCACCTCGTGCTCCAGCCGGTCCCAGTCGATGCCCGGCGGCCCCGCTGGGCCCGCAGGAGCGGCGGCCGGGTTCGTGGACCCGGACGTCGCCCCGGGGCTCGTGCCGTGCGGCGGCGCGCCCGGTGCACGCGGGATCGTCGCGTCCGACGGCACGCCCGTGATGAGACCGTCGTCGGGACCCCCCGGGGCGGAGGTCGGCGCGTGCAGGCCGACGCCCGAGGCCGCGGCGCCCCCCGCGGGGGGGGGCCCCGCCGGGGTCGGGGGCGGGCCCCCCCCCCGGG
>NZ_JBHXIC010000022.1:0-61452 GCF_042723955.1 Cellulosimicrobium cellulans | reverse complement strand
CGCCCCTCGCCCCCCCTTGGCCCCACGAGCCCCCCCCCCCGCTACCGGCGCCGCCCCCCACCCCCGGGGGGGGGCGCCCATTCGTGCGACCTGCGACGGTTCCGCCGGGTGGCGGAGCGTCAGGAGATCAGTTGCCGGTGAGCTTCTCGCGGAGCGCGGCGAGCGCCTCGTCCGACGCGAGCGTGCCCGTGGCCTCGGCGGCCGGGGCCGACGAGTAGGACGTGCTGCTCGAGGAGGACGAGCTCGACGAGCCCGAGTCGCCCGACGCGGCGTCGATGTCGGCCTTGACGGCCTCGGCGACCTGCTTGCGGTGGGCCTCCCAGCGCTCGTGCGCCTTGGCGTACTCCGCCTCCCAGGCCTCGCGCTGCGTCTCGAAGCCCTCGAGCCACTCGTTGGTCTCCGGGTCGAAGCCCTCGGGGTACTTGTAGTTGCCCTGCTCGTCGTACTCGGCAGCCATGCCGTAGAGCGCGGGGTCGAAGTCGTCCGACTCCGGGTCCACGCCCTCGTTGGCCTGCTTGAGCGAGAGCGAGATGCGGCGACGCTCGAGGTCGATGTCGATGACCTTGACGAAGACCTCGTCACCGACGTTGACGACCTGCTCCGGCAGCTCGACGTGGCGCACGGCCAGCTCCGAGATGTGCACGAGGCCCTCGATGCCGTCCTCGACGCGCACGAACGCACCGAACGGGACGAGCTTGGTGACCTTGCCCGGCACGACCTGACCGATCGCGTGGGTCCGGGCGAACGTCTGCCACGGGTCCTCCTGCGTCGCCTTGAGCGACAGCGAGACGCGCTCGCGGTCGAAGTCGACGTCCAGGACCTCGACCGTGACCTCCTGGCCGACCTCGACGACCTCGGAGGGGTGGTCGATGTGCTTCCAGGAGAGCTCGGAGACGTGCACGAGGCCGTCGACGCCGCCGAGGTCCACGAACGCACCGAAGTTGACGATCGAGGAGACGACACCGGGGCGCACCTGGCCCTTCTGCAGCGTCTGCAGGAAGGTGGAGCGGACCTCGGACTGCGTCTGCTCGAGCCAGGCACGGCGCGAGAGGACGACGTTGTTGCGGTTCTTGTCGAGCTCGATGATCTTCGCCTCGATCTCCTTGCCGACGTACGGCTGGAGGTCGCGGACGCGACGCATCTCCACGAGGGAGGCCGGAAGGAAGCCACGGAGGCCGATGTCGAGGATGAGACCACCCTTGACGACCTCGATGACGGTGCCGGTGACGACGCCGTCCTCCTCCTTGATCTTCTCGATCGTGCCCCAGGCGCGCTCGTACTGGGCGCGCTTCTTGGACAGGATCAGACGGCCTTCCTTGTCCTCCTTCTGGAGGACGAGGGCCTCGACCGCGTCGCCGACGTTGACGACCTCACCGGGGTCCACGTCGTGCTTGATGGACAGCTCGCGGGAGGGGATGACGCCCTCGGTCTTGTAGCCGATGTCGAGGAGGACCTCGTCGCGGTCCACCTTGACGATCGTGCCTTCGACGATGTCGCCGTCGTTGAAGTACTTGATGGTCGCGTCAACGGCGGCGAGGAAGTCCTCCTCGGTGCCGATGTCGTTGACGGCAACCTGGGGTGCGGACTTCGCGGGGGTAGAGATGGTCATTGAGTTCGATGCTCCGATGCGGACAGGTGTAGTCGAGCGGGTAGGGTTCTCGGCGCGCCGCCGCCCCTGGCCCGTGGACGTCATGGTCGGCGTCGTGTCGGGACGAAGGCAGGCGCAACGCACCGCCGTCCACCTTATCGGGGTGTCACCCCGGTGGTCAACGCGGGATCAGGGGCCCGCCGGCTTCACCCGGTCGTCAGGCGAGCACGCGCGCGACGCGCAGCAGCTCCTCGGGGACGCGCTTGGGCCGACCGGCCACCTCGGCCAGCGACACGAGCTCGACGCGCTCCCCGCGCAGCGCCGTCATGACGCCCGAGGTCCCCGCGCTCACGGCGTCGACGGCCGCGACGCCGAACCGGCTGCCGAGGATGCGGTCGGTGGGCGTGGGCTC
The DNA here is from genome assembly GCF_042723955.1 of Cellulosimicrobium cellulans. Lineage (GTDB taxonomy): Bacteria > Actinomycetota > Actinomycetes > Actinomycetales > Cellulomonadaceae > Cellulosimicrobium > Cellulosimicrobium cellulans_H. Next base: position 59,452 of record NZ_JBHXIC010000022.1, on the reverse strand, counting down.
GCCGCCGCGCTGCACGTGCCCCAGGACGGTCAGGCGCGTGTCGAACCCCGTGCGCTCCGCGATCTCCGCGCTCACGCGCTCGCCGATCGACCCCGCGACGATCTCGCCGAAGCGGCCGAGCTGCTGCGTGAACTCCATCGACGACCCCTCGCGCGGGACGGCGCCCTCCGCGACGACGACGATCGAGAAGTTCGCGTGCGCGCGGTGCCGGTGCCGCAGGAACTTCACGACCTGGTCGATGTCGAACGGCTGCTCCGGCGCGAGCACCACCTCCGCGCCGCCCGCGATGCCGGAGTTCACCGCGATCCACCCGGCGTGCCGACCCATGACCTCGACGACCATGACGCGGTTGTGGCTCTCCGCCGTCGTGTGGACGCGGTCGAGCGCCTCGGTCGCGATGTTCACGGCCGTGTGGAACCCGATGGACAGGTCCGTGCCCTCGACGTCGTTGTCGATCGTCTTGGGGATCGCGACGATCTTGACGCCCGCCTCGGCCACCCTGCTCGCGGCGTGGAGCGTGCCATCGCCGCCGATGCAGATGAGGGCGTCGAGGTGCTCCGCCTCGACCGTCGCGAGGACGGCGTCCATGCTGCCGTCCTCCTGGCGCGGGTGGAACCGCGCCGTGCCCAGCAGCGTCCCGCCGACCGGCAGCACGTTGCGGATGTCCTGGCGCCCGAGCGGGTGCACGTCGCCGTCGACCACGCCGCGCCACCCGTTGCGGAAGCCGATGATGGTGTGCCCGTACTCCCCCGTCCCCTGCTTGACCACGGCCCGGATCGCCGCGTTCAGGCCGGGGCAGTCGCCTCCGCCGGTGAGAAGTCCGATGCGCACCTGTTCCTCCGTCTCGTCGTCGCGTCACGCGCCCTCGCGCGCGTGCCCGGCGTCGACGGAGGTGCCCACCTCCGCGGCACCGCGTCGCCCTCAACCCTAGTCAACCCTGCGCCGTGGGTCACCGTCCGTCCCGGTCCTCGGGCACGCCGACGACCAAGGTCCCGACCCTGGGGGCCGTGCGGCGCGCGACGGTGCCCCAGACTGGTGCCGCCCGGGAGAATGGCGGCATGAGCGCGACCCCTCCCCCCGTGCCGCCCCAGGTCCCCGCCGTGGACGACGTCGCCCCGACCGGCCCGACGGCCGACGCCGGCTACCGGGACGTGCCCGCTGCCGAGGGGGGCCGCGCCGGGCGCGGGTGGTGGGACGCGAACGCCGCGGAGTACCTCGACGAGCACGGTGCTTTCCTCGGCGCGGCGGACTTCTGCTGGTGCCCCGAGGGGCTGCGCGAACGGGACGCCCGGCTGCTCGGCGACGTGACGGGCCTGCGCGTGCTCGAGGTCGGCGCGGGGGCCGCGCAGTGCTCGCGCTGGCTCGCCACGCAGGGCGCCGAGGTCGTCGCGACCGACGTCTCCCGGGGGATGCTCGCCGCGGGGCGGGCGCTCGACCGCGCCACGGGGGTGCGGGTACCCGTCGTCCAGGCCGACGCGCGCCGCCTGCCGTTCGCGGACGGCGCCTTCGACGTCGCGTTCACGTCGTTCGGCGCGATCCCGTTCGTCCCCGACGCCGACGCGATCCACCGCGAGGTCGCGCGCGTGCTGCGACCCGGCGGCACGTGGACGTTCTCCGTCACGCACCCCACCCGCTGGGCCTTCCCCGACGACCCGAGCGCTCACGGTCTCACCGCGAACCGCTCCTACTTCGACCGGCGCCCGTACGTGGAGACCGACGGCGCCGGCCGGGTCGCCTACGCCGAGTACCACCGCACGCTGGGCGACCACGTGCGCGAGGTGGTCGCCGCCGGGCTGGAGGTGCGTGACGTCGTCGAGCCCGAGTGGCCGGCCGACAACACCGAGGTGTGGGGCGGCTGGGGTCCGGTGCGCGGCGCCTACCTGCCCGGGACCGTGATCTTCCGCACGCGCCTCCCGGGCTGACGCCGCGGGCTCAGTGACCCGCGTCGTGCCACGTCGCGCCGACGCCGACGGAGACGTCGAGCGGCACGTCGAGGTCCGCCGCCGCGCCCATCTGCGTGCGCAGCACCTCCTCGACCGCGTCGCGCTCGCCCGCTGCGACCTCGACCACGAGCTCGTCGTGCACCTGGAGGAGCAACCGGGACCGCAGCCCGCGCTCGTCGATCGCGCGCTGCACGTTGAGCATCGCGACCTTGATGATGTCGGCCGCGCTGCCCTGGATCGGCGCGTTGAGGGCCATGCGCTCCGCCATCTGGCGACGCTGACGGTTGTCGCTCGTGAGGTCGGGCAGGTACCGACGGCGCCCGAGGATGGTCGCCGTGTAGCCCGTGGCGCGCGCCTCGTCGACGACGCCCGTGAGGTAGTCACGCACGCCGCCGAAGCGCTCGAAGTAGTCGTCCATGAGCTTCTGCGCCTCGCCCACCTCGATGGTCAGCTGCTGCGACAGTCCGAACGCCGACAGCCCGTACGCCAGGCCGTACGACATCGCCTTGATCTTCGACCGCATCGCGGGCGTCACCTCGGCCGCCGGCACCTCGAAGACGCGCGACCCGACGTAGGAGTGCAGGTCCTCGCCCGAGCGGAACGCCTCGATGAGCCCCTCGTCACCGGAGAGGTGCGCCATGATGCGCATCTCGATCTGGCTGTAGTCGGCGGTCATGAGCGTCTCGTAGCCCTCGCCGACGACGAACGCGCGCCGGATGCGCCGGCCCGCCTCCGTGCGGATCGGGATGTTCTGCAGGTTCGGGTCGGTCGAGCTGAGCCGGCCCGTCGCCGCGATCGTCTGCTGGAACGTCGTGTGGATCCGCCCGTCGTCCGCGACGGACTTGAGCAGGCCCTCGACCGTCTGGCGCAGGCGCGAGGCGTCGCGGTGCGCGAGCAGGTGCTCGAGGAACGGGTGCTGCGTCTTGACGAACAGGTCCGCGAGCGCCGACGCGTCGGTCGTGTACCCGGTCTTGATCTTCTTCGTCTTGGGCATGCCGAGCTGGTCGAACAGGACCTCCTGGAGCTGCTTGGGCGAGCCCAGGTTCACCTCGCGCCCGATGACCGCGTAGGCCTCGGCCGCGGCCGTCGCGACGAGGTCGCCGAAGTGCTGCTCGAGCTCGCGCAGGTACTCGACGTCCGCCGCGATCCCGCGCTGCTCCATGCGGGCGAGCACCTGCGAGAGGGGCAGCTCGAGGTCGGTGAGGAGCGTGGCGGCCCCGCGGTCCTCGAGCTCGCCCACGAGGACGTCGCCGAGCTGGGCGACGGCGAGCGCGCGGACGGCGTCGCGCTCCTGCTCGCCGTTGCCGTCGAGCGAGAGGTCGAGCGCGCCCTGGGCGTCGTTGCCGGCCGCGGTGTCGGGACGCAGCTCGCGGTGCAGGTGCCGCACGACGAGGTCGCCGAGGTCGTAGCCGCGCTGGTCGGGGTGGCACAGGTAGGCCGCGAGCTCGGTGTCGAACGTGACGCCCGCGAGGTCGTAGCCGCGCGCCGCGAGCTCGTGCCACGCGGACTTGGCGCCGTGCACGACCTTGGGCCGCTCCGGGTCGGCGAGCCAGGCGGCCAGCGCCTCGTCGTCGGCGCCCGCCACGTCGGCGAGCTCGAGCGCGACGGCCGACCCGGCGTCGTCGGACACCGCGAGCGCCCAGGCGTCCCCGCCGCCCGGCACGGCCTTGCCGGCGACCTCGACGCCGAGCGGGCGCGCACCGTGCTCGGCCAGCCAGGCGCCAAGACCCCCCGGCAGGACGTCGGCGAGCTCGACGTCGAACCCCGCCTCGGTCTCGACCTCGCCCTCGGGGGCGATCGCGAAGAGCCGGTCGCGCAGGACGCGGAACTCGAGCGCGTCGAGGACGCGGTGCGCGGCCTCGCGGTCCCAGGGGCGCGTCACGAGGTCGTCCGGCCCGAGGGGCAGCTCGAGGTCGAGCAGGAGCGCGTTGAGCTGCCGGTTGAGGCGGACCTGGTCGAGGTGTGCGCGCAGGTTCTCCCCCGCCTTGCCCTTGATCTCGTCGGCGTGGTCCAGGAGGCCGTCGAGGTCGCCGTACGCCGTGATCCACTTGGCGGCGGTCTTGGGGCCGACACCCGGGATGCCCGGCAGGTTGTCCGACGTCTCGCCCACGAGCGCAGCGAGGTCCGGGTAGCGCTCGGGCGGCACGCCGTACTTCTCGACGACCGCGGCGCTGTCCATGCGTGCGAGCTCGGAGACGCCCTTCTTGGGGTAGAGCACCGTGACGTCGGGTCCGACGAGCTGGAAGGAGTCGCGGTCCCCCGAGCAGACGAGCACCTCCATCCCGGCGGCGGCGCCCTGCGTGGCGAGGGTCGCGAAGATGTCGTCCGCCTCGTACCCCTCGCGCTCGAGCGTCGGGATGTGCAGCGTCTCGAGGATCTCCTTGATGAGCGGGACCTGGCCGCGGAAGGGCTCGGGCGTCGACTCGCGCGTGCCCTTGTAGCTCGGGAGGATCTCGGTGCGGAACGACTGGCGACCCGCGTCGAACGCGACCGCGACGTGCGTCGGCTCCTCGTCGCGCAGGAGGTTGATGAGCATCGACGTGAACCCGTACACCGCGTTCGTGTGCTGCCCCGTGGTCGTCGAGAAGTTCTCCGCCGGGAGCGCGAAGAACGCGCGGTAGGCCATGGAGTGTCCGTCGATGAGCAGGAGGCGAGGTCGCGCGGAGGTCGTCACGGGTGCCAACCTACAGTCCATGACCGACACGCACGGCTCCGACCGGACGCCCGACGCCCCCCGCCACGCCTACGAGGCCATGGGCCTGCACACCGCCGGGACGCTCATCGAGCGCATGGGCATCGAGCTCGACGAGGTGAGCGCCGACCGCGTCACGGCGCGCATGCCGGTGGAGGGCAACACGCAGCCGGCCGGGCTGCTCCACGGGGGTGCGTCGGTCGTGCTCGCGGAGACGCTCGGGTCCATCGCCGCCCAGCTCCACGGCGGTCACGGCCGCGCGGCCGTGGGGATCGAGGTCAACGCGACGCACCACCGCGGGGTGCGTGACGGCTGGGTGCGCGGCGAGGCCGTCGCGGTGCACCGCGGGAGGACGACCGCGAGCTACGAGATCGTCGTGTCCGACGACGGGGGCCGGCGCGTGTGCACGGCGCGCCTCACGTGCATGATCCTCGACCTGGCCTGAGCGGGACGGGACCGCTCGGCCCGCCCGCCGGGAGCCTGCCCGGCTCAGCCGGGCAGGGTCTCGCGTGCCTCGAGCGGCGTCGTGACGACCCCGGTCCGGCTTCGGTACTCCGCCTGGAACTCGCGCAGGTCGACCGGACCGGACATCGTCTCGGTCCGGGCGCGACGGCGGCGCGCGATGAGGTCCTCGAGGGACCGGGTGCCCCGGCGGGTGGGCGTGAGATCGGCCGCGAGGCGGCGCTGGAGCACCGCCGTCGACACGACGCGGTGACCCGCGACCGGGCCGAAGCCGAGCCGCGCCAGGAAGCGCTGGACGCCGCGTGAGCCGGGGATCGGCACCGAGTAGACGTGCGTCGCACCCGAGGCGGCGGCGAGGTCGGCGGTGGCGCTGAGCAGCGCGTGGCCCACGCCGCGGCGGCGCGCCTCCTCGCCGACGTACACGGCCTCGACGTACAGGCTGGGCTCGTCGGCGAACAGGTGCGGGTCGAGCACGCGCGCCAGCACGAACCCGACGGGGCGACCGTCGTGCAGGGCGACGAGGACGTTGCCGCCGGGCAGCGTTAGCAGCACCGACAGGTGCCGGACCAGCCGGTCCTCGTCGGGCGCACAGATCTGGGCGCCGGACGCCGACTCGCGCCGGGCCTCCGAGCACAGCACAGCGATCCCCGGCAGGTCGTCACCGACCGCGGGCCTGACCTCCACTGCTGGGCGCACCGCGCTCCTCCTCGTTCGCACCATGGGACCGACGGCACCGAGGGACGTGGGGCGTGAGATGGTTCCACGTCGCTCGGACGGCGCCGTCGGCCGTCGACTGAGCACTACGTGGCGACCGCGTGTCCACCGCCCCGGGAACTACTGGACGCCAGTCCAAGACGATAGCCCGCCCGGGGCGCCGTGACAAAGGTCCTGCTCAGGAACCCGACCACGGCCGATCGGTCGCCGACAGGGCTCAGGCGCCGCCGACCTGCTCGATGACGGCGTCCGCGACCTCGCGCATGGTGAGGCGGCGGTCCATCGACGTCTTCTGGATCCAGCGGAACGACTCCGGCTCCGACAGACCCATCTTGGTCATGAGCAGACCCTTGGCGCGGTCCACGCGCTTGCGCGTCTCGAAGCGCTCCGCGAGGTCGGCCACCTCCGACTCGAGCGCCGTGATCTGCGAGTAGCGCGAGATCGCGATCTCGACCGCGGGCAGCAGGTCCGCCGGCGTGAACGGCTTGACGACGTAGGCCATGGCCCCCGCGTCACGCGCCCGCTCGACGAGCTCCGCCTGCGAGAACGCCGTCAGCAGGACGACGGGCGCGGCGTGCGCCTTGCCGATCTGCTCCGCGGCGGAGATGCCGTCGAGCTCGGGCATCTTCACGTCCATGACGACGACGTCGGGCTTGAGCTCGAGCGCCAGCTTCACCGCCGTGGCGCCGTCGCCGGCCTCGCCGACGACGTCGAACCCGGCGTCGCGCAGCGTCTCGACCACGTCGAGACGGATCAGGGCCTCGTCCTCGGCGACGACCGCGCGGCGCGCGGGGCGGCCCGACGGGGCGGGGGTCGCGGCGGGCTCGGGCTCGATCATCGGGGGCAGGTCGAGCGGCTGCTTGTCCTCGGGCTGCGCTGTCTGGTCACTCACGGGGTTCACTGTAGTGCGCCGTACCCCCTGCCGCCCCCGCGTTTCGCCCTCGGAGGAGTGTGATTCTCGTGAAGGCACGCACGTGTGGTTCGATGGTGCACGCGCTGCGGACCCGGTGACCGGCCCCGCCGCGCACCGCCCCGGTAGCCCAACCGGCAGAGGCGTTCGGCTCAAACCCGATCCAGTGTGGGTTCGAATCCCACCCGGGGCACCCTCTACCTCCTGACCTCGTCCCGGCGTCGTGACGCGCAGGAAACCGCAGGAAACACCCTCGACACACCTCGCTCGTACCGTCCCGAGCAGGGCACGTTCCTCGTGCCCGGGACGGAGGTGACGGTGCTCGAGCACGTGGACCCGTTCGTGGGGACGGGTGTGACCGATCTCCCGGCGCCGACCGGCCTCGCCGCGACGTGGTGGTCCCCCAAGCCGCTCGTCGGCAACACCCACCCCGGGGCCACCCATCCGCTCGGGATGGTCTCGGCGTGCGCCTACTCGGGCGCGTACCCGACGGGATACGGCCGGTACGACCTCGGCACCGAGGGCGTGCCTCCCATGCTGTTCGACCACCCGGTCGCGTCGGGCTTCACGCACTTCCAGCAGTCCGGCACGGGCGCGATCCGCAAGTACTACAACTACGTGCGCGTGACGCCCATGCTCGAGCCGCTCGACGCGCTCGGCCGGCGGTGGGACCTGCTCGACGAGGACGCCTCCCCCGGCTACTACGCCGCCACGCTCGGCAACGGGGTCCGGTGCGAGGTCACGGTCGGGCCCAAGAGCGCCGTCCACCGCTACACGTTCCCCGCGCACCCCGACGCGCGCATCGTCGTCGACCTCTCGCTCGGCGGCCTGGCGATCCCGTACGGCACGACCGTCCCGCTCCGCGCCCATCTCGCGACGCTCGGGCCGGGGACGGCCGCCGGCGAGATCGTCGTCGAGGGCGCGCCGCTCGCCGTCCACCTCGAGTGCGACGCGCACCCGTGGCGGCAGATGCTCTGGTACGACCGCCGCCTCATGCCGGGCAGCACCCGCCTGGACTTCGCGGACATCCGGCCGACGACGCTGCGCCCCTTCGGCCTCCTCTGGGCGGGCCCGACGACGGCCGGTCAGGTCGTCGAGGTCCGTCTCGGCTTCTCGCTGCGCGGGCCCGAGCAGGCGCGCGCGAACCTCCGCGCGGACTGCGGCCCCGGCACCGCGGCCTTCGCCGCCCGGCACGAGGGCACCACGACGACGTGGGCGCAGCACCTCGACCGGATCGAGGTCGGGTGCCCGGACCCGGCACGCCGCACGGTCCTCTCGACGGCCCTGTACCACGCGCTGCTCAAGCCCTGCCTCGCCCCGGACGAGAGCCCGTTCTGGCCCGGCGACACGCCGTTCGCCTTCGACGTGTCGACGATGTGGGACGTCTACAGGACCCAGCTCCCGCTCCTCACGACCTTCTGGCCCGACCGCGCCGTCGAGCTCGCCACCGCGCTCCTGCACGTCTGCGAGGAGGAAGGGAACTTCCCGATCGGGTACCGGATGGCCCGTGGGGCCGACCGGTTCTCACGCCAGGCGAGCGCGCTCGCGCACACGTTCCTCGCCGACCTGTGCGCCCTCGACGTCCCCGGCATCGACTGGGACTGGGCGCTCGTGCACCTGAACGCCGACCTGCGCCGGACCTACGGCGAGGACTACCTCCTGCACGGCGTCGCGCACCCGATCAGCCACACGCTCGACCTCGCGTTCGGCTACTGGTGCACCGCGCGCGTGGCGCGCCGCGTCGGAGACCGCGCGCTCGCCGAGGAGCTCGCGCTGCGCGCGCACGGCTGGACCGCGGCGTTCGACCCCGCCACCGGGCTCCTGCGCGACTCCACCTTCTACGAGGGCGGCCGGTGGAACTACTCCTTCCGCCTGGTGCACGACATGGCGGCCAGGATCGCGCTCGCAGGCGGCGACGACGCGTTCGTCGCGCTGCTCGACCGCTTCTTCGGGTTCGGCGCCCCGCCCGTCGCCCAGCCCGGGAAACGGCCGGGCGCCGCCGAGATGGCCGCCGGGTACGCGCTGAACCGGTTCGAGGGCCTCAACAACGAGCCCGACATGGAAGCCCCGTGGGCGTACCACTACGCGGGACGCCCGGACCGCACCGCCGAGGTGGTGCACGCCGCGGTCCACCAGCGCTTCGGCACGGGCCCCGGTGGCCTCCCGGGCAACGACGACTCGGGCGCGCTGAGCTCGTGGTACGTGTGGGCCTCGCTCGGACTCTTCCCCGTCGCCGGGCAGGGCATCTTCCTCGTGAACGCGCCGTCGTTCGCCGAGTCCCGCCTCCGCCTCCCGGGCGGCGTGCTGACCGTCGAGACGACCGGATTCGTCGAGCCCGGGCCGACCACCGAGCCGCAGTACGTGCGCGCAGCGTGGCTCGACGGGCAGCCGCTCGACCGCACCTGGCTCCCCGCGACGCGCGTGCGCCGCGGCGGGCGGCTCCTGCTCGAGCTCGGGCCCGCGCCCGCCGGGTGGGGCACCGCGCCCGAGCATCGACCGCCGTCGTACCCCGACGGCGTCCCCGCGACCCACCCGACCGACCAGACCCCGGAGACGTCATGACCAGCACACCGCGCCAGACGCCCACCCGCCGCCTCGTCGTCGTGGTGCGCGCCGACCCCGTGATCTGCGGCCACTCGGGCGAGGCCCGCAACCTCGCCGAGGCCGCCCTGCTCCGCGGGTTCACCGAGGTGCGCATCGTCACCTGGCCCGTCGAGCGCCTCGAGGCGGCCGGGCTCCCGCTCAAGCCGCTCGGCTCCGTCCTGCCGTACAGCGCGGGCATCACGGTCGAGCGACCGGAGCCCGTCGGGGACTACAAGGTGCCCGACGGCCGGTACCTCGCCGGGCTCACGGGGCGCCTCGTCGAGCTCTTCACCGACGGCGTCCCCACCGTCTGCCTGTCGCTCTACCTCAGCCCGCACACCACCGCCGTGACCGACGCCGTGCGCGTGGCGCGCAGCACCGGGCTCCCCGTCGAGGTCGCCACGATCGCCGAGGCGGTCGGCTCCGACGTGACGAACGTGGTCCGCTCGTGCGTCGAGGACGGCCGCTTCGGTGCCGCCGCGCACGTCCTGTCCGGGTACCTGGCGAGCGACCTCTGCGTCGCCGTCTCCCGGTACACGCGCGACCTCGTCGTGGCCTGCGCCCAGGAGATCGACGACCGGCACGGGACGTTCTTCGCCGAGCAGTGCGCCGAGCGCGTGCAGGTCTCCTACCCGGCCATCGCCACGAGCGCCTACACCGACCTCGACGCCACCGTCACCCGTGACGTGCTCGCGCACCGTGGCCTCGCCGACCGCCCGTACGTGCTCTTCCTGTCCCGCCTCGCGGCGGCGAAGGGCGTCGACGACCTGATCGACGGCTTCGCGCTGTCCGCCCGGGCATCGGGCGCGCGCCTCGTCGTCGCCGGACGCGGTCCGGCGGAGGCCGACCTGCGGGCCCGGGCCGCGCAGAGCACGGCCGCCGACCGGATCGTCTTCCTGGACGACGTCGACGACGCGACCAAGCCGCACCTCATGGCCGGCAGCGCCGCGTTCGTCCTGCCGAGCAAGCCGCGCCCCGAGTTCGTCGAGACGTTCGGCATCGCGCTCGCCGAGGCGATGCTCGCCGGCGGAGGGCCCGTCATCACCACGGACACGGGCGGCATCGGCGAGGCCGTCGGGCCGCACGCGACGATCGTCCCGACCCGCTCCCCCGTGTCGATCGCGGCGGCGCTCGACGACGCCCTCGCCCTCGACGCCGACGCCCGGCACGCCAGGGCCCAGGCTGCCCGGGCGTACGCGCTGCAGTTCGACCGGGCCACCGTGCTCGACGCGATGCTCGCCCGCCTCGCGACGTCGCCCACCGCCCCGCGCCGGGTCAGCGACCTGCGGCCGGTGCGGGTCTGAGAGCTCCAGGCCCAGGGGTGACAGGGGCGGCGTCCGACGGACCGTACCGCGCGACGAGGACCCGGAAGGACGCGGCGGCGACCGCTCGCGCCGTCGCACGGTCGCCGTCACGCCGGTCCGCCGCCGAGGACGCGAGGGCCAGCTCGTCGGACACGAACCGCACGAGCGGTGCGGGCACAGCGCCCGCGCCCATCTCGCGGGAGACCGCCTTGAGCGCGACGAGGTCCGACGCCGCACGCACCACGTCGTCCGGCGCCGCACCGTCCACGAGGAGGGTCGCGAGGTCCATCGGCGGCACGGCCGCGTCCGGTCGCACCCGCAGCCACCGGAGCGTCGCGGCGGGCCGGACGGTGTAGAACACCTTCTTCAGCGGCACCTCCGGGACAGCCCACCACCGGTCCCGCTGCCCGAGCGCGACGTGGAGGTAGTGCCGCCGCAGCGCGTCACGGTCGACGACGTGCGCCGCGAGCGCCAGCAGCTCCGCCCGGAACTCGGCGTCCCCCCGGTACACGATCGGCGACCGCAGCCACTCCAGCAGCGTCGCGTTCCCCCGCACGAGCAGACGCACGGCCTTGAGCAGGTCCCACCCGTTCACGTCGAGCACCGCGTCCAGCGGCGTCTCGACGACGTCGCGCCGCGGCCACGGGTCCAGGTAGTCCCCCTGCGACCGCACGTACACGAACCGGCAGTCGTAGTCCGAGTCCGGCGACGGGAACCCCCACGCCCGGCTCCCGCTCTCCACCGCGAGCGGGATCGCGACCCGCTCGTCGCGCACGACGGCGTCCAGCCGCGCGTCGACCCGACGCACGACCGCAGGGTCCAGGGAGTCCGGCACGGCACGCATCCGACGACGGTAGGGCCGCCACGACCTCGGTGTCGTGCGAATTCGGTGCCCGGCGACGCACCCGAGACGACGACCCGGGCCGTGCTCGTCGGAGCGCCCCACGAGGGCGACCACACGACGCGGCACGACCCAGCAGACGACCGACGGCGGCGCCCCCCGGGAAGGGGGACGCCGCCGTCGGGCTCTGCGCGACGACGCGCCCTCGTGGGCGCGATCGCGTCAGGCGCGCGTGTCGGAGTGGTCGCCGATCTTGTGCACGAGGATCGAGTTCGTCGTGCCCGGCTGGCCCACGGGGGCGCCGGAGACGACGACCACGAGGTCGCCGACCTCGGCGAGGCCGTTGGCCTGGAGGGTCGTGTCGACCTGGCCGACCATCGCGTCGGTGTTCTCCACCTCGGGCACCTGGTACGTCTGGGTGCCCCACGTGAGCGACAGGACGTTGCGCACGTGCTCGCGCGGCGTGAAGGCGAGCAGCGGGATGGACGAGCGCAGGCGCGACATGCGGCGCGCGGAGTCGCCCGACTGCGTGAACGTCGCGAGGTACTTCGCGCCGAGGATCTCGCCGATCTCGGCGGCGGCGCGCGTGATGGCGCCACCGCGCGTGTGCGGGGTCGAGCCCAGCGGCGCGATGCGCTCGCGGCCGGCCTCCTCCGTCGCCTCGATGATGCGGGCCATGGTCTGGACCGTGAGGATCGGGTACTCACCCACGCTGGTCTCGCCCGAGAGCATGACCGCGTCGGCGCCGTCGAGGACGGCGTTGGCGCAGTCGGACGCCTCGGCGCGCGTCGGGCGCGGCGAGTTCGTCATGGACTCGAGCACCTGCGTCGCGACGATGACGGGCTTGGCGTTGCGGCGCGCGAGCTCGACGATGCGCTTCTGGACGAGCGGGACCTGCTCGAGCGGGAGCTCGACCGCGAGGTCGCCGCGCGCGACCATGACGCCGTCGAACGCGTCGACGATCTCGGCGAGGTTGTCGACGGCCTGCGGCTTCTCGATCTTGGCGACGACGGGGACCGTACGGCCCTCCTCGTCCATGATCCGCTTGACGTCCTCGAAGTCCTTCGCGGACCGCACGAAGGACAGCGCGATGATGTCCGCACCGAGCTTGAGCGCCCAGCGCAGGTCGTCCTGGTCCTTCTCGGACAGCGCCGGCACGGAGACGGCGACGCCCGGGAGGTTCAGGCCCTTGTTGTTCGACACCGGGCCGGCGACCTCGACGCGCGTCACGACGCGCGGGCCCTCGACGGCGGTGACGCGGACGAGCACCTTGCCGTCGTCGATGAGGATCGGGTCGCCGACGCGCGCGTCGCCGGGCAGGCCCTTGTGCGTCGTGGAGACGAGCTCCTTGGTGCCGACGACGTCCTCGGTCGTGATCGTGAAGGTGTCACCCTCCTCGAGCCAGTGCTTCTCGTCGCCGCCGAAGCGGCCCAGACGGATCTTCGGCCCCTGGAGGTCGACGAGCACCGCCACGGACCGGCCCGACTCGGCGGCGGCCTCGCGCACGCCGTGGTAGACGGCCGCGTGCTCCTCGGCGCTGCCGTGGCTGCGGTTGATCCGCGCCACGTCCATCCCGGCGTCGACGAGCGCGCGGAGCTGCTCCTTCGACTCGGTCGCGGGTCCGATGGTGCAGACGATCTTTGCTCTGCGCATATCTCCAGCCTCTAGTCTTCCGACCGGCCGGGAGCCGGTCGTCGCGGGGTGCCCCTCCCTAGGATGCCCCGCTCATCGTCCCGGCGCCGGACACCCGACGTCGGGGTGCACGTCAAGCGCGCAAGGACACGGTGTTCGCGCGCACGGGCGCGGGCAGCTCGGTCCCTCCCTGAAGGTAGGCGTCGACGGAAGCCGCCGCCGCCCGACCCTCGGCGATCGCCCACACGATCAGCGACTGCCCACGACCCGCGTCGCCGGCCACGAAGACCCCCGGCAGCGACGACGCGAAGTCGTCGCCGCGCGCCACGAGGCCGCGGCTCGTGAGGTCCGTGCCGGCCTGGGTCGTGATGGTCGCCGTCTCCGGCCCGGTGAAGCCCATCGCGACGAGCACGAGGTCCGCGGGGATCTCGCGCTCGGTGCCCTCCTTGGGCACGCGACGGCCGTCGGGCAGGTACTCGGTCTCCGCGACGCGCAGCGCGCGCACGGCCCCGTTCTCGTCGCCCAGGAACTCGACGGTCGACGCGAGGAACTCGCGCTCGCCGCCCTCCTCGTGGGACGAGGACACCTCGAACAGGATCGGGTCCGTCGGCCACGGCTGGGTCGCGGACCGCTCGAGCGGCGGCTGCTTGCCGATCGCGAGCGTCGTCACGCTCGCCGCGCCCTGGCGCAGCGAGGTGCCGAGGCAGTCCGACCCGGTGTCGCCGCCACCGATGACGATGACGTGCTTGCCCGTGGCCGTGATCTGGTCGGGGACCTCACGACCGGCCACCACCGCGTTCGCCTGGTGCAGGAAGTCCATGGCGAAGTGGATGCCGTCGAGCTCGCGACCGGGGATCGACAGGTCGCGCGGGACGGTCGCGCCCGTGGCGACCACGACGGCGTCGTACCGCGCGCGCAGGTCGTCCCACGTGATGTCGACGCCGATCTCGACGCCCGGGCGGAAGCGCGTGCCCTCGGCCTCCATCTGCGCCACGCGGCGGTCGATGTGGAGCTTCTCGAGCTTGAAGTCGGGGATGCCGTAGCGCAGCAGCCCGCCGATCGCGTCGTCCCGCTCGTACACGGCGACCGTGTGACCGGCGCGCGTGAGCTGCTGCGCGGCCGCGAGGCCGGCAGGACCCGAACCCACGACGGCGACGGTCGAGCCCGTGAGGCGCTGCGGCACCTGCGGCGTGACGTAGCCGCGCGCGAACGCCTCGTCGATGATCGAGACCTCGACGTTCTTGATCGTCACGGCCGGCTGGTTGATGCCGAGCACGCAGCTCGACTCGCACGGCGCCGGGCACACGCGACCGGTGAACTCCGGGAAGTTGTTCGTCTCGTGCAGGCGGTCGATCGCGTCGGCCCACTGGTCACGGTAGACGAGGTCGTTCCACTCCGGGATGAGGTTGCCGAGCGGGCACCCCTGGTGGCAGAACGGGATGCCGCAGTCCATGCAGCGTCCCGCCTGCTCCTTGAGGAAGACCTGGCCCTCCTCGAGGTGCGCGTGCACGTCCTTCCAGTCCCGCAGGCGCACGGCCACCGGGCGGTTGGGCGGGAGCTCACGCTCCCGCACCTTCAGGAATCCGCGGGGGTCAGCCACGGGCCACCTCCAAGATCTGGTCCCACACACCCGGGGCCGCGGGGTCGAGCCCGGCCGACTCGGCCTTCTCGAGCGCCGAGCGCATGCGGGCGAAGTCGGTCGGCAGCACGCGCGTGAAGCGCTGGACGGCCGCGGAGAAGTCCTCGAGGAGCTCGGCCGCGAGCGGCGACCCGGTCTCCTCGTGGTGACGACGCACGAGCTGCTCGACGAGCGCGACCTCGGCGTCCTCGAGCGGGCTCAGGCCCAGCTCACCGGTCGCGAGGGCGCTCGTGTTGACGTTGCCCTCGCGGAGGTCGAGCACGTACGCGGTGCCGCCGGACATACCGGCGCCGAAGTTGCGGCCCGTCGGGCCGAGCACGAGGACGGTGCCGCCCGTCATGTACTCGCACCCGTGGTCGCCCACGCCCTCGACGACGAGCGTCGCACCCGAGTTGCGGACGCCGAAGCGCTCCCCGACACGACCGCGCAGGAAGATCTCGCCCGACGTCGCGCCGTAGCCGATGACGTTGCCCGCCACGACGTTGCTCGACCCGGTGAGGACCGCGTTGCGGTCCGGGCGCACGACGATCCGCCCGCCCGACAGGCCCTTGCCGACGTAGTCGTTCGCGTCGCCGAACAGGCGCAGCGTGACGCCGCGCGGGAGGAACGCGCCGAGCGACTGACCGGCGGACCCGGTGAGGGTCACGTCGATCGTGTCGTCGGGCAGGCCCTCGCCGCGGAACCGCTTGGTCACCTCGTGGCCGAGCATCGTGCCCACGGTCCGGTTCACGTTGCGCACCGACAGCGAGATCCGCACCGGCTCGCGACGCTCGAGCGCGTCCTCGGCCAGCGCGACGAGCTGGTTGTCGAGCGCCTTGTCGAGGCCGTGGTCCTGCGTCGTGGTGTTGCGCAGCGACGCACCCTCGACCGGCACGGGCCGCTCGAGCACGGGCCCGAGGTCGAGGCCCTGGGCCTTCCAGTGGTCGACCGCCTTGCGCGTGTCGAGCAGCTCGACGCGGCCGATGGCCTCCTCGACGGTCCGGAAGCCGAGGCGCGCCAGGTACTCGCGCACCTCCTCGGCGATGAACTCGAAGAAGTTCACGACGAACTCCGGCTTGCCCGTGAACCGGGCGCGCAGCTCGGGGTTCTGCGTCGCGACGCCGACCGGGCACGTGTCCAGGTGGCACACGCGCATCATGACGCAGCCCGAGACGACCATGGGCGCGGTGGCGAAACCGAACTCCTCGGCACCGAGCAGCGCCGCCACGACGACGTCGCGGCCCGTCTTCATCTGGCCGTCGACCTGGACGACGATGCGGTCGCGCAGGTTGTTGAGCACGAGGGTCTGCTGGGTCTCGGCGAGGCCGATCTCCCAGGGCGTGCCCGCGTGCTTGAGCGACGTCAGCGGGCTCGCGCCCGTGCCGCCGTCGTGCCCCGAGATGAGGACGACGTCCGCGTGCGCCTTGGACACGCCCGTCGCGACCGTCCCGACGCCGAACTCGGAGACGAGCTTGACGTGGATGCGCGCCGCCGGGTTCGCGTTCTTCGCGTCGTGGATGAGCTGCGCGAGGTCCTCGATCGAGTAGATGTCGTGGTGCGGCGGCGGCGAGATGAGCCCGACGCCCGGCGTCGAGTGCCGGGTCTTGGCGACCCACGGGTACACCTTGTGGCCCGGGAGCTGGCCGCCCTCGCCGGGCTTGGCACCCTGGGCGAGCTTGATCTGGATGTCGTCCGCATTCGTCAGGTACTCGCTCGTGACGCCGAAGCGCCCCGACGCGATCTGCTTGACCTTGGAGCGGCGCTCCGGGTCGTAGAGGCGCTCCGGGTCCTCGCCGCCCTCGCCGGTGTTCGACCGGCCGCCCAGGCGGTTCATCGCGACCGCGAGGGTCTCGTGCGCCTCCGCGGAGATCGACCCGTAGGACATGGCGCCGGTGTTGAAGCGCTTGACGATCTCGCTCACGGGCTCGACCTCGTCGAGCGGGACCGCGGGGCGCTCGCCTTCGCGCAGCGCGAGGAGGCCGCGCAGCGTCATGAGGCGCGAGGACTGCTCGTCCACGCGGTGCGTGTACTGGCGGAAGATGTCGAACCGGCGCTCGCGCGTGGCGTGCTGGAGGCGGAAGACCGTCTCCGGGTCGAACAGGTGCTCCTCGCTGTCGCGGCGCCACTGGTACTCGCCGCCCGTCGTGAGGCGCACGTGCGGGCGGTGGTTGCCGGACTTGGGGTACGCGTCGACGTGGCGCGCCGCGACCTCGGCCGCGACGACGTCGAGCCCGATGCCGCTGAGGCGCGACGTCGTTCCCGTGAAGAACGCCTGCACGAGGTCGTGGGACAGGCCGACCGCCTCGAACACCTGGGCGCCGCGGTACGAGGAGATGGTCGAGATGCCCATCTTGCTCATGACCTTGAGCACGCCCTTGCCGAGCCCCTTGATGAGGTTCGCGACGGCCTTCGCCGGGTCGACCGTGAGGTAGCCGCGGCGCGCGAGGTCCTCGACCGTCTCCATGGCGAGGTACGGGTTGACCGCGGCGGCGCCGTAGCCGATGAGCAGCGCGACGTGGTGCACCTCGCGCACGTCGCCGGCCTCGACGACGAGCGACACCTGGGTCCGCGTGTGCCGACGTAGCAGGTGGTGGTGCACGGCGCTCGACAGGAGCAGCGACGGGATCGGGGCGTGCTCGGCGTCCGAGTCGCGGTCCGACAGCACGATGAAGCTCGCGCCCGCGGCGACGTGCTCGTCGACCTCGGCGAAGATCTCCTCGAGCCGTGCGAGCAGCGACTCGCCGCCGCCCGCGACGCGGTACAGGCCCTTGATCGTCACCGCGCGGAAGATGCCGGCGAGCTTCGGGTCCTTGTCGACGCGGATGATCTTCGCGAGCTGGTCGTTGTCGAGCACGGGGAACGGCAGCATGAGCTTGCGCGCGTGCTCGGGCGTGTCCACGAGGAGGTTCGGCTCCGGGCCGATCGCGCCGCCGATGGACGTGACGAGCTCCTCGCGGATCGCGTCGAGCGGCGGGTTCGTCACCTGCGCGAACATCTGCGTGAAGTAGTCGAAGAGCAGGCGCGGGCGCTTCGCGAGGACGGCGATGGGGGTGTCCGTGCCCATCGCGCCCAGCGGCTCCGCCCCCGTGTTGGCCATCGGGGTGAGGATGACCTTGAGCTCCTCCTGCGTGTACCCGAAGGCGCGCTGGCGGCGCTCGACGGACGCGGGGCTGTGCGCGACGTGCTCGCGCTCGGGGAGCTGGTCGAGGTAGACCGCGTTCTCCGCGACCCACTGCGCGTACGGGCGCTGCGCGGCGAGCTGGGACTTGATCTCCTCGTCCTCGATGATCCGGCCCTGGCCGGTGTCGACGAGGAACATGCGACCCGGCTCGAGGCGGCCCTTGCGGACGATCGTCGCGGGGTCGAGGTCGAGCACGCCCGCCTCGCTCGCGAGCACGACGAGGCCGTCCTCGGTCACCCAGTAGCGCCCCGGGCGCAGGCCGTTGCGGTCCAGGACCGCGCCGATCAGCGTCCCGTCGGTGAAGTTCAGGCACGCCGGCCCGTCCCACGGCTCCATGAGCGTCGAGTGGTACTCGTAGAACGCGCGCAGGTCCGGGTCCATGTCGGCGTGGTTCTCCCACGCCTCCGGGATCATCATGAGCACGGCGTGCGGCAGCGAGCGGCCCGACAGGTGCAGGAGCTCGAGCACCTCGTCGAAGCTGGCGGAGTCGCTCGACCCCTCCGAGCACACCGGCAGGAGCGGCGCGAGGTCGCCGACGGCGTCGCTCGCGAGGGTGCCCTCGCGCGCCGCCATCCAGTTGCGGTTGCCGCGCACCGTGTTGATCTCGCCGTTGTGCGCGATCATCCGGAACGGCTGCGCGAGCGGCCACGACGGGAACGTGTTCGTCGAGAACCGCGAGTGCACGAGCGCGATCTCGCTCGCGTACCGCGGGTCGGACAGGTCGGGGAAGAACGGCTCGAGCTGCGCCGTCGTGAGCATGCCCTTGTACGTGAGGGTGCGTGCCGAGAGCGAGGCGAAGAACAGGCCGAGCTCGTTCTCCGCCCGCTTGCGCAGGCGGTACGTGCGACGGTCGAGCTCGACGCCGGACAGCTCGCGCGCGGGGTCCGCGACGACGACCTGGCGGAACAGCGGCATGGACGCGCGGGCGCTCGGGCCGACGAGGTCCGCGGTCACGGGCACGTCGCGCCACGCGAGGACCTCGAGCTTCTCCTCGGCCGCGATCGCCTCGACGCCGCGGGCCGCCTCCGCGGCCGCGCCGGCGTCCTGCGGGAGGAAGGCCATGCCGATGGCGTAGTGCCCGGCGGGCGGGAGCTCCGCGTCGACCACGTCGCGTACGAACGCGTCGGGGATCTGCGTGAGGATCCCGGCGCCGTCGCCGCTGTTCTCCTCGGCGCCGACGGCGCCGCGGTGGTCGAGGTTGAGCAGGGCCGTCAGGCCCGCGTCAACGATGTCGCGTCCGGGCGTGCCGCGGAGCGTCGCCACGAAGGCGACGCCGCACGCGTCGTGCTCGGCGGCGGGGTCGTACAGACCGGATGCCGTGGGAGGGGCGGACAGGGCAGGTGCCCGGTGCGCGTCCCGATACTGCGGCGTGGTCATCAACACCGTCCTCACAGGCGCCCGACCGAGACGGCCGGGCTGGTTCCAGCTGGGGGATTCGGGACGTCGTCGGCCCTATGGACATGACAGAACCCACCGGGCGGTCGCCCGGCGGATTCGCCTATGAATGACGGATGCTCAGCGACCGGGGTCTGGTCGCGCGGCATCTGCCTGCTCGGACTCCTCCGAGTCGTCGGAGTCCTCGGTCGTCGAGGGGTCCTCGTCGTCGGTCGACTCCTCGACCGGCTCCTCGGACCCCGTGGTGGGCGCCTCGTCCGGAGCGTCGAGGGACACCGTCTCCTCGCGCCCGGGGTGGCGACGCCCGACAACGATAAACGCAATCAACGCACCGACGCCGACCAGGATCGAGGTCCAGACGTTCAGCCGGAGGCCGAGGACGAGCTCGGCCTCGTCGATGCGCAGCATCTCGATCCACACCCGACCGAGCGTGTAGACGAAGACGTAGAGCCAGAATACCCGACCATGACCCAGCCGGAACCGACGGTCCAGGTAGATCAGGAGCAGGGCAGCACCGATGTTCCAGACCATCTCGTACAGGAACGTCGGGTGGAACAGGGTGCCCGGCGGATAGCCCGCCGCGGCGGCCACGGAGTCGTCGACGCGCAGCCCCCAGGGCAGCGTCGTGGGCCCGCCGAAGAGCTCCTGGTTGAACCAGTTGCCGAGGCGACCGACGGCCTGCGCGAGCAGCAGCCCGGGCGCGAGGGCGTCGGCGAACGCGGGGAAGCTCACGCGCTGGCGGCGGCACCCGATGTACGCGCCGACCGCGCCGAGCGCGACCGCGCCCCAGATGCCGAGGCCGCCCTCCCACACGTAGAGCGCGCGGACGGGGTCGCCGTTCGGGCCCCAGTACGGGTCCGGCGTCGAGAACACGTGGTACAGACGTCCGCCGATGATCCCGAACGGGACCGCCCAGAAGGCGATCTCCAGGACGTCGTCCGCCTCTCCCCCGCGCTCCACCCAGCGGCGCCGCGTGAGCCAGAGGGCCACGGCGATGCCCGCGAGGATCGCGAGCGCGTACGCCCGGATCGGGAACGGCCCGACGTACCACGTGTGCTGCGGGGGGCTCGGGATCGCGGCGGGCAGGGCACCCGCGGCCTCCACGAGCTGCCCGACGGCGAGCGCGGCGCTCATACGACCACCTCTCCGGACGTCGTCGCGGCGGCCGGGACGTCGTCGCCGGCCCCTTCCCTGCCCGTACGGACGCCCGCGGCGAGCGCGGCGGCGACCTGCTTGAGCGCGGCGATCCGCTCGTCCCACGGGGCGTCGGCCAGCAGGGGGCGCACGAAGGCGGAGCCGACGATGACGCCGTCGGCGTAGCGACCCACCTCGGCGGCCTGCTCGGCCGTGGAGACGCCCAGGCCGACGCAGACGAGGTCGGCGCCCGCTCCGCGCGTGTCGGCGACCAGGCGCGCCGCCTGCGGCCCGACCGCGGCGCGCACGCCCGTCACGCCCATCGTCGAGGCGGCGTAGACGAACCCGCGCGATGCCCGGGCGGTGAGCCGCAGGCGCTCGGCGGTCGAGCTGGGCGCGACGAGGAAGACGCGGTCGAGGCCGTACGCCTCCGACGCGTCCAGCCAGGTGCGGCCCTCGTCGGGGATGAGGTCCGGCGTGATGAGCCCGGCGCCCCCGGCGGCGGCGAGGTCGCGCGCGAACGCGTCGACGCCGTAGCGCAGGACCGGGTTCCAGTACGTCATGACGAGGACGGGGACCCGCCCGCCCGTGCGCTCCGTGACGGCCGCGACGACGCGGAACACGTCCGCGACGCGGACGCCCGCGTCGAGCGCGGTCTGCGCGGCGGCCTGGATGACCGGGCCGTCCATCACCGGGTCGGTGTACGGGATGCCGAGCTCCAGCACGTCCACGCCCGACTCGACGAGCGCTAGCGCCGCCTCGATCGAGCTGTCCACGGTCGGGAAACCGACCGGCAGGTAGCCCACGAGCCCTGCGCGGCCCTCCGCGCGGAGCTCGAGCAGGCGACGCGCCGTGACCGACGCCGTCCCCGTGGTCGGCGCCCCGGGGGCGTCCTTGGTCTGCGCCGCGCTCACAGCTGTCCCTCCGTGCCCGTCGCCGTCTCGGCGATCGCGTCGTCGTCCACGAGGTCGAACCACCGGGCGGCGGTCGCGACGTCCTTGTCCCCGCGCCCGGAGAGGTTCACCAGGATCACGTGGTCGGTGCGGCCGGCGGCGGCAGCCTCGCGGCCTATCCGCAGGGCCCCGGCGAGCGCGTGCGCCGACTCGATCGCGGGGATGATGCCCTCCGTGCGGCACAGCAGCCGGAACGCCTCCATCGCCTCGGAGTCGGTCACCGGCTGGTAGGTCGCGCGCCCGAGGTCGTGGAGCCACGAGTGCGCCGGGCCGACGCTCGGGTAGTCCAGCCCGGCGGAGACGGAGTGGCTCGGGAGCGTCTGGCCGTCGTCGTCCTGGAGCAGGTAGGAGCGTGCACCGTGCAGGACGCCCGGGGCGCCGCCGCTGAAGCGGGCCGCGTGCCGACCGGTCTCCACGCCCTCGCCCCCGGCCTCGAAGCCGTAGAGCTCGACCGCGTCGTCGTCGAGGAACGCGTTGAACAGGCCGAGCGCGTTGGACCCGCCGCCGACGCACGCCGCGAGCGCGTCCGGCAGCCGCCCGATGCGGTCGAGGATCTGCGTGCGCGCCTCCTCGCCGATGACGCGGTGGAACTCGCGCACCATCTCGGGGAAGGGGTGGGGGCCGGTCACGGTGCCCAGGAGGTAGTGGGTCGTGTCGACGTTCGCGACCCAGTCGCGCAGCGCCTCGTTGATCGCGTCCTTGAGCGTGCGTTGCCCGATCGTCACGGGGACGACCTCCGCACCGAGCAGGCGCATGCGGGCCACGTTGAGCGCCTGGCGCTGCGTGTCCTCCTCGCCCATGTACACGACGCACTCGAGGTCGAGCAGGGCCGCGGCCGTCGCCGTCGCGACCCCGTGCTGGCCCGCCCCGGTCTCGGCGATCACGCGGGTCTTGCCCATGCGCTTCACGAGCAGCGCCTGGCCGAGGACGTTGTTGATCTTGTGCGAGCCGGTGTGGTTGAGGTCCTCACGCTTGAGGAACACGCGCGAGCCGCCCGCGTGCTGGGCGAAGCGCGGCACCTCGGTGAGCGGGCTGGGGCGCCCGGTGTACTCGCGCTGGAGGCGCGCGAGCTCGTTCACGAACGCGGGGTCGTCGAGCGCCTTGCGGTACTCGGTCTCCAGCTCGTCGAGCGCGGCGATGAGCGCCTCG
Organism: Cellulosimicrobium cellulans; assembly: GCF_042723955.1. Classification (GTDB taxonomy): domain Bacteria; phylum Actinomycetota; class Actinomycetes; order Actinomycetales; family Cellulomonadaceae; genus Cellulosimicrobium; species Cellulosimicrobium cellulans_H. Next base: position 36,941 of record NZ_JBHXIC010000022.1, on the reverse strand, counting down.
GGGACGAAGCGTCCGCCGAACTCGCCGAAGTAGGGACCCTCCTGGGTCGCGAGGGAGCGCGTCAGGTCGGCGCGCACGGAGTGCTCGGCACTCCGGGGGGTGGTCGAAGACGTCGAGTCGGGCACGGGGCCGGTCCTCCTGCGTGGTCGGGTGTGCTGGGCCGGGGCGCGGCGCCTGGGGCGTGACGGACGGGGCCGTCGTGCCTCAGGGCCGCACGGACCACAGCGACGGGTGCGACCCGGCCGCGACGAGGTCCGCGACGGACGCGCGCGGGGCGTCGTCGGTCACGAGCGCCTCGCCGACGAGCACCGCGTGCGCACCGGAACGGGCGTAGTCCATGACGTCGTGCGGACCGCGGACGCCGGACTCGGCGATGCGGACGACCTCGTCCGGGATGGCCGGTGCCAGGCGCGCGAAGGTCGTGCGGTCGACGTCGAGCGTCTTGAGGTCGCGCGAGTTCACGCCCACGACGCGTGCCCCTGCGTCGAGCGCGCGCGACACCTCGTCGATCGTGTGCACCTCGACGAGCGCGGTCATGCCGAGCGAGTGGACGCGCTCGACGAGCGACGTGAGCACGGTCTGCTCGAGCGCGGCGACGATGAGGAGCACGATGTCCGCACCGTGGGCGCGGGCCTCCCACACCTGGTACGGCGTCACGACGAAGTCCTTGCGGAGCACCGGGACGTCGACCCGGGCGCGCACCGCGTCGAGGTCGGCGAGGCTCCCGTTGAAGCGGCGCTGCTCGGTGAGCACGGAGATCGCGGCCGCGCCGCCCTTCTCGTACTCCCCCGCGAGCTCGGCCGGGTCGGAGATCGCCGCCAGCGCACCCTTGCTCGGGCTCGAGCGCTTCACCTCGGCGATGACCGCGACGGCGTCGTCCGCCTTGAGGCGGCTCACGACCTCGAGCGCCCCGGGGACACGGGCGGCACGTTCCTTCAGCTCGTCGAGCGAGGTCGTCGCCTGACGCGTCGCGAGGTCCTCGCGCACGCCCGCGACGATGTCGTCCAGAACCGTCATCGTCCCACCACTCCCCGTGTCGTCCCGCCCCCCGGCCGGGCCGGTCGGCCGTCGTGCACCCACAGGTTCGGCCGACCCGTTGACAGGGAGGTACCTGCCATCGTAGAGCCGACCCCGAGTGACGATGACCACGGCCCAGCCCCCGAGACGACAGTCGCGGGGCTGACGGACCGTCTCAGGCCGCCACCGGGCCGAGCCACGGGACGAGGGCGGGCACGTTCCGCAGGACGCCGAAGAGCACGAGGACACCCAGCGAGGCCCACGCGAGCCAGGCCGGGAGGCGGGGAGCCGGGCGCCGCCGCCAGGCCCGCACGAGCCACGTGGCCCACAGCACCACGAGCAACGGCGCGACGAGGACCCACAGGGGGTTCATCGACCAGGCGGCGGCGAGGTCGAGGTGCACGAGGTCGTGCGTGGCGCGCAGACCGCCGCACCCCGGGCATGCGAGGCCGGTCAGCGCGAGGAGGGGGCACGTGACGTAGTGCCCCGGTCGGTTCGGGTCGACGGCGCCGACGTAGGCCGTCGCCGCGGCGACCAGGACGCCCACCACGAGCGGGGCCTGCACCGCTCGCGGGACCCGTCGACGTCGGACGGCCTCGGACGTCACGTGCGCACCCGTCAGTACTGGTCCGGGATCGTGCCGACCCAGGCGAAGAAGGCAGGGAAGAAGAGGAGGGCGACGAGGACACCGACGACCGACAGCCCGATCGCGACCCAGCCGAGGATGATCCCCGCCGTCGCCATGCCGTCGTTGTCCGCCTGTCCCTCGGCGACCGCGCGCTTCGCGGCGTTGCCGACGATCACCGCCGGGATGCCCGTGACGAAGCCGCAGCTCAGCACGAACGCGGCGATCCCCAGCACGAGCGACCAGATGGCCAGACTGTTCTTGGGGTAGTACGGCGGCGCACCATAGGCGCCCGCCGGGTACTGCTGGCCGGGGTACTGCTGGCCGGGGTACGGCGCGGCGGGGTACTGCGGCTGCGCCGCATAGGGCGCCCCCGCGGGGTCGCCCGCCGGGGGCTGCGGGCCGCCGGGCGCCGACGAGCCGTACGGCGCCTGCGACCCGTCCTGCGGGCCTGCGGGGTCGTACGGGCCGGGTCCCGGCGGCTGCGTCACCGCGTGGCCTGCTTCTGGCCGTAGCCCGCGTTCCGCAGCACGAGCCCGCCGATCAGCGCGACGGCCACGACACCCATGCCGACCCAGAACAGCCAGACGGCGGCGATGACCACCCCGATCGCGGCCACGAGGGACCCGACCATGATGCCGATCATCGTGAACCACGCGGCGACGGTGTGGCCGTGGTTCGTGGGCGGTGCCGCGGGCGGCAGGTAGGCGATCTCGGTGGTCTGCTGGTTCTCGGCCATGAGGGTCGTGCCTTTCGTCAAGATGTGGTCAGAGCCTATCGGACCGGGCCGGTGCCCGTCCCCGCACGGCCGCCGCTCATGTCGGCGCGAGGGGGTGTCCGCGCTGCTCAGCGGTCCGTGGGGTCCTCGCCGCGGGACAGCGCGTCCCACGCGTCGTGGTCGGTGAGGTCGTCGGGCGAGGCTGGCTCCGTGGCCCCGGACGGGTCCGGCCGTCCTTCGGGCGCCGTCGTCGTCGTCCCCGCTGCCGCCGAGGGGGTGGGCGGCGTCGCACCGGCCGCACGCTCGTGCCGCGTCGACGCGCCGACCCACGACCGCGAGCCGACGGCGACCCACACCACGGCGAGCACCGTGAGGACGCCGAGCGCCGCCGCGAGCCAGGGCGCGACGGTCAGGTCGACCGGGGCCGTGAGCTCCGTGACCCCGGTCGCGTCCGCGACGGCCGAGCGCGCGCTCGGCTCCGGGTCGAGCGCGACACCGAGCGCGGAGACGGTCGTGACGACGCCGCTCGCCGCAGCGACGGCGAGCACGACCCATCGGCCCACGCGGCCCACGAGCCCCAGCGCGAGCGCGGCGGCGACGAGCACGAGCGCCGACGCGCTCACCCCGGGCGCGGCCGACGTCCCGGCGACGGTCACCTCGACCTCCGGGTCGAGCGCCGTCGCGCCGGTCGTGCTCAGCCAGGTCGGCACGGCCGTCGCGAGGGTCGCGCCCCCGAGCAGGAGCAGGACCCAGATCGCGGTGCGCCGGCTCGGCCCGGCCGGCCGGCTCACGCGAGCCCCCGCAGCCGCGCGGCGACCTGGACGGCCCGGACCGCGGCGGCCGCCTTGTTGCGCGACTCCGCGTACTCCAGCGCCGGCACCGAGTCGGCGACGATACCGCCGCCGGCCTGGACACTCGCCCGACCGTCGCGGATCAGCGCCGTCCGGATCGCGATGGCCATGTCCATGTTCCCGTCGAAGTCGAAGTACCCCGCGGTCCCACCGTAGATCCCGCGCGACGCGGGCTCGAGCTCGTCGATGAGGGCGATCGCACGGGGCTTGGGCGCGCCCGAGAGCGTGCCGGCCGGGAACGTCGCGCGGAACGCGTCGAGCGCGGTCGCGCCGTCGCGCAGCGTCCCGACGACCGTCGAGCACAGGTGCATGATGTGGCTGAACCGCTTGGTCGCCATGAACTCCACGACCTCGACCGACGTCGGCTCGCACACCTTCACGAGGTCGTTGCGCGACAGGTCCACGAGCATGATGTGCTCGGCGAGCTCCTTCGGGTCCTGGAGGAGCTCCTCCCCGAGCGCCACGTCCTCCTCCGGCGTCGCGCCGCGCGGCCGCGAGCCGGCGATCGGGAACGTCGTGACGCGGCCGTCCTCGACCTTCACGAGGGTCTCCGGGCTGGACCCGACGACCGCGAAGTCCCGCCCGTCCGCGTCCGTGAGCTGGAAGTAGTACATGTACGGGCTCGGGTTGATCGTCCGCAGCGCGCGGTAGACGTCGAGCGGGTCCGCCGGGCAGTCGAGGTCCAGGCGCTGGGACAGCACCACCTGGAACACCTCGCCCTCACGGATCGCGTCCTTGCCCGCGACGACCGACGCCTCGAACTCGTCGCGCGTCGAGCGGAACTCGAGCGCCGGCTCGGTGACGTCCCGCGCGACGACCGACGCGACGTGCGCGCCGCCGGCCATCAGGCGCGCCTGCATCGCGTCCAGGCGTGCGACGGCGTCCGCGTAGGCCTCGTCGACGCGCTCGTCCGTGTCGTCGAAGTTGATCGCGTTGGCGACGAGCCACACGCTGCCCTCCGCGTGGTCGACGACCGCGAGGTCCGTCGCGAGGCACAGCGTGAGCTCGGGCACGCCCAGCTCGTCGGGCGCGTCCGACGGCAGGGTCGGCTCCCAGTGCCTGATCACGTCCCAGCCGATCGCGCCCGCCAGGCCACCCGTGAGCGGCGGCAGCCCTTCGACGGCCGGCGTGCGCAGCACGTCGAGCGTCGCCTCGAGCACCTCCACGACGTCCCCCTCGAGCGGGACGCCCGCGGGCACGTCGCCGGACCAGACCGCCCGGCCGTCGCGCGCCGTGAGCGTCGCGCGGGACGCGACGCCGACGAACGAGTACCGGGCCCAGCGGCCGTCCGACTCCGCGGACTCCAGGACGAAGGTGCCCGGCCGGCCCTGCGCCAACGTGCGGTACAGCCCGACGGGCGTGACGTCGTCGGCCAGCAGGCGCCGCACGACGGGAACCACCCGGCGCGAGGTGGCCAGCGCGCGGAAGCCGTCGAGCACGGGCCACGTCGCGCCCCACGCGGGACCGCCCGCGGGGACGGTGGTGGTCTCGGCCGGGTCGACGGTCGCGCTCACTGGTTCTCCTCCTCAGGATCGGGGTCGGGCGTGGTCGAGGGGTCGCCGGCGGGCAGGTCGCCGACGACGGCGCCCAGGTCTCCGCCGGCCTCGAAGCACGTGCGGGTGCCGGTGTGGCACGCGGCCCCCACCTGGTGGACACGCACGAGCAGCGCGTCCCCGTCGCAGTCGAGGGCGACCGAGCGCACGACCTGCACGTGGCCGGACGTGTCGCCCTTGCGCCAGTACTCCTGCCGGGAGCGGCTCCAGAACGTCACGCGCCCGGTCGTCAGCGTCCGGTGCAACGCCTCGTCGTCCATCCAGCCGAGCATGAGCACGTCGCCCGTGTCGTGCTGCTGGACGATCGCGGCGACCAGGCCGTGCTCGTCGCGCTTGAGGCGCGCGGCGATCTCGGGGTCGAGCGCGGTGTCGGTCGTGGGTCCGGTCGTGGAGTCGGGCACCCGAGAATCCTGCCAGACGCCGGGGCGACCTCGGTCCCCGTCTCGCCCTCGTCCCGCCCCGTCGCGAGTCGTCGCACCAGGTCGGCACACGGCTCAGCGGGTCTGGGAGACCCAGGCGTCGTGCATGCGGGCGTAGACGCCGCCGGCGCGCGCGAGGTCGTCGTGGTGTCCGACCTCGACGACGTGGCCCGCGTCCACCACCACGACGAGGTCGGCCGCCTCGGCGGTGGAGAGGCGGTGCGCGATGGTCAGGGTGGAGCGACCCGCGGTGAGGGATGCGAGGGCGCGGGCGATGCGGACCTCGGTCGCGGGGTCGACGGCGGACGTCGCCTCGTCGAGGACGAGCAGGTCGGCCTCGGCGAGGTAGGCCCGCACCAGGGCGACGAGCTGCCGCTCCCCGGCGGAGAGCGACTCGCCGCGCTGCCCGACCGGCGAGTCGAGCCCGTCGGGCAGGTCCGCGACCCAGTCGGTGAGCCCGAGCCGCTCGACGGCGGCCTCGATCCGGACGCGACGAGCGGCGTCGGGCTCCTGCTCGGCGTCGCCGCGCAGGCCGTAGGCCACGTTGTCCGCGAGCGTGCCGTCGAACAGGAAGCCCTCCTGGGGCACGAGCACGACGCGCTCGCGCAGGGAGTCGACCGCGAGGTCGCGCAGGTCGGCGCCGTCGAGCAGCACGCGTCCGGCCGTCGGATCCATGAGCCGGGTGACGAGCTTGGCGATCGTCGTCTTGCCCGAGCCGGTCGCGCCGACGACGGCGACGGACGCGCGCGCCGGGAGGTCGAGGTCGACGCCGTGCAGCACCTCCGGGCCGTCGGGGTAGGCGAACCGGACGCCCTCGAGCCGCACGTGGGCGGGGCCACGCGGGCTGCGCTCCCCCGCGTCACCCTTGTCGACCACCTCGACGGGCGTCTCCAGGACCGCGAGGACCCGTCGCCACCCGGCGACGGCGTTCTGGAGCTCGTTGAGGATCTCGGTCGCCATCTGCACGGGGCCCGTGAAGAGCTGGACGAGGAAGAGGAACGCGAGGAGCTGACCGACCGAGATGTCACCGGCCACCCCGAGGTACGACCCGACCACGACGACCACGGCGAGCACGAGGTTCGCGACGAGCACGCCGCTCGAGAAGACGACGGCGACGAGCTTCTGCGCCCGGACCATGGCGCGCCGGGTCGCGTCGACCGCGGCGTCGATGCGCCGCGCGGTGCGGGCGCCCGCGCCGTACGCGCGGATGGTCTCGGCCCCGACGATCGACTCGGAGATCGCGCCGAGCATCCCCCCGACGCGCGCCCTGACCTGCGTGTACGCGTCGTTGACGCGCGCCTGCGCGGGCCGCAGGACGAGGAACAGCGGGACGAAGCACGCCCAGACCACGAGCGTGAGCTGCCACGAGTAGACGGCCATGAGGACCGTCGCGACGCCGATCTGGAGCACCGAGACGAGCAGCATGATGCCGCCCCACTGGACGAAGAGCGAGATGGTGTCGACGTCGCTCGTGACGCGCGAGACGAGCGACCCGCGCCGCTCGGTGTTCTGCGTGAGCACGGACAGGTCGTGCACGTGCCGGAACGCCCGCACGCGCAGGCCGGCGAGGCCCGCCTCGGTCGAACGGAACAGGCGGACGTTGACGAATGCCGAGCAGAGGCCCGCGAGGACGATGACGACCGCGGCCACGCCGACGAGCACCGCGACGCGAGTCGTGTCCGGCCCGCCGTCGGCGAGCACGCCGGTGTCGACGGTCTGCTGGACGGTCACCGGGACGACGACGCGACCCAGCGCGGCCGCGACCGCGAGCCCGAGCGTGATCCAGATCCCGTCGAGTATCTGCGGCGACACCTGGACGCCTCGGCGCAGGGTGGCGAGGACGCCCAGCGAGCTCGCCGAGGCGATGCGGGCGTCGGCGGCGCGGCCGGGTGCGTCGGGAGCGGGCGCCGCGCTCCGGGCGTCGGTGCGCTCGCTCTGCGTGGTGGTCCGGCTCATTCCTCCAGCGCCCCCGTCTCGACGTGCCGCACGACGTCGTCCTCCTCGGTCTCTTCCTGCCGCTCGAGGTCGTCGCTCCGGCGGTCCCCGTCCTGTCCGTCCCGGCCGTCCTCGGCCGCCTCGCGCGCCGTGTCGTCCGTGGCGTCGGCACGTTCCTGCTCGCGCCGTTCCGCCTCGCGCGCGTACGCGGTCGCGAGCTCGCGGTACCCGGCGTCGCGCGCGAGCAGCTCGTCGTGCGTCCCGACGTCGACCACGCGGCCGGACTCCACGTGCACGACGACGTCCGCGAGCGCGACGCTCGACATGCGGTACGCCACCATGACGACGGTCGGCCGGTCGGCCCCCTCGCGCGCGAGGCCCGCGAGGATCTGCTGCTCGACGCGCGGGTCCACGGCGGACGTCGCGTCGTCGAGCACGAGCAGGCGCGGGCGACGCACGAGGGCCCGGGCGATCGCGAGCCGTTGCCGCTGGCCGCCCGACAGGTTCGCCCCGCGCTCCCCCAGCGGCGCGTCGAGACCCTCCGGGAGCTGGTCGACGACGTCGTCGACCCGCGCGAGGCGCAACGCCTCCCAGACCTGGTCGTCGTCGGGACCCGGGTCGCCGTCGTCCACGAGCGTGACGTTGGCGCGGACGGTGTCCTCGAAGACGAACGCCTGCTGCGCGACGAGCGCGACCTGGGCGGTGAGGTCGGCCTCGCGCACGTCGCGCACGTCGGTGCCGTCGAGCAGCACGCGGCCGCGCGTCGGGTCCGAGAGCCGAGCGAGGAGCGACACGAGCGTCGTCTTGCCCGCACCCGTCGGGCCGACGACGGCGACCGTGGTGCCCGGCGCGACGGTGAGGTCGATGCCGTCGAGCAGCGTGATCTCGCGGCCGCCCGCCCGGACGTCGACGCCGACGCCGTCGAGGCGCACCCGCATCCCGGACCCGGCTCCGGGGAGCCCGCCCGTGCCCGGACGCAGGACCCCGCCCGAGTCGACGACGCGGCTGATGCGCTCGTACCCGACGAGGGCGCGCGGGAGCTCGCCGAGCACCCACCCGAACGCCCGGACGGGGACGGCCATGACGGTGAGGAGGTAGGCGGCGGTGACGATGTCGCCCGCCGCGACGCCGCCCGAGGTGAGCCGGACGGTCCCGACGGCCAGGACGAGGAGGGTGCCGAGCGACGGCAGGAGCTCGATGACCGGGTCGAAGAACGCCCGGACGACGCCGACGCGCACGTTCGCGGCGCGCAGCTCGTCGGTGCGCTCGGCGAAGCGCCGCTCCTCGCGGTCCGCGGTGCCGAGCGACGTGACGAGCAGGGCGGCCTCGAAGCTCTCGTGCGCGACGTCCGAGACCTCGGCCCGGAGCTGCTGCGCGCGTGTGATCGCGGGCGACATGTAGCGCTGGAAGACGATGTTCACCGCGATCGCGACCGGGATCACGACGAGCGCGGCGCACGCGAGCCAGACGTCCACGCGGAAGAGCATCACCGCGGCGACGCCGATCATGACGACGACACCGAGCGCGAACGGGAGCGGGTTGAACACTCCCGTCGCTGCCTCGACGTCGGAGTTCGCGTTCGACAGCAGCTGGCCCGCCGGGTGCGAGCGGTGCCACGACATGGGGAGGCGCAGGTACTGGCGCGTCACCGCCGTGCGGTGCCGTGCCTGGAGCGCGGCGTACCCGTTGCCCGCGAAGATGCGGCGCGCGGCCACGCTCGCCGCGAGCGAGACCGCGATGCCTGCGAGGACGAGTCCCGCTACCCAGATACGGCCGCGCGCGGCCTCGTCGCCGGCGAGCGCGGGGACGACGACCTCGTCCGTCGCGGTGCCGATCGCGCTGCTCACGGCGACGGTGAGCGCCCCGAAGAGCGCGGAGGACCCGATGGCCAGCGCGTACGTGCGCGGCTCGTCGCGGATGCCGCGGCCCATGAGGGCGAGCGACCGGCGCACGCGCGACCCGGTCAGGGCGTGCGGCCGCCGGACGGTCGGCTCGTCGAGGAGCTGGTCCGGGGGCGGGTCGGGCCGGTCCGTCGGGGCCGGCAGATCGGTCGGGGCGGGCTGGGCGTCGGCGCCGGTGGGGCGCGTCCTGCTGCCGGGCACGGGACGGTCCTCGTCTTTCGTTCAGGGGGTTGCACGATCTTCTCATGCACCCCTGACGGGCCCCGACGGAATTCGACGGCGCACCTCGTCGACCCCGCAGGGTCGGGCGCGCTCAGCGCACCTCGACGCCCTGCGCGCGCATCGAGTCCTTGACCTGGGCGACCGTCAGGGCGCCGAAGTGGAAGACGCTCGCCGCGAGCACGGCGTCGGCCCCGGCGCGGGCAGCGGCCACGAAGTGCTCGGGCGTCCCGGCGCCCCCGCTCGCGACGAGCGGGACCCGGACCTCGGCGCGCACCGCGGCGAGCATCTCGAGGTCGAAGCCAGCCGTCGTGCCGTCGGCGTCCATGGAGTTGAGGAGGATCTCGCCCGCCCCGAGCTCCGCGGCACGCGCCGCCCACTCCACCGCGTCGATGCCCGTCCCGCGGCGGCCGCCGTGGGTCGTGACCTCGTACCCGGACTGCGTGCGCACGTCGCCCGTCGTACGCCGCGCGTCGACCGACAGGACGAGCACCTGGCTGCCGAAGCGGTCGGCGATCTCGGCGATGAGCTCGGGGCGGGCGATCGCCGCCGTGTTCACCCCGACCTTGTCCGCGCCGGCGCGCAGGAGGCGGTCCACGTCCTGGGCCGAGCGCACTCCGCCGCCGACGGTGAGCGGCACGAAGACCTGCTCGGCCGTGCGCCGCACGACGTCGTACGTCGTCTCCCGGTTGCCCGAGGACGCCGAGACGTCGAGGAACGTCAGCTCGTCCGCACCCTCGGCGTCGTAGCGGGAGGCGAGCTCGACGGGGTCGCCCGCGTCGCGCAGGTTCTCGAAGTTCACGCCCTTGACGACGCGACCCGCGTCGACGTCGAGGCACGGGATCACGCGGATCGCGACGGTCATGAGGACTCTCCTTGGTCGGCCGGCGCGTCGCCGGTCGTGTCGGTGCCGGTGCCGTCGGCGCCGTCCTCGGCGGCCTCCTCCGCGGTCACCGGGAACTGGGCGTCGAGGATGTCCACGACGTAGACGAGGGTCTCGCCCGCGAGCGGGTTGGCCGTCTCGCCGTACGCGAGGTCGGGCGGGACGACGAGCAGCACCTGGCTGCCGACCGACTGCTCGAGGAGGCCCTGCTCCCAGCCGTCGATGACCTCGCCGATGCCGATCATGATCGAGAGGGGCGCGGCGTCCTTGCCCCAGGTCGAGTCGAAGACCTCACCGTCGGACCAGCGCACGCCCGTGTACCGGACCGTGACGACCTGGCCCACCTCGACCTGGCGTCCGTCGCCCCGGATCAGCGGCTGCACCACGAGCCCCGCGGGCGCGGCCGTCTCGGGCGGCACCGTGATGCTCGGGGCCCCGTCCTCGGCGAGCGTCACCGTCGGCAGGCCCTCCACGGGGGCGACCGCCTCGCCCGACGCTCGCGTCGGCAGCACGTCCACGACCAGCGCGACCGGGACGCCGTCGTCCTCCTCGAGCCGCAGGAGGCGGGCGCCCACGCGCTGGCCGCGCAGGAGGTCGCGCAGGTCGCGCCCGATCGACTCGTCCGTCAACGCGCGCCAGCGCGGCGCGTCGGTGTACGTGTTCTGCAGGACCGTCCCGTCGCGCACGTCCTCGGCGTAGATGTTGAGCAGGAGCGGCCCGCCGTCGACGAGCTCGGCGCCGGCGCCGGGCCACACGACCTCCGAGGTCGCCTCGGGGACGTCGAGCGGGGCGCGGTACTGCAGCTCGGGCGGCGCGCCCGACGAGCCGATCACCGTGAGGTCGGTGTTCAGCGGTGTCGGGGTCGCGTCCTCCGGCTCGGTGCACGCGGCGAGGACCAGGGTCGCGACGAGCGCCACGAGCAGCGCGAACGCCGCGCGGACCGCGGGCGCACGACGACGGACAGACCGGGCGCCCCGCACGGGACGCCCGGCCGCGAAGGCCAGGTTCGTCACATCACGTCCTGCGTCACATCGACTCGATGAGGCGTTCCACGCGCTCGTCGACGTTCCGGAACGGGTCCTTGCACAGGACCGTGCGCTGCGCCTGGTCGTTGAGCTTCAGGTGCACCCAGTCGACCGTGTAGTCCCGGCGCGCCTCCTGCGCGGCGCGCACGAAGTCGCCGCGGAGCTTCGCACGCGTCGTCTGCGGCGGGACCGCCGTCGACTCGAACACCTCGAGGTCCGTCGTGACGCGCTCGACCATCCCGCGTGCGGCGAGGAGGTTGTACAGCCCTTCGGTGCGCGAGATGTCGTGGTAGGCGAGGTCGAGGCGCGCGATCCGGGGGTCGTCGAGCTCGAGGCCGTGCTTGGCCTGGTACCGCTGGATCAGCCGGTACTTGATGACCCAGTCGAGCTCGCGGTCGACGAGCGAGAGGTCGCCCGTCTCGAGCGCGCGCAGCCCCCGCTCCCACAGGTCGAGGACCTGCTTGACGACCGGCGTCGGCGAGACGTCCTGCTCGACGAACTCCTTGACGCGCTGGAGATACTCGCCCTGGAGGTCGATCGCGGTGACCGTGCGCCCGCTCGCGAGCTGGACGGGCTGCTTGCCGGTCATGTCGTGGCTGATCTCGCGGATCGACCGGATCGGGTTCTCGAGCGCCAGGTCGCGCATGGGGACGCCCGCCTCGACCATGCGCAGGATGAGATCGGTCGAGCCGACCTTGAGCATCGTCGTCGTCTCCGCCATGGACGAGTCGCCGACGATGACGTGCAGGCGTCGGTAGCTCTCCGCGTCGGCGTGCGGCTCGTCGCGCGTGTTGATGATCGGGCGGGACCGCGTCGTCGCGCTGGAGACGGCCTCCCAGATGTGGTCGGCGCGCTGCGACAGGCAGTACACGGCGCCGCGCGGCGTCGCGAGGACCTTCCCCGCGCCCGTGAGCACCTGCCGCGTGATGAGGAACGGCACGAGCACGTCGGACAGCCGCGCGAAGTCGCCCTGGCGCCGTACGAGGTAGTTCTCGTGGCAGCCGTACGAGTTGCCCGCCGAGTCGGTGTTGTTCTTGAAGAGGTGGATCCTCCCGGGCAGGCCCTCGTGCTCGAGGCGCTGCTGCGCGTCCGCGACGAGGCCCTCGAGGATCCGTTCACCGCCGCGGTCGTACGCCACGAGCTGGTGCACGTCGTCGCACTCGGCCGTCGCGTACTCGGGGTGCGAGCCGACGTCGAGGTACAGGCGCGACCCGTTGCGCAGGAACACGTTGGACGAGCGCCCCCACGCGACCACCTTGCGGAACAGGTAGCGCGCGACCTCGTCCGCCGAGAGCCCACGACCGTCGTCGGACGCGCACGTCACGCCGTACTCGGTCTCCAGCCCGAAGATCCTGCGGTCCATCGCGGTCCTACCCCTCGTCCGTCGCGGGGCCGGAGCCCGTCGCGTCGCCCGCTTCGTCGGTCGCGGCGTCGTCGGTCGCCGTCGGGACGTCGCCGTCCGCGAGGAGGTCCTCGAGGGAGCTCCCCGAGATCCGGCGGAACGCACGCCGCGGGCGGGTGCGGTCCAGGACGGCGACCTCGAGCTGTGCGGCCGGGATGGTCCGTGCCTCCTCCCCGTCGCCGCCTGCACCGAGCGCGCGCACGGCGAGACGCAGCACCTCGGCCAGGCCGAGCCCGGGCTGCCAGGCGTCCTGGAGCACGCGACCGAGCTGGTCGGCTCGCCCGCCCATGACGACGACGCCCTGCTCGTCGGCGACGGAGCCGTCGTAGGAGATCCGGTAGAGCTGGTCCTGCGCCGAGGTGAGCCCGACCTCCGCGACGACGAGCTCGACCTCGAGCGGCTTGGACTCCGTGGTGAACACCGTGCCGAGCGTCTGGGCGTACGCGTTCGCGAGCCCGCGCGCGTTGACGTCGGTGCGGTCGTAGGAGTACCCGCGCAGGTCCGCGTAGCGCACGCCCGCGACCCGCAGGTTCTCGAACTCGTTGTACTTACCCACCGCGGCGAACGCGATGCGGTCGTAGATCTCCGAGATCTTGTGCAGCGCGCGCGAGGGGTTCTCCGTCGCGAACGCGATCCCGTCCTCGTACGCGAGGACCACGACGGACCGGCCGCGGGCGATGCCCTTGCGCGCGAAGTCCGCCCGGTCCTTCATGAGCTGCTCGGGCGAGACGTAGAAGGGCATGTTCACTCGGCGTCACCTCCCGACGCGGGACCCTGCGACAGGTCGTGCGGCTGGTCGTGCGGGACCGCCTCGGCGTTCGTCGCGGCGGGCCGGCGACGCGGGACGCCCGTCCCGGAGCGCTCGGCCACGATCTGCTCGACGACGGCGGCGAGCTCGTCGTCGGGGACGCGCTCGTACCCGGCCTGCGTCACGACCGCGACGACGGGCCAGATACGACGCACCGGGTCCGGACCGCCCGTGGCGGAGTCGTCGTCGGCGGCGTCGTACAAGGCCTCGACCGCGACGCGCACGGACGTGTCCCGGTCGAGCCCGGTGCGCCACAGCTTCTTCAGCGAGCTCCGCGCGAACACCGACCCGGAACCCACCGAGTGGTAGGCCCGCTCCTCGTACCGGCCGCCGGTCACGTCGTAGGAGAAGATGCGGCCGCCGCCGCGGTCGAGGTCGAACCCGGCGAACAGCGGGACCACCGCGAGCCCCTGCATCGCGAGGCCGAGGTTCTGCCGGATCATCGTCGACAGGCGGTTCGCCTTGCCGTCCAGCGAGAGCAGCGAGCCCTCGATCTTCTCGTAGTGCTCGAGCTCGAGCTGGAACAGGCGCACGAGCTCGACCGCGATGCCCGCAGTCCCCGCGATCCCGACCGCCGAGAACTCGTCGGCCGGGAAGACCTTCTCGATCTCGCGGTTCGCGATCATCGAACCCATCGTCGCGCGGCGGTCCCCCGCCATGACGACACCGCCCGCGACGCCCTCGGCGCCGAACGTCAGCGCCACGATCGTCGTCGCGTGCGGCGCGTCGGGCGCGACGCCCGCGGACGTGTGCCCGACGGCGCGGTGCGACGGCAGCAGGTCCGGGGCGTGCCCGGACAGGAAGTCCAGGAAGGACGACGACCCGGGGGTCGTGAACGCGTCGGGCAGGCGCCCTGGCTGGTCCGTGCTCATCGGGTTGCCGTCACCCTTCCTACTCGCCGCCCTTCTGGACGAAGCCCCGGACGAAGGACTCCGCGTTCGTCTCGAGCACCTCGTCGATCTCCTCGAGGAGCGCGTCGACCTCCGCGTCGCGCGACTGCGCCTGCGGCGCGACCGGGACCTCGGGGCCCTCGGGCTCGTCGTCGGGACGCCGGTCCTCGTGCGACGCGTGGGTGCGTTCGGTACCCGCCATGGCTGCCTCCTCGTCCGTCGGCACGGTGCTGCGCCGACGCTCTGTCCGTTCCAACCCGGTCGGGGCTCGCGCCCTTCCCGGCCCTGCTCGCACGCGGCGCCCGTTCCGCGAGGGGCGGGGCGCCGTCGTACGTCCAGCCTAGTCGCCGCGACTCACGACGGGCCCGCCAGACCCGCCAGGAGCGCCGCCGCGTCCGGGCTCGCGTCGAGCAGCGCACCGATGTGCGCCCGCGTCCCCCGCAGCGGGTCCATCATCGGGACCCGCTGGAGCGACGGCGCGCCCGGCACGTCGAAGATCACGGAGTCCCAGCTCGCCGCCGAGACCTGGTCGCCGTAGCGCGCCATCACCTCGCCGCGGAAGAACGCGCGCGTGTCCTCCGGGGCATGGTGGACGGCGGCGCCCACCTCGCGCTCGGTGACGACGCGGTCGACCGCGCCCGCCGCGAGGAGCCGGTGGTAGATGCCGCGCTCCGGGCGGACGTCGGACCACTGGAGGTCCATGGCCGCGAGCCGCGGGTGGCCCCACTCGAGGCCGTCGCGCTCGCGCAGCCGGTCGAGGAGCCGCAGCTTCGCGACCCACTCGACGTCGCGCGCGCACGCGTCGCGGTCCGTCCCGAGGCGTTCGAGCACGGAGGCCCACCGGGCGAGGACGTCGCGCGTGGGCGCGTCGACGCCGTCGGTGCCGGCGAGCAGCTCCGACGCCTCCGCGGCCACCGCGAGGTACTCGCGCTGGACCTCCAGCGCGGTCAGCTCGCGCCCGTCGGCGAGGGTGAGCCGACGCGTGAGGTCCAGGTCGCGGCTGACCCGCTGCACGTCCGTGACCGGGTCCGCCAGCCGCAGGGCGGCCAGGCGCGCCCGCGCCTGCGGCCCCAGCTCCTCGAGGTGCTCGACGACGAACAGCACGAGCGACGTCGTGCCCGTCTTGAGGTACGTCGCGGTCTCGAGCATGTTCGCGTCGCCGATGATGAGGTGCAGCCGGCGCCAGCGCTGCCGGTCGGCGTGGGGCTCGTCCCGCGTGTTGACGATCGGTCGGCGCAGCGTGGTCTCCAGCCCCACCTCGGCCTCCACGTAGTCCGCCCGCTGCGAGATCTGGAAGCCGTGCTCCTCGCCCGTCGGGCCGAGGCCGACGCGCCCCGAGCCGGCGAACACCTGCCGGGTCACGAGGAACGGCGTGAGCATCTCCACGAGCACCCCGAACGGGACGTCCCGGTCCACGAGGAAGTTCTCGTGCGTGCCGTAGCTCGCGCCCTTGCCGTCGACGTTGTTCTTGTAGAGCACGACGGACCCGCCCGGCACCTGGTCCAGCTCGCGCGACGCCGCGAGCATCACGCGCTCCCCCGCCACGTCCCAGCACACGACGTCGTGCGGCACCGTGACCTCGGGCGACGAGTACTCCGGGTGCGCGTGGTCGACGTACAGCCGGGCACCGTTCGTGAGGATCACGTTCGCCGCGCTCGGGTCGTCGTACTCCTCGGTCGTCGGGCGCGCGACCTCCTGGAGCGAGCCCTCGGACGTCGCTCCCCCGGAGGGCTCCGCCACCGGCCCCGACGGCGCGGGCCGGGTCGGGTCGTCGGTGAGCAGCGACGGGTGGGCCGACGCCCGCGGGACGTGGAAGCCTCGCGCGTCCTGGAGCGGGTCCTCGTCGTCGTAGTCCCAGCGCGCCCGGCCCCGGGCACCGTCGCTGCGCGCGGCGAGCGCCCGGTAGGTGGTGACGACCTGGCTCGACATGAGCATCGGGTTCGCCATCGGCTTCCCCGGCTGCAGGACGCCGTACTCGGTCTCGATCCCCATGACCCGTCGAACGCTCACGCGCTCACCCTATGTCGGTCCGCCGACGGCGCGCGGTCCGTGTCCACCGACGACGGCACACCCTCCCACGGAGCGACGAGACCCCGCCGGTGCGGCGCCCCGCGAGTGCGGGTCGCCGTCCGGACGGGGTCTCGGGGCGCCGGTCGGATGGTCCTACAGGTACTGACCGGTGTTGGTGACGGTGTCGATGGTGCGCGGGGAGCCGCCCTCGCCCTTCTTCTGGACGATCGTGCGGATGAAGACGATGCGCTCGCCCTTCTTGCCGCTGATGCGCGCCCAGTCGTCCGGGTTGGTGGTGTTGGGCAGGTCCTCGTTCTCCTTGAACTCGTCCACGCACGCCGAGAGGAGGTGGTCGACCCGGATGCCGCGCTGGCCGGTGGCGAGGAAGTCCTTGATCGCGGACTTCTTGGCCCGGTCGACGACGTTCTGGATCATCGCGCCCGAGTTGAAGTCCTTGAAGTACAGGACCTCCTTGTCACCGCTCGCGTAGGTGACCTCGAGGAACTGGTTCTCGTCCTCCTCGGAGTACATGCGCTCGACCACGGACCGGATCATCGCGTCGAGGGCCTCGCGCTGGTTGCCGCCGTGCTCGGCGAGGTCGGCGGCGTGGATGGGCAGGTCCTCGGTGAGGTACTTGGCGAAGATCTCCTTGGCGCCCTCGGCGTCAGGCCGCTCGATCTTGATCTTCACGTCGAGGCGGCCGGGTCGCAGGATCGCGGGGTCGATCATGTCCTCGCGGTTGGACGCCCCGATGACGATGACGTTGTCGAGGCGCTCCACGCCGTCGATCTCGGCGAGGAGCTGGGGCACGATCGTCGTCTCGACGTCGGACGACAGGCCGGTGCCGCGCGTGCGGAACAGCGACTCCATCTCGTCGAAGAACACGACGACCGGGGTGCCCTGGGACGCCTTCTCCCGCGCGCGGGCGAAGATCAGGCGGATGTGCCGCTCGGTCTCGCCCACGTACTTGTTGAGCAGCTCGGGACCCTTGACGTTGAGGAAGTAGCTGCGCGCCGCGCCCGACCCGTCCTCGACCTGCTCGCCGCGCGCCCGCGCGACGGTGTGCGCGAGCGAGTTCGCGACGGCCTTGGCGATGAGCGTCTTGCCGCACCCGGGTGGCCCGTACAAGAGGACGCCCTTGGGCGGGTGCAGGCCGTGCTCGCGGAAGAGGTCGGGGTGCGTGAACGGCAGCTCGACGGCGTCGCGGATCTGCTCGATCTGCGGACCGAGGCCACCGATGTCCTCGTACTCGATGTCCGGGACCTCCTCGAGGACGAGCTCCTCGACCTCGGACTTGGGGATCACCTCGAACACGAACCCGCTGCGCGTGTCGATCGTCAGCGAGTCCCCGACGCGCAGCGACGTGTGCGCGACCGAGCCCGCGAGGCGCACGACGCGCTCCTCGTCGGCGCGACCCACGACGAGCACGCGGTCGGCGTCGAGGATCTCCTTGGCCGTGACGATCTCGCCCGTGCGCTCGTACCCGCCCGCCGCGACGACGGTCATCGCCTCGTTGAGCTTGACCTCCTGGCCGGGGCGCAGCCGCTCCACGTCCAGGCTCGGGCTGGCTCCGACGTGCATCTTGCGCCCGGCGGCGGACACGTCGACCGACCCGTCCGGGTGCGCGGCGAGGAACACCGCGTACGTGCCGGGAGGCTTGGCGAGGTCGTCGATCTGCCGCTTGAGGTCGAGGATCTGGTCCCGCGCAGCTCTCAGCGCCTCGGCGAGCCTCTCGTTCTTCGCGGAGAGCAGCGCGAGCTCTCGCGCGCTGCTCTGCGGGGCCTCGTCGCTACGGCCGAATGTCTCGCTCATCGGGTGTTCCCCTCTCGCCGGCGGCTCGCCCGACCGCGTGCTGGACGGCGGACGGAGGACCCGTGAGGGCACCCGTGCCGACCACCGCCCGGCGGTCGGGTGTAGACCTTAGGCACAATCCTCGCCCGAGCACACGGACGACACCCAGCGTGAGACGACCGGGTCCCGATCGTTACCGGACCGTCATGCCTCCGACACGTCGGACGCGTGCCCGTCCTGCGAGGAGCCGGGGGTGGCGGCCTGCTCCGGGCCCTGGCCGACGTCGCGCCGCACGCGCCGGATCTTCTTCTCCGAGACCGGACGCTCGCCGAGCTCCTCAGGCGACCACTGCTCGGCGTCGGTGGGGTATGCGCCCTTGGCGGGGCGGCGCTTGCGCTCCGGCGGCGCGACGCCGTCGGCCAGACGGCGCGCGGTGAGCAGGAACCCCGTGTGGCCGATCATGCGGTGCTGCGGGCGCACGGCCAGGCCCTCGAGGTGCCAGCCCCGCACCATGGACTCCCACGCGACCGGCTCGGCGTAGCGCCCGTCGGCGCGCAGGTCCTCCGCGAGGCGCGAGAGCTGCGTCGTCGTGGCGACGTAGCAGACGAGCACGCCGCCGGGGACGAGCGCGCGGGCGACGACGTCGAGGTTCTCCCACGGCGCGAGCATGTCGAGGACGACGCGGTCGACCGTGCCGTCCCCGGCGACGGTGGGCAGCACGTCGGCGAGGTCGCCGACGGACAGCGTCCAGGCGGGGTGCGCGCCCCCGAAGAACGTCTCCACGTTGCCGCGCGCGATGGCCGCGAAGTCGTCGCGGCGCTCGATCGAGTGCAGCTCGCCCGCGTCGCCGACGGCGCGCAGGAGCGACATCGTCAGCGCGCCCGAGCCGACGCCCGCCTCGACGACGCGTGCGCCGGGGAAGATGTCCGCCATCGCGACGATCTGCCCCGCGTCCTTGGGGTAGACGACCGCGGCACCGCGCGGCATCGACAGCACGTAGTCCGCGAGCAGCGGGCGCAGCGCGAGGTACTCGATCTCGGCCGTGTTGCGGATCACACTCCCCTCGGGCTGCCCGATGAGGTCGTCGTGGCGCAGGTAGCCCTTGTGCGTGTGGAACGTCGCGCCCGGCGCGAGCGTGATGGTGTGCAGGCGTCCCCGGGGGTCCGTGAGCTGCACCTTGTCGCCCACGCGCAGCGGGCCGCGGCGCTCGTCCGCGCCGGTCGCCACCGGGCGGTCCGTGGTGGTGCCCGCGGGCACGGGAGCGCCGTCCGGTCCGGAGGGCGTCGTCTGGGGGCCGGGCGTGGCGGCGGGCTCGGAGGTCACGGGCGACCATCCTACGGGCCGGTCCGCGGCGCACCGCGGCGAGCCGCCGGACCCGTTCCTCCGCCGGCGCCGTCGCACCGGGTCAGCGACCGCGCTGCGCGTCCCGCAGCGCGGTCACGACGCGGGCGACCTCGAGCGCCCCGACGACCCGGCCGCCGTCGGTCACGACGACGACGGCGCCGTCGCGCCCGACCCGCGCCAGCACGGCGAGCATGTCCTGGCCCTGGAGGTGGGCGTCGATCGTCGCGCCCACGGGCAGCGGGACGGCGACGGCACCGACGGGCGTGGTCTCGGCGGCGTCGGGCGGCACGGCGGCGGCGGCTCCGGGGTCCGCGTACCCCACGGGTCGGCCCGTCCCGTCGACGAGCACGGCGAGCACGTGCGGGCCGCCCGCGAGCGCCACCGACCGGCCCACGGCCGCGACCGTCGCCGTGGACGGCACGGCGACGGCGGGCCGCGCGAGGCCGCGCACGGAGAGCCCGGAGACCGCCTCGCGCGAACGCCCCACCGTGATCGCCTGCCCGGCGCCGCTCCAGAGGAAGGCGCCGATGAGCGCCGCCCACGCGACCGTCCACAGGTCGGGCTGTCGCCCCAGGGTCAGCGGCCACACCAGTGCCCACGCGACGACGCCGACGGCGACCGCGCGCCCGACCCAGCCCGCCGCGACCGTGCCCTTGGTGCGCGAGCCCGTCGCGGCCCACACGGCCGACTCGAGGATCTGCCCACCGTCGAGCGGCAGCCCGGGCAGCAGGTTGAAGAACCCGACGAAGGCGTTGGAGAACGCCCCGGCGTACAGGAGCAGCGCGGGCACGGAGAACGTCGGCTGCGCCTGGAAGGTCACCCAGAACACGACCGCGAGCGCCAGGTTGGTCAGCGGGCCGACCACGGAGATGAGGAAGCCGTCGAGCGGGCGCGCGGACGTCCCCGAGTAGGCGGTGTGCCCGCCCCACAGCGTGACGGCGAGCTCGGTGACGTGCTGCCCGCGCGCCCGCGCGACGAGCGCGTGCGCCACCTCGTGCAGGAACACGGAGGCGAACAGCAGGAGCACGAACGCGAACGAGACGAGGTACACCTCGTTGCCCAGGTGCGGCGCGAGCCGCCGCACCGTGGGGACGAACAGCACCGTGAGGATCGCCGCGGCCAGGAACCACGACGGCGTGAGGATCACCGGTGCGCCGACGATGCGGCCGATGACCCAGCCCTTCGTGCGCGGGCCGGCCGGGGCGGGCGTGCGGGGGGTTCGGGGCTCGGGTCCGTCCACCCCGGAAGCCTATGCGGTCGCGGGCTCCCCCTGGCGACGGCGCACGAGCGGGCCGGCGGTCAACCGGTCCCTCGGAGGACGACGGCGAGCTCGTCGCGCGAGTGGATGCCGAGCCTCGTGTACACCTTGCGCAGGTGGTACTCGACCGTCTTGGGGCTGAGGAAGAGCGCGGCCGCGGCTTCCCGGGTGGTCCGGCCGTCGACGAGCAGGAGGCAGACCTGGAGCTCCTGCGGCGTGAGGGCGTCGCGCCCGACGTCCCCGCGGGGCGGGACCTTCTCTCCAGTCGCCTCGAGCTCGGTCCGGGCGTTGGCCGCCCACCGGCCCGCGCCGAGGTCGTCGAAGGTGGTCAGCGCGGTCCGGAGGTGCGCCCGGGCGTCCACACGCCGGCCGGCCCTGCGCAGCCGCATCCCGTACGCGAGCTGCGTCCTGGCGCGCTCGAAGAGGTCGCGGGTCTGACCGTGGCGTCCCAGAGCGGACTCGAAGTGGACGTCGAACACGTCCTCGGGCGCGACGAGGCCGAGCGCCCGGTCGGCGCGTCCCCGGGTCCAGGGTCGGCCGCTCGCCTCGGCGGCGACCGCGAACCGGTCGGCGACCTCGCGGGCCGTGGCGACGCGACCCGTCCGCAGGAGCGCGTCGACCAGCTCCGGTCCGGGGTGCAGGTCCGGGTCGCGGACGCCGAGCTGCTCGAGCCGGGCGGTGAGTTCGAGGAACCGTGTCGCCGCCTCGTCCGAGCCTCCCTCCGACAGTGCCAGGTCGCCCAGCGCCAGCTCGCACCAGATCTCGCCGAAGTGCATCGACCGGTCGCGGCAGAGCACCGACGCGTCCGCCGCGTGCGCGCGGCACGCGGCGCTCCGGCCCTCTCGGGACTCGAGCCAGGCCAGGCCCGCGAGCGCCATGGCGAGCGCCCCGCCCTGGCCGGTCTCGCGCGCCAGCCGGGCGCTCTCGTCGTAGTTGGCCGCAGCCCGGTCCCACGCGCTCGTCGTCGCCTGGTCCCGTGCCACGTGGAAGAGCACGTCGGGCAGGGCACCCACGCCGACCCGCGAGCGGACCTGGTCCACGAGCGCGCGCAGCTCCGCGCCGGAGCGGGCGTCGCGCAGGAACAGCGGCGCGAGCATGAGCCAGGGAAGGGCGGCGGGGTGCACGAGCGGGTCGACGTCGGCCAGCAGGGCGACGGCGTCGCGGAGCCGGGAGGTGCTGTCGCGCCCGAGCAGCACGCCCGTCGTCCCGGACGCGGCGAGCCCGACCGCGCGGCTCACCGGGTCGGCCACGTGGGGCAGGACGGCGGCGACCCGCGCCTCGACGCGGCGCAGCGCGGTCGTGTCGACCAGGTACATGCAGGCGCGCGTGGCCTCGGCGAGGAGGAGGACGCGTTCGTCGGCCGGCGCGAGGTCGGCGGCCTGTTCGAGCAGGTCGAGGCCGTCGCGCACGGAGCCCGAGCGCACGGCGATCGTGGCGCGCAGCTCGGCGCCTGACGCGGAGGGTGGCGTTCCCGGGGGCTCGGCCTCGTCCAGCAGCGCGAGGGCGCGGGCCGGCAAGCCCCCGGACCACGCGGCGCGCGCGGACGCGACGAGCCGCGACCGGGCCGCCTCGGGGGCCGGGCTCAGCCGGGCGGCGCGCTCGAGCGCCGTCGCCGCGACCGTGTACGCCGTCCGTTCCGCCGCTCGCGCCGCGAGCGCGTCGAGGAGTTCCGCGACGTCCGCGTCGAGTCGTGTCGTCGCTGCCGCGAGGTGCCACGCGTGCCGGTCCGCGTCGACGTCGTGGAGCTCGGCCGCGAGCGCCCGGTGCACCGCGCGCCGCAGCCCTTCGTCGCAGGCCCCGTAGACCACCGGGCGCAGCAGCGGGTGCCGGAACGCGATCCGTCCCTGCCGGACCGTGAGCACCCCCGCCCGGGTCGGGCCGTCCAGCCCGGCCGGGTCGAGACCGAGGCGTCGGCAGGCGGCGCGGGTCAGGCGGAGGTCGCCGCCCGACAACGCCGCGACGAGGGCGACGGCGCGCTCGGTCGCCGTGAGGGCGTC
The DNA here is from genome assembly GCF_042723955.1 of Cellulosimicrobium cellulans. GTDB lineage: Bacteria > Actinomycetota > Actinomycetes > Actinomycetales > Cellulomonadaceae > Cellulosimicrobium > Cellulosimicrobium cellulans_H. The sequence goes on along the minus strand of NZ_JBHXIC010000022.1, from coordinate 14,295 downwards.
CAGGCGTCGCGCGAAGGCGCCCTGGACCCTGGCGGGGAGCGTGTGCGGAAGCTCCGCGACGGCGTCGCCCACGGCCGACCCGTCCTCGGGCTCGCCGGCCAGCTCCAGCAGGGCGAGCGGGTTCCCGCGCGTCTCGCGGTAGAGCGCGTCGAGCCCGCGCGCGGCGCGGTCCGGGTAGGTCGCGGCCAGCAGCTCTGCCGCGGCGTCGGGCGCGAGGCCCGCGAGCTCGAGCACCGGCAGGCCGTGCACGGGCTCCGGGAGCTCGCCGCTGCGGCCGGCGACCAGCACCGCGACGGGGTCGTCGCGCACGCGCCGGGCGGCGAACGCGAGCGCGTCGACCGACGGCCTGTCGGCCCACTGCACGTCGTCCAGGACGACGACGACCGGGCCGTCCTCGGCGTACCGGCTGAGCAGGCTCAGGGTCGCGGCCCCGATCGCGAACCGGTCCCGCCCGCCGCCCCGACGCACGCTCAGCGCGGCCCCGAGCTCGGCGGCCTGCGGGGCGGGGATGTCGTCGAGCAGGGGGAGGGCCGGGAGCAGCAGGGCGTGCAGGGCGGCGAACGGCAGGTCCTGCTCGACCTCCGCCGGGGTCACGCTGAGCACGCGCACGGCATCACCGGCCGTGGAGGCCTCGAGCGCGTCGGTCAGCAGCGACGTCTTGCCGACCCCGGGATCGCCCGCGACGACCAGTGCGCCGCCGCGGCCGAGACGCGCCGAGGCGAGGAGGCGTCCGACCGTCTCCTGCTCGGCGGCCCTGCCGACGAGTGCCACGACCATGATTCTAGGGAGGGGACGACCGCCCCGGGCGGGACGCTCCCGCGGGGGCCGCACGACCAGGGGGGCCACCTGACGCGGGCGGCCGGCGCCGCGACCTACGTTCGCCGGGTCCGGCAGCTCCGCCGGGCAGGACAGCACAGGAGCATCCGATGAGCCATCCGACGAACACCGAGACGATCCCCGGGACGGGCGCGGGGCCCGGCGCACGGCCGAGCACCGACACGACCACGGAGATCAGCGACACGCGACCGGGCGACGGCGACTCCCCAGCGGCCACGCCGACCGAGGCGTCCCCCGCCCTCGACACGGACGCGCTCATGCGCTTCGTGTTCCGCGCCGTCGACGAGGTCGGCGCGACCCTCAACGCCGCGCTCGTCGTCCTCGGCGACAAGCTCGGCTACTACCGCGACCTCGCGGCCCACGGCCCGACGACGCCGTCCGAGCTGGCCGACCGCACCGGGACGGCCGAGCCCTACGCCCGGGAGTGGCTCAACGCCCAGGCCGCGGGCGGCTACGTGACCTACGACCCGCCGTCGGGCCGCTACACCCTGCCGCCCGAGCAGGCCGTCGCGCTGACGGTCGAGGACAGCCCGGCGTTCCTGCCCGGCTTCTTCCAGATCGCCCTGGGCACGGTGCACGACGTCGACCACGTGCTCGACGCCGCGCGCAGCGGTGCCGGGTACGGCTGGCACGAGCACGTCTCCGACGTGCACGTCGGGTGCGAGCGGTTCTTCCGCCCGAGCTATCACGCCCACCTCGTCGCCGAGTGGCTGCCCGCGCTCGACGGCGTGGTGGACAAGCTCGAGGGCGGCGCGCTCGTCGCGGACGTCGGGTGCGGGCACGGCGCCTCGACCGTGCTCATGGCCCAGGCCTTCCCGAGGTCGCGCTTCGTGGGCTCGGACTACCACCCGGAGTCGGTCGCGGTCGCGCGGCAGCGGGCGGAGGAGGCCGGGGTCGCGGACCGGGTGCGGTTCGAGGTGGCGTCGGCCCAGGACCTCGGCGGGTCGGGCTTCGACCTCGTCACGATGTTCGACTGCCTGCACGACATGGGCGACCCCGTCGGCGCGGCCGAGCAGGTCCGGCGCGCGCTGGCGCCGGACGGCACGTGGATGGTCGTGGAGCCGATGGCCGGGGACCACGTCGAGGACAACCTCAACCCCGTCGGCCGGGCCTACTACGGCTTCTCGACGCTCCTGTGCACGCCGGCGTCGCTGTCCCAGGACGTGGGCCTCGCGCTCGGCACGCAGGCGGGCCCGGCACGGATCCGGGACGTCGCGACGGCGGGCGGGTTCAGCCGGTTCGCGTCCGTCGCCGAGACGCCGTTCAACCGCGTGCTCGAGATCCGGCCCTGAGGACCGGGCGACGAGGGAACGGGGAGGGGTGGGCATGCGCACCGCACCGGAGGACACTGCGGAGATGACGGGTCGACCCGTGCCGCGCCCCGACCCGACCCCCGTCCGGCCGCCCGACCGGACCGGGGTCGTCGTCCGCGACGGCGTACCGCTCCCCTGGGCCGTCCACGGCACGACGGGTCCGACGGTCCTGCTCCTGCCGACCTGGTCGCTCGTGCCGTCCCGCTTCTGGAAGGCGCAGGTGCCGTTCCTCTCGCGACGCTTCCGCGTCGTGACCTTCGACGGTCGCGGGAGCGGGGACGCCGGGCGGCCCGAGGGCGCCGCCGCGTACACCGACGAGCAGTACGCGGCGGACGCCGCCGCCGTGCTGGACGACACGGGGACACGGGCCGCCGTCGTCGTCGGGTACTCGTGCGGGGCCGCCTGGGCGGTCCACCTCGCGGCGGCCCACCCGGGACGCGTGCAGGGGCTCGTCGCGATCGCTCCCTCGTGCGGCCTCGCCGTCGCGGCACCGGAACGCGAGCGGTACGCCTGGGACGCACGGCACGACACGACGGAGGGCTGGGCCAAGTACAACAAGGCGTACTGGCTCGGCGGGGGCTACGACGACTACGTCGACTTCTTCGCCCGGAAGATGTTCACCGAGCCGCACTCGTCGAAGCAGGTCGAGGACGTCGTGCGCTGGGCGCACGAGATCGCCCCGCAGACGCTCGCCGACACCACCGCCGGCCGGTTGGGGCTCGAGGGAGCCTTGCGCACCCCGCTCGAACCGCTGTGCGCGCAGGTGTCCTGCCCCGTCCTCGTCGTGCACGGGACGCACGACGCCGTCCGCCCGGCCGCGATCGGCGAGCGCCTCGCCGCGCTCACCGGCGGGGAGCTCGTCCTCGTCGACGACGGTGGGCACGGCCTGCCGGCCCGGGACCCGGTCCGGACGAACCTCCTCCTCCAGGACTTCGTCGAGCGGACCGTCCCCGACGAGGTCGTCCCGCGGCCCCGCCGCCGCACGTGGACGCGCGCGCCGAACCGTCACCGCCGCGCGCTCTACCTCTCGTCCCCGATCGGGCTCGGGCACGCGCGCCGCGACCTCGCCGTCGCCCGCGCGCTGCGCGCGCACCACCCGGACCTCGAGGTCGACTGGCTCACCCAGCACCCGGTGACCCGCCTGCTCGACGACGCCGGGGAGCGGGTGCACCCCGCCTCGGCCTGGCTCGCGAACGAGTCCGCCCACGTCGAGGACGAGTCCGCCGACCACGACCTGCACGCCTTCCAGGCGATCCGGCGGATGGACGCGATCATGGTGAACAACTTCATGGTCTTCGCCGACGTCGTGGACGAGGGCCGCTACGACCTCGTCGTCGGCGACGAGGCCTGGGACGTCGACCACTTCCTGCACGAGAACCCCGAGCTCAAGCGCTTCTCGTTCGCGTGGATGACCGACTTCGTCGGCTGGGTCCCGATGCCCGACGGAGGCACCGCGGAGGCGGCCCTCACCGCCGACTACAACGCCGAGATGATCGAGCAGCGGGCGCGCTACCGCCGCGTCCGGGACCGCTCGGTCTTCGTCGGGAACCCGGCCGACGTCGTCGACCTCCCGTTCGGCCCCGGCCTCCCGGGGATCCGGGAGTGGACGGAGGCCAACTTCGACTTCGCCGGCTACGTCACGGGTTTCGTGCCTCCGTCAGAGACGGAGCGCGAGGCGCTGCGGCGCGACCTCGGCTACGGCCCGGACGACGTGCTGTGCGTGGTCACCGTCGGTGGCTCCGCCGTGGGCGCGTCCCTGCTGCGGCACGTGCTCGACGCCGTCCCGGCCGCACGGCGCCTCGTCGACGGGCTGCGCGTCCTCGTCGTGACCGGCCCGAGGATCGACCCCGCGAGCCTGCCCCGACGACGGGGCGTCGCGTACCGCGGCTACGTGCCCGACCTGTACCGGCACCTGGCCGCGTGCGACCTCGCGGTCGTGCAGGGCGGCCTGACGACGTGCATGGAGCTCGCCGCCGCCGGTCGCCCGTTCCTCTACGTCCCCCTGCGGCACCACTTCGAGCAGAACGTCCACGTACGGCACCGGCTCGAGCGCTACGGCGCGGGACGGTGCGTGGAGTACGCCGAGGCGTCCGACCCGGACGCGCTCGCCGCGGCGATGGTCGCCGAGCTCGCCGCCACGCACGACGGCGGAGCCGGACGAGCACGCGGCGCGACGAGGCTGCCGGTCGAGACGGACGGGGCGGCGCGCGCCGCCGCCATGCTCGCCGAGCTGCTCTGAGCTCGTCGACGGCGCGTCCGCGCGCTCCTCGCCCTAGGCCGCGTCGTCGGCCATGAGGTCGACGACCTCGCCGGAGACGAGCCGGGCGAGCAGGTCGAGGTCGACGAGCTCGAGCGACGGCGTCCGGCTCAGCCCGGGAGCGGGCAGGACGGGGACCACGGCCTCCACGCCGAGCGTGGCCGCGCCGGACGCGCGCGCGGACGCGATGCCCGCGGGCGAGTCCTCGATCGCGACGCAGCGCGCGATGTCGACGCCGAGCCGCTCGGCCGCGAGCAGGTAGGGCTCAGGGTCGGGCTTGCCGCGCTCGACTTCGTCCCCGCACACGAGCACCTGGAACGCGTCGTCCGGCGCGAGCTCGGCGACCGGCGCGGCGAGCTCGCGGTACGACATCGTGACGAGCGCGCACGGCACGCCCGCCTCGCGCAGCGCCGTGAGCAGCTCGCGCGCGCCGGGCTGCCACGGGACCTCGGCCCGCACCTGCTCGATGACCCGCCCCATGAGGAACGCGACGATCTCGTCGATCGGCAGGTCGACTCCCCCGCGGTCCCGGATGATCCGCGCGGACTCGCGCAGCGGGTTGCCGACGAGGGACATGGCGTCCTCGTGCGTCCACGTGCCTCCGTGCGCGTCGACGAGCTCGTGCTCCGCCGCGATCCAGTAGGGCTCGGTGTCCACGAGCGTCCCGTCCATGTCCCACAGGACGGCCTGCGGGAGGGCGGGATCGGTGGCGGGGCGCGGGGACGTCACGGCATGGCTCCAAGGACGAGGGGCGGGGTCCGGGCGGGGCACGACACGGTGCACCCGGCCGCTCCACCCTACGTGGGGCTACGCCACGCGCGAACCCGCTCCGCCGTCGTCGGGCCCGGCCGCATAGGCTGGGGCGATGACCGAGAACGCGACCGAGGGCACCCGGCAGACCGTGATGATCGCGGCGTTCGAGGGCTGGAACGACGCGGGGAGCGCCGCCACGGCCGCCCTCCAGCACCTGCACGAGGTGTGGGGCGCGGAGGACGTGGACGAGCTCGACCCCGAGGAGTACCACGACTTCCAGGTGAACCGCCCCGTCGTCACGACCGACGACGACGGGCTCCGCGAGATCACGTGGCCGACGACGACGATCGCGTCCGCGGTCCTGTCGCCCGGCGGGCGCCGGGTCGTGCTCGTGCACGGCATCGAGCCGTCGATGCGGTGGCGCCGGTACTGCCGCGAGCTGCTCGACATCGCGGAGGAGCACGACGTGCGCACGGTCGTCACGCTCGGCGCGCTGCTCGCGGACGTCCCGCACACGCGGCCCATCCCGATGACGGCGACGTCGGAGAGCGTCGGGCTCCAGGCGGTGCTCGACGTCGAGCCGAGCACGTACGAGGGCCCGACCGGCATCGTGGGCGTGCTCCAGCACGCCGCCGCCGAGCGCGGGCTCCAGTCGGTGTCGCTGTGGGCGGCGGTGCCGCACTACGTGGCGCACCCGCCGTCGCCGAAGGCGACGCTCGCGATCCTCGCGCGCATCGAGGAGCTCCTCTCGGAGCCGATCCCGCTCGGGGACCTGCCGGAGGACGCCGAGGCGTGGCAGCACGGCGTCGACGAGCTCGCGGCGGAGGACGCCGAGATCGCGGAGTACGTCCAGCAGCTCGAGGAGGCGAAGGACACCGCGGAGCTGCCCGAGGCGAGCGGCGAGGCGATCGCGCGCGAGTTCGAGCGCTACCTGCGCCGCCGCGACCGCGGCAACCCGGGCAAGGGGCCGACGGTCTGACGCGTCCGCGCCGCCGCGGGCGTGCGGCGGTGCGTCAGAGGCGCACGCCGAGCAGCGCGTTGACCGCGCGGGCGACCACGCCGGGCGCGCCCTCGTCGTCGCCGGACGTGTCGCGCCCGGGACGCAGCGACTCCGCGGCCCAGGCGTCGACGGCCGCGAGGGCCGCGGGCGCGTCGAGGTCGTCGGCGAGGGCGGCGCGCACGGCGGCGAGCGTCGCGGTGGCGTCGGGACCGCCGTTGCCGGAGACGGCGTCGCGCCAGGTTTCCAGGCGGCGCACGCCGGCGGGCAGGTCGTCGTCGGTCCACTCCCACTCGCCGCGGTAGTGGTGCGCGAGGAGCGCGAGGCGGATCGCCATGGGGTCGACGCCCGTGGCCCGCAGCTTCGAGACGAGCACGAGGTTGCCGCGCGACTTGCTCATCTTCTCGCCGTCGTACGCGACGAGGCCGGCGTGGACGTGGGCGCGGGGCGCGCCGCCGCCCGAGAGCATGCGGTCGTGCGAGGACGACATCTCGTGGTGCGGGAACAGCAGGTCCGCTCCCCCGCCCTGCACGTCGAACGGCAGGCCGAGCCCGTCGCGCGAGATCACGGCGCACTCGACGTGCCAGCCGGGCCGCCCGGTGCCGAGCGCGCCGCCGTCCCACGCGGGCTCGCCCGGGCGCTCGCGGCGCCACAGGAGCGGGTCCAGCGCGTCCTTCTTGCCCTCGCGGTCGGGGTCGCCCCCGCGCTCGGCGAAGAGGTGCTGCATGACGTCGCGCGCGAGGCACGAGACCGACCCGAACGCGGGGTCGGCCGAGAGGTCGGCGTAGACGTCGCCGAGCCCCGGGTCGGTGCCGCCCGCGCCGGGCTCGACCGGCACGCGGTAGGCGAGCCCGGCGTCGAGGAGCTGGGTGACGGCCTCCACGACGGCGGGGATCGTCTCGACCGCGCCCTCGTAGACGTCGGGCGGGACGACGCCGAGCGCCGTCATGTCCTCGGCGAAGAGCGCCGTCTGGTCGACGGCGAGCGCGCGCCAGTCGACGCCGGTCGCGGCGGCGCGCTCGAGCAGCGGGTCGTCCACGTCGGTGACGTTCGACGCGTACCGCACGCGGTGCCCCGCGTCCGTCCACGCGCGCACGAGCAGGTCGAACGTGACGTAGGTGGCCGCGTGGCCGATGTGGGTCGCGTCGTACGGCGTGATGCCGCACACGTAGAGGGTCGCGTCCTCGCCCGAGGCCGCGACGACGAGCTCACGGGTCGTCGAGTCGTGCACCCGGACCGGGAGGCCTCGTCCGGGGAGCTCGGGGATCTGCGGGGCGGGCCAGCTGTGCACGCGTCAACCTTAACCGTCGGGACGTGCCCGGCCGATCGCCGTCCGGGACGCGGGCGGCGCGTGCGAGGCGGACGGACGGCCGTCGCCCGCGCCCGGGCAGGTGGGTGCCGGGCGCGGGACAATGCGGACGTGACCAAGCCCACGGACCCCCGCGTCGGCACGCCGCCCCCCGAAGCGCCCGGCGCCCCCGGCACCCGTCCCGCGGACCGGGCGCTCGGGGCGTGGACGGTCGACCCGGGCGCGGGCGGCGTCCGGCCGACCGACCGGGTCACCCTCCCGGACCTGCTCTGTCGCGACGACACGCCGGACGGCGACGCACCCCACGGCGCCGACCGGCCCGACGTCCGCGGTCCGGCGACGTGGGCGCGGCTGGCGGACCTCGACGCGGTGCTCGACGCCGCCTGCCTGGTCGCGACGAGCCCCGGGACCACGCGGCACGACCTGTCCCGCCGCACGCACCGCCCGCTCGCCCACGTGCGGCGGGTCGCCGCCGACTGGCTCCTGCTCGTCACCCCGACGGCCTGGTACACCGAGAGCGACCGCCAGGTGCACACGGGCCAGTTCGCCGCGCTCCTCGGTCCCGGTGTCGTCCTCACCGCCGAGGAGGGGGACGCGGACGTCCACGCGATCATGCTCGACAAGCTCGGGGCCCCCGGCGACCCGCGCGGCACACCGGTCCAGCGCATCGTCTCGGCCGCGGTGCTGGCCATCGTGGGCGGCGCGTCGGAGGTGGAGCTCGGCCTCGGGGACGCCGTCGCCGACACCGAGCGGGTCGTGTTCGACCAGGAGCGCGAGGACCCCGTCGAGCGCATCTACGACCTCAAGCGCGAGATCACCGAGGCGCGGCGGGCTCTCATGCCCGTCTCGGCGGAGCTGCCCGAGCTCCTCGACCCCGACGTGCCGGACCACCTCGGCGTGAACCGGCGCATGCTCGAGCGCGTGGTGACGACCGTCGAGCGGATCGACCGCCACCTCGACGCGCACGACGACCTGCTCTCCGACATGCTCCAGGTCCACATGTCGCAGGTCTCGGTGCGCCAGAACGAGGACATGCGCAAGATCTCGGCCTGGGCCGCGATCCTCGTCTACCCGACGATCGTCGCGGGGGTCTACGGCATGAACTTCCGGAACATGCCCGAGCTGCACTGGGCGTTCGGCTACCCCTTCGCGCTCGGGCTCATGGCCGCCGGCTGCCTGGTGCTCTACCGCGTGTTCAAGCGCGTCGGCTGGCTCTGAGCGCGGGTCACGGGGTGGACGCGGCCGTCCCGCCGGGCTCGAGCACCCCGGTGAGCAGGAGCAGCACGACGAGCGCGGCGAGCACCAGGCGGTAGACCACGAACGGCGTGTAGCTGAACGTCGAGACGATCTTCAGGAACGCGATGATGACGAAGTAGCCGACGACGAACGCGACGAGCGTGGCGATGAGCGTCGCGCCCGCGCCGGGCGCGCCGGGCGCCGGCTCGTCCGCGGACTTGAAGAGCTGGTAGAACCCCGAGCCCATGACGGCGGGGATCGCGAGCAGGAACGAGTAGCGCGCCGCGGCCTCACGGGTGAAGCCCATGAGGAGGCCCGCCGTGATCGTGCCGCCGGACCGGGAGACGCCCGGGACGAGCGCGAGCGCCTGCGCGAACCCGAAGGCGACGGCCTGACCGGGCGAGAGCTCGCGCAGCGTGCGCCGCTTGGCGCCGATCCGGTCCGCCCAGCCGAGCAGGAGCGCGAAGACCGCGAGCATGAGCGCGGTGAGGTAGAGGTTGCGGAACGTGTTCTCGATCGCGTCCTGGAAGAGCAGGCCGAGCACGACGATCGGGATCGAGCCGAGGGCGATGTACCAGGCCATCGCGGCGTCGTGGTCGTGCCGACCGAGGCGCGCCTTCCAGTCCGTCCCGTGGTCGCCGCGCACCGAGCGCCACCACGCCGCGCAGATCCGCGCGATGTCGCGACGGAAGTACAGGAGGACCGCCGTCTCGGTCCCGATCTGGGTGATCGCCGTGAAGGCGGCCCCCGGGTCCTGCGAGCCGATGAGCTCGCCCACGATGCGCAGGTGCGCGCTCGAGGAGATCGGGAGGAACTCGGTCAGGCCCTGGACGAGGCCGAGGAGGACGGCTTCCCACGCGTTCACGAGCGGCCACGATACCCGCTCGGGAGGGCCGCTCCGGTACCTCGGGGGCCGGTCGTGCGCACCGGGTGAACGCCGCGCGACGCGCGCGTGAACACCCGTCGCCGCGACCCCGGTCCCCGCGCTCGCGGCCGGGTGAACCTCGCCGCAGCGGACGTCGGCCGCGCGCCTCGACGGTCGCTCGCCGGGGTCCGCCGGTACCCTCGGCTCCCATGGAACACCGCCACCTCGGCAGCACCGGACTGCGCGTGTCCGAGCTCGGCCTCGGCACCATGACGTGGGCCCGGGACACGGACGAGCTCGACGCCGCCGAGCAGCTGCGCGACTTCGTCGACGCGGGCGGGACCCTCGTCGACACCGCCGCCTCGTACGCCGACGGGGACGCCGAGTCGCTGCTCGGTTCGCTGCTGGGGGCGAAGGTCGACCGGCGCGACGTGCTCCTGTGCACCAAGGCGGGCGTGCGCCGCACGCCGCAGGGTCCGGTCGTCGACGCGTCCCGCGGGGCGCTCCTCGACTCGCTGGACGACTCGCTGTCCCGCCTGGGCACCGACCACGTCGACCTGTTCCTCGTGCACGCGCCCGACCCGAGCACCCCGTTCACCGAGACGCTCTCCGCGCTGCGGCACGCCGTGACGTCCGGGCGCGCGCGCTACGTCGGCCTGTCCAACCACCCCGCGTGGGCGACCGCGCGTGCCGCGACCCTGCTCGGCGGTGCGGACGACGTCGGTCTCGCCGCGGTCGAGCTCGAGTACTCGCTGCTCCAGCGCGGCGCGGAGCGGGAGGTCGTGCCGGCGGCCGAGGCGCTCGGCCTCGGGCTGCTCGCCTGGTCGCCGCTGGGGCGGGGCGTGCTCACGGGCAAGTACCGCCGCTCGCTCCCCGCGGACTCGCGCGGCGCGTCGCCGCACCTGTCCGCGTTCGTCGAGCCCTACCTGGACCAGTCCTCGTCGGGGATCGTCGAGGCCGTCGTCACCGCGGCCGACGGGCTGGGCCGCGCCCCGCTCGACGTCGCGCTGTCGTGGCTCCTCGGCCGCCCCACCGTGGCGAGCGCGATCGTCGGAGCGCGAACCCCCGCCCAGCTCCGGACGTCGCTCGCCGCGACCGACCTCGAGCTCCCCGACGCGGTCCGTGCGGCGCTCGACGACGTGAGCGACCTGGAGGTCGGCTACCCCGAGCGGTGGTGACGCCGGCGCGTCAGCGCGCGCCGTCGGTCTCCAGCTCTCCGGTCAGGACGTCGTCGTCGAGGGTGTCGTCGAGGTCGTCGACCTCGTCCTCCTCCTCGTCGTCGTCCTCGTCGTCCTCGTCGTCGTCCTCCTCCGCGAGGTAGAACGGCGTCGCCTCCCCGTGGACCTGACCGAGGGCCTCGTCATAGACCTCGAAGGCGTCCGCGAGCACGTAGTAGGCGTCGTCGACGGAGGGGTCGTCCTCCCCGCGGCGTGCGGCGACGGCGTTGTAGTGGGCCTCGAGCGCGGCGATGAACCGGTCGAGCGCGGCACGCGGGTCAGCGGTCATACCCTGACGGTAGCGCCGAGAGGGGCACAATGGCACTCGTTAGTCGGGCAGGTTCGTCCCGCCCGACCGACGACCGAGACAGGCGAGAGAGGACGGTGGCACGTGGAGGAGAGGCCGACGTCACGTCGGCGGTCCGGATGGGCCGCGCACGGCGGGCAGTACGAGTACCGCGTCCTGACGATCGACCGCTCCACGAGCCGGTCGGACGCGAGCAGGCTGCTCACCGACGAGGCCGAGTACGGGCGCTGGGAGCTCGCCCGCACGCGGCTCTACGTCGGGGGCGAGCGCCGCGTCTGGCTCCGCCGCAAGATCATCCGGGTCAGCTCCACCCTGTGAGGGCGACCCGGTGGGTCCGACCCTCGTGAGCCCGACCTCGTGAGCGGTCCCGTGCGCGGCGACGACGCCGGGCCCGAGGGCGCGTCGTCGTCGGGGGTCTTCACGAAGTCGCGCGCCGACGCACCCCCGGGCTTCTTCGACTGCGAGGCGGCGGGGCTCGCCTGGCTCCGCGTCGCGGGAGGGCCGCGCGTCGCCCAGGTCCTCGACGTGGGCACGACGCACCTCGACCTCGAGCGCGTCGTGCCCGCTGCGCCCACACCCGAGGCGGCGCACGCGTTCGGCCGGGCGCTCGCCGTCGTGCACGACGCGCGCGCCCCCGCCTGGGGCGCGCCGGCGCCCGGCTGGCAGGGCGACGCGTTCTTCGGACCGCTCGACGACCCGCTGCCGATGCCGACGGGCGCGTGGCCCGACTGGCCCTCGTTCTACGCGGAAGCGCGCCTGCTGCCCGTCGCGCGCCAGGGACGCGCCCGAGGGGCTCTCGACGCCGGCGACGCGGAGCTCCTCGAACGGCTGGGACAGCGCCTCCCGGACCTCGCCCGCCCCGCGCTCGACGACTCCCCCGCGCGCGTGCACGGCGACCTCTGGTCGGGCAACGTGCTCTGGGCCCGGCGCGAGCACCGCACGGACGGTGGGCGGGACGCCGTCGAGGCCGTCCTGATCGACCCCGCCGCTCACGGCGGGCACCGCGAGGCCGACCTGGCGATGCTCGCCCTGTTCGGCGCCCCGTACCTCGACGAGATCGTCTCGGGGTACCAGGCCGCGTACCCGCTCGCGCGCGGGTGGCGCCACCGCGTCGCGCTCCACCAGGTGTACCCGGTCGCCGTGCACGCGGTGCTGTTCGGCGGCGGCTACCGCGCGCAGCTGCGTTCGACGGTCCGGACGCTGCTCGGCGACGACTGAGCCGTCGGCCGGCCGGGCGTCAGCAGGTGCGCAGCAGGCGGTCCAGCACGCGTACCCCGAACCGGAGCGAGTCGACCGGCACACGCTCGTCGACCCCGTGGAACATGCCGGAGAAGTCGAGGTCCGCTGGCAGGCGCAGCGGCACGAAGCCGTAGCCCGTGATGCCGAGCCGGGCGAGCGACTTGTTGTCCGTGCCGCCGGAGAGCGTGTACGGCAGCACGGTCGCCTCGGGGTCCTCCGCGAGGAGCGAGTCGACCATGGCGTCGACCAGGTCGCCCTCGAACGGCACCTCGAGCGCGATGTCCCGGTGGATCTCCTCGACCCGCACGTGGTCGCCCGCGAGCGCGCGCAAGGTCGCGAAACCCTCCTTCTCGTGCCCGGGGAGCAGGCGCGCGTCGATCGCCGCCTCCGCCCGGCCGGGGATGACGTTCGCCTTGTAGCCGGCGGTGAGCTGGGTCGGGTTGGAGGTGTGGCGCACGGTCGCGCCGACGAACCGTGAGGCCGGGCCGAGCGCGGCGACGAGCGCCTCGATCGACGACGGGTCCTCCGGGTCGTACCGGAGCCCGGTGAGGTCCGCGACGCCGCGCAGCAGCCTGTCGACCGTCGGCGTCAGGGTGTTCGGCCAGTGGTGGGCGCCGATGCGCGCGACCGCCTCCGCGAGCCGCGTCACCGCGTTGTCGTCGTTCACCTGCGACCCGTGGCCCGCGCGGCCCTCCGCGACGAGGCGCAGCCACGCGATGCCCTTCTCCGCCGTCTGGAGCAGGTAGGCCCGCCGCCCTCCGACCTCGACCGAGAACCCACCGACCTCGCTGATCGCCTCGGTCGCGCCCTCGAACAGCTCGGGTCGGTGGTCGACGGCGTAGCGCGCCCCGTACACGCCCCCCGCCTCCTCGTCGGCGAAGAACGCGACGACGACGTCGCGCGCGGGCTTGCGCCCCTCGCGCGCCATCTGCCGCACGACCGCGAGGATCATCGCGTCCATGTCCTTCATGTCGACGGCGCCGCGACCCCACAGCAGGCCGTCGATCTCCTCGCCCGCGAACGGGTCGACCGACCAGTCCGCCGCCTGCGCGGGCACCACGTCGAGGTGCCCGTGGAGCACGAGCGCCGGCCGCGTCGGGTCCGCGCCGTCCAGACGGACGACGACGCTCGCCCGGCCGGGCTCCGACTCGAACAGCTCCGGCTCGAGCCCGACCTCGTGCAGCAGCCCCATGACGTACTCCGCCGCGCGCCGCTCCCCCGGCCCGGTCCCGTCGCCGAAGTTCGACGTGTCGATCCGCAGCAGCTCCCGGCAGATCCGCACCACCTCGTCCTCCGCTCGCGGCACCGTGCCGGAAGGGACGTCGACGGTCGCCGGGGTGCGGGCGCTGGCCAGGGAGTCCGGGTGCGGAGCGGTCATGGCGACACGCTACCCGTCGCCGTCGGCACGGCCGACCGCCCCGGCCGCCCGCTCACATCCCGGACATCACCGAGCGAGAACCCCGGTGGGCCGAGGTAGAACCGTGGTCACGCGAGATAGAGCCTTGGTCACGCGAGGTAGAACCGTGGTCCACCGAGGAAGAACGCTGCCCGGTCGGGGTAGAACCGTGGTCGTGTCCGACGGCGGCCGGTCGCCCGTCGCGGTCGGGCCACCGTTGCGGCTGGGTCACCGTCCGAGGTGGTCGGACCCGCCGAGGGCAGTCGGGTCGCCCGGGGCTGGACCCGAGCGGCGCGGATCGGGCAGGCACCAGACGCACGGGACGCGTCAAGATCACCTGCTCGCCGCCGGGCCACGGCACCAAGGTGCAGCCGTGCGCGCCGCCGGTGCGACGCGAGAGACATGGGCCGCGAAGCGTGAGTCGCAAGACCGAGGGCCCCGCGGGCAGTCACCCGGGGCGGGCACAGACCGAGGCGAGACGACGCCGGGGCGGGGTGGGTGGTGGTGCCGCGTCGTGGCGGGCCTGGCGGGAGCCGCGAGGAACGGGCGGCGGATGGTAGACGCGGCAC